>DATJOL010000205.1:0-17956 GCA_035507075.1 Candidatus Aquilonibacter sp. | reverse complement strand
CGAAAAGCAAACTATCCGACCATTGGCGAAGGAGATCGAAATGGTCAGCACAAAGACGGGAACGCACCCCGCGCAGTCCGGCGAATACGAACAGGTCACGCGCGAACGGCTCATCGAACTGCTCAACGAAGATCTGGCGCGGGAATATCAGGCCATCATCGCTTACGTGGTCTATTCGCAGGTGATTAAGGGCGCACAGTACATGAACATCGCCGACCAGCTGGAATTGCACGCCAAGCAGGAGCTTCAGCATGCCCTCATCATCTCCCGGCAGATCGACTATCTTGGCGGCACGCCGACCGTCACACCCAAGCCGGTGAAGATGAGCGACAAGAACGAAGAGCTCTTGCAGTTCGATCTCGACAATGAGAACGAAACCGTCCGCAATTATCGCGAGCGGATCCGGCAATGCGAATCGCTCGGCGAGTACGCCATGGCCGAGCAGATTCGCGAAGTGGTGATCAACGAACAGGATCATCAGATCGACTTGGCCACGGCGCTAGGCATCGACGTGCCCGACGCCGGCCGCGGAAAGAAGTAGAATCCATGGTTCGGCCCTGTTCCCGTCCGTGGAAACCAAAGCGCCGGATTTCGACGTAAGGTGATATAAGTGGAGTCGGAGAGGCAACCGACCCATGTCACAACGGTTTTTCTCCGCTGCTTTATTGTTGCTGTACCTCGTTCTCCCGACAACCAAAGCACAGGCCCGACCTCTCGACGTCTCCTACTGCGATCTCGCCACAAACCCCGCATCCTACGATGGCAAGATGATTCGCGTTCGCGGTACCCTAAACGTCTTTTTCGAGGACTTTTCTCTTTTCGACAAATCATGCAAGTCCGATCAAGAAATCTGGATGGCTTTCGGCGGCGACGTTCCTGGGATCGTAGCTTCTACCGTAAACGACAATCAGCGAACGCCAGGCAGTGACATCAAGGTCAACGGAACGCCATACGCTATACAGAAGGACGAAAGCTTTCGTCGGCTATATGCCCTGATCACCACGAAAAAAGGGAATAAACCCGTCTATTCCGTTACAGCTACTCTGACGGGCAGTTTTTTTGCCGGAGAACCACGCAAAGGGTCGGACGGAGTCACTCGCTATACTGGGTATGGCCATTTGGGATGCTGCTCGCTGCTCGTGATTACGCAGGTCTCGGATGTCGATTCGGTTCCGCCCGCCAGCTTAAACCTCGTCGGAGTCGTTCTAGGCCCCAGTGGGAAACCCGCACAGGGCATCGTTGTCTTTAACGACTCCGACGGCGGTACTCCTCCCGAGCGCCAAGAATTTGTTACGGGTGAGAACGGGCAATTCCATTTCTCTGACGCGGGTCAAGTCATCCGAATAGAAATGCCCGAATATCGTCCCTTCGCCCGCATTGTCAGTGCCGACGGCCCGCGAGCGAAGGTCAAACTGGAGGCCGCCAAAACCTCTGACTGGGTCGTCCCCACCTGTAGTGGAGCGGTGACCAAAAGTCGCATCGGATTCAAGGCTTTGGTCTCACTGCCACGACCGATGACTGCTGAGTATCAGAAGTACGACGGCAACGAGACGTATTTTGTGTTCCCGAAGTCTTCGTCAGCTCCGGAGGCCGAATTCATAATAAGCCACGAGTCGGCGGATATTGGCGAAAACGGCGCCGGCCGCGATTCGAAATCGTTTTCGCAGCGTTGGGTAAAAAATTCATCCGGAGAAGTTCTAGGAGTCGACTCGAGAGGTGAGACCCGAACCGGCATCTACTACCGTGCGGTAACGTTCGGCCGACGTGACACCCTCGGGTACGGCCTTGATCGCAAGGGCGAGAGCCCAGACAAACTGGACAAAATCATAGACGGTCTCTGCATAACTTCGAATTAGCTCGCCTGGACACGCATTTGTCGAAACGCTACTGATCCAGGAAGGCCGTGCGTTTCGCTCCATGAAATATTTGTAATCGTTTACACTATTTTAGCGCTCGTGGGTTCTATCCGGTGCCATTCGGTGTACACTGTGCGCCGGAACGTCGCCAACTTACCGGTGAAAAGATAAAGATGCCAGAGCCCAGAAATGTCTTAAAGCTTGATGCGCGCGACAATGTCGCCATCGCATTGAAGAGTTTGCCCGCGGCCGCGCGTGTCCCGGTGAACGGCACCGAGGTCGACCTCGCCACCGACGTGCCGGCGAAATACAAGTTCGCGCTGAAAGATCTCTCCGTGGGCGACGCCGTGGTGATGTATGGCGTCATGGTCGGCAAAGCTATGGCGCCCATTCGGCGCGGAGAGGTCATTACGGTTCGCAATTTGCACCATGAGGCGTCACCCTTTCACGAAAAGACCGGTGAGTTTCATTGGAAGGCGCCCGACGTCTCGCGCTGGCGCGGCACGACCTTTCTCGGCTATCACCGCTTCGACGGCCAAGTAGGAACGCGCAATCACTGGCTCGTAGTTCCCCTCGTCTTCTGCGAAAACCGCAATATTCTGATGATGAAGCAGGCGTTTGAGGAAGAGCTCGGCTTCGCGCAGCCGCCGGTCTATCGCCAGCAGGTTGCGGAGCTCGCGCGCCTTTATCGCGAAGGAAAACTCGATCAGGCTCAGGAGCAGAGCGCGAAGCTCGCGCAGCAGAAGAAGACTCTGCCGCGCTCGTCTCTATTCAAAAATATCGACGGCATTCAATTCCTCACTCACGAGGCCGGCTGCGGCAGCACGCGCGAGGATGCAAATAATCTCTGCGGCCTTCTCGCCGGATACATTCATCATCCTAACGTCGCGGGCGCCACGGTCTTCAGCCTCGGCTGCCAGCATTCACAAACCGCCATTTTGCGCGAACAGATCCGCCAGCGTGACCCGAATTTCGACAAGCCGCTGATTGTTTTCGAACAGCAGCAAAGCGCCTCGGAATTCGCGATGCTCTCGGACGCGATCCGCAAGACCTTTTTGGGTATGGCCGAGGCAAACAAGAATGAGCGCGCGCCCGCCCCCCTGTCGAAGCTCGTGCTGGGCCTGAAGTGCGGAGGCTCGGACGGTTTTTCGGGTATTTCCGCGAATCCCGCAATCGGCCATACAGCTGATTTGCTGGCGGCGCTGGGCGGCCGCGGAATTCTCTCGGAATTTCCCGAGCTGTGCGGCGTCGAGCAAGACCTGATCAACCGGAGTGTAAGCAGAGAAGTGAGCGACCGCTTCATGAAACTCATGGAGGAGTATGCGGCGCGCGCCAAGGCGGTCGGCTCCGGATTTGACATGAATCCTTCGCCCGGAAATATCCGCGATGGCTTGATCACCGATGCGATGAAATCTGCGGGAGCGGAGAAAAAGGGCGGCACTTCGCCCGTCACCGCCGTCCTCGATTATCCGGAATATTCCTCGGTGCCCGGGCTCAATCTACAGTGTACGCCGGGCAATGACGTTGAATGCGTCACGGCCCAAGTGGGCGCCGGCGCAAGCGTCGTCCTCTTCACCACCGGCCTCGGCACGCCCACAGGTAATCCGATTGCCCCCGTGGTAAAGATTTCGACCAATTCCGATATGGCGCACCGTATGGGAGACATTATCGACATTGATGCCGGTCCTGTCGTTTCCGGTGAAACGACGATCGACGAAATGGGCGCGACGATTTTGGATTTCGTGGTCGGCGTCGCAAGCGGCGCCACACATACCAAGGCCGAAATACTGGGCCAGCGCGATTTCATTCCCTGGAAGCGCGGAGTTTCGCTGTGATTGCCTTCGGAATGTCCGTCGGTCCCCATGAGAATTGACGCGCATCAGCATTTCTGGCATTACGACGCGCAACGTGACGCCTGGATCACGGACGAAATGTCCATCCTGAAGCGCGATTTTCTCCCCGCGGACCTGCTGCCTGAACTCGCCGCGAACGGCATCGAGGGCACGATTGCCGTTCAGGCCGATCAATCCGAGGGCGAGACCCTTTTCCTGCTCCACCTTGCTGCGCAGCACAGCGCGATTGCGGGAGTCGTGGGCTGGGTGGATTTGCGCTCACCTAACATAGGCGAGCGGCTCGATTATTTCTCGCAATTTGAGAAACTGTGCGGCTTCCGCCATGTGGTGCAGGCCGAAGCGGATGACCGCTTTATGCTGAATCCGGATTTCCTGCGTGGAATCGCGGTACTGGCCGAATTCGATTTCACTTACGACATTCTGATCTATCCCAAGCAGTTGCCCGCCGCGATTGAAATGGTTTCGCGATTCCCAAAGCAGCCCTTTATCGTCGACCACCTGGCGAAGCCGGAAATTAGGGGCTGCCGCATCTCGCAATGGGCGGGCCAGATGCGAACTCTTGCACAGAATCCAAACGTCTATTGCAAAGTCTCGGGCCTCGCCACGGAAGCGGATTGGCACAGCTGGCGCGCCGAGGATTTTCGCCCGTATCTCGATCTTGTTTTCGACGCGTTTGGCATCGACCGGCTTATTTTTGGTTCGGATTGGCCGGTGTGCTTGCTCGCCGGCACATATACCCGCGTGCGCCAGTTGATCGTGGATTACACAGCCGATTTTTCAGCCGCCGACAAAGCCAAAATCTTCGGCGCGAATGCAGTTCACTTTTATGGCCTGCGAGTTAACGCCTGATGGACCTCGAACTTGGGAATAAAGTGGTGATTGTAACGGGCGGCGCAAAAGGCATCGGTGCTGCGATCGTCCGCCAGTGCAGCCGCGAAGGCGCGATCCCCGTGATCGTCGACCGCGACGCCGAAGCCTGCGAGCGATTTAAAGCGGAGCTTTCCAAGGCCGGTGCAAAAGGCGACTCACTCGCGGTCGAGCTGACCAATCCGGACAATTGCAAAAAGGCAGTCGAAGAAACAATCGCGCAGTTCGGCCGCATCGACGCTCTGGTGAACAACGCGGGCGTCAACGACGGCGTCGGCCTCGAGCGCGGCAGCCCGGAAAAATACCTCGGCTCGCTTCAGCGCAATCTGCTTCATTACTACAACATGGCCCATTACGCGCTCCCACACTTGAAGACGGCGCGCGGCACGATCGTGAACATCAGCTCGAAAACGGCCGTTACGGGCCAGGGAAACACATCGGGTTACGCATCGGCGAAGGGCGCCATTCTCGCGCTCACGCGCGAATGGGCCGCGGAACTGCTCCGCCACGGAATTCGCGTCAATGCGGTCGTCCCGTCCGAAGTAATGACGCCGCTTTACAAGCAGTGGCTGAGCACGTTTCCGTTTCCCGATGAAAAATTGAAGTCGATCGTCGCCCGCATTCCGCTGGGAAAGCGCATGACCGAGCCACGCGAAATCGCGGACACGGTTTTATTCCTGATTTCTTCCCGCGCGAGCCACATCACCGGCCAGCACGTGTACGTCGATGGTGGTTATGTGCACCTCGATCGCGCGCTAGAGTGAGTGGTTTTTGTCGCGGCCACCGTCGCCGTGCAGGTCGCGGGCGCATTTCGGTAGGCAGGTTCGTTTTTGTACTTTGTAGTCGGTGAAAGAAGGAGACGCCCACGCCACAATCCGCGCCGATGACCGAGCGCCGTTACGTGATCCCATTCATTCTGATTACGAGCCTCTTTTTTCTTTGGGCGCTCGGCGTCAATCTCAACGACATTCTCATCCCGCAGTTCAAGAAAACTTTCCAGCTGAGCGACCGTGCCTCCTCGCTCGTGCAGTTCGCCTTTTTCGGCGGCTATTTTCTCGCCGCGCTTCCCGCGGGCAAGCTGATGGAGCGCATCGGCTACAAGAAAGGACTGCTTTTCGGCCTGTTCGTTTGCGCGTTCGGCGCTTTTTTGTTTATTCCTGCCGCCTCGGCGCACTTGTACATATTTTTTCTGCTGGCGCTGTTTGTGATGGCGTTCGGCCAAGGCTTTCTCGAAACGGGCGCCAACCCTTACGTGACGATCCTCGGCCCGCCGGAAAGCTCCGAGCGCCGCCTGAACCTCGCGCAATCCTTCAACGCCGTGGGCGCATTCGTGACGCCCTACATCGGCAAAGCTTTCATTCTAACGAGTGTGGGATATTCTGCGGCGCAGCTTTCCCAAATGAGCGCGTCCCAAATACAGGCCTATTCCGCGTCTCTGGCGGCGCGCGTCAAGATGCCCTATCTTGCGATCACTGGCGTCTTCATCTTCGTTTTCATCTTGATCTTTTTCGCACGCCTTCCCGAAGTGCAGCCCAGGATCGAAGAAGAAGAACGCGAGCGCGAGGGTGGCAAAAGTGAATTATCCGGGTTGCTGGCGCACAAACACTTGGTCAAAGGCGTCCTCGCCCAGTTCTTTTACGTCGGCGCGCAAGTCGGCGTCACCAGCTTCATCATCCGCTTTGCCGAACACACGCTCCCCGGCACGTCAGACGTGACCGCCGCAGATTATCTCTGGTGGCATCTCCTCGGATTCATGATTGGCCGCTTCGCTGGTTCGGCCATGATGAAAAAGATTGCGCCGCCTCGCCTTTTGAGCGCATTCGCCGCCGCTTCCGTCGTTTGTGCATTGATCGCCATTTTCACCAGCGGCGTGTTTCCGGTCTGGGCCGTCGTCTTCATCGGCTTCTTCCACTCCATCATGTTCCCCACGATTTTCGCTCTCGGTTTGAAGAATCTCGGGCCGTATACGAAGCTGGCCTCGTCATTCATGGTGATGGCGATCATTGGCGGTGCGCTTTTTCCGGTGCTGATGGGATTCATCTCCGATAAGAGCAACATTCAGTGGGCGTTCACGGTGCCGCTCGCCTGCTACGTCTACGTGTTCTATTTTGCGACCAGCGGCTATAAGCCCACCGCCTCGTCCGCCACTCCGGCAGCCTTGAGGACAGTCTGATGAGCAAACGCTACTGTCTGGCGCTCGATTTGAAAGATGATCCCAGCCTGATCACGGCCTATAAGAAATATCACGAGCGCATTTGGCCCGAGATCACCGCCAGCATCAAAGAGGCTGGCATCGAAGACCTGGAGATTTATCTCGTCGGCACACGGATGTTCATGATCATGGAGACGAACGATAATTTCTCTTTCGCCGCGAAAGCAGCAGCCGACCGCGACAATCCCAAAGTCCAGGAGTGGGAAACCCTGATGTGGAAGTTTCAGCAGGCGCTCCCCGGCGCCAAACCGGGCGAAAAATGGATGCTGATGGAAAACATCTTCACCTTGGAAAAGTAAGCTCCAAAAGTGTTTGGGCCGTCAAAAATTCAGCTTTCGAGAAGGAGGTCGAAGTCATGGAACAGGATCGCAATCGAATGACGCGCCGTGGGTGGATCACGACCACGGCGGGCTCGCTCGCCTCATTAGCCGTGGCGCCGGGGCTTGTGGCAAGCGCGGCCAATGCCGCGCCTGCCGCATCGCCGCAAACGCAAACCACCGCCGTAGCCCCGGCCGAATCGCCGGAAGTGATCGCCGATCGCCAGCGCCGCATGGAATGGTGGCATAAGGCGCGCTTCGGCATGTTTATTCATTGGGGACTCTACAGCACCATTGAACGCCACGAATGGGTGATGGAAAACGAAGGCTGGCCCGTCGCCGATTATCAGCAGCATGCCAAAATGTTCAAGCCGATCCCGAACGCCGCGCGCGCCTGGGCCAGGCTCGCCAAAGCCACCGGCCAAAAATACATGGTGATGACCACCAAGCACCACGAAGGTTTCTGCAATTTCGACGCGACAAAATACACGAATTATTGCGCTCCCGCGCAGGGGCCCGGCCGCGATCTCGTCAAGGAATACGTCGAAGCCGCCCGCGCCGAGGGAATGCACGTCGGCTTCTACTATTCGCTCATGGATTGGCACCATCCCGACGGCGCCATCTGCGCCACAGACGACGCCGCCCGCGAGCGCTTCGTCGAATACACGCACGGCCTGATTCGCGAACTCATGACCAATTACGGCAAGATCGACGTGCTTTGGTACGACGTCGATTGGCCGCTCAACGCCGAGCAATGGCGCTCCGAAGACATGAACAAAATGGTTTTTCAGCTTCAGCCGGACATCATCGTCAATAATCGCAACGGCCTGCCCGGCGATTTTCAAACGCCCGAGCAACAAATTACAGCCGATAAAAACGGCCGCGCCTGGGAATCCTGCATGACGCTCAACGACAGCTGGGGCTATCAGCGCGCCGACGATGATTGGAAGAGCCCGCGCCGCGTCGTCCAGAATCTCATCCAGTGCGCCAAAGACACCGGCAATTATCTCCTCAACATCGGCCCCAAGCCCGACGGCTCGATCCCGCAGCCCTCCATCGACATTCTCACCGAAGTCGGCGGCTGGCTGCAGCGCAACGGCGAATCGATCTACGAATCCGAGCCGTGCCAGCCGAGCCGCTCGAATTACGCGAGCTTCTCCAGAAAAGGCAACACGCTTTACATGCACGTCCATTTCTGGCCCGGCGATTACGTCGCCATCGCGGGTCTCATGGTCGGCGTGAAGTCCGCGCGCATGCTCGCCACCGGCGACAAAGTGAATTTCATCCAGGATAAATTCCGCGTGCGCTTCACCGATTTGCCGATGAAAGCGCCGGACCACCCCGTGACCACAATCGCCATCGAATGCGATGACGTGCCGACGCAAGACAATCTCTTCGTGCGAAAAGAGCGCCCGCGGCTCGGCGTCGGCATGTAACGCTGCTTTCGTGAGGCAATCATGTCGCAAATTTCTCGACGAAAATTCTGCGGGCTGGCCGCCGGTATTGCCGCCGGATTTGCAAACCGCACCGCGTTCGCGAAATTGCCGAAACGTGAAATTCCCAATGTGGCGGCGATCGATCGCCAAAGGATCCTCACCGCCGCGGATCAATACCTCACCGAACAACCCGTCACGATCACGGCCTATTCCAGCCCGCGCAGCGCCGGCGGCAAACACGACTATTTCTCCGAAGGCGATTACTGGTGGCCCGATCTAAAGAACCCGAACGGGCCTTACATCCAGCACGACGGCATGTCCAATCCCGATAATTTCAACGCGCATCGCCTCGCCTTGATTCGCCTCAGCGTGCAAGTGCCGGCGCTCGCCGCGGCGTGGCAGCTCACTCGCGAAAAGCGCTATTCCCAGCACGCCGCGGAACATCTGCGCGCGTGGTTCCTCGATCCCGCCACGATGATGAATCCCAACCTGCAATACGCGCAGGCGATTCACGGCATCACCACGGGGCGGGGAACCGGCATCATCGACACACTTCATCTCGTCGAAGTCGTGCGCTCGATTCGGTTCCTCGAACGCGCGCGCGCTTTCTCCCCTGGCGAATCCGCCGGCCTGCGCAAATGGTTCAGCGACTACGTCACCTGGATGGCCACTTCAAAAAACGGCATCCAGGAGCGCGACGCGAAGAACAATCACGGCACTTGCTGGGTCGCGCAAGCTGCTGAATTTGCCACCTTCACCGGGCAGACGGACATCACCGGTTTTTGCCGCACGCGCTTCAAGGAAGTGATCGTGCCCAACCAGATCGCCGCCGACGGCAGCTTCCCGCTCGAGCTCGCGCGCACAAAACCTTACGGCTACTGCATTTTCAATCTCGACGTAATGTCCGTCGTCTGCCAGATTCTTTCGGCCCCTCACGACAATCTTTTCTCGTTCACCTCACCCGAAGGCCGCAGCTTTGCAAACGCGATGGCCTTCATGTTTCCGTTCATCGCCGATAAAAGCAAATGGCCTTATAAGCATGACGTCGAATACTGGGACGACTGGCCCGTCCGCCAGCCGAGTTTGCTCTTCGCCGGCATCGCGCTCGGACGCGCCCAATATTTCCCCGTCTGGCGCAGCCTCAATCCCGACCCCACCGTTGCCGAAATCATCCGCAACTATCCGATTCGCCAACCGCTGCTCTGGGTCACCTAGCCGGATCATGCAGTGACTTGCGACTGGTGATTCGCGGCCCCCCGCCCTTCGCCTTTTGTGCGCTTTTGCTGCTTTCGCAGGGGCTGTTTTTCTATCGATTAGAAATTTTTATGTGATTGAAAATGCGCCGCTTACGGCGATTTCTAATCGTAATTACTATCGATTAGAAATTTCGTGTTTTGTGACTTGGCGCGATCCGCGCACACTCCTCCTGTGTTATTTCCGCGCTTTTTTGCGGAATTTTTTTCCGCGACTGCGCGGATTTCAGCTTCAAAAACGAGCCAAGGGTAGCATGCGCAAACTGCGATTTCTATTGTGGGAAATACGCAGTATGGAACTCATAGGACCACGAAGCAGAGGAGGTTGAGGAGGCAAAGGGGGCAGAGGAGCACGGCTTCAGCCGACGCGGCGGGCGGAGGGGGCTGCTGCGGCGTCAAAAATGGCACCTTAAAATGGGCTAAATTGCACGGTTTTGACGCTTAAAGGCGAACCGGTGGTTTTCGCGCGAGTTACCTTGGTGTGCACAAAGCCATGCGTGCGTTATTTCTGAGCAAATTGCCACCAGGCGCAGCTTTCCTTCACTTGTCGCCCGAGCGGTGTGGATCAAACGAGACGAATGTTGCGCTCGAGTGTCTTGATCACCGAATCCATTTGGCCTGAAAGCGCTTGCTTAGCCAGGCTCAACGTGAAGTTCTTCGCCACGTGGAAAGGCACATGCGACGGCAGCGAAAGCGCGAACGGCTCGACGACGGCGTCGATGACGACCGGCCCTTCTTGGTGGGCGAGAGCTTCCCTCAGTGCGTCCTTCACATCGGCGGGTTCTTCCAGGCGGATGCCTTTTGCGCCCATCGCCTCGGCGACACGCGCGAAATTCGGATTCTTGAATTCGACGCCGAACGGTACAAAACCGGCTTCCTGCTGCTCGATATGCACGAAGTCGAGCGATTCGTTGTTGAAGATGATTTGGACCACGCGGGATTTCCGCTGCACCTGAGTCACAAGATCGCCGAGAGCCAGCATTGTGAAGCCGCCGTCACCGCACAGTGCGATGGTTTGGCGGCCAGGATAGGCGAGTTGTGCGCCAAAGGCGTTGGGCGCCGCGCTGGCCATCGATGCCCAAGTGAAGGAGCCAAAGAGCCTGCGATTGTTTCCGCCTTTGATGTGCCGAGCCAGCCATATAACCGGCGTGCCGGTGTCGGCGAAGAACATGGCGTCGTCCGCTGCCACGTCACTCAGGGCAGCGGCAAGAAACTCTGGGCGAATCGGTTTGATCTCCGGTCCTTTTTCGACGTAATGGCCGAGGAGTTCGCCGAACTCTCGCGTTTCAGAGAGACACTCTTCGAGTAAACGCGTTTCGCTCTTCTCGTGAACCTTCGGAAGGAGCGCCGCGATTGTCGCCTTCACGTCGCCCAGCAGCGCCAAATCGACGGCTGTGCGGCGACCGATGTGTTTAGCATTGCGGTCGAGCTGCACTTTTTTGACGTCCTTGGTGGGAAGAAACTCTGAGAAGGGGAAATCCGTGCCGAGCAGGAGCAGCAGGTCGGCGGCATGAATCGCTTTGTAGGCGCCGCCGTAGCCGAGCAGTCCACTCATGCCGACTGCATTTGGATTGTCGTGCTCCAGCCACTGCTTGCCGCGGAGCGAATAGCCCACCGGCGCTTTGAGCTTCGTCGCGAGCGCGATGACTTCGTCTCGCGCATCGCGGCAGCCATCGCCACCGAAGATGGCGACTGTTTTCGCGTCTTCAATTAGCGCCGCGAGCTTTGCCAAATCCGTGTCCGCGGGACGCAGCACGGGTTGAACCGCAATAGCTACGTCATTTGCTTTCGCAGGAGCGTCGGCCGCGGCCACGTTGCCAGGCATGGAAATCACAGTCGGCCCTCGGTCGATCACCGCCGTAACAATCGCCGTATTAATCACGGCCCGCGCCTGCTCGGGGTCTACGACCCGTCCCGTGTAAAGCGAAGCGGTATCGAAAAACTTGTAGGGATTCAATTCCTCGAGGGCGGAGGTATCGATCAGGCTGGTTTCGACGTCTCCCGCGATCGCGATGATGGGCGCGCCTTCCTTCTTGGCGTCTATTAGACCATTGATGAGGTGCGTCACTCCCGGTCCCGCCGTGCCGCACACAACGACCGGGTTGCCGGTGAAGTATGCATCGGCGACCGCCGCGAAGACGCCATACTCCTCGTGGCGTACGTGGATGAATTCGATATGTCCGTTTCGGCGGAGCGCGTCGATTACGGGGTTGAGCGCGTCGCCCACGATGCCGTAGCATCGTTTTACCCCAGCCTTTTCCAGCATCTCCCACGTCAGATCAGCTACGTTGCGCGACACGGCAATCCTCTCAACCAGGACTTCCGCTTTGATCTCCCGGATGGGCCGTTATATACGCCCGGCATTTCGCAATGTAAAGCAAATTGATTTCGTCGCACGATCTTCCTGCTGGACGGCCACAAATCAGTTCGCATAACCAACTGGGATCTCGTGCAAGCTTGGCCCTGCGGTTTTTGAAGAAGAGAACGTTCGCGGAGGGTAAAATTGGCGACGGACGGCCTACCTGCTATCTGCCTTCCACTGCGTTTCTGGCTGCCGCGAGCAAGTTGCGCAGACTTGAAACGGACCGATCGACGGCGGCCTTTCGAACAACCGAGCCTTTAACACCCGTCAGACCAGCCTGTTCGGAACCCAGAATTTTGATGAGATAGAAACCAGGCTGGGCCGGGTTATAGTCCGTGCCACGGACACAGAACGTAAGGTCCAGAGCGGTTTCGAAATAATGGCTTGAATACAGCTGTTTCTCAGCAATGGCGTAGGCAACTTCATCGGCAGGGTTCCCGCGCATGGTCATCATGTGCACGATGCGCAGCGTGGGCTTCAATCCGAATTTCACCTTTGACCAATAAAACGTGTCCCGGACGTTCCGGGGCTTCGCGTTTGGGTACGAAAGAAGGTATTGGTAGAAATCCGGCAGATACTCGGGAAGGGCGTTGCTGTAACTGAGCATGTAGGCGAACTGGCGCTCTACTACGGTCGGATCACGCTTATCATTGTAAACGCCCAACGCCTGATTGCCGTCGCGTTGATAACCAAGCAGAAACTCCAGTGCGTTTTCTCGCACGAACTGATTGACCTGTTCATCCACCTGCGGGGCGGACCAGTCGATGGATCGCTGAAGCAGTTCGATGGTACTGCCGGGAGCCTGGATCGGGCAGTGGCCGGGCTTGCAATGCCGTAAGTCTTGAATCTCTTCACTATCGAACGAAAAATCCTTCAAATCGGAAATCTGTGGCGGACTGCTGAAAGCGGCGAGGGCCAGAAAGCTGGGAGCCTTTCGAATCCGATCCAAATCGCGCGCATATAGGAGATAAGCCTCCGGAGCGGCATCGATGTACACCGCCCCAAACAAAAACATCTCGTCCGGAGTACGGGATGGAAGCGCCTTCGCTACGGGCTCTCCATCTCGGATGGATCTGATCTGATCTTCATTCAGTCCAATGTTCTGCTGAAAGAACCTTTGCAGCTTTGGACTTGACTGAGGAAGACCAGGCGACGGTATCCCCGCGGCAAGCAACGCCAGTATGCCAATAAAGGTCCGCATCGTCGCGACTCACACAATTTATACGCGCGCGGGCTGAAATTTTGCAAGCTGTCCTGGAAAACAGATCCGCTCTTCGACCGCGCGATTTGGTTGCGTTAATACTGAAACAAGTGGTAGCATCCACCGATCCAACAGCCAGCGACGTCGGTCACAGACGTAGATTTGTTCAGGCTGTTCAATGGCAATCCCGACTAAATCCCAGATAATTCTTTTGGATAAAGGTTAGAAGTATGGGCGACCTGACTTTGGTTGCGTTGACGGCAAATTCGAAAGATGGGGCGACGAAAGGCCTGCAGGTGGCAAAGGCGCTTGGCCGCGACGCTTGGCTTGAACTGGCGGATTATTCTGTCACCTAGAAGGATGAGAAGGGCCATGTCACGGTTCGAGAAATGGGTGACGAACACAGAGAAAAGGCGGGGGCTGCGGTGGTGGGCGTCACGGAGGGGCTTCGTAGGAGCGGCAATGGGCGGTCCAGCGGGAGCTGCTCTCGGAGCTGCGTCTTCGCCTTGGTAGCTCTCTTCGCGAGGAATTTAGTGTGCCGATTATTGCTGACATCAACCACGCTGAGCGGAGAATCGACTCGGTTGCACTTGGCCGCGTGACCTCCGAAGACGTTGATCAGCACCTCAAATTGGAGCGCCATTTTAACGGCCTCCTCTATCCAGAGATCATCGACGCCCGGGCTGCAAATGTAGATTTCACCTCTGATGAGGTGCGGACAATAGTTGCGCTTGTGCGAGAGATGAGCGTGGAAAACAAATTTGGACCCACGGCCGTGATTGTTTCAACCGATGTAGAGTTCGGTGCTATAAGGATGTTAGAAACTCTGTTAGACGATGTCGCTGCCGTGTCGCCATGCCGCAGCGAAGCCGAAGCGCGCACATGGCTAAGCCAACGCCTAGAACCGTATAAGACCTGAACATGTGTCTCAGTTGAAGCGCGGCCGGTTGTGCAAGATTATTTTGGGCTCATCGAGGGACCGAAATGCGAGGGACTACGGTTCCAAAAATAATTCCATACGCGTGTGATTTGTTTCTTAGAGGCGTGTGATCTGGGTCACATACGCAGTTTTCAATAGGCCGGATATTGCATTAGTTGACCAGCGCGAAAGTGCCTTCAACTTCGGTCCGGGGAGGAAAAAACCAGAACAAAAAGGAGGGGCCCATGTCGAGAGAATTTGCCGAAAATCCGTTTCTTGCGGGCATGGATGAAATCAGGAATTCCTGGGGCTGGTTTCTTGGTCTCGGAATTCTTCTAATGCTTCTGGGAGCCGTTTGCATCATTGGGGATGTCACCGCAACGTTTGCCACAGTCTTGTTTTTCGGATGGTTGCTTTTGATCAGTGGAATCGTCGCTCTGGTTCAGGCCTTTAGTACGAGAAACTGGAGCGGGTTCTTTCTTCACCTACTCAGCGCTCTATTCAGAGGGTTCACAGGCTATCTGCTCGTGCGTTATCCCCTAGCTGGGGCTGCGAGCCTCACCCTAATCCTTGCGAGCTTTTTCGTTGTGACCGGGATATTCCGAGCAATCGGGGCGGGAACGATGAAATTTCCGCGCTGGGGATGGGCCGTCTTTTCAGGGATCGTTTCGCTCGTGCTGGGAGTCATGCTCCTGGTCCAAATGCCGGTTTCGAGTATCTGGTTCATCGGTTTTGCCATCGGGGTGGATTTGATCTTCGACGGCGCATCACTGATCGGTTTTGGGACTGCGATTCGCCAAGTTCTCCCAAAGTCGACGGCCTCTCACGCTGTCTAAATTCACGCGAGGAGATTAGTCATGGAGAAGATGCTAGTCGTGGTGTTCGACAATGAAGCGAAAGCATACGAAGGAGCCCGCGCTCTCAAACAGCTCGATACCGAGGGGAGTATCACAATCTACGCTGAAGGAGTGATCAAGAAGAACGCCGACGGAACGGTTTCTGTACTCCGAACTGACGGCGACTTCCCCATCCGAACGGTTGGGGGTACCGCGATTGGGAGCCTTATCGGAGCCCTAGGAGGACCCGTCGGCCTGGGCATCGGCCTTCTTGCCGGAAGCTTCGCTGGAATGTTGGGGGATTTGTACGTCGCCGGGGTCAACACGGACTTCGGAGCCGACACGGCGGCAGCCCTCACGCCGGGGAAGTGCGCCGTAGCAGCTGATGTTAGTGAAGACTGGGTGACGCCGGTCGACTCAGCCATGGAAGCTGCCGGTGGTATTGTTTTTCGTTCACTGAGAAGCACGGTTGAAGACGATCTCAGAGCCCGCGATGTGGCAGAGCTGAAGCAGGAAATTGCAGAAATGACGGCTGAGCATGCTCGGGCGCAAGCTGATCGAAAGGCGAAGTTGCAGGGCAAGATTGACAAGCTGAACGCCAAACTGCAGACCAAACTGGAACAGGCAAAACAGCGATCAGAGCAGATCAGGGCCGAGACGGAAGCCAAGGTCGAAGCCTTGCAGAAGAGGGCCGCAAAGGCACAGGGTGCTGCGAAGAAATCCTTCGACGACCGTATCGCGCAGATACGAGCGGAATACGAAGAACGTTCGAAGCACTTGAAGAGCTTGGCTGCCGGGCAGCTGAGAAAAGCGGCTGCACAAATCGAGAAGTAAGCTCATCGCCGCCTCATGCAAGCGGGGGCATTCCCGTGTCCCCGCTTCACCGAAATCACCAAATGGTGGAGTTCAAAGTCTTCGTGTCACGGAAGCGGCGTGCCACGTACATTTTTTTCATCGAGACCGACGTGAGGCCCCAAACAAGATAAAGGAGAAGAATGATGGCTCTTGATACATTTGCAGTTCTCGCTACCCAGTATGACTCCGAACAAGACGCCCTTGCGGATTATGACGCGGTCCGCAAACTCTATACGGAGACGAAGATCCTGGACACATATGACGCGGCGGTGGTAACTCGTGGGGCCGATGGAAAGGTGTCTATTGTCAAGCGGGTCGAAGAGCCCACTCGTCATGGCGGCGCCGTTGGCTTGGTTGTTGGACTTGCGGTTGGCGCGTTAGTCGCGCTGTTTCCGGCCGTCAGTCTGGGTGCTAGCTTGATCGCTGGCAGCGCCATCGGTGCCACCGCCGGCGCCGTCGCCGGCCACGTTGCTCGAGGTATGAAACGGTCCGATCTGAAGGAGCTCGGAGAGTTGCTCGACGAAGGCAAAAGCGGGCTAGTTGTGGTGGCAGCTACGGACGTTGAGTCTAAAGTGAATGCCGCCATCACGCGAGCCACGAAGCGGGCGAAGGCGCTGCTGCAGGCCGACGTGGATGCGTTGAAGGCCGAAATCGACCGCAGTGCAAAGAGCGCAGGGCTTGGCCGCTAGAGCCTTCTAGGCAGCGCGTGCACGGTTTCCTGGCTCATGGCGGCGGAATTCGGTTTCAGACGCGAAACTGAACGCCATCTTCCCGCCAGCGCCCTTTTCCCAACCCGCGTTGGGGGACTGCGCCCGAAGGGGCGGGGCACCAACAATCGCAGACAGACAAGCCGCGATGACAAAGACGCGTCTATTCAGAGCATTCATAAGTGAGCACGTCCCGGCTTCGTTGCGCCGCCGGCGATTTTCCGCCGCGTTTGAAATGTGGAGGGTGAAAGATTTTTGGCGCAGGGCCGCGGCTTGCGCATGCCGACGTGTACATGCAAATGCGTGAACCTATTGAATGACGTGCGGACCCTCGCCAGCGGTCGCGATGACCTGTCCATCTTTGCCGATGATTTCAAAGATTTCCTTGCCGTTTACTTCAGAGATGGCGAGCGTCGCGAAGGTTTTGTCTTTTTCATCGACTAACACGAACTGCTGAGCTTGTAATTCCTGTGGCACGATACGGAGAACCTGAGCCTGGACCGGCTGAATCCAGGCAAAATGCGCGATTGCGCCGCCGATTATTCCTGCTGCCAGACAAAGAATCCAGTTCGCCTTCATGGGATGTCTCCTTCGCCGCATCCATTTTTAGTTATTTCCGCTCATGGTGCGACGGGCTGATTATACGCGCCGGCGGTGCCCATGAGATGGAGTTAGAGGGGTGATATCGTGCGCGCTTTCGATTGCGTGCGTCAGACGGGAAAACGCGCCTGATCGGTTGAACGTTTTACTTCAGCGGGTTCGCCTGTAGAATTTTGGGATGCGGCGACGGTTTTTTGTCGAGAGATTTGAGGATGGGCGCGCGGTGATGCGCGGCGAGACGGCCGAGCATTTGGGGCGAGTGTTGCGGGCGGAGGCGGGCCAGCTTTATGAGTTGAGCGACGGCGCGAGCGTGTGGCTCGGGCGCATCGAGAACGTGGCGCTGACGAAACGCGGCGAGAGCCGGATCGAGTTCACGCTGGTCGAGGAGGTGCCGGCGCGCGAGCCGCGAGTGGCGCAGCGGCTGCTGATTTCGCTGATCAAGTTTGACCGGTTCGAGTGGTGCCTGGAAAAAGCGACCGAGCTGGGCGCGAGCGAAATTGTGCCGATGGCGGCGGCGCGTTCGGATAGGGCGTTGATCGAAGCGGCAGGGAAGCGGCGCGCGCGATGGGAGAGGATTTTGGCCGAGTCCGCGCAGCAGGCGCGGCGTTTGCGTCCGCCGGCGCTGGCGAAGGCGGCGCGTCCGGCGGAAGCGTTTGGGGAAGACAAGAGCGCGCGAAAGATT
>DATJOL010000204.1:0-3278 GCA_035507075.1 Candidatus Aquilonibacter sp. | reverse complement strand
CCTATTTCGCCGCAATGCAGGTTGAGGTAGTAGGGCGTGTCGTTGTCGGTTTCAAGAACCGCCAGATACTCCGTTCCAAGGTACGCGTTGGTCTTTTCGCCCGGCAGTATGGTGAACAGGAAACTCAGGTCGGCGTAATTGGTATTCAGCAGGTAGAGTCTGCGCAGATTGAACGCATAGCCGCCAGGAACGATGGCGAAGTAGGCGTTGAGCTGGTTGTAGGTTTCCGCGAACAGGCTGCCATCCGCATTGGTGAAGATGCCCGCGAACTCTCCTACAAGCCTGTCGAGAGCGTTCCGGTCTTTACCGTACAAGACGATGGTCAGAGAGAACTCGCCCAACTGCTGCCCGTCGCCCAGGGCGCGCAGGCAGTCGCCAAGGTTTTCGATGTCGGCCTGCTTCGATTCGTCCACCAGCACATCGCGTGGGTTCGTCGTTGCCGGATCGTTGCCGAGCTGCGAAACGAATCCGGTCTTTGAGATATTGAAGTGCCGGCGGCGCTTGTTCACTTCCTTGCGCGCCGCCGCGGCGGGAAGCGGCACCCACTCGGATACAGCACAGAAATTCGCCGGAATCTTCAGGAACGCGTCCAGAGCCAGGGGGCGAGTTTCGCTCATGGCCTCCTTCATGGTCAGGATGCGGACGATGTGATCTCCCACGCGCAGATGATCGCGCTCGGATCGAATGTCCGAATTGGCGACCTGACGGTCGAGAACTCTCGACGGATTCGGATTGCCGTCAATCCGCCAGCCGTCGTAATTGACCAGGCGGCGGAAGAATCGGAACTGACCCCGCGGGTCGAGAACGTCGATGCGCGTGACGTCGGCGAGCTGGCGCACGAACGCCTGCACGCATTGTTCGAGCCGAACTAGGTCGTGTTCGATCTGCTCCCGCAGCAGTGCTTTCATGCCGTTGCTGCTGAACTGCGCTTTCAGCTCGTTCACGGCGCCGGCCGGGTCACGGAAAAGCCGCCCGAGTGCTGCCCGGACGCCGGTCTTCGAGCGCGCGCCCTCAAGGAGCACGCAGTAATAGATTTCGATCTGAAAGAGCCGGTCGGCCTTGGCTTCAAAGAGCTTCTCGCGGTAGTCCTGCGACTCCTGCACAATCGGGTTTTCGTAATGAGCGAAGGGGATCTCAGGCCGATTCGATTTGAAGAGGTACTGGTAGACGTGGAAACCCGAGTCGAAGGATTTGAGCGCAGCTTCGAGGCGTTTTACGGTGTATTCCTGTTTGCCGTGGTCGAGGCTTTCGTAGTCCACGCCCGTGACGCGCAGCACCATGCCCAGGTCGCCGCTCTTGGTTAGAAACGCCGTCTCGTTCCAGAAGCCGTACAGGTTGATTTGGTCCGAGAGCGTGGCGGCGTCTTTCCATTTTTTGGTGATCTTGTCGAGGCGCAGCATCAGAGCACCTCCACGCGCGGGATGCTCTGTTTGGCCGCATCATACCGGGCTTTGTACCGCTCGGATTTCGCAAGGATGCGAAGGAACGCAGGATCGGTGTTCGTCACCCAATGGCCGAAAGCGAAACCGCCGATGAAGACCGCTACTCCGGCGGGCAGGCTGTTGAAAAGGTTGAATGCGCCCACCGCGCCGACGCAGACAAAATAGAACAGCGTCCGCTCGACGCCCAGGTACGTGAGGGGCTTGTGCAGGCTCTTGTAGACCCGGTTCCTTCGGCGGGTTGTCGTGTGTGTCTGCATCGCTGCCCCTCACACTTGATAGATTGAATGGTGGCGGTTGCGGCTCTGGGATGATCCACTTTCAGATGCCCCAAAGCCAACTCAGGACGTTGACGGCCATCACGGCGATGCCGGTCCCGGCCGCGACCCCTGCCAAAGTTTTTTTTGCGCCGGGCTCTCCGTGGGCAAACTGGTAGCCGCCGATCACGATGGCGATCAGGCTGGCAACCTTGGCAATGGTTCCGGTGAAGAGGGTTTGGAGATTGGTGAATCCTGTGTCGAAGGGTGTTCCGCTCTGTGCGAGCGCCAGAGCGGGAAAGAGAACGAGCAGCGCAAAGAGGGTAACGGATTGACGAATCTCGCGCGGCCGGCGCCACGAGGCGAGGCGGCGCCGCGAAGTGGGCGGGGAAAGGACGTTCATTGGCACCTCCAGCGGCCCGAAGGACCGCGATATGCCGTGAGGATCGTGCAGATTTCCGGTGCCGTCCAATATCTTTTTCCGAAGAGGTCTTCGGTTTTTTCGATCAGCCATGAGGAATGGCTTTAATACGTATAGGATGCGAGACAATTGCGCCGTTTTGGGCTCTGGATTTTAGTTGTGGATTGAAATCTCTGGCGTAGATTCATAGAGAGCCAGAATCGCCGGCCATCCGCGCACCGTGTCCGTAAGTGCATTACCCTGTCGTCGTCTGGTGACATTGGCGCATGCTCCGTAGCGATCACGGTATTCCGATGAGGAGACCGCCGCTCATACCGATCGATTGCTGATGGGCTCCGGCAAAACTGTAGTCGTAAGCCGGTTCGAAGAACCAACCGAATCGATGTTTGTGGGTCGGCCAAAACATGAGGTCTCCCGCCACTTCCCCGGAGATGGAGTTGGTCACGATTCCATTCTCCTTGAGGTGGACCCATTCGGGACCGACGCCCAGCATGAATTCTACCTTCCGTGATATGGTCCATGGCTTCTTGAAAAGCAAGTCGGTGTCCCATTCCGTTGATTTACGGGTATAGAAAGGCGACACTCCTGCCTCAAGCTCTAGCCAGTTCTCGATTGGCGTCACCTCTGCGGCAAGATTCGGCGCGAACGTCGCGGCGCCCCCGCTGAAGTTCCAGCTTGTCGCTGCGCCAAGCTCAACAATCGCCATAGGGTCTTTGTCCTCAACGGACTCTTGAGTACGGCCTGAAGACGCCACAGAGGAAATCTGCCCGCGAGAGGGCAAACACATAAACAGGAGCAGATACATTCCCGTGAGTGTGAGCAGGCAAGAACGCATAGGCGCCTCCAGGGTAAATTGTGCGTTCCGCAACACCGAGGGAAATTCAGCGCCAGGGTTCCAATCGATGCTCCTTGAATTCGCGCGGCAACTCCAGCAAATGTCCAGCTTCAACGGAACGCCCCGCCCATTCAATCAGCGAGCGGTATTGGTCGAAATGGGCGATATTACCCAACCATTGGGAGCCCGCCTCTGAATTCACCACCACGACGTTGGGAACGTCGCACGGGCCGACGCAACCACTTACGGTGAGCTGAAACCGCTTTAGCAGACCACGCTTTCGCCACTCATCCTTCAGCCACTCGACCGGCACCTCGGGGCGGTCT
>DATJOL010000203.1:0-47761 GCA_035507075.1 Candidatus Aquilonibacter sp. | reverse complement strand
GTCATTGCCGACGCCTTCATCGCCCTCCGTACCCACCAGGGTTGTTAGTTTGACGGAGATGGCATCGCCGCCACTGAGAACGTCGTATTCCTCACCTAGAGCGAACCGATACGCATTAGGCTCTCTAAAAAAAGTAGCGATATAATCCGTTGGTAGTTCGACTGGCAAGAAGAAACCGCTCACGACTGGATCCACAATGCGCGGTGCATTGGCGGGAACTGTATTGTTAAACCTCACCGCGTCGAAATAAATGATAACCCGATTTCCATCGTAGCGGCCTCCGATCCAAAACGGATCGTGGGGCGTCTGAGCAGAGACGAACCCCACGTGCAGCGCCCCGAACGCTGCGAGCAGGCCGGCACAGCTTGCCAGAAGGAATTTGCTGCTAGAACGCACTTTCATCGCGGATGCCTCGGCAAACCGTTAACGATACTGCGGTATGCATCTCATGTTTGTTGCTATCGATGGCTGTATTGTACCGCGACGCCAAATCGCTTCTCGACTTGGCGGACTGCGGTGTTACCGGGTTAGCAAGGCAATTTGTGCCCGTTCGGTACTATCGCACCCCCCAAGATCATCGAATCGTGCTTGTGGCCCCACTGTGGTCCGCTGTCTTTCGCTTCTTCGTTGGTTTCTTCGGCATTCCGTTCTAGGAGCCAGATTGGCTCTGCGGTTTCAGCACGCGAATCTTGCGCTCCGTCGCGACAA
Source organism: Candidatus Aquilonibacter sp. (assembly GCA_035507075.1). GTDB lineage: Bacteria > Acidobacteriota > Terriglobia > Acidiferrales > UBA7541 > Palsa-295. The sequence goes on along the minus strand of DATJOL010000203.1, from coordinate 47,053 downwards.
CAAAACAGCCGGCCCACTCGTCGACGCACCGCCGTCTCTTAACCGCGTTGCAAGCCGGAGCGGAAGATTCTCGTCTAGCTTAATATCCATCGAATGTGTGGAACTTCGGGGACCGGCAAGTCCTCTTCAGCGGAAGCGGCGGCGAATGCGATGGCGAGGTGTACATCCTCAGCTTTCAGGCTCGGGAAATCGGCAAGAATCTCGTCGACGCGATCGCCGTCGGCCAGGCTCGCAAGTACCGTGCGCAAAGTGACTCGCGTTCCCTTAAACACGGGCTCTCCCCCGCAGATTCCCTTGTCGCGGACGATGCGCTCCCCGTAGTTTTTCAGATTGTCGGTTGCGCCGCCCATGGCGCTTGCCTCGCTTTCGTTGATTCATCCTACCATGTGGCCGCGTTTGTGCCGATCCTGACTGGCTGACGCCGCCCAACGGCATACTCTCCACCGGACTAGGCTAATGCGACTTCGCGGTCGAAATTCGGCTTCTTTTCGGCGTGGAGCTTTAGAGCCACGCCGCAGGCCGTAGCGATGCGTTCCAGCATCGTGAGCGAGTGCCCGCCGTAATCGGCGTCTTCAAGACGGGCAATCACGGATTGCGTGGTGCCAACCTTCTTGGCAAGTTCGGCCTGAGTCAGGTCCGCATCCTCTCGCATCTCGCGAACCAGGAGGGCCAGGTCGATTTGGTACAGAGTCCGCGCGAAGGTCTTGCGGTAGGTTGCGCTCTTTCGCGCACACTGCTCGACAATCTCGCTGTGTCTGTCGCGTCTGACGGTTTGTTTCATCGGCAAAGTATCGCATAATTGCTATACCATCGTCGCAGCATTTCTAAAGAGAGAGTGACGCCGGGCCCGGTTGGGTTCGATACTTTGCAGCGACGACAGTGACACAGAACGCTGGTATCATTGAGCATCTGGGAACCGATGGGCTGCCCCGATGAATATCAATCTGACACCCGAGCAGGAAAGAATCGTGAAAGACGAGCTGAAAGCCGGCCACTTTCGTTCTGCCGAGGAAGTGATTGACGAGGCTCTGCAAGTCCTCCGGGAGAAAGAGAAGTCTGCTGCGGTCGCTCCTTCTAACGGTGCCCAGCGCGAAGCCGTGCGCGAAATGCTCGCGTTTGTCGAAAAGAATCGTGTCCTTCTTGAGGGCGTATCGGTGAAGGACCTGATCCACGAGGGTCATCGTCTGTGAGTGATTTAGTGCTGGACGCCTCCTTGGCGCTCCAGTGGTTTCTCGACGATGAAACAGACCGGAAGTACAGCTTATCCGTTCTCGCGAGTCTTTCCGAAAAGCGTGCTCTGGTCCCGCTCCTGTGGTTCTATGAAGTCGGCAACGGTCTCTTGATGGCGTACCGCCGCAAGCGAATCGTTGTTGATCAGGTCGATGGGTTCCTCACACGCTTAAAAGCGCTCCCCATCGACGTTGCTCAGGAGGCTCCATCGGAAATTCTCGACCTCCCGATCTTCGCGCGTTCCCACGGCCTCACAAATTACGATGCGGCTTATCTCAAGCTTGCGGCGACATCCCACCTGCCCTTGGCAACGAACGATTCTGAACTCCGCAGAGCGACTGCTTCTGCGGGCGTGCCCCTCGTGACAGCTTGACCACTCTCGTCCGAATGGTCATTGCAGCCTGAACTTGCCCTGCATCCGGTTGCCGTAGACGCGCAGGCGCTCGATAAAGGTGTCAATTCGCGCGGCGGCTTTGTCGTCCAGCGAATCGACGAACTCGCGCGCGGGCATCCGCCCGTTCGGCAACTCCACGTACTCAATCGTGAATTCGCCGGTCACCTGTTTAGGATTATCGCATTATTGCGATATGCAGTCAATGCAGGGCTGCAGGCGTGCAGCCTATTTGCGTTCGATCCTAGCAAACTGGATTTGAGCGCAGCCACCCGGTTCTATCCGTATATCGCCGGGATCTTCATAACTAATATCGGCCTTATCGAAGGACATCCCATTCTTGAAGGCATAGACGACATATTGGCCGGCAGGAACGGCTATCTGGAACTCACCCCCTTTATTCGTGGTCGCCTCGTAACGACCAGTCTTCCCAATTGCCTCAACACGGACTCCCGAGATAGGGGTCGAAAGCGCTTGCTCGCTCACGATGCCCTGAATCGAACCACCACCGTGAGAGGCTTTTATAGATGCAATTTCGGCCAAGGCCATCCTGGCGTCGCTCAGAGGGCCTGAATTGCCGCAGCCATCAAGCTCCCACGATTTGTCCTGTGGCGCATAGAACAGAAAGAGTAGGTACTTTCTCCCTCGCACCCAACCAAATGTCGCCCTGCCACTGTCGTTCCCCTCGTGAACGCGCAGAGTCGCGGCCGTTTTGCCGCGCAGGACGCGATCCACGCGCAATGTGTACACATAGGCTGACACTCCCTGTGGATCATCCACATCGTGGAGTGCGCGTGTTTGATCTAGCGTAGCCTCGACTACAAGTTGGCTGGCGAAGTATTCGGCACGCACCAATCGGGGCTGGGGAACAAAACAGAAGGGCATCGCCGAAGGCGCTGAAATCAGAATAAGCGGGACGAGTAGCGTGCGCAGGCAGATTCGCATGGCCCAAAATCACACTGTTTTCTTTCCAACTAAAGCCGCGCGGTCAGGTTTGTTCGTAAGCGATTACGCCTCTGCACAGATAGGTTTCGAGCAGAACGCAGAAGCACCAATTATCGCGTTATTGCGATAGGCGGTCAATCCTTGGAAAACCGTCTGTCTTAGCTCCATAATTCTGTCACCCTTGAACGGCAACGTGAAAATGACGGCGTGGCGATGGACTTGGGGGCGTGAACCGCTGGTGGACCGAGATTCACTCGGACGAGGTGTTACAACATGAAACGTAGAGACTTTCTGGCTGCTTCCGGTTCGGGTATTGCGGCGGCTGCGATTGCGAATGGAAGAGCGAACGCTGCGTCGGCCACGCGAGCGGCTGGCGCGCCTTCGCAGATCAAACTGGGGACTGAGTATCGCGCGCTTGACGATGGTCATTTGAAAGAGCTGGCGCGGTACAGCGTGACGAATGTGGGCGGGCCTCCTCCGATCGCGGATCGAAGCCGCCTGTTTGCGACTGTGGACGAACTCGAGCAAGCGCGGGACGCGTGCCAGCGCAACGGGCTGACGTACGATCTGGTGACGCCTCCGATCCTCGCCTCGAGCTACATCGATCGCGAGCCGCATCCGGCCATCATGCTGGCCGAGAGCCCAGAGCGCGATCGCGATATCGAAGCGATGCAGACGATGATCAGGAATTGCGCCGCGGCAGGAATTCCGGCGATCAAGTACAACATGAGCATTCTGGGCTTGCTTCGCACCGGGCGCGTGCCGGGCCGCGGCGACGCCACGTACAGCGCGTGGAATCTGGCCGAGGCGCATCCCGCAACGCCGCTGACGCGAGCGGGACGTGTGGACGCGGATATGTTTTGGGAGCGCATCACTTATTTTCTGGATCGCGTGATTCCGGTGGCGAATGAATACAAGATTCGCATGGCATGCCATCCGCAGGATCCCGGCGTGCCGCCGGAAGGCTATCAAGGCGTGGATCGAGTGCTGGGCACCGTCGATGGCTTGAAGAAATTCATCACGATTCAGGAGAGCCCTTATCACGGGCTGAATTTCTGCCAGGGCACGGTTTCCGAGATGCTGCAAAATCCGGGAGAGCAGATTTTTGACGTGATCCGGTATTTCGGCTCGCGCGACAAGATTTTCAACGTCCACTTCCGGAATATTCGCGGCCATCGCAACGATTTCCTGGAGGTGTACCCCGACGAGGGAGATGTGGATTTTGTGCGCGCGATTCAGGTTTACAAAGAGGTTGGATATTCCCGGTCGCTGATGCCGGATCATGTGCCGCAGGCTCCCAATGATCCGGAGGGGGAAAAATCTTTTGCGTATTGTTTTGGGTACATTCGCGCGTTGATACAGGCTGTGAACCACATGGCGGCTTAACGCACGGCACACCAGTTACATCCGCGGGCTGATTCCAGGCGTGAACCGTTTGTGGCCGAGATTTTTTAAATTTGCGCTTCCGGGTGCTTGCGGCGGGTGTATAAAAGATGGTTCCACAGGAGACCGCTACGATTACCGTAAATGTAGATTTGCCCGCTTTAGGAGTTTGCAGCGACCGCTTTTCGCTTCGAAACCGCAACCGTTTTTCGCCCCGGAATTCATTTAGCGCAATCGCGCTTGCGTTCGCACTGATCGGGTCGTCGTTATTTGCCGCACGCACTGCATCGGCGCAAGCGCCTGTCGATACGCAGCAGGATAATCCCAGCGTTGCATTTTCGGCGCAGCAAAAGGGCGCGCTGCCGTCGCTATTTCAGGGAGTCGGCATCCAGCAGCATCTGGGCGCGCAGATTCCGCTGGATGCCACGTTCAAGGATGAAACCGGCAAAGATGTGACGCTCAGCGATTATTTCGGCAAAAAGCCGGTCGTGCTGATCCTTGCGTACTACAAGTGCCCGATGCTGTGTTCGCTGGTGCTGAGCGGCGCGACGGACGCGTTCAAAGCGTCAGGATTCCAGCTCGGGGACCAGTTCGAAGCGCTCACCGTGAGTTTCAGTCCCACCGAAACGCCGGCCCTGGCCGCGGCCGCGCAGAAACAATACCTGCACCAATATGGAGTCGACGCCGATACAGCGGATTGGCATTTCCTGACCGGGCAGCAGGCGCAGATTCAGCGGCTCACGAGCGCCGTAGGATTTTCGTACAAATACAATCCCGAAAACGGGCAGTACATTCACGCCGCCGGGATTGTGGTGCTGACGCCCGCGGGAAAAGTGTCAAAATATTTTTATGGAGTGAAGTTTGAGCCGCGCGACCTGCACCTGGCGCTGGTGCAATCGTCGACCAATCATATTGGATCGATCACGGACGCGGTTTTGCTCTTCTGCTGCCAGTACGACCCCTCGACGGGGAAGTATCACGCCGTGATTACGCGAGTGATCGATTTGGCCTGCGGGTTTACGGTGCTGGTGCTCGGCCTCGGGATATTTTTCCTGAGCAAATCGGTGGGCAAGAAGCAGGGACCGCAGCCAGCTTAGGCCCTGACGAAAAACCCAGATTGCCACGCAGACTCTGAAAGCCCCCGCTCTACCAAAACCGGCATTTCCGGCGAGCTGCCCGGCTGAAAGGCGAGTGAGCCGCCAAAAAGGCAAACGAGTTCAGGCCTTCTTTGCTCTCAGGCAATTCAGGGCCAGGGTGAGGCGCGACTTGTAGCGGTTGGCGGTGTTTTCCGTCAATGTCCGCTTCTGGATGGCCTTGTCCAGCTCCGAGTAGGTTTCGGACGCGAGCTTTTCCGCTCCTGCTGCGTCGTTTGCGCTCAGCGCGGTGCGCATGTGGCGCATTGCCGTGCGCACGCGCGTGCGGTTCATGCGGTTCACAGCCGCTCGCTTTGCGCTCTGGCGAATATTCTTCAATACCGACTTCTTCTTTTTCTTAACCTTTACAGGCTGACCCTGCGGCATCCATGCTCCTCAATTGATTTTTGGCTTTAACGAGCCAGAGTATTCAATGTGAATTGAATGGTCCGAATCGCGTTGATCCAGAATATCCGACACGTCCGCGCAAGTCAATTTGCGAAGAGGCGTTGGTGCGAGTCGTTATGTGTATGGGTCGAGGCTTATCCGTCCCGCTAGGCAGCGACCTGCAAGGTGCGCCGGCCTGCGAGTTCGGCCTCGGCCTGGAGCCAGTCCTCGACGGCATGGCCGTCGAGGCGGCCGCGCTGCTCATAGAGCTGATAGGCCCGCTCGCGGATTTTCTGCTGCGGGTCGTCTACGGATGCGCCGAGCTGGCGGAACAGTTTCTTCCATTCGTCGAGGCCAAGAATCGGGGCGAGATGGCCGGCGCGATGCGCGCCCGTATGACCGAAGGCCCAGAACGTGGGCAGAATCTCCTCTTTGCCGGTTTTTATCTCGCGCAAGACGAGAAGAAAGGGGTCGAGCTTTTCCGCGCCGGAAAGCCGCGGTTCGAGCCGGATGGCACGCGTGACGACAAAGCTGTGCACGGTTTCTTTGGGATCGTCCGCGTATGTGTGGTCGATCCGGTACTGATACGCCTTGCCGCATTTCTTGCACGCGCCGATCGCGCGACCCTCGGCCAGCGCGACGGCGGCATCCCAGACAGTGATTCCCTTTGTAGAGTGACCCTCCGGGCAGGAAATTTTTGACGCCATTAATTACACCTCCACCAAGGCCACGTTTCCCGTCACCTTGGACCGAAGAATTTTACATCGTTCGGTCCATTCAGGTGTTAAAAGATGACGTTTTTTGTCAATACGCTTCGATCAGTTTTTCTTTTGGGTGGAATCGCCGGGAGTGCTGCAGGCAAGACACGCTCTTTCGCCGCACATTTTGATCACGCAGCGGGGATCCGCCGCGGCGGCGGTGGTCGACAAAGGCTGGCGGAACGTGAAGACGACAATGGCGGCGGAATCGACGGCTGTGCCGGATTCGGTGGCCGGGGCGAACTGCCATTGCCCGGCAGCGTCGATTGCGGCGGTCGCGAGCGGGTCCTTTCCGCTGAGCTTGTGCGTTGAGGTGATGTGGCCTGACTTGTCGATGGCCTCGTAGAGCACCACGCTGCCATCCGAATTGTTTCCGGGATAGGCGGGCTCGACGGTGGTGAGCGCTTGGGGCGCGGGATCGCCTGCGCTGGCGGGGCTCGGAGCGATCGCCGCGTAATGGTGCACGGTTGGCTGGCGAGGCGGCACATAGGGTTGCGGGAACTGGAATGCAACTGCGATGCGCGAGGGGACAGAGCGGCCGTCAGAATGAGCCGGGAAGAATGTCCAGGTGCGAACGGCGTTGAGCGCCTGCGCCAGAAACGGCCCGTCACCGTGCAGCACTTTCACATAGGAGACGCTTCCGTTAGTGCCGACGAGAACGTCGAGCAGCGCCTCGCCGCCGAAGAGCGACTCGGAAGGGAACGGCGCAGCGATGAGCGACAGCGGCTGGGGGAGCGCGGCAGCTTGGGATGATGTGCGGCGCACGTCCGGCGCGCCGGCGGGAGCTGCGGTCCAGGCGATGCCTTTTCGCTGCAGCAGGGCGATCGCGTAGTGGATCGGTACGGCGGCGCCGGGGATCGGCGCAACGTCTCCGGCGAATGGAGTGGGCTGCTCGGGCGTCGCGCGGTCATTGAGTTCCGCGAAGACGGCGGAATTGTCGCGCAGCCATTCGCCTTCGACGATTCCGGCGACTCCGTTCGAGTCGTCCGCAACCACCGGCGAACCGCTTTGCCCGGGTCGAATTTCATGATTGAAGAGAAAAAGCTGTGTTTCCGCCGGGCCTTTGGCGAGGCGCGAAAATTCAAAGCGAAGCACTTTGCCTGGCGACTGCTCCTCGCCGACGGGATCGAGCGAATAAGCGTCGAGCGGCTTGGATGGAATTTGCGACTGGGCGCGCACCATTTCGTCCGCTCGCGCCGCATCGGCTGCGAGCGGGAAAAAGGAAACGGCGTAGCCGGACGCGAACGGATTGGGCGCGGCGCGCAGCACGGCGACGTCATGATCCGCGTCGAGCGCGATGACGTCGGCTTGAACAAAATGCGCTTGGCCCGCGCGGTCGTGCAGCAGCAAGTAAGGCTGGCCGCCGTGAAGCTGGCTCAGCACGTGTGCGGCGGTGACGAGATAGCCGTCTTTGTTGACGAAAAATCCGTTGCCGAAAAAAAGATAGCGCAAGCCGCGCGGCGAAGGTATGCCGCGGTCGACTTGATAGACGATCAAGCAGACGGCACTATCGGCAACGCGCTGCTGCGCGCTTTGCGCGGGAGCGGCGGCGGAACTTTGTGGCACCGCAGCGGAATTTTGCGCACGCGCGGCTGTGGCAGCGCAAACGATCGTCAGTGCGAGCGCATATGCCAGCGCAACGATCGCTCGCGTCCCAAGAGCCGATTTGCCGTTCGGCGTCACGCGCTGATTCTACGATGATGCGGCGCGTTGTTGTAGCGGCGAAAACGCGGGCGAAAACGCCGTAACGGTACTCCTAGACCTTCACTCCGCTTTAGCCATCATTTGCGTCCGCCGGACCGGGAGAGCCGCCGACCGCCCGTTTTTCTCGTGTAGCTTTGCAGGGTGACTTTGCCCTGGCGATGGACTCAGTGTTCTCGTTCTGTTCCCGAGCCACGCAGGGCAATGATGGTCTCGCCCCCGTCGAGATTAGAGGAGACTCTGAGCTGCGAATCTCGATTGCCGATTGCTGTCGGTTTGAACGTGACCCGGATTGTGCAGCTGCCGTGAGGTGGGACTGGGTTCTGATTGCAGTCGTCAGTCAACTGGTAATCGCCGTACGCGGACGACTGAAGTTTACGGATCGAATCCACGATGGTCTCATTCGTGATCGTCACCTCTTGATCGTCGCTTGATGTTCCGACCGGGACATTTCCAAAATCGAGCGACAGCGGGCTGGCACCGAGCTCCGGTCCGACCATCGTTGCGGGTATCGTGGTTTGAATGGACTGCCCGTTGTGTGAATACACCACCGTAAGCGAAGTGTTGCCGGTTGCTACCATGGTCACGTACTTGTTCGGGCCGACATGGAGCTTCGCCGGGTCCGCCGCATGAAGGCTCAGGTAAGGACTCTCGTCGACTCCATACGAATGCCCGTCTGCAAATTGAGCGATGATGTCGACGTGTGTTTGTTCCCCCAGAGCTTCGAAATACATCGACGAATCGAGAGGAATTAGCCGCGTGGGCATGTCGTCTCGCTCGATATCTATTGGAATCGATGCGAGGCTGTCGCCGTTTCGTCCGTGGACCGCGCCTATAACAGAGATAGTGGAAGGGCCTAACTCCGGATCGTCTTTGATTTTTACGTCCAGGTCGAATGGTTTCGACTCTTTCATAGCTGTCTCGATTTCTGGCCCTATTGCTCCCACGAGGAAATAGGGCGTGTCGTCTGTAATTCTTATGCTTACGTCGACAGTTTGGCCCGGAGCGAAGACGGCGCCCGGTGTGGGGCTGAGAACTTGCACATTGGGCGCGACGTTGTAGCTTGAGTCGCCGGAGCTGGTGCCTGGAGCTTCCTGTTGCGCTCCGCCTACGACCGAGATTGTCCCGCCCACACCGGAGATGTTGTCATTCGTCCAAACCGTTTTTGAGGTCGTTTGTGAAGGCGTGGTCGTGCTGGAAGATCCCGCGGGCGTTTGCGCGAGTGCCAGTGTGGGAGCTAAGAAGACTACGGGTAATATTCGGCGCGGGACTCTGCACATTAGAATGCCTCCTTGCGGGCGATTATTACCGCTGCTGGCGCGCGTTCAAAGCTCGGATATTGGCGTCTTTCCGTGCGACCAAATATGGCGCGTTCCCTTTCCTCGCGGGCTGAGTCGGTGGAGGAGCGGGGGCCCTGGACGCGGAGGCGGAACCGCCGACGCGATCCCGAATCCGATTCGATTAGCGCACTACCCGCCCAGATGGTGCGGCTCATTAGTAGGATTCAGCCTTGTAGATTTCGATGCGAGAGGCGACACCGCTAGAAAAATGGATCTGGACCCCCGAGGTGACATCGAAGAACGGGTCGTCCATTGCTCCGTCCGACCTAAAGCGCTCAATTTCTGTTTTGGTCATTTTGTTCGCACATAGGAAGTCGTACGACGCCGTGTTTTGTCTGCGTGTCGGTTTCTTATCTACAATTTTAGTTAAGTCCGCTTCCTGCAACCCGAGCCGGATTCCGCTTTCAGTGGCCAAGGCGGCCGACACCAATTTAGAAGGACTGCATATCGAAATATTGGGAAAGTTCGCCTTGCCCGACCAGAGAGCGAACTCAGTCACGTCCGTGAAGCCGCCCATTGGCCCGGCGCCAAAAGTGAGAACCGTGCCGTCTCGGGGCGAAACGTAGCAGATCGTATTCGAGGCTGACGCGTCTCCATGAGTAGGAAGAGGCTCGGCCGGCCCGAGCTTCGCTTGCACGGTTTTAAGTGATGCTCCGATCGTTAGCCCAAGGATTGTCGTGTCCTCTCGCGTGAGCTGTAGCTTGCCCTTATTTTGGGCTGTGCATTTGGGTTCATCAGGGAGAGTCTGAGCGCCAGCGGGGCGAAGGAGGAGAAAAAGCAGCAAGCCATTCCCACAGCGTATTCGCCGGTGCATGAGTGTGGCTAGCGACGGGCGGCGGGGCCTAGGCGCTCGAATTCGTTCATGGCGCGTTCCATTTCCTCGCGGGCGGAGTCGGCGGAGGAGCGGATGCCCTGGACGCGGAGGCGGAAATCGTCGGGGTTGGAGGCGCGCGTGAGAGCTTCTTCGAGGGTGATGAGGTTGCGCGAATAAAGCTCGAAGAGCGATTGATCGAAGGTCTGCATGCCGTATTGGCTGGTGCCGGCGGCGATAGCGTCGCGAATCATGCGCGTCTTATCGGGATTGATGATGCAATCGCGGATGTAGCCGGTGGCGATCATCACTTCCACGGCTGGGACGCGGCCTGCGCCGTCACTTTTACGAACGAGGCGCTGGCTGATGACGGCCTTGAGCGTGGAGGCAAGCTGCAGGCGAATCTGCTTCTGTTCGGGCGGCGGAAAGACGGCGATGATGCGCTGGATCGTTTCCGTCGCGTCGAGGGTATGCAAGGTGGAGAAAACCAGGTGACCGGTTTCGGCGGCGAGGAGCGCGGTGGAAATGGTTTCAAGGTCGCGCATTTCGCCGACGAGGACGACGTCCGGATCCTGACGAAGGGCGGCGCGGAGCGCGGTGGAGAAGGATGAGGTGTCGACTTCGACTTCGCGCTGATTGATGAAGCCCTTCTTATCGCGGTGCAAATACTCGATCGGGTCTTCGATGGTGATGATGTGCTCGGCGCGGAGCGAGTTGATGCGGTCGATCATCGCGGCGAGGGTGGTGGATTTGCCCGAACCGGTGGTGCCGGTGGTGAGGACGAGGCCGCGCTGCTCTTCGCAGACCTGGGCGATCACGCGCGGCAGCTCGAGCTCTTCGATGGTGCGAATTTTGGTCGGGATCACGCGGAGAACCATGCCGACGTTGCCGCGCTGCTGGAAGACGTTGACGCGGAAGCGGCCGAGGCCAGCGACGCCGTAAGCCATATCGAGCTCGGCGGTCTCCTTGAACTTTTGCTTTTGCCGGTTAGTCATCATGCTGAAGGCCATGGACAGCATCTCTTCCGGCGTGATGCGAGGAACATCCGTGATGGGGTTGAGCAGGCCGTCGACGCGGGTATACGGGTGATTGCCGACTTTCAGATGCAAGTCGGAGGCGCGGTTTTCGACGGCGCGCCGCAGCAGATCGTCAACGTTGATGGCCATTTGAAATGCCCCTTGGGGTTCTTGCCAACCTAACATGGGGAGGGGAGGGCCTCAATGATGGCGGGTGGCGGGGTTTCCAGAGGCGCAACGGCGAAGCCGGGGATGGGTCAGGTGGCGGGGGGCTGGTCGCGGAGGAAGATGGCGCTGTAAATGAAGCCGCCGATCACGCCGCCGACGAGCGGGCCGACCCAATAGACGCCGTTGTTGGTCCAGTGATGGGCGACGAGGGCGGGGCCGAAGGCGCGCGCGGGGTTCATCGCGGCACCCGTAAAAGGGTAACCCACGAGCATCGCGGCAGTGACGACGAGGCCGACGGCGAAGCCGCCGACTTTATCGAATGCGCCGCCAGCGTCTGCGACGGTGGCGAAAAAGACGAACACAAGGATGAAGCTGAGGGCTGCTTCGAGGGACATGCCGTGGATGCGGTTGAGGTCCGAGGCCAAATCGGGCGTGCCGAGCGCAACGGGCAGCCATGTGGTTTCAGGAATGATGATGCTCAGCACGTACGCGCCGAGCGAGGCGCCCGCAAGCTGCACCACCCAGTAGAGGAGCGCCTGAATCGTTCCGATGCGGCGCGAAACCCAGAAGCCGATGGTGACGGCGGGGTTCAGGTGGCCGCCGGAAATGTGGGCCACGGCCGTGACCGTAACTGCGTAAGCGAGACCGTTTGCCAGAGCGATAGCAAGCAGGCCGAGACCGGGCTGATTTGCCGCGCGGAGGTATTGATCAGCGCAAAACGAGCCGGAGCAGATGAAGATCAATGCGAAGGTGCCCAGGAATTCGGCGGCGAGCTTTTGCGGCAGGTTGTACATGCGGGCGGGATTTTATCGGATTCGGCGGGAGAAGAAAAACGCAAAGTGGACGGAGACGGAGAGGCGCGGAGAACGGCAGGGACTGGAGGAACGGCGCAAGAAGCCTTCGGGACCATTCCTGAAGGAATGGCTTCAGGGGCTAAAGCCCATTCCAATAGGGAGCGTTACGGCGGCGCTGAAGCCCCGCCCTTCCGAATCGGCTGCGACGGAAACGATTCAACGGCGACTGCAAAGGTGTCGGCCGCTGCATTAAGAGCGGGGACCGGGCGCGGTTTAGCGGGCGGCGGTGGTGGTTGGGACGTTGACGGCGGTGAGCCAATTGTGGCGGTCGGGTTTGCGGCCGCTGGTGATGGCGAAGAATTCTTCCTGGACGCGCTTGGCGACCGGGCCACGCGAACCGGCGCCGACGACAATGCGGTCGACGGAGCGAATCGGCGTGATTTCCGCGGCGGTGCCGCTGAAGAAAACTTCGTCGGCGATATAGAGCATTTCGCGCGGGATCGGCTGTTCGTGGACCGGGATTCCAAGATCGCTGCAGATCGTCAGCACGGAATGGCGCGTGATTCCCGCGAGGCCGGCATCGGAAAGCGGCGGCGTGATTATCGCGCCTTTGTAAGCGATGAAGACGTTTTCGCCCGAGCCTTCGGCGACGTGGCCGTTGTGATCGAGGCCGATACCTTCCTCGTAGCCATTGGTTTTGGCCTCCATGCGGATGAGTTGCGAATTCATGTAATTCGCGGAGGCTTTGGCCATTTGCGGCAGGGTATTGGGCGCGGGGCGGTTCCAGGAGCTGACGCAGACATCGATGCCTTTGCCGAGACCTTCTTCGCCGAGATATTTGCCCCATTCCCAGCAGGCCATGTAGGTCTCGACCGGGCAGCCGCGCGGATCGACGCCCATTTCGGCGTAGCCGCGGAAAGTGATGGGGCGAATGTAACAGGCGCTGAGTTTATTGATGCGAACGAGTTCGGCGGCGGCGTTGCAGAGATCATCGAGAGAAAAGGTCGAATCCATGCGATAGATGTGAGCAGAGTGAAGCAGGCGCTGCATGTGATCGCGGAGGCGGAATATCGCCGGGCCTTGCGCCGAGTCGTAGCAGCGAATGCCCTCGAAGACGGCCGAGCCATAGTGGATCGCGTGCGAAAGGACGTGAATTTTCGCATCATCCCAGTGGATGAACTTGCCGTTGTGCCAAATCTGGTCGGTCTTAGGAACGGGCATCGCGCGTCTCCGGTGGGCATAAAAGAGCTTTATGCCGTTAACAGCAAAAATTATAGCACACGGGATTTTGCGGCAATGGAGTTGCGGGGCGAGGAAGATACGCGGGGTGGACCAATTTGGCCGGCCACGGCGAGCGATCGCCCGTTCAACTGGAGCTGCGGCGATTTTTATTGATGATGCCGGCGAGGATCAGCAGGAAGGCGCACATCCGCACGACGTAAACCCAGGGGCTGGCTTCGTTGGGCTGGCTGAAGAGGAGCATGCCGGTCCTATTGAGGCCCTCGATGAGAAAGGCGATGCCGAACGCGAGAAAAAGGGAGTCGCGCGTGTCGCGCCAGAAGCGCAGGAAAAAGACCGCGGCCGTGAAGGACGTGGTGGCGATGACGCCGAGCAGAAATCCCTGGATCATTGGTCGCGCTCCCAGATGAGGCCATAGAGCAAGATGAGCATGGCGATAGCGGCCGTGAGAAGCCGCCAGAGATAGAGGTCGACGTTAGGCAAAAGCACCAAATCCGCGAAGAGCAGGATATTAGAAAGCGCGAGGCCGAAGAAGCAGATCGAGCTCCAGAGCAGAAGGCGCTTGCCCACGGCTCGATATGCGCGCATGAGAAGAATGCCGCAAGACAGCGTGACCAGAACTCCGAGAATGTAAACGGCTGCTGCCATATCAGTCCTTTTTAAGCCTGAACGCGCGCGCGAATGCGCGAACGGCAGGCGACGCTTTCGAGTGGATCATCGTCGAGACGCGGACGACTTCCCGGCGATAGGTTCTATCCAGCGAGTCAACTATACGGTCGCGGCCGAGATTGGATTCGTAGAAAAAGCGGCCGGAATCATTGGAAGCGAGCTTGCGATTTTGCAGGTCCTGAAGAATCGACTGGGTTTGTTCGGGGGAGATGTAGATCGCCTTGGACATCTCGTCCGGGGACCAGCGTTTGGGCCTGCTGTTCCACAAGAGCAGCAGGGCCTCGAGATGAGGGACGCTGTCAATCTCATCCACGATAAATTGATCGATTTCTTTTTTTGCCTGGTCCTCTTGTCCCATTTCGAATCGTCGACGAGACATCATAAGCGCCGGAAATGTGGCGCGCAATCAGGGAGCGAAAAATTTCATGGGATTTTGTGCGCGAAGCAAAAAGGAAGGTATTCACCCGCGGATTGGAGGGTTTCATTGTGCGGAGCGGGCATGCTCTTCGCGGCGCCGGCCTTAGAAAAACGAGAGGACGCGCGCGATGCCTTCTGCGAATTGCTCGGTGGGGACGATCAGGCTGACGACCATGTGGCCGTCGCCGGGAAAATCATAAAAATGGCCGGGGTGGACGTAGACGCCGCGCGATTCGAGCATGTCGATGGCGGCGTCTTCATCGGCGCGAATGGCCGGGACGCGAAGAACCGCGTTCCAGCCGCCCTCGATTTCGAGGCGGCTGCAGTTGCGATGCGAGGCGAGCTGCGCATCGAGTTCGGCGAGATTCTTTTTCGCGCGCGCCACCAATTGTTTCTGAAAATCGCGGCGCAACGCGAGCAAGGACGGAAGCGCGCACTGGACCGGCGCGTTCATTGAGAGATATGTGTCCGCGATCACTTCGAGGCGCGCGAGGGCGTTTTCTTTGGCGTGCGCAGGGCCGACGGTGGCGATCCAGCCGGCTTTCATCTGGGGCAGGCCGCAAATTTTCGAGAGGCCGCTCAACACAAAGGTGAGGACATTGCTGCCCGCGGCGAAACTGGCTGGAGCCGCCGGCAGAAACGAGAAATCGTAGAAGACTTCGTCGGCGATCAGAGCCATGTCGTGGCGTGCACAAATTTCAGCCAGTTGAACCGCTTCGGCGGCTTTTGCGTAGTGCCCGGTGGGATTATTGGGATGGACGACGATCACTGCGCGCGTGCGGGGGCCGATGGCGCGCTCGATGCTGTAGAGATCGATTTGCCAGCCGTGATCGTAAAGAAGGGAGTAGCGCTGGGGGCGGACGTCGTGGATTTCCGCGAGAAAATCGAAAAGCGGGTAGCTCGGGGTCGGGATCAGGATCTCATCGCCGGGGTTGCACAGCGTGCGGAAAACGAACGAGTAAGCTTCGCTGGTGCCGGTGGTGAGAAGAATTTCTTCGGGCGCGATAGCTGCGCCGAGCTGGGCGTAGTAATCGCGCACGGCTGCGCGTGCGGAGGGCAGGCCCAAAGGATCAGGCGAATAGTGCAGCGCGCCGCGATTGGCGAGGGCTCGCAGGATTGCCGCTTCGTCGAAGGAAAAACCACAGGTGGTTGGATTCGAGGCGCTGAGGTCAAGAATCGACGCTCCGGCAGTGCGTCGCCGAGCGAGCGCTCGCGTGAGGCGGTTTTCTTCGAGGTTCCAGTTGGTGCGATCCGCAAACATGAAGTGATCTTAGACATAGACGCTCTCACGCAAGCGAGAATCGCGCAAGTGTGTTCGGAGCTGTGCGGAGAAGCGAACGCGAAGAGGATTAATGCGCCGCGGGTTTGGGGGGCGCCGAAGCTTGTTGCGCGATGGACGCTGGAATATCGACGGAGACAGGTTCATTCGACGAGGCACCGGCGGGCTTTGCCACGACCGCTGCGAGATGCGCGGCTTCTTGCGAAGCAAACTCGGCGTCGCGCTTGCATTGCGATTGGAGATATCCGGGCAGGGCGGCACATTTGGCAAACGCGTCCGCGGCTTCGCGCGGCTGATTCAACTCGTGCAGGTCGATTCCGAGGACGTAGTAGTCAAACTCGTCCGCGCCTGTGCCCGTCGTAGTGGAAAGCTGGAGTTCTTTCGCGGAATCCGCGTAGTCGTGCTGCCGGAAATATGCGCCGCCGAGCCCGCTGTGCGCGCGCGACAATGAGTCCGTTTTGGCCTGTGCAAATTCCTCGTCCGTCAAATTCTGCGGCTTTTTCATGATGCCGATCACGGCCAGCGCATGCTTTTCGTACTGCTCGGCCTGGTCGAGTTTGGCGGCGCCGTCCGGCGTGTCCTGATCGTAGCGGCGCGGAATGATCCAGCCGAGCAGGGCCAACACAGGCACGTTATCCGGATCTCGCGCGAGCACTTTGGCGGCGGTTGCGTAAAATTTGTCCCAGCTTTGCGTATCGGCGTAGAGAGCCACGAGAGCCGCGTCGACGTTCTCCTGGTAGTTGCTGGCCGGATACGTTTTGTCGAACTTTTCGCCGAGTTGGATCTGCGCGCCGGGATCGCGCGCATCCATGAACGCGTCGTACGCTTTGTCTTCAACGGTTTCGGCGGCGGCATGCGACGCCTGTTCGTAAGCCTGGCGGCATTGCTGTTGCATGCCGCCGGTCATTACGCTGCATTGCGCGAAATCGTCCGCGGCGTCGCTGATCCGGCCCAGCTTCTCGAGATCGATGCCGAGCACGTACAAATCGGTAGGGTCGGGCTCGGAGCCTTCCTGCTTCATCGCCAGCTGAAGTTCAGCGGCGGAGCCGGCAAAATCCTTGCGCCGGAAGTAAATCGTCCCTAAGCCACTGTGCGCGCGCCAGGCGAGGCTCGCCTGCGAATTGGCGAACTCGGCCGGCGTTACCTGGCGGGGCCGCTTCATGGCGGCGACGACTGCAAGCGCGCGCTTTTCATATTCTTCGGCTTGGTCGAGCCTAGCGGCTGCGTCAGGGGCATTCGCGTCGTAATGGCGAGGGATCAGCCAGCCGACCAGCTCGAGCACCGATACACTTCTGGGGTTGAGCGCGAGCACCTGGCCGGCGGCGGCGTAAAATTTGGCATAATCGCCATCGTTGAAATAGAGGAAGCTGAGCTCGGTATCGACCTGCTCTTTGTATGCGCTCTGGGGGTAGTTGCGGTCAAACGCCTCGCCGAGTGCGACTTTCTTTTCGATCACCGGCTCGCTATCGAATGCGTGGAAATCAGCCTGTTCGGCGGGCGAAAGGCCTGAGCCGCGAGGACCGCAGTTCGGACTTCCACGGCCACAGCCAGGAAAGCGGCCCATCTGGCGGGCGCTGGTCTGCGGGGGCGAAATAATGGCGCAGAGCAGGCAGAGTGGTAAGATTCGGAGCGCAGAAAACCAAATGCGAACCCGCATCGGAAAGCTCACCTCGAAACGACGAAGCGCTGAGAAGGTTATACCATCAAGCGTGCCAGAGGCGTCATCGACAAATCGGGATTCGGGAGAACGCTTTTGAACGTGCTGCGGCTTGCTGCGACGCTATCGCTTGTGGTCGTAACGCTGACGGTCCGGACGTCTCTGGGAGCGCCGCACGCGCGGCAGGCCGCGCCGCTGATGCAAACTGAGAAGATCATCATCGATACCGACGTTGGCGACGACATCGACGATGCGTTCGCGCTGGCCCTGGCGGTGCGAAGCCCGCAGGTTGAAATCTTGGGCGTGACGACGACGTTTGGCGATACGGAATTGCGTGCCAAGCTCGCCGTCCGGCTGCTTGGCGACGCGGGCCGTGAGGACATCCCCGTGGCGGCGGGCATACCGACGCAGCCGAAAACGGCCTTGACACAGCGCATTTATGCGGAGGGAGGCCATTTTGCCGGGAAGACGCATCCCGGCGCGGTCGATTTCATTCTGAGCGAGATTAAGCAGCATCCCGGTGAAATTACGCTGGTTTGCATCGGGCCGCTGGTGAACGTGGGCGCGATTATCGATAAGGATCCGGTGACTTTTCGCCGGCTGAAGCGCGTGGTGATGATGGGCGGGTCGATCAACCGAGGCTATGGCGAGCCATACGCGCCGCCAACGCCGCCCGAACCGGAATGGAATATCGTGAACGACATCCCGGCGGCGCAGAAGCTTTTTAGCGCGGGCGTTCCAATCTACATGATGCCGCTCGATTCCACACAGCTGAAGATGGACGAGACGAAGCGTGCATTCCTTTTTCGCCAAGCCACCCCGCTGACGGAAGCGCTGAGCGCGCTTTACTACGAATGGGGGCAGCAAACGCCGACGCTCTACGATCCGATGACGATTGCGTTTATCGACGAGCCGGAGTTGTGTCGCGTGCAGCCGATGCACATTGTGGTGGACGATAAAGGCTATACGCGCGCGGAAGAAGGCGCGGCGAACGCGCAGGTCTGCCTTCATTCGGACCCGGAGGCATTTTTCCGATTTTATCTGAGCCATTTCGGTGGGGCGCCCGTCGAACCGAAAAGCGTCGATGCCGTTAGCGGGGGTCAGTATTCTGCCGGAACGACGGGGCCATTCGGACAGAATTTGCTGAGCGGCAAAAAGATTGTGCTTCTCAATCCGGGCGGCCAGGACTAAATTTTTGCGATCCGGCGCATGCCGGTGCAGGAGATGCTCATGCTCACGAAAAAAATGTGGGGAGTGGCCGCCGCCGTTGCTACAACTTTGGCTTTTGGCTTTCATGTGGCGGCGCAAAGCACGCCAACGCCCGCGCGCGCTTTGCTGGTGCTCGAGAAGGACACGACGCAGCTCGATATTATCGATCCGAACAGCCTGAAAATCGTGGCGAAGGTGCCCGTCGGACCGGACCCGCACGAGGTGATCGCGTCGGCCGACGGCAAGACGGCGTATGTGTCCGATTATATGGGCCGCGGCGGGATGCACCATATCTTGACGGTGATCGACCTCGTCGCGCAGAAGCCGCTGGAGCCGATCGACCTTGGGGCGCTGGAAGCGCCGCATGGTCTGGACTTCATCGGCGGGGAACTTTACTTTACGGCCGAGGGAGCGAAGGCGATTGGCCGCTACAACCCCGCCACGCGGAAGATCGACTGGATCATGGGCACCGGCGAAGACCGCACGCACATGGTGTGGGTGTCGAAGGACCTGACGAAGATTGTTACGTCGAATGTGGCGTCGGGGACTGTGAGCATTATTGAGCAGGTTCAGCAGGCGGGGCCTCCCGGACCGCCGCCGGGCGCCGGTCCAGGCGGCCAGCGCGGCCCGCAGGGTCCTCCTTCGGGATTCGGCGGCCAGAAGACATGGGAAGTAACAGATGTTCCAGCGGGGCGCGGGTCGGAGGGGTTTGACGTTTCGCCGGATGGGACGCAAATCTGGACTGCCAATGCCCAGGACAACACGGCAACGATCATCGACTTTGCGGCGAAAAAGGATATCACCACGTTTCCGATTTCGGTTCGTGGCGCGAACCGGCTGAAGTTCACGCCGGATGGAAAATATGTGCTGATTTCGGGCTTGGGGGCGGGGCCGGGCGGAGGTTCGTCCGGCGGGCCGAACGCGGTGGTGATCGACGCGGCGACGCACAAAGAGATAAGGCAGCTCGATTTGGGCGGAGGCTCGGCGGGGATCCTGATGGATCCCGTTGGGGACCGCGCGTTTGTGGCGGTGAGCGGCGGCAACAAAGTGGCGGTGATCAATTTGCGGAATTTCACGGTGACCGGCTACATCGCGCCGTTGGCGCAGCCGGACGGCATGGCTTGGGCTGTGCGCCACTAGATGCTGGGACGGCTGAGCGCTTTGGCCCTGATGGTCGCCGTGGCTGGGGCATTCGTTGCAGGGTGCGGGAATGATCGGCCTCGCACGGACGCCGAGCTGGGCCTCGACGATCAACAGGCGGCAGGGCGGGCTCTTTTCGATCATTATTGCAGCGCTTGCCACAACGCGTATTCGTCGGGCGATAAAAAAGGACCGAGCCTCAGAAAACTGTTTGGCAAGGAATTTCTGCCGAGCGGGCTCCCCGCGAATGAGCGGTTTGTGAGGCAGACGATCGCGGGAGGGCGGGGAATGATGCCGGAGTTTGGCGATGCTCTCACACCCGATCAAATGAACGCGCTGCTGGCCTATCTCCATACGCTTTAATCTATTCACAACACTCACGTCAGGAGCATTCAGATGGCAAAAGGCTATTTTGTTTCGGTATACCGGTCGATTTCGGATCCGGCGGCTTTTGCGGAATATGCGAAGTTGGCGCGACCAGCGCTGGAAGCCGCGGGAGGGAAATTCCTGACGCGCGGCGCTGCCGTGGCGGCTTATGAGAACGGCCTGAAGGAGCGCGTGGTGATCATCGAGTTTGAAAGCGCGCAGAAGGCGATGGACGCGCATGAGAGCTCCGCGTATCAGGCGGCGCTGAAGGCTCTGGGCAAGGCGGCCGACCGCGATGTGCGCGTGGTGGAGGGCATGGACTGAGGCTCGGCCACGGCCGTTGTTCCCAAGGGCTTTCCTCGCCGGAAATCGCTGCGGAGAAGGGCTGTTTTGACTATCGAGCGGGCTGGGCTATTTCTGCGCGGCATTCGGCGCGGGTTGCTGCGGGTGATTCCCGGGTACGACCGACAAA
The DNA here is from genome assembly GCA_035507075.1 of Candidatus Aquilonibacter sp. GTDB lineage: Bacteria > Acidobacteriota > Terriglobia > Acidiferrales > UBA7541 > Palsa-295. The sequence goes on along the minus strand of DATJOL010000203.1, from coordinate 26,548 downwards.
TCGACCGTGAACACATAGATAGCGATAGCGGCAAGCATGAAGAACAGGCCGACCCAGAGGCGCCAGTCGCGATGGGCGCGCCTCCAATAGGGAACGTTGTCCGGAGGAATATGTTCGCCGTCTACCGCTCTCTCACGCTGATGAACATGCTTTTTCTCGTGCATCGCCTACCCGCCTTCCAATTGCGGGCCGAATTTATCGTGAATACTTCGCGAGGGCATAATACCACTCGAGCACCATCTTCCATGTCTCCGCAATCACAATCGGGCACGGGGCACTCTCCCTCGTGAGATCTGGACGACCTGTTAACAGCAGCAGGCTCCGGCGCTTTACGCTCGGAAACTAGGCCGAGGCGGAGTTTTGGGCCAGAGCTTCGGCGATTGAGTCGAGGATGTGGGCCCAGCCCCATTCAGTGGCGCGGCCGAGCTCGTCGTCGGGCAGGTTCGCGTGGCGCAAGGTGACGTCTGTCTCTCTATCGCGGCCTACAAAGGTGACGGTCACGGTTGACTCGATCCCCTTGGTCCCTTCGCCCATCCACGTGTACTCGACTTTGTCCGGCGGCCGAATCTCGACAAAACGCCCGAAGTGCGCCCAGGTGTGGCCGTCCCACGAGACGGTGAAATAGAAGAGCGACCTGGCTACGGGCGGCGCGGGCGCCATGATCAGGGTCTCGCCGCCGAACCAGGCCCCACCCGGACACTTGGGATCCATCCACGCGTCAAAGACCTTGTCGACCGAGGCGGAAATGGTTCGCTTCACAGTGATGTCGATCAGCTTCATTTTCGGGATCATCGTTTTTCTCCTTGTCTTTCTCCTTGAGCTTCCTTGAGCCTTGTTGGGCCTGTCATTCCTGTTTCTCAAAGAACGCCTGCAGGCGGTCGAGCTGCTCATTCCAGAACCTGCGGTATTGCAGGATCCACTCGGCCACTTCGCGCAGCGGCTCCGGCGAAAGCGCGAGGATCTTCGCGCGCCCGCGACGAGTGCGGCGGACGAGGCGCGCACGTTCGAGAACGCGGACGTGCTTGCAGAGGCCGGTGAGCGTCATGGGGAAGGCGGTGGCAACATCGGAAACGGTGGCGGGGCCGCGCGAAAGCCGAGCGAGAATGGCTCGGCGCGTGGGATCGGCGATCGCGGCCGCGACCAGATCGAGGCTTTTGGCGCCCTGATACTGAACCATATGGTTTAGTATCAGACAAACGCGAGGCGCAGTCAAGCGCGCGCTTTGGGAGCGTTACTTGTGGGTTTCGAGTTCTAATTCGGGATCGGTGCCGACAGGAGGATCGGCAGGCTTTCTGGCTTCGGCGACCTCTTTCGCGACGGAGGGCACGCCCGAATCCTGTTCGAGGAGATCGGCGAGCTGAAGGCGGAGGTTGCCGGCGTTGGTGGAATAGGACAAGCCGGTATTCATATCGACGACGCCGGCGCGGATCAGCTTTTCGATTTCGTCGTCGAAGCACTGCATGCCTTCCTGAGAACCGTCACGCATGGCGTCAAGGAGGGACTTGCCTTCGCTCTCGCCCTTTTGCACGTATTCGCGAGTGCGGAGCGTCGACTTGAGGATTTCGAATACGGCGGCGCGGCCCGTGCCGTCGCGCCTGGGCAGCAGGCGCTGCGAGACGATGAAGCGAAAGCTTTTTGCGAGGCGCATGCGCACGGCGCTCTGGTCGCTGAGCGAGAAGGAGCCGACGATCCTTTCGACGGTTTTCGAAGCGTCGATGGTGTGGAGGGTCGAGTAGACGAGGTGGCCGGTCTCGGCTGCCTCGAGTGCGACCTCGATGGTTTCGCGGTCGCGCATCTCGCCGACGAGAATCAGCTTGGGCGCCTGGCGCAAAGCGGCGCGAAGGGCGAGCGCGAAATTCGGGGTGTCGGTGTGCAGTTCGCGCTGATGCACGGTGGCTTTTTTGTGCGGGTGGATAAACTCGATCGGGTCTTCGATGGTGATGATGTGGCAGGCCTTTTCCTCGTTGATCTTGTTGACAAAGGCGGCCAGCGTGGACGATTTGCCGCTGCCGGTGGGGCCGGTGACGAGGACGATGCCGGGCCGGAGCTCGGCGGCTTCGCCAAGCGCCGCGGGAATTTTCAGCGATTGGAAATCGGGCACGTTGCTGGCGATAACGCGCATGACGATGGCGCAACTGCCACGCTGCGTGAAAATGTTGACGCGAAAGCGGGAAATTTTCGGGAGGCTATAGGAAAGATCGCAGGAGCCTTCGTTTTTAAGTTTCTCGACGGCGTGATTGTTGCGGCCGATCAGATCTGCGGCGATGCGGGCGGTGTCTTCAGCGTCCAGTATTCCGACGCCGGTGATGCGCAGCTGCATCAATTGGCCGCTGACTTCCACCTGCGGCGCGCGGCCGGGCGAAAAGATCAGGTCGCTCGTGTTCTTGGCGGCGCGAAGCATGGTGGCGATGAGGTTGGCGGTGGGAACGGGCGTTTTCGTTTCGGCCATTGGCGGAGCGCTGGGAATCGGCAAATCCATACGAGTCTCCTGGATACGAGCGGGGCGAAAGGTTCGGCGGCTGGCGTGGAATCTCTGAAGGGAAGTTGCGGCCGAGTCTGCGGTCCCCGGTAAGTAGGTTACGCTCTGGGCGCGCAGGCCGAAGATCGTATTGAAAAGCGCGTGCCTATGGTGGCAATATCCTTCGCATCATCGGGTTTGTGCGCGGCCCGATTTACAGGATCACCCGGCGCGTCGGATCTTTCCTTGCGGCGGTGATCCGGGTTAGGATGTGGGGCATCAGGCGGCTGATCAGGTCGCGGCCGCCAAAGGCGGTTGCCAATGAGTTGGCTGAAACGCTCGACGCCTTGTTTGCTCGCGATGTTCGCCTGCGCCTTCTGCGCTTCGGCGCAATCGGGTTCCATGTCTGCGTCCGCCGGTGGCAGCGGATCGGCGGCTTCTTCTACCGGCGCTGCGGTGGCAAACGCCAATGCGGCGGCAGCAGCCGCCGCGGCGGATTCGGACGCTTCGATGGCCACGCCGTCGACTGCGCCGGCCGACATGCGAACGGACCCCTACTCGCCCTTCGATTCGAGCAATCCCACTGTGAACCTGCGAAGGCTGATGTCTCCTGACGAGCCGCCGGAACTTACGGTGATGGCCGTCGATTCGATCAATCAGGAAGACTGCGGCACGTGGACGGCCGTGGGAGCGCGCAGCGCCACCGTGAGCATGACGCGCCTGGAAGTGCCAGGGAAAGCGCGCGGCATCTATCAACATGCTTGCGGCGAGCTGAAGAAGAAAAAGATGGAAAACGCGGAACGCGAGGCCGAGAAAGCTCTCGACGAATATCACAAGTATCCGGCGGCGTGGGTGCTGCTCGGGGAGGCTTATTTCGATACGAGCGATATGACCGAGGCGGAGAAGGCATGTTCGACTGCTTCGCAGATCGACCCGGGATATGCCGCGTCGTACCTGTGCCTCGCGGCCATCGCCAGCAAGCGGGAAAATTGGGACGAGGCGCGGAAGTTTTCGGATCACGCGCTGCTGCTGGCGCCGCTAAAGGATTGCTTCGCGCTTTACTATCGGGCCGAAGCTGCCTTCCACCAGCAGGATTTGCACGCGGCCGAGCGCAGCGCGCTTGACGCGGCGGGCGCGGACGCAAGTCACCAGATGCCCGAAATCGAACTGCTGCTCGCGCGAATTTATTCGGCAATGAAGAAGTCGGATGAAGCGTCGGTGCAGATTCGCAACTACCTGAAGTTCAATCACAAGCCGGATGGCCAGGCTGCGGTGGACGCGGAACTGGCGACACTGACGGACGCTACCCAGGCAAAGTGACCGGCGGGTTGGCGAGCGTCTGCTGAAGTGTTCCCTGTGATTATTGCTGCGTCGCGCCGGCCGTCTGCCTTTGCGCCACGATTTTTCGCACGTTGGCGTAAAGAGCTTTGGCCTGCGGCAAGGACTCGATGGCTTTGTCGAGTTGGGGATCGTTTTCGAGTTCGACCTTGTAGCCGGCGTCCAGACCAAACATCGTAGTGAAGACTTCGCGTTTCGTTTCCCATTTCAGCCAGGGAAGATTCTGCTGAATATCCGCTTGCGTATATTGGATGTGCTGCTGATCGAGAAACTTTTGCAGTTGCGCGATCACGCTGTCGTCTGTGGTGAAATCCTGCGTGATCGTGGGCTTCGTGCCGAGGTAATAGCGGACGAAATCGCCGACGCCCTGATCGGTGGGGAAGAAGACGCTGCGCGCGAGCAGCATCGTCTCGAACTCGGTTGGCTTTGCCGCCGGGGCGGCCACGTCCGGCGTAATGCCGTCGCCGCCATAGACGGGGCGGCCGCTATCGGTGTATTTCAATTCGGGCGATTTCGGCTTTTGCGGATTATTGTGGTAGTCCCAAAGCGTTACGTTTCTGTAATCGCGCTGGATCAGCCGGCCGCTGGGCGTGTAATAGCGGGCGGTGGTGAGCAGTAGAGCAGTATCTTCGCTCAATTGGAATTGCGTCTGCACCAGGCCCTTGCCGAAGGTGGTCTCCCCAACGATCAGGCCGCGGTCGTGATCCTGAATCGCGCCGCTGACGATTTCAGAGGCGGAAGCGCTGTCGCGATTGACAACAAACACGAGCGGCACGTCGATGCCGCGATTGCCACGAACCGCGTAGTAGCGCCGCTCCGGCGAAGACCGGCCGTGATGCGAGACGACCAACTGGTTCTGATCGAGAAACATGTCCGCCATGCCTACGGCCTGGTTGAGAAGGCCGCCGCCGTTTTCGCGTAGATCGATGATGAGCCCATCGAGCTTTGAGTAGTCCAGCTGCTTGAGAGCGTCCGCGAGGTCGGAGTCAGTGGTTTCGTTGAAGGTGGTGACATGGACATAGCCGATTCCCGGGCGGACCATCTCCGAAAACTCCACGCCTGGACGGGGAATCTCGTCGCGGGTGACCGTCATCGGAATCGGCTCCACCCATCCTTCGCGCTCGATCATGATGTGGACGCTGGTGCCCTTGGCGCCCTTGAGCAAGTCGGCCACTTGCGTGGTGGTGAGCCCGGCGCAGTCTTTGCCGTCAACGGACAAAATGATGTCGCCGGGGCGGATTCCAGCCTTGGCTGCGGGTGATCCGTCGAACGGTGCGAGCACCATCGTCTGGTTCTGGCGCGGCTCGACGATCATGCCGACGCCGTAATATTTGCCTTCCTGGTTTTCGCGAAAGAGGGCATATTCCTGCGGATCGAAAAAATTGGAGTGCGGGTCAAGCGAGTGCAGCATGCCGGGGATCGCGCCGTCGTAGATCACTTTATCCGCATCGACGGGATCGGCGTAATTGGCCTCGACGGTGGCCAGCACGGACGTGAAAGTCCTCGTCGCGTCCGCCGCCTGATCGGCGTTGGCGGCCGAAGCGGTCCACGTAGGGCCAAAAAGGCCTCCTACAAGGGCGGAAACCGCCAAAACGGAGCAGAATAGAATGGCTCCGCGCCGGGAACCTCTGGAATGCACTGCGGGGATATCGCCAGGCGTTTGGGCGCCGGCTGACAGCTGCAAAGTCATGATGCCTCTCTCCGGTTCTTAGACGGGGAGTATAGCACAGAGGATGCTAACGACTTTTCGGAGCGCGCGGCGAGGTTTCCGCCACGCGCGGTGAAGCGCAGGCGAACTCTGCCATGCGTCTGTGCCTCCGGGTACGACGTTTGGTTATTGGTTTGGACTTGCTGTTTGGTCGGGAGGCGGAGCTGCTGCCGGATTTGTCGCGCGATTTTCGGCCAGGATTTTCAGCGCATTCGCATAAAGCGCCTTGGCTTGCGGCAGGGACTCAATGCCTTTCACCAGCTCCGGATCGTTTTCGAGTTCAACCTTGTATCCGGCGTCGAGCCCGAAAAGCGTGGTGAAGACTTCGCGCTTGATCTCCCACTTCAGCCATGACGTGTTCTGCTGAATGTCCGCCGGAGTGAAGTCCACATGCTGCTGCGCCAGGTATTTCTCGAATTGATCGATCACCGCGTCATCAGGTGAGTAGTCTTTCGTGATGTTCGGCTTTGTGCCCAAATAATAGCGGACAAAGTCACCGACGCCTTCGGGCGTGGGATAAAAGACGCCGCGCGTCATGAGCATCGTCTGGAATTCCGTCGGTTGAGGTGGCGGCGCGATCACGTCCGGCGTGATTCCGCCTCCGCCGTAGACCGGGCGCCCGCTATCGGTATATTTCACTTCGGGCGACTTCGGTTCCTGCCGGTTGTAGAGGTAGTCGTAGAGCGTTGAATTGGCGTAGTTGCGCTGGATGAGCCGGCCGCTCGGTGTGTAATAGCGAGCCGTGGTCAAAAGCAGGGCGGTATCTTCGCTCAGTTCGTATTCACGCTGCACCAAGCCCTTGCCGAAGGTGGTCTCGCCGACGATCAGGCCGCGGTCGTGATCCTGAATAGCGCCGCTGACAATCTCCGAGGCTGACGCAGTATCGCGATTTACCAGAATCACAAGCGGAACGTCGATCCCCTGGTTTCCGCGCACCGCGTAAAAACGCTCTTCGGGAGAATTGCGTCCACGGTCGGAGACCACGAGTTCATTTTTCTCGAGGAACATGTCCGCCATGCCGACGGCTTGGTTGAGCAAGCCGCCGCCATTTTCGCGAAGGTCGATGATCAGTCCATCGAGCTTGGGGTAGTCGAGATTTTTCAGCGCATCGGCCAAGTCGCTGTCGGTGGTCTGGTCATTGAAGGTGGAAACATGGACGTATCCGACTCCAGGGCGGATCATCTCCGAGAATTCCACGCCAGGGCGCGGGATTTCGTCGCGCGTCAAGGTCATTGGGATCAGGTCCGCCCAACCTTCGCGCTGGATCATGACGTGAACGGTGGTGCCCTTTGCGCCCTTGAGGAGATCGGCAACCTGCGTCGTTGTGAGGCCGTCGCAACTCTTGCCGTCGATCGACGCGATAATGTCGCCCGGGCGTATGCCCGCTTTGGCTGCCGGCGATCCTTCAAACGGCGCCTGAACCATCGTCTGGTTCCCGCGTTGCAAAATGATCATGCCGACGCCGTAATAGCGGCCCTCCTGGTTCTCACGGAAAAGGGCATATTCCTGGGGGTCGAGGAAATTCGAGTGCGGATCAAGCGAATGGAGCATGCCCGGAATCGCGCCGTCGTAGATCACTTTGTCAGCGTCGACGGGAGTCGCGTAGTTAGCTTCCACGGTGGCCAGGACGGAGGTGAAGCTTTTCGCCGAATCCTCTATGTCATTGGATGTGGCGGCCGATGTTGTTTTCGAGGGGCCCAGCAGCCCTCCGAGCAGCGCCGAAAGACCCAACACCGAGCACAGCAGCACGATTCCGCGCTTGGATGCGGACGCTTTATTTGCAGGCCCTGATCCCGGCGTCTGAGCATTTGTCATTCTCGTCTCTCGCGATTCCAAATTTCCCCCACTCGCCCCCGCTCCGCGAATCAGTATAGCACGGCGCGAAGAATTGCCCTTGCCAGTGGTATTCCGGCTGGCCGCGCCTCGCCCCGTTTCGCTTAAAGGAGGCTGGTCATCGGCCTCAGCTATTAGTTGCCGTTCATGCTTCGTTCACAATCTCGTAGCAATTCGCCTGCAGCTTATTCCTCCGCACGCACCCGGCCGAGAAGTCAGCCAGGGCGGACCTCCATGCGGGCTGGGTGGCCGCTTCAGACGACGCTGATGGATCTTCCAAATTCCGTACTGTAGCCTACGCAATGCCATAGCAAGCGGCGCGCACATCGCGGCCAGCTCGTTTTTTCGAAGATTCGCCGTGCAAACGCCCTCGTTTGCCTCTCCCTTTCTGGCCAATCGATTGCATGTCATCGAACTTCGAGTCCACAGCGAGACATCGGCCCTCAATCTCTAAATCTCGATATTTCGGAAGGGGGATCGAATGCAAAAGACAATCGCCAGTTTTGCCTTTCTGCTCCTTGTGCTGGTTGTTCTGCCGCAAGCCGTCCCGGCGACGCGAGCAGCGGCAGACCCCTACTCGTCCATGGCTCCTCTTGGAGAGTATCTGATGCCGAAGGATACGGAGGTGGCGCTGGCTCGCACCGCCGCGCCAGCCTCCCTTGCTGACGGCGCCACCGTGATGGTGTTGGGACGCGAGGGTTACACCATCGCCGTGCCAGGTACAAACGGCTTTCTCTGCTACGTGGAGCGATCATGGGCCAAGGAGACGAATGACCCGGAGTTCTGGAATCCCAAGATCCGCTCCCCGAATTGCTTCAATCAGCCCGCGGCCAGCAGCGTTGCTCAGGTCTATTTGATGAAGACGGGCCTGGTTTTGGCAGGTAAGTCCAAGGCTGAGATCGACCAGAGCATCGCAGCGGCGCTAGAAAGCGGCAAACTGCCGGCGCTCGCACCCAGCGCGATGTGCTACATGATGTCGAAGCAGCAGTACCTTAACGATACAGGGAAGAGCTGGTACCCGCATTTGATGTTCTATGCCGCGGGCGACGTGGCGAAGAGCTGGGGTGCGAATCTGGACGGCTCTCCGATGATCGCAGTGTACGACGGGGAAGCGCACGTGACGATTTTCATGGTCGTGGTGCGCCACTGGTCGGATGGAACGCCGGCCCCGAATTAGACGAGTCCGGTAATTGGTTATGACTCTCGCCTACGGTGGGACGCTAAAGCCGCGCGGCAAGCATGAGCAACGCGGGGGCCAGAAGCGCGGCATCTGCCAGGACCCGGATGGCGTCGCCTGAAAGCCTGCGGCGCATCAGGTGCAGCGCCAAGGTCAACAGCGCAGCCAAGGCGACGGCAGCGCCCGCAGCGGCGCTGATGCGAAACAGAAAGACGGCCGCGAGCGAGAGAACTGTCAATCCCGCCGCCAGCCAGCCGATCCGACCACTCGCCCAAGGCACAATGGCGGACTGTTCGCCGGCCACGCTGGGATTTTCCCAGCATTCGATAGCCACGCAGTTCAACACACAGAGCGCGGCAAACATTACCCAGGCGCTCATCTCGTTCCACGAAAATCCGCGGGGCTGCGACCAGACGGGCAGCGTCGTTCCCGCCGCGAAAATCAGGCCCACCGCAAATTCTTTCGGGAAAATGTGCGCCGTCGCCTCACCGCCTAGATGAACACAAAGCAGGTAAATGCCCACGATGCCGCCGAGCAGTAGCCCTGCCTTCAGGTCGTCGAAATCCAGTCCGTAGCGGGCAAGCCACACGCCGGCAATCGCGCCCAGCCCCGCTGCCGCGCACAGAACTGTCTGGTGCCGCTGGCAGAACCGGTGCCGTTCTTTTAACGCTGTTTCGTCCGTTGCGCGCCATCCGTCAAACAGCCGGTCCGCCACATAAATCAGCCAAACCGCCAGAACGAGCGCCCCGATGGTGGAAAGCGACACCTCAATGCCGCTCACGCGCGCGAAAAGCAAAGCCCATGCGCCGGCTACGGCCGGAGCGTCCAGGCTGAGCACGTTCCACCAAAGCCAGGGAGGAATCACGTTGCTGGCTTGTTTTGTCAGGGTTCGCGGCGGAGCAGCTAAGGGAATGGCCCCAGATTGCGGTGCAAGATGGGAAGCGCGAATCGCCGGCAAATTCCTGTCGTCTTCTATGGAGTGAACGGAGCCCACAGCGAAGTCTTAAACCCTTCCGAGGCAACGCAAAGTTGCCAAGCTACAATTGTAGCCCATCCGCAGGTGATCGCATTCGCAGCTGAAAAGAGTACTTCCGCGAGAAGGACTCTGAGCCGAAGAGCAATTGAAGACGGATGGCCTTGGCAATTCGAGACATCGAAGCCGGTTGCCCGCGGCTACGAGCCGAGATGCTCCCGGAGGATGCGCAGCATTCGGCGCAAAGGCTCAGCCGCGCCCCACAGGAGTTGATCGCCCACCGTGAACGCGCCGAGATAATCCGGCCCCATCTTTAGCTTGTGAATGCGGCCGACGGCGACGTTCAATGTGCCGGAGACAGCAGTGGGCGTAAGGCAGCGCAGGCTGGCGTCTTTATTATTAGGGACCACACGCACCCATTCATGCGCAGCGGCCAGCATGGAGTGAATCTCATCCGAAGGAACGTTCTTCGTCAGTTTGAAGCATAGTCCCTGGCTATGGCAGCGCATGGTGCCGACGCGGACGCAGATGCCGTCGACCGGTACAGGAGGATTCAGCGCCAGTATCTTGTTCGTTTCGGAGATGCCTTTCCACTCTTCCTTGGTCTGTCCTTCGGGCATTTCCTTGTCGATCCAAGGCAGAACGCTTCCCGCGAGCGGCGCGCCGAATTCGCCGGTGGGTAACTCGGGCGAGCGCTGGATCTCGAGGAGCATTTGGTCGACTTCGAGAGCGTTATCGGTCGGCGTCTCGCGGTAAGGCTGTGTGAACATCGACATCTGCTTGACCAGTTCCAGCATCTTCGCGGCGCCAGCGCCGGAAGCGGCTTGATAGGTCATCGAGGTCATCCACTCGACCAAGCCTTGCTTGAAGAGCGGCGCGACGGCCATCAACATGAGGCTCACGGTGCAGTTGCCGCCCGCGAAGGTGCGCACGCCGCGCCGCAGCCCGTCCTGAATCACGTCGAGGTTCACCGGATCGAGGATAATCACCGAATCCTCGGCCATGCGTAGCGTCGAAGCGGCATCGATCCAGTAGCCCTTCCAACCGCTCTTGCGCAGCGGCGCGTAGACTTCCGTGGTGTATTCGCCGCCCTGGCAACTGATCACCGCGTCGCACGCGGACAATTCGTCCAGTGCGCTCGCGTGCTTCAACTTGGGGTTACTCGCTTCGGGCGGCGCTGCGCCTCCGGCATTCGACGTCGAGAAAAAGACTGCCTCGATGCCCGGAAAATCGTGCTCCTCCCGCATTCGCTGCAGCAGGACGCTTCCAACCATACCTCGCCAACCAACCAGACCAACGCGCAACATGTCTCCTCCGGGAAGGCTTATTTTAACTGAAATCTTGCTATTTCGCCCCCGGTGATGTTCCCCAAAAACCCACTGTTTACGGATTCGCCGGCGGACAATTAATCGAAAACCGGACTTCTACGTTCACCAGTTTATGGGCCATGTCCCGCGGAAAAACCCAACCGCTGGCGGCTGATTCCACCGCTGAGCGGAGGAGGGGAGGGCCGAGGGCTGGAAATAAGACATTAGTCGCTCCGTTCGAATCAACGAGTACGGCGATAGAGACGGTTCCCTGCACCCGTGCCAGTTTAGCGATTGCCGGATAAACGGGAGGGGTGAATACGACAGGCTTCACCGTACTGTCTTGCAGTTCGACGGTCATGGTCGCAGGATGAGACTGCATTGCGGCCCGATAAATGGCTGAGGGTCTATTCTCCTCCCCAGCGAAAAGCGAGTCGTACTCGCCTGCAGCTATCGCGGCTAAGACAGGTGAAGCAGAAGCGTCGTCTGGGAGATCGTTTTCTTTGGACGAGGTGAATATGGGTTTCTGCATAACTCCAGGGCCGACCACGGCGTCCAATCGGTCGATCAGCCCCATCGTCCATGTGGTATTCGGAGGAGTTTTTTTGTAGGGATCGAACATGTCCCGGTCCAGAATGCCCGACCTTAAAATCCGCGTGTTGTCCCCGCACCGCACCCGCATCGATACCCGTGCGCCGCTGAAAGTCATGCACTTCTTGCAACGCTTTAGCTCACGGCTCAGATCCTTCTCAGGGACAGCGCATGGGTTTTCGTCCGCGACTAACGTCGACATCGGTGCCGCAATTCTCGCCGAGGCCATCTCCACTCGGGAAGGCATGAAGCAGACGTCAGAACCCGGAGTGAGCGTCACTCTATCGACTGAAGTTCCGCTCGCGCCCTGCTGCACTACGAAAATTTCGTAATACTCAAAGGGAGGACCAAAATCGAAAAACGTCAGCCGTCCAATTGCAAGCTCGGTTAGTGTCGAGGAAGCAGGGCTTCGGGTTTGGGGAAAGCCCGGAGACGTAAAAGCAACTAAGGCCGCTAGGACTAGGGCGCTTTTCAGGATAGACATCCTTCGACCTCACTTCTGTGCCGCTGTGACAAACGCTTGCATGAGAATTCCACTTTCCGAACTCTGGTTCAACATCGAACTGGAACCATCGTGTCGGACTTTTCGCCTCGGAGGCCAAGAGTAGAAATATTTTGCGAAAGTCGGTGCATTTGGCGCGGCGTCGAGTAGAATACGGAACCGTTACGGGCGGGCATCACGTCTTCACAGGTGGTGGGGATCGTCACCCTTATCTAAAATCTTTCGCATTGAGTGATGTGCATCGCGGCGCGGCGTCCGCTCGTAACCGTATATCTGCGGCCTGGCCATGGAGATGAGTTCGTGATCGTTGGCGTGGTAAAGGAAAGCTTTCCCGGCGAACGCCGCATTGCATTGATACCAGCCGCGATCCCGAACCTGGCGAAAGCCGGACTCCAGGTGATGGTCGAAGCCGGCGCGGGATGGGAAGCCGGTTATCCTGACGCGGCATTCGCGGAGAAAGGCGCCACTCTGGCGCCGGACCGCGCGGCCGTCTTCGCCGCCGCGGACATCATCGCGCAGGTCCTCTCTTACGGCTCAAACGACAAAACAGGCCGCGCTGACCTGCCACTCATGCGTCGCGACCAGGTTCTGATCGGTTTCCTGCGGCCATTGGGCTCAAAAGAAACCGTGCAGGAAATCGCCCGCACGGGCGCTATTTCGTTTTCCGTTGAACTAATGCCGCGCACCACGCGCGCGCAGAGCATGGACGCGCTGTCGTCCATGGCGACGATCTGCGGCTATAAGGCTGTCTTGATCGCTGCGAACACTTTACCTCGCCTTTTTCCCATGATGACTACCGCAGCCGGCACCATTACGCCGGGCCGAGTGCTTGTGATTGGCGCCGGCGTGGCGGGCTTGCAAGCTATCGCCACGGCCAAGCGTCTCGGTGCGGTCATTTCAGGGTATGACCTGCGTCCCGCCGCAAAAGAGCAGGTGCAGAGCCTCGGCGCTCGTTTCGTCGAGCTGCCCATCGAAGCAAAAGACGCGCAAGACGCGGGCGGCTATGCGAAGGCGCAGGACGAATCGTTTTATGCGCGCCAGCGCGAATTGCTAGGCCGAGTGATCGCCGAAAATGACGTGGTGATCACCACGGCTGTTGTCCCCGGAAAGAAAGCGCCGGTGCTGGTGACCAAAGAAATGGTCCACGGGATGGCGCCCGGTTCAGTGATCGTCGATCTTGCTGCCGAACGCGGCGGCAATTGCGAGTTGACGCGCCCTGAGGAAACGATCGTCGTCAATGGCGTCACAATCGTAGGTGAAATCAATCTGGCCAGCACTGTGCCGTACCACGCAAGCCAGATGTACGCGCGCAATCTCGTGTCGTTTCTGACGCTGCTGGCGAAGGGTGGCAAGCTCAATTTGAACATGCAGGACGACATCATTCGCGAAACGCTCTTGACGCAGGGCGGGGAAGTCGTGAACGCCCGGGTGAGGGAGTTCTGGAGCCTCCCCGCGCTGGCGACAAGGGCATAAGGAGAGGACATGCCGGCGGACTTCATATCGAACCTTTATGTATTCATCCTGGCCGGATTCGTCGGGTTTGAGGTGATCAAGCGCGTTTCGCCTTTGCTGCACACGCCGCTGATGTCTCTCACCAACGCTCTCGACGCCATCGTCGTAGTCGCCGCCATTATCATCGCCGGCCGCCACGAAACCACGCTTTCCACCGTGCTGTGCGCCATCGCCGTTGCGGCCTCGTTCAGCAATATGGTCGGCGGCTTCTTTATCACCGATCGCATGCTGCGCATGTTCAAAAGCGGTGGCGCAAAGAAACCATGAGCCCGGTTGCCATACAGCAGCTTCTGGACTCGGCATATATTGCCGCCGCCGTCCTCTTCATTCTTTCGTTGAAATGGCTCAGTTCGCCGGTGACGGCCCGGCGGGGCGTGCTCGCTGGAGAGATCGGCGCGGCTATCGCCGTAGCCGCAACGCTCTTCAATCCTGAATTGGTGCAATACAGGTGGATCGTTGTCGGCCTGATTATCGGCGCGGCGGTTGGCATTCCGCTCGGCATGGTCCACATGACGGCCGTTCCTCAGCGAACGGCGCTGAGCCACGCGTTCGGCGCTCTCTCCGCCTCGATGATCGGTATCGCCGAGTATTACGTCGGCATCCCGCACATCACCCGCTTTGGAATGGGCGAAATCGCCCTCGAAGTGATCATCGGTTCGCTCACGTTCACGGGCAGCGTAATCGCCGCCGGGAAACTGCAGGAAATACTGCCGCAGCGCCCAATCACATATAAGGGGCAGAATTTTGTTAGCCTCTCGGTTTTGGCCGCGGCCATCGTCCTCGCCGTGATCCTGGTGGTTAACCCGAACGCGCCCTATCTTTTCCCAATCATGGTCGTGGTTGCGTTGTTTTTCGGGATTCTGCTGGTTACGCCGATCGGCGGCGCGGACATGCCCACGGTCATCTCGCTCTTAAATTCGTATGCCGGCTTCTCGGCAGCCTTGCTCGGCTTCGTATTGGACAATAAAGTCCTCATCGTAGCGGGCGCCCTCGACGGCTCCTCCGGCTTCATCCTCTCGGTGATCATGTGCAAGGCCATGAACCGCTCCTTTACCAATGTCATGTTTGGGGCGTTCGGCCAGGTGCAGGCCTCTGCGAAAGCGGGCAAAGAGGAGCGCACAGTCCGCAGCGCTTCGCCCGAGGAGGCTGCCGGCATCCTTGCTGCTGCCAGCAAAGTCGTCATCGTGCCCGGCTACGGTATGGCGGTCGCCCAGGCGCAGCACAAGGTCCGCGAGCTCTATGACTCGCTTACGAAACGTGGCGTCGACGTTAAATTCGGGATCCACCCCGTCGCTGGCCGCATGCCCGGCCACATGAACGTTCTTTTGGCCGAAGCCGACATTCCCTACGACCGCCTGGTCGAAATGGACGACATCAATTCAGACATGGCGCAGACCGACGTCGCTCTGATCATTGGAGCGAATGACGTTACCAATCCCGCCGCCCGAAGCGACAGCACGAGCCCCATATTCGGCATGCCCATCCTCGACGTCGATAAGGCGCGCACCGTTATGGTCATCAAGCGCAGCATGAACCCCGGTTTCGCCGGGATCGACAATCCCCTCTATTATTTCGACAAGACCCTCATGCTTTTCGGCGATGCCAAGGCGTTCGTCGGGGATATCGTCAGGGAAATCTCCGGCGCAGGGCGCTAAGGGAGCAAATTCTCTCAAGGGATTCCTGTAGATCGCCTGAAAAGCGGCAATGTCGGGTACCCGACACTGTCTTATAAGAGTTTATCTCTCGCCAAACCGTCATAAAGACCCTAAGCCGACGTATGTATTACTACGTATCAGCGCCCGTTTTGGGGCGTGACAGGGTAGTCCTAGTACCCCACACTATGTCCAGGGATAATCCCTTGGGAATAGGCGACTCAAACCCGGTCCCCCAAACCGACACAAACGGTCAGGTTCGGCACATCCATGCTGGCGCGGTAGTTTCTCGGGAAATCGCCGGCGAGCTGCTGGCCGTCCCGGTCCGTCACGGCGTCGGTGACCTCGACTCTGTTTATACCTTCAACGAGCTAGGCGCCCGGCTCTGGCTGATGCTTGAGCAGGGGCGTACCACCGAGGAGCTGGCGGACTGGATCCATGCGAACTACCAGGTGACGGCCGAGCAGGCCTTCGCCGACGTGGCCCGGTTTGTCGCCGAATTGCGCTCGGAGCGGCTGGTTCGAAGCGCCTGAGGCCTCCGCAGCTTTCGGAAGCATCCCACAGGGTAAGCCTTTTTGCAGCAAGTAGTTACAGAAGACATCAGAAGCGAACTGTGCAGACCGAAAAGTACAGTGAGTTCAGTGGCCACCTCCACGGGCGCCAGATGGGGAAGCGCGCTCCGGTCGAGGTGTCTATCGAGGTTACCCGCCGCTGCCCCCTCGAGTGCCGGCACTGTTATAACAACCTGCCCATGGCGGACCAGCAGGCCCGCGCCTCTGAGCTGACCTTTGAGGAGCACATTCGCCTTCTCGACGAACTCGTCAAGGCTGGCTGCTTCTGGATCCTTTATACAGGCGGCGAAATCTTCGCCCGCAAGGATTTCCTCGCAATCTACACAGAAGCCAAAAAGCGCGGCTTCCTGATCACCCTTTTCACCAACGGGACCATGATCAATGAGCGCGTCGCCAACTATTTAGCCGACTATCGCCCATTCTCGATAGAAATCACCCTTTACGGAGCCACGCGCGAAACCTACGAAGCCCTCACCCAAGTCCCCGGCTCCTACGACCGGTGCATGAAGGGCATCCGGCTGCTTCTCGAACGCGGTCTTCCGCTGAAGCTGAAGACTGTTCCCACCACGATCAATCGTCACGAAGTGTACGAAATGAAGCGCATGGCCGAAGAAGATTTCGGCTGCGAGTTCAAATTCGATCCTCTCGTGAACCCGCGAATCGACTGTTCGCAAGCTCCGCTCGCGGTGAGGCTCTCGCCCGAAGAGGTAGTCACCCTGGACTTCCAGGACGCCCAGCGCCGCGACGAATGGCGCCGAATCGGCGCGATGGAGGCCTCCGCTCCCAAACCCGAGCGCCCTGAAACGCGCCGTTACACCTGCGGAGGCGGAATGTACGGCTGCTCGATTGACCCCGCCGGGAAAATGTCGATCTGCGTCCTCTCGCACAAACAAGGCTACTCGGTTCGCGAGGGCGGGTTCCTCGAAGGCTGGAACGGCCGCATGCTCGAGATCCGCAATCAGCAGCGCCAGCGGCCCACGATCTGCGATTCCTGTCGGATTCGTTCCCTCTGCAGCATGTGCGCCGCCAATGGCGAACTCGAGAGCGGCGATCCTGAATCTCCCGTGGATTTTCTGTGCCAGGTGGCGCACCTGCGCGCCTACGCTCTGGGCATCGATCCTCCGGAACACGGCGATTGCTCCTGCTGCAGTGGCGGCTCGCAATACCGGGCCCTGAAGAGCGCCGCTGAACGCATTCGCGTGCAGAAATTTCCTGCAGTAACGCCGGTGCCACACGCTCCCGCAGCGCTGAATGTTTTGCAGCCGGCCGAAGGCTGCCACAGCGGCGGTTGCGGCTCGTGCAGAGAGCACCGCTAATTTTTCGGGACGAATTGCAGATCGAGCATGACTGACGAGCAAACCAAGCCGGATAGCGGGAAGAAGCCCTACGAGGCGCCTCAGGTTACCCGTGTGAGCTTGCGCCCCGAAGAAGCCGTGCTCGGTCACTGCAAAATCATCGGCCATGCCGGCCCGGTCAGCGGCAGTTGCGTCAGCGTCACGCCCTGCAACGCGCTGGGCTCATGAGTCAAAGAGGAAATATGCAGCTCTCGACGGTCGAAGATCGCCAAGTGCCCGCGCAAAGCGCGCTTCCCAAAGGACAGCTCGCCCGCGCAGCCTATTCGATCGGCGGCATCACCGTCGGCGTCTTTGCCCCGGCGGAGATGAAGTTGGCGTTCGACCGCGAATTGCTGCCGTTTTGCGTGCCTGCTCGCTCCTTCGATGTGCGCATTGAAGTGAATTGGACCGACCATTTGGCGGCGCCATCAAGCGCGCCTCTTTTTCACTCGGGCGGACTTTGGTCCTTATTCGAGGAATCGGGCGGCTATCGCTTCTATTTTTCCACCCCATTTCTTGGAGCTGCGCCTTACAAGGCCGCCTGGTTCGACCGCGATTTCAGCGCAGGTAACGTCGAGCTTTTCCGGCGCTACTACGACACGCGGCGAGCGGTGAACCCGCTCGAGTATCCGCTGGATGAGCTGCTCGCGATTCACCGGCTTGCTTGCGGCGAGGGCGTGGAAGTTCACGCGCTCGGCGTTGCGGACGATTCAAATCGCGGGCACCTGCTCTTCGGTCATTCGGGAGCGGGGAAGAGCACATCCGCGCGCCTTTGGCAAAAGCAGCCGGGAATGCGCGTCCTCAGCGACGACCGCATCATCCTTCGCTTCGAAAATGGCCGCGCCCGCATGTATGGCACACCATGGCACGGCGATGCCGGCCTCGCGCTCGCGGAATCGGCCGATCTTTCCGCCATGTACCTGCTCGAGCACGGCACATGCAACGAACTCGTCCCGCTCACGCCCGGCCGCGCGGCCGCGGAGCTTCTGGCTCGCAGCTTTATCCCGCATCACAGCGCCGCTGGGCTGAAATCGACGATGAAGTCGCTCGATCGCATCACGCGCGATACGCCGTGCTCGCTGTTCCGGTTTGTCCCCGATCAAAGCGCCGTGGAGATGATCTGCCGTGCCTAAGACTCCCCAAAAGAGGCGCGACTCTCGCGCATTCACGGCAATGTGCGAAGCGCTCTTCGCGCGGGGCGCGAGCGTCCGTTTTCGCGCCAGCGGCCGCAGCATGGAACCCAATATTTTCGACGAAGACGCGCTGATCGTGAGCCCTCCAATTGCCGCCGGCGCAAGGCGCGGCCAAATCGCGTTCACGCACGGCGAAAATGGCTATCGCGCCCATCGGGTCGTGGCGAATTTTCCAAACAAGTCGAACGAAGTAGTCACGCGCGGCGATTCCGGCCTTGCGAACGACCCTGACGGCAGCGTCGTCCTCGGCAAAGTGATCTCGATCGAGCGCGGACAAAGGAAACTGGCGGCTGCGGGCCGCTCCTCGAGACTTATTCACGCTGCTCGCAGGCGAAGCTACCAGGCTTGGCGAGCCGCGCGGCGCCGAGGGAGTTCGCCTCTCTTGGCCGCGATCCTTCTGGCATTTCTCTCATTGCTGGGGGCCACGCCCGCGTCGGCGACTCTGGGATGGACCGTGTCGATTACGTCGCCCGCGAACAACTCGTCGGTGGCGCCGCAAGACACGGTGACCTATGCGATCACCCTGACGAACACGAGCACCGGCAACAACAATACGACGATCGACGGCGTCAGCCTGACAATGGCCGACCCCAATTTCATGACGTTTTCTTCGGCGGCCCAGTCCGGCGGCAGCGATACCTGGAACTGCGCCAACGCGGGCACACCGCTCACCGTTACCTGCACGATTCAAGGCGGAGGGGGTTTCACCAAGGGCCAATCCAGTACTTTCAATTTCGCCTTCACGGTGAATCCTGGCACGGCGGGCGACAGTTCGACGGCCACGGCGAAAGCCAGCTCGTCGAACCTGGCGACGGTTACATCGGCAGTCACTCTAAATATTGTCGCGCCCACACTAACCGTAACAAATACGGCCGCGCCCACTCCGATCTCGCCTGGTGACAATCTGACCTATACGATCGGCCTTTCGAATTCGAGCGGCGTGAACGCCGTTGCCAATGAGACCGTTTCGATGCCTGACCCCGCAAATACCTCATTCGTATCCGCGGCCGCAACCAGCGGAACCGGCACATGGAATTGTGCCAACGCAAGCGGAACGGTGACATGCACCGATACAGCGAACTATGCCACGGGCAGCGCTACGACCTTTAAATTTGTCTTCACGGTCAACGCGGCCACGTCGAACGGCACGGTGATTCCCGCAATGACGGCTACAGCCGCTGCGGCGAACACCACCTCAAACGCCACCGCGAATTCAAATACGGTCACCGTGCAAGCGCCAGACATTTCCGTCAGCAATACGCCGAATCCCACGTCGCAAGTTGCCACCGGCGGCACAATCACTTATACCCAAGTGCTCACCAACAATGGCGCTGAGGAATCCGTCGGCGCTTCATTCACGGAAACGACGCCGACGAACACTACTTTCAATAGTTACACCGCGCCGGCGGGTTCCTGGACCTGCACCGCGCCGGGCGCGAACGGCACGGGCACGATCATCTGCACCGCGAATGCCGGCACGGTGATCGCAGCCGGCGGAACCGCCACTCTGACGGTCGTTGTGAACGTGAACCTCGGCCCTTCTGTGGCTGGCTCGACAATCAGCGATACCGTGACCGTGGGCGAAACCGGCACCGACCCGAATACAGCGAACAATACGGCAACAGCTTCCGTTAGCGTCGCCGGCGCCGACCTCGCGATGACGCAGCTGGCGTCGCCCGCTGTTCTCGCGCCAACCGGCACGATCACCTACACGGAAACGGTCAGCAACAACGGCCCGAGTGCGGCGACGAACGTGACGCTCTATCAGCAGACGCCGCCCAACACGACCTTCTCGTCCGTGACATACCCTTCAGGCTGGGCATGCGGCACCGTTCCTGCCTCAGGCGCGACGGGGCAGATCATCTGCACGATTGCGAGCCTCGCGGCTAACACAACCACCACGAATTTCGTGATCACGGTCACGGTCAACTCAGGCGCCAACGCACCGGCCGCGGGCACCACGATCCAGAACTACGCCGACGTCACGTCCACAACCGCAGATCCCGTCGTCTCGAACAATTCGACCACGAGTTCCGTGCTTGTCGAAACAACCGGCGACGCCGACCTCGGCATCATCGGCGGAGCCTCGCCCACGCCCGTCTTCATCGATTCGACGCTGATCTATACACTGCAGGTGACGAACTACGGCCTCACCGCGACCACCGGAACCACCGTTACCGATACGCTTCCCACCGGAGTGACGTACGTCTCGGCCAGTTCAACGCAAGGCACTTGCGCGCAAGCGAGCGGCGTAGTCACTTGCTCGCTCGGAGCGGTCGCATATGCGCCTTCGTCGCCCATCACGATTACGATCACCGTCACCACGCCCGGCACAGCCACCACGCTCACGAACAAAGCGAGCGTAAGCTCGACTTCACCCACTGACCCCGTATCCACCAACAATAACGTCAGCGTCCTCACGGTGGTCCAACCGCTGGTTTGCGCCATGCCTGGCAAAGACGGAGCGGGCGGCACGCTCACTGGCATCGTGAACGCCTACTATCCTCCAGCATCTGGAGTCACGAGCGTCAGCGCGGGCTCGATCTCGGTTCAGCTGGGCCCGGCGTCCGGCGCATCGACCGCAATCTCCCCCGGTGACTTGCTTCTCTTTATCCAGATGCAGGGCGCCACGATCAACTCGACCAATACTGGCGCTTACGGTGATGGCGTGCCCGGTGACCCCGGCTCAGGCTCGACCAGCATTGGCAATTCCGGTGAATACGAGTTCGTCACGGCCACGTCGTCCGTGCCGGCAACCGGCGGAACCCTCGCCTTCATCGGCACGGGCGCGACTCTCAATGGAAATCCCAATAGCGGCCTCCTCAACACCTACACAAACACCGTAGCCACCTCGACTCAGGGCCAGACGACGTTCCAGGTGATCCGCGTTCCGCAATACAGTTCGGCCGTTCTTAGCTCTTCGCTCACTGCGCTGTCGTGGAACGGCACAGTGGGTGGCGTGCTGGCTCTCGACGTTTCCTCGCAACTGACGTTAAGCGGCACAGTGAGCCTCGATGGCGAAGGCTTCCGCGGCGGCGGTGGTCGCATACTCACGGGTGGCACAGGCGCCGGCACAGACTACGTCACTCTTTCTACCGACAAGACCAATGGTTCAAAAGCCGAGGGCATCGCCGGCACACCCACGTACATTTCGCCGGCGCAGAGTTCCATCACTCTCTCGACGACGGCCACAGCCACGAATCAAACGTACGTGGAAGGCATCCCCAGCGGCAGCTACGCGCGCGGCGCGCCGGGCAATGCCGGCGGCGGCGCGACCGACGCGAATCCGCCATCCAATAATCAGAATAGCGGCGGAGGCGGAGGCGGCAACGGCGGCAACGGCGGTGAAGGCGGCTTCGGCTGGAGCAGCGCCGGCATTGTGGGCGGCTTCGGTGGCGTGGCCTTTCCCGCTTCCACGAGTGCGCTCGTCATGGGCGGCGGCGGTGGCGCGGGCACCAGCAACGATGGCGCCTATTGGCTCCCCGCATCTGAAACCGGCGGGGCGGATTGCGGCGCAAACTGCACCGGAATCTACAGCAGCGGGACGGCAGGTGGCGGCATCGCTATTATTCGGGCGGGTTCCGTCAGCGGTACTGGCACGATCACCGCAAACGGCCTCACGGCCCTCGAAGTGGAAAACGACGGCGGCGGCGGCGGCGGCGCAGGCGGCTCCATCCTCTTTTTCACCAATAGCGGCGGCCTGAGCGGACTTACGGTACAGGCCAATGGCGGCGGTGGCGGCGTCACCTGGCCGGAAAACACTCCCAGCACGCCATTCCCGGGGAATCGTCATGGCCCCGGCGGAGGCGGCGGCGGTGGCGTCGCGCTGCTCACCGGTTCCCAGGCGACCGTCTATCTGCTCGGCGGAAGCCCAGGCTACTCTACGCTCGCGGACGATGCGTATGGCGCCACGCCCGGTCAAATGGGTGTTCCGAACACGGGCCTTACGGTTACGCAGACGCCCGGCACGCAATCCGGCGCATATTGCGCGGGTGCCGACCTTGCCGTCACGAATTCGGCCAATCCGACGCTGGTGGTCTCTCCGAGCACGATCACCTATACGCAGAGCGTGACGAACAACGGCCCCTTCGACGCGCTGAACACCGCCTTCAGCGAAGCCTATCCCGCGAACACCACGTTCAATACTTACTCAGTGAGCGGTGCGTCTGGTTGGATCTGCAACACCGCGGGCAGCTTCAGCTGCACGAATCCCGATCTTCCCGCGGGTTCGGCAGGAAACACCACGTTTACTGTCACTGTGAACGTTCTCTCCGGGATTACCAGCGGCACGCAAATAATCGATACGGACTCGATCACGTCCGGCACGAATGACCCGAATCTCACGAACAACTCGGCCACTGCCGTCGTCCTCGTGGCCGCAGCCGGCACTTCAGACCTCTCGATGTCCCAAATGGCTTCGCCCAATCCAGTCGCCGCCGGCGGCGCGATTCAGTACGTAATTTCGATCACCAACAACGGCCCGGCCGCCGCCACAAACGTCAGCTACTCCGAAGCGATTCCCGCTTCGCCCGGCTATGCGACCTTCGCCTCCCTCAGCTGCGCTTCGGGCTGGACATGCACCCATCCCGCCGTCAACGGCACAGGCACCGTGAGCGGTTCGATCGCCACCCTCGCCGCGGGCGGCACCGCTTCGTTCACGCTCACGCTGAACGTTTCCGGCACCACGCCCTCCGGCACGATCATCTCGGAGACCGCGAGCGTCTCCTCAACCACCACCGATCCGAATCCCGAGAACAACTCCGTCACCTCGAACGTGACCGTCGCTTCGTCAGGCCAATACGATCTCAGCGTCACAACTTCCGCGTCGCCGAATCCCGTTTTGCCCGGCGACGACATCACGTACACGCAAACCGTCGCCAACAATGGCCCAGCCAGCGCCAGCAACGTGGTGTTCACCGGCTCGGTCCCCGCAAATACGACGTTCGTTTCGCTTGGCATTCCCGCCGGAGTCGTCTGCACATCGCTGCCCTCGGTGGGCGGTACCGGGCTAATCTCCTGCTGTCCAGGCTCCGGCAACACTTGTTCCGGCGCAGCTGTTCCGTCCGGCACTCAAGCCAGTATCCCGATGGTCGTCCAGGTGAACCCCTCGACCGCGCCCGGCACGGTCATTTCGAATACGATCAGCGTCTCTCCCACGTCAAACGACGTAACGCCGTCGAATAACACGGCCACTTCCACCACCGTCGTCGCTTCGCCAACTCAAGCCGACCTCGCCATCGTCAAAACTGCGTCTCCGCAGCCCGTCGATCAGGGCACAAACCTGACGTATACGTTGCAGGTGACCAACAACGGCCCTGCCGTCGCGCAAAACGTCACCGTTTCCGACCCGCTGCCGTCCCAAGTAACCTACACGTCCGTTTCCACAACGCAGGGCACCTGCACTCAGAGCAGCGGCACCGTGAGCTGCTCGCTCGGCTCGCTCAGCGTCGGCAGCGAAGTCACCATCATCATCAACGCGAACGCGGCCACCTTCAGCTCCACGACCTATGCCACGAACACGGCCACGGTCAGCTCGTCGACCAGCGATCCCAATTCCGCGAACAATTCTTCGAGCGTCACCTCGACCATCGAAGCGCCCACCGCCGTTCAGCTCTCCGACTTCCATGCCGAACTGGAACCGCAAGGTGGCGTCCTGATCGAGTGGCACACGAAAGAAGAAGTCCGCAATCTCGGCTTCCATCTCTATCGCGAAGACGCCACCGGCCGCCATCGCCTCGATCCGTCGCTGATCGCGGGCTCGGCGCTCGTCTTGCGCGGCGGGTTCCCGCAGCACGCCGCAAAAACATATCAGTGGGTCGATCCCAATGGAACCGCGAGCTCGGTTTACTGGGTCGAAGACGTCGATCTCAACGGAACGCGCACCCAGCACGGGCCCGTGCAGCCAGGCCCGGCTTCCTCCGGCGTGACTCCGTCCGCGCAAGTGGCGCGCGCCGCGCTGCTCGCGGACATGAATCGCATCGCAATGGCATCTGCGCCCGGAGGCCATTTCAATACAGTCATGCCCCGTCCGATCATTTTGCCGCGGCCCGTTCCGCCGCCAGATGCGCCCGAAGTTTCGAATGCCACACTCAACGGCGAGCCGGCCGTAAAGATTTCCGTCTCGCAAACGGGCTGGTACAGCGTCACAGCCCAGCAGCTTTACGCCGCCGGCCTCACCCAGCGCGCCGAAGCTCGCATGCTCCAACTTTATGCCGAGGGCGTCGAGCAGCCGATGATCGTAAATTCGTCTTCTTCCGTCTGGCTCGGCCAGAACGGCAGCATCGAATTCTACGGCACGGGCATCGACACGCCTTTCTCCGGCACGCGCGTCTATTGGCTCGTTGAGAGTACGCGCCCGGGCCTGAGAATTTCCGAAACTGCGGCCCAAACTTCGGCGCCGCCATCGCAGACGGACTTCTCCGCCACGACCCTCCTTGAACAGCGCACCACGTATTTCGCCGCTCTGCTGAATGGCGAAAACAACGACAACTTCTTCGGCGCGCTCATCACGTCCGAGCCCGTTGACCAGACGCTCGCCGCCCCCAACGCCGATCCTTCTTCATCCATTCCCGTCACCATGGACGTCACGCTGCAAGGCGGCACCGACCAACAGCAGCACAGCGTCTCGATCTCGTTCAACGGCAGCTACATCGGCGAGATGGATTTCGCCAACCAGTCCAACGTCACCGAAACGTTCGCGGTCCCCAACAGCTTGCTGCAAGCCGGGGCCAACACCGTCACCCTCGCCGCGTTGAACGGCGACAACGACGTCAGCCTCGTGCAATCCATCGCGCTCCACTATCCGCACACTTATGCCGCCGATTCGGACTGGCTCAACGCCACCGCTCCTGCCGGCGCTTCGCTCCACATCACCGGCTTTGCGAATCCGCAAATCGACGTCTTCGACATCACCGACCCGCTCGCGGTCGCGCAGCTGATGGGGCGCGTCACTTTCGACGCTTCCGGCACATACGGAATCTCCTTCGAGACGCAAGGACCGGCGGCCACGCAGCGCACTCTCGTCGCGTTCTCTTCCGACCAGATCGCCGCGCCCGATGCGCTCGCTTATCACGCCCCCAATAATCTCGCCGACGCGCAGACCGGCGCTTCCTACGTCGTCATTTCGCATCCGGACTTCGTTTCCGCCGCTGCTCCGCTCGTGAGCCTGCATCAATCGGAAGGGCAGAGCACGATGGTCGTCACCACGGACGACATCTACGACGCCTTCAACTACGGCGAACACAGCCCGTTTGCCATTCGCAGCTTCCTGCAGCTTGCCGCTGCAAAATGGCGCGTCGCGCCGCAAGCCGTGCTGCTGATGGGCGATGCGTCGCTCGATCCGCGCAATTATCTCGGCTTCGGCGATCTGGATTTCGTGCCCTCGCGCATGATCGAAACGCAAGCCCTGAAGACCGCCTCCGACGATTGGCTCACCGACTTCAACCAAACCGGCTACGCCACGATTCCCACGGGCCGCATTCCCGCCGATACGCTGCAGGAAGCGCAGTTGGCCGTCTCCAAAATTGTCGCCTTCGAAAATGGCTCGAACGCCGGCAGCTGGCAGCAGGCCGCCACTTTCGTCGCTGACCAAAACGTTGGCGATGATTTCACCGCCGCGGCGCAAACGGCCAGCCAGCTGGTGCCTTCATCGCTCAACGTGACCAAAATCTTCACCGACGGCGAAGATCCCGGCGTCGCGCAGCAACAGATCGTCAGCGCCATCGACAGCGGCACGCTGCTCGTCGATTACAGCGGCCACGGAGCCGAAGATCAGTGGTCCTTCAACGATTTCTTTGACGTTACGACCATTCCGTCCCTCACCAATGGCGACCGCACGCCGGTATTCCTGCTGATGGATTGCCTCAACGGCTTCTTCGAGGACGTCTATACCACCAGCATGGCCGAAGATCTGCTGTTCGCGCCGAATGGCGGCGCCGTTGCCGTGTGGGCCTCGTCCGGCTTCACTGACGAGCCGCCGCAGGCCACCATGAATCAGGCGTTGCTCAGCACCTTGTCCGCGAACCCGACCATGCCCATCGGCGAGGCCATTCTCAAAGCCAAGTCGGGCATTACGGACAACGATGTGCGCCAGACCTGGACGCTTTTCGGCGATCCGGGAATGCGCATCCCGTTCCCGCAAATCCCCAAAAACAACGTCCGCCCCCGCCAGCGCCCCCTCGCCACTCTCAGCCGCTAGCATTCCCCCCGGCAGCGCTGGCATCTTGCCGGCGCATTTCGTGGCGGTAATTGTTGCGCGCGATTCTGCGCGCGCGTCTGGCTCGGCGGTTGTCAGTTCTTGTAGCGGCCGACTCGCGTTTCAGTCGGGCGCCTTTGGACTCTGATTTTCTAGTCTCGATTGACCAGAGGCGGGCAATGATGCGCAGCCGCGTCGGGACGC
>DATJOL010000202.1:0-4412 GCA_035507075.1 Candidatus Aquilonibacter sp. | reverse complement strand
CGCGGCCTGCACCGAGTTGTAGCCCACCTTGCGGGCGTACGCGACTGCGTCGAGGAAGTACGGCGAGAGCGTCGGCTCGCCGCCCGAGAACTGGACCGACATCTGGCGCCGCGGCTTGATGGTGATCGCGTTGTCCAGCATGGTCTTGATGTCGTCCCACGTCAACTCGTGGACGAAGCCCACCTGGTTGGCGTCCATGAAGCAGGGATCGCACATCATGTTGCAGCGGTTCGTCAGGTCCACGGTCAAAACAGCGCCCCGCCCGTGGCGAACAGTACTCGAACCATGGTTATGCAGCTTCTCGTCGTTGTGCGCCGGGATATCGCGACCGGGGAAGTTACTCTCGATCCATTCGAGGAACTTCGCGTCGACGGCCATCATGTCTTCGCATCTCCCGTGGACCGGGCAATCTTTCACCATCCAGACTTCGCCGTCGCGCTCGATAATCTGCGCCTTGATCTCGCCGACCTTTTCATGGATCAGGTCGGTCCAGTCCTTCTTGCCGTCTATAATCGCCTGGCGCGCTTCCTTCACGCACTCCGGGCAAAGAGAGTCCGTGGTGCGCGGCCAGCCGAGGGTCGGCTTCGATTTTTCCCAGGACTTCAAAAGCGGCTTATCAGACCATTTCGGAGTGAAGGAGGGGTTGGGATTGTGTTTGTTGAAAAACTGAATCGTATTAAAGGTCACGCTGGCGCTCTTGCACAGCGCCCAATCGAACGACTTCCAAATTTTATTACTGACTGCATTCGCCATGTGCTCTCCTCAGGAACTGTCGTCGCCAAAAACACGGGTAGTACCGTCTTATGAACTCGAGCCCAAAATTGCCAGGCATTCCCTGCGAAAAGCCTGACCCCCACGGGTGGTGTTACACCCGTAACCGCTTATCCTATTTGAGTTTCGCCACAATTGCAGGGGGTGTCTAGCGGCAGGCGTTCAAATGCGTAAACAGGGGGTCGAATGGCACCCAGGCACAGCCAATGGAAGGCGCCAAAACGGTACGGAAGACCCAGGACCGCCCGTTCTTGTGGGGGGCTCGAGCCGCCAAGGGAACTTCCCTCAGTCGATGTTCAGCGGCGTCCTCAGAATGCCGATGGCGAAATGGGCCAGATTGCCGGCTTCGTCGTCCAGCTGGATCCAGCGAACCACGCAGTGGTCCTTCAAATATTGCGAGACTTTCGCTTCGTTGATACCCAGATATTCCGCGAGGCGCTCTTTCAGGTTCGTCTCGCTAAGATTGCGGCTGCGACTACTTCTCTGTCCGCGCACCAGGTTGCTTACACCCACGCGGAGCGTCTGGCAGGCCTCTATGTAGTAAGCGCTCAACTGGTCCGAATCCGACAGCAGGAAAACCCCCGGGCCAGCCGGCGCTTCATCCGCTTCGCCGAGCCGGTGCAAGGGACTTTGCATCAGCCGCCTGAGCAGCGATTCAAGCTGCGCCATGCGCGAAGACAACGCAGGATCGCTGCGGCCATGCGCCGCGCGCTCCGAAGGAAGTTGTGGAGCTTCGTAGACCGTCTCGCCGCGAACCGGCCTTTGCAACTCGCGTTGCGGCGCTTCATGGGGAGCGCGCTCAGCAGCAGACGTTGCCGCAGCCATCGCGTGAGGAGCTGGCTGAACCGCCGCATTGGCGCCGGACGAACTTGAGGATGCAAACGCCTGCGCGGGCAGCCCTGGCGCCTGATCCACTCCGCCTTTTCTTCGGCGTCCGCGGCCGCCTCGACGGCCACGACGGCGCTTCTTTCTCATGCCATCGCCGGGCATGCCCTGTTGCGGAATTGCCGCCGGCCCGGCCCCGGGCTGCGCAAATTGCTGTCCGGCGGAATTTTCGGCGTCTTCGGAGTCTTCGATTTCGTCAACCGCGAGCGGCGCGGCGAGTTCTTCGTGCACCGTTTCTTCCTCGATCATCACCGAATTCGGTGCCGCGAGTTCTTCTTCTGGAGCTGCTTCCTGCTTTGCGGGCGCTTCCACGCCCAGGCGCGCCAAGGCATCTTCCGCCTTCTTTTTCCAGTCGGCACGCCGGAATTTTTCTGCTGCCACCTTGTACCACCTCACCGCCTCATCGCTCCTTCCATTTTTCTCTTCGACCGCACCAATCTCCCACGCCACCATTCCGTCGCGCGTGCGTTGATATAATTCCGAAAGCTTCGCGACCGGTTCGCGGCTGTTTTTGGCTTTGCGAATGCGGGCTTGAATCTGGCGCCAGTCTGCCATGGACGAATGTATTGTAGCAGCGCCCCGGCAAATAGGCACGCGGGATAGGGTGTTCACCCGAAAGGGCGGCTTTCAGGTCCATGACGCCTGCTGAAAAAGCCATTTGGATAGACGAGCGAGCCCGCGCCGAAGGCTTCGACCTCTGCGGCGTCGCCCCGGTCGATGGCCTCGCGGAATTGTCGCATTTGACCGATTGGCTCGACCACGGTTATGCCGGAGAAATGAGATACCTGCATGATGCGCGTCGGTCTGATCCTCGCCTCGTTCTGGAAGGCGCCCGCAGTTTGGTCGTCGTTGCGTTGAACTACAACAGTTCTCATCCTCGTACACCTAAGCTGCAGCCAAACATAGGCGATGAACCTCCGCGCGGCTGGATTTCGCGCTACGCGTGGGGCGACGATTATCACGAAATATTGCGCGAAAAGCTCAATCGCCTCGTGGCCGCGATGCACGAGCAATTCGCCGAGCCTTTCGAAACGCGCGCATACGTGGATACCGGCCCGATCGTCGAACGGGTGGCCGCGAAATATGCAGGCCTCGGCTGGCTCGCGAAAAACACGATGCTCATCAACCAGCGCCTCGGCTCCTGGCTCTTTCTCGGCGTCATCATCACCACGCTCGGCCTTGCTCCTTCGCTCGCGCCCGGCGAATCCCCGCCTCGCGACCTGTGCGGCAGTTGCACGCGCTGTCTCGACGCCTGTCCGACCCACGCGTTTCCCCGTCCTTACGTCCTCGACTCGCGCCGCTGCATTTCCTATCTCACAATCGAGTTGCGCGGCGCGATCCCCGAAGAACTGCGCACTCACATAGGCTCGGCCGTAATCGGCTGCGATATTTGCCAGGATGTCTGCCCTTGGAATCGCAAATCGCCCTCGACGACCCTAGCAGCATTCGAACCACGCGCTTTTGCAGGCGATTCTCCGTCGTCCCAACCATCGCGCGAACACAATTCGTTTCTCGCGCCGGAATTGGAATGGCTTGCATCGCTTACGCAGGAGGAATTCAGCCGCGTATTTCGCAAAAGCGCAGCCAAACGAGCCAAGTGGCGCGGCCTCGTCAGGAATGCTTGCGTTGCCCTGGGCAACGCGCCGCTTGCGGAAAATTCTGCCGGCCGGGAACGCATCGTGAAGCTGCTCGAAAAGTTGGCTGCATCAGGCGATGCGCTCATTTCCGAACACGCCGCCTGGGCCATCAGCCGTCTTAACTTAAAATGGCTACCATAAAGGTTTTCCGTCGGCAGATACCGGGCCATGCAGCAGCGATCGCCCCGTCCTGAGATCGACGGCGAAACGCATCGTGGTCTTACCTGACGAGTGGCCAGTGGGGTCGTACCCCGTTCCTTCAAGAACGTCGCGTGTTACCTCGCCCATTTTCAGTTCGTCCCAGCAAAGCCTCGGGCTCTGCCAAACCACGCCGTCGCGACCGTAAGCGAGAATGCTTACGAAATCCGAGAGAAGGAGAAGCTCGTGACTCCGGAGCGCTCGCGTCTCGATCACCGGCATAATTGGCAGCTCTTCCCAAACAGTTGGATGATCCGTCTTCACTATGTAAGCCGGGCCCGCTGATATTACGCAAATGCGTGAAGGGTCCGGCGTGCCGGTGACCCGGAAAATCGCCGGCGGACAGGGATATCGACACGCGAATGCACCTATCCACGGTTTAGCACCATTCGGAGTCACCTTCAGCCACCGACACTCGCCCCTTGATGCAGCCTCGGCGGGGAATGGAAAAACAGGGAAATGAAATTTGCTGTCTCCCGGGAGTTCGCGAATTTCGTCGACCTCATAGTTACACGGGAAGGTGGAATCGAGGTCCATGCTTTGCATGAGGTAACGCTCTTGACCTACTTCGCGGCGCCCGCTGCAGCGACTACGTTGTGCGGACGCTGTGCGGCTTCGGGCTCGAAGCAGCGCCGGCACCGCGCCTCATACATTCCCTTTGCGCCGACCATAATCAGCTCATCCGAATGCACCAGCCGCTGCGTATGCACGGCGGGATTGCCGCAGCGAATGCAGATCGCGAGCAGCTTCGTGATTTCCTCGGCTGCGGTAAGCAAGGTGGGCATGGGCTCAAACGGCCGCCCCAAATAATCCATATCCAGCCCGGAAACGATCACGCGCTTGCCGGCCTGCGCCAGCCGCTGGCATACGTTCACAAGCGCTTCGCCCAGGAATTGTCCTTCGTCGATCCCCACCACTTCC
>DATJOL010000201.1:0-48161 GCA_035507075.1 Candidatus Aquilonibacter sp. | reverse complement strand
AAAGGAATTAACCGTGGAGCATTCGATTCCCGCGCGAGGAAACCGCGTCTATCTCGATGTGGCGCGTAATGGGAAAGTGCAAACCGTGGCGAGCCCCTACTCCGTGAGACGAAAACCGAAGGCGCCGGTTTCGACGCCGCTCCATTGGTCCGAAGTGAAACCGTTTCTCGATCCGGCGAAGTTCAATCTGGGCAATTTCCGCGCGCGGCTAAAGAGCAAGGATCCCTGGGCTGACTTTTTCCAAAGCCGGCAAACCCTAAAAAATGCGACGGCGCGCCTGAAAAGCATTTAGTATTAGCGCCAGGCTAGTGCAACGCCACCGAGCGATCGCCGCCCGCGGGGAGAGCGCATGTCACTCGACACTTACAAGGAAAAACGCAATTTCAAGGTCTCGCCTGAGCCTTCAGGCGCAGCGAAGGCGAAGACGGCGCCGAAGCAAGCGTTGCAATACGTGATACAGAAGCATCGCGCCACGAACCTGCATTACGACTTCCGACTCGAACACAATGGCGTGTTGCTCTCATGGGCCGTGCCCAAAGGCCCTTCGCTGGACCCTTCGGTGAAACGGCTCGCCATGCAGGTCGAAGATCACCCTCTCGACTATGGCGGCTTCGAGGGCGTGATCCCCGAGGGCGAATATGGCGGCGGCACCGTAATGGTCTGGGATAACGGCCAATGGACGCCCGAGAGCCCTGATGTTGACGAAGCGATTCGAAAGGGTGATTTGAAATTCACGCTGCACGGGAAAAAACTGAAGGGTTCGTGGGTTCTGGTGCGGACGCGCGGTTTTGGCGGCAGCGACAAATCCTGGCTGCTGATCAAGCACCGCGATGAATTCGCATCGACGGAAGATATTCTTACCGAGAAGCCTCGCTCCGTGTTGACGAAGCGTTTGCTGGCGCAAATTGCGAAAGATGGAGGCGGCGACGTGGCCAAAGCTGCGACGGGCGACCCGGCGCCAGCTTCTGCGCCGACGCCAAAAACCACCGGGCGAACTCGCAGCGCGGCGAAGCCCAAGCCTGCGCGGCATAAGCGCTAGCCAGTTGGGCGAAGAATGCGGCTGGCCCTACTGATCGCGCTCCTTGTCACTCCAACTGTGGCGCAGCAAAGTCTGCAGAAGCAGATTCGCGACATTGCTTCGGCCGCGCACGGGAAAGTATTCGTAGCTTGCTCGTTGCCGGGCACGCCGCTGAATTGCAACCTCGACCCGAAGGCGCGACCTCCCATGCAGTCAGTTTTCAAACTGCCGCTTGCTCTGACGACTCTGCACCAGGTGGAACAGGGAAGGTTTTCGCTGGACCAGGCGGTCCCCTTCCGCAACTCGGACTTGATCCTGCCCAAGCCATATAGCCCGCTCCAAGACAAATATCCGCAAGCGGATGTCGACGTGCTCTTGCGGGAGCTTTTACAGATGACCGTCACGTTCAGCGATAACACGGCGTCGGACATGCTGCTTCGGCTCGCGGGCGGCCCCGAAGTCGTCAATGAGTATATTCGCTCCCTAGGAGTCACGGGGTTTCATCTGCGAGACGACGAACGGGCCCTTCATCGCCAGCATGATCTCCAGTATCGAAACTGGTTCGAACCCGAGGGCGCTGTTCTGTTGCTTCGTCGGATCAGCGATCGCTCACCGCTGACGGCAGAACACACAGCGCTCCTGCTCGAGTTGATGAGCTCGCCCTCAGGCCGTCTCGACGGCGACCTGCCCAGGGGAACCAAGGTCGCTCATAAGAGCGGAACTTCGGACGTGGACAACGGTATTGCGGGAGCCACGAATGACATCGGGCTCATCACCTTGCCGGATGGACGGCGACTTGCGATCGCAGTATTTGTGTCGGACTCGACAGCCGATGAGGCCACTCGGCGCCAGGTGATCGCGCGGATCGGCAGGTGCGTCTACGACTATGCCACAAAAAAACAGTAGCGCGGCACGCCGAGATCGCTGGCGCAGATTGCAAAGCAAGGGGCGGCGACGGGGCCAAGCCTGCCACGGGGGATCCGGCACCGCGCACTCGTGAAAATGTAAGGCGGCGCGCATCGAAGACCAAATCGAAGGCCTGATTTGACCCTTCCAACTACGCGCCGCCGCGTTCTACTTTTCCGCTAACAGAACAGGGACCGTTTCCGTCCAGGCCGGCGTCTGCTGTGCCCGCAACTGCTTGGGCAGCCCCAGGACATTGAAGTAATAGACTCCCTTCCAGGGCATTACCAGCGCGTGGATTGCGCAGGCATTGTCGTGCCGGGTACAAAATAGCTCTGCATCGGGATGCTGCGCCGGATCGGCCGGCGCCGTGAAAGAAGTGAGAACCCAGCCTACTGACTGCTGGCCCTGCTGGACCGCGAACAACGTGATCCCCGACTCTCTTTTCAGTGTGAACGAATAAGTGCCTGGTTTCAGGTCCAGCGTTCCCCAGTGTGCTTCGAACGGCAGAGTGAACTTTCCGCGTGCTTCCGGTGCCAACTGCGCAAACGAATAGCTGGCCGTCATTGTCGCCACAAGGAACGCGGCGAACAGCGACGTCAGCACGATTTTGCCGAACTCCCTCATCTGACGAATCCTCCCGGGTATTGAAAATATGCAGACGGCCTTCCTGGATGGCTTACGAATATGCAATGTCGGGTCGACGACGCCAATAGTACTGGCGGACAGCCCGGTCACCAATCGATTACGATACGGCTCGGTGAGCCATATAAGCGCCGGACGCTGGCCGGATAGCAGCAATTTTGCCAACGGAATTTGGCCGAAGCGCGTATGGTAACATCCGACCTCGCGAGTCATGGGTTCTATCGATCAGGGACGGGCGTTCGATTGGGGCCACACTTCGGCCGAGTACGCGCAGTTCCGCCCCGGGTACCCACAGAGCATGTTTGAGCGGCTCGCGGCGCTCGGAGTCGGCCGGCGAGGCCAGCGCGTGCTGGATGTGGGAACCGGCACGGGCAATATTGCGCGCGAACTCGCGCGGCGCGGCTGCAAAGTGGCAGGTATCGATATTTCAGAGGAACAGATCGCGCAGGCGCGAAGGCTCGCTGCGGAACAACAATTGGCGATCGATTTTCGCGTTGCGCCCGCCGAAGAAACGGGCTTGCCAGGCAATCGTTTCGACGTCGTTACAGCCGGCCAATGCTGGCTATATTTCGACCGCGACCGCGCGGTAGCCGAAACGAAGCGACTGCTTGCGCCGGGCGGCAGACTGATGACGTGCCATCTGGCATGGCTGCCGAAGCGCGATCCGATCGCGCGCCGCACCGAGGAGCTGATCCTCAAATACAATCCGCACTGGAGCGGCGCGAACCTGACGGGGCATATTTCGGCGAAACCTCCATGGATCAAAGAAGATTTCTTCGTGACGGGATTCTTTGTCTACGAAGAGGCAGTTCCCTTCAGCCGTGACACGTGGCGGGGCCGCATCCGCGCGTGCAGAGCGATTGGCGCCGCGCTGGAGCAATCGCAAGTCCAGGCCTTCGATGCCGAACACGCGCGCTTGCTAGAAAGCATCGCGCCCGAACGCTTCAGTGTGCTGCATTGGATCGACGCGCACATCCTCGCACCCAAGCGCGACGTATAGATCGTTCCATCCGAATCCGCTAGTGCGTCATTGCGTAAACGATGTAATTGATCCCGATGCGGAAGCCCAGCGCGGAATATTTTTCGGGATACGACGGCCGGTTCGACCATTCCCACGAATCGCCGATGTCCGAATTGTAGGAAATCGCGACCATGATGCGGCCTTTGTCGTCGTAAATGGCGCGCCAGTGTGCGCCCTTGCCGTCGTCCGGCCCTTCAGGATGATCGGGAATCTTGTAGCCGAGCTGTGTGTGCGCTTCGCCGGGAATCTGGTAGCGGTCGCTTAGATCGAAAACGGTGTGAAAGATCTGGTCGTCATTCGGGATGTCCACGATCGGCCGGTCCGGGAACACCATGCGAATCCGGTCAACAAACATCTGCCATTCGTAAGCTCCGTGAAAGTCGTCTGCCATGAAAAAACCGCCGTGCAACAGATAATCGCGTAGCAGGTCGGCTTCGTGCTGCGTAAGCCCCCACTCGCCTACCTGCACGGCATAGAGCCACGGATAATTGTAGACATCATTGCCCACGTCGAGGTCGATGCACTGCTCCACGGAACGCGCGTCAATGCGCGTGATGCGACGTACGGCCGCGGCGAGCGAACGATCGGCGGGAGGATAATCCTGCGTCCACAGCGACATTCCCTCGCGCCAGTCGCCAGTATCGCGCCAGCCGTAGCCGTCATTCGGCCCTTGCGGATACATCAGCCGAGCGAACGTCCATTCGCCCGGGCGCTGCCAATCCTGAGGCAGCGGCATGGTGCCGTATTCGATCGAGGGATACTCGCGGAAAGGAAGCTGCGCGTAAGTGTAGGCCGCAAAAACGACAATTCCGCAGCCGAGCAGCGCTGCAATCTTCACCCAACGCATCGGATGGCCTCGAACGCGAGCATACCACTGTGCAAAGCACGGCGCTTCTTCGCGCCTGTTTCGGGAATAGGGAAGCAAGTCACGGTGCTCCAAAGCGCGTTAGCGACCCTTTTCGCTCCGACACAGGAATCTTTCCCGATGGGTCGCGGAAAACTATTTATGGTAAAGTAGCCGTGCCCAAACCCGGCGCGACGGTACGCGCAGATTCTGGCGGCACCTCTTTTACACAGATGAATAGATGGGACCGTGCACGTTGGGCCTTCGCCTCCGGCGCGGCTCTGCTGGCGGCGAGCGCGATTGCCGCCGGCATCCTGATCGCTCGAATTGAGAACTCGAACCGGCGTGTGATGCACGCCTTTACCCTGCAGGTGTCCCTCGAAGACCTGGAGTCTACCCTCGCCTCCGCCGGCCGCGCCCGGCTTCTCTATGCCAATACTGGCGACCACCAGTATGTTACTGAAACTGAGTTGCGTTTGGACGAAGCCAATGACCGGCTGAACAGTATTCTGAGCCAAACCTGGGGCATCCCGAGCCATCGACAGTCCTATTCGCAGCTCGCCGCATTGGCCCGCCGCCGAGTGGATATCACCCGTGCCGCCCTCCTTGCCGCGGAAGCCGGCAAGACGGGCGCGGCGGATCAGGATGTCTACACCCACCAGATCGTCGATGTCGCTGATGCGATGAAGACGTCGCTCGAGCAGCTCGAGGTCCACGAGCAGGAATTTGCCGACGAGGGCCGGCTCGTATCGGAGCGGCTTTTCGCGGCGATCGTGTGGGTTTTAGCTTGCACCTTCGTGCTCGCCTTGGTGCTGCTATACCTGAATTACAAGTTTTTGCTCGCTGAGCTGATCGAGCGTCGGCGCGCGGAGCGCTCCGCGGTCGAAAGCCAGGAGACCTTGCGCCTGCTCAGCGTTCGCCTGATTCGCGCCCAGGACGAACAGAGCCGTAAGTTCTCGCGCGAACTCCATGACGGCCTGGGGCAGTATCTGAGCCTCGCCAAAATGAACCTCTCGAGGCACATCCGCACCACCGCCGAACGAGTGGAACTGCTCACCGAAACCGTCGACCTGCTCGATCGCAGTATTGCTGAAACGCGCACGATTTCCTACCTGCTTCATCCCCCTCTTCTGGACGATATGGGCTTCCTTTTCGCCGCCCGTTGGTATCTGGAGGGTTTCGCCGAGCGCAGCGGCATCGAGGTAAAGGCGGAGATTCCTGAAAATACCGAGCGGCTGCCGCTAGCGGTTGAGATGGCCCTGTTCCGGGTTCTGCAGGAATGCCTCGCAAATATCCACCGCCACTCCGGCAGCAAGAGGGTAGACGTGACTTTGGTGGCTTCGCCCACCGACGCCAGCCTGCGCATTCGCGACTACGGCAAGGGAATACCTCCCGTCGTGCTGCAGCAGTTCCATGCCAACGGCGGCCGCGTGGGGGTTGGCCTGGCTGGCATGCGCGAACGGGTGCGCGAACAGGGCGGCCACTTTGAGATCCAGTCAAACGCTTCCGGCACTACGGTCACCGTCCGCATACCCGCCTTTGTTCCGAAGGCTTCCGCGCAAGCGGTTGGTTAGAAAACACTTACAGATTTTCCCCTCGCGTACCACTACTGACGTTCGGGTTATGACTTTAGCGTGAGATTGTGGGCTTTTCTCAATCCCCTCATGTATTGTCGCGGATTTTAGCCAAGTGCTAGCTTGCACTTAGCATGACTGCGGAGTTGAATCGCTTACAAGTCTTGCGAGAATTTCGTTCATGTTCCAGAAGGCCGCTTTCGCAATGCCGAGTAAACCCATTACGGTGATTGTAGTCGACGACGAAGAGCGAATTCGCCGATTCGCAAGGCTCCTGCTCGAAACGGATAGCGCGCTGGCGGTAATCGGCGAAGCAGACAACGGTCGTTCCGCGGCCGACCTGGCGCGCGAGCTTTGCCCGGACATCGTGGTAATGGACATTTCCATGCCAGTAATGAATGGCCTCGACGCAACTCGCACGATCTTGCGCGATTGCCCTAACGTTCGCATTATCTTGACCACCGCAATGGGTGCCGAACCTTACCGCAGAGTTTCTATGTCGGTGGGCGCTTCGGACTTCCTCGACAAGAGCTCCCTTGACTCCGAACTGATTGAAGCCGTGCACCGAACGGCGCAGCATGGTCCCTATTAAGACCGAGCGCCCCGACCCGCACATAGAAAAAGAGCCTCCGGGCTGCAAAACCATCCGCAGGCTCTTCTTCAAGTTTGACTTGAACTGGACTACTTCGACTCGATGACGGCCTGAGCGGCAGCCAGACGCGAAATTGGCACGCGGAACGGCGACGCGCTGACGTAGTTCAGGCCCACTTTGTGGAAGAAGCGCACGCTCTCCGCATCGCCACCATGCTCGCCACAGATGCCGACCTTTAGTTTCGGGCGGGTCTTTCTGCCCTTTTTCGTGGCTGAGTCGACCAACTGGCCGACTCCCGCCTGATCGATTGTCTGGAACGGATCGGCCTTGAAGATTCCGGCCTTGTTTTCATCCACATACTCGGGCAAGAAGCGGCCCGCGTCGTCACGCGAGAGGCCCATCGTCGTTTGTGTCAGGTCGTTGGTGCCGAACGAGAAGAATTGCGCGACCTCCGCAATCTCGCCCGCCAATAAAGCAGCTCTCGGAAGCTCGATCATCGTTCCGACCAAATATTCAAGTTTTACTTTAGCATCCGAAATCAACTTGTCTGCGACGCGTCTTGTGGCGGTTTCGAGAATCTGCAGCTCTTTCTTGTCCAAAACGAGAGGATGCATAATCTCAGGTAGAACTTTAACGCCGCGCTTTTGACAATCAATCGCTGCTTCGATGATTGCGGTCACTTGCATCTCGAGAATCTCCGGAAAGGTAATGCAAAGCCGGCAGCCGCGGTGCCCCAGCATCGGGTTCGCCTCATGCAACTGCTCGACGCGACGCGCAACCTGTTCCGGTGAGACGCCGATCTTCTTCGCAAGATCGGCCTGCCTTGCGGGATCATGTGGCACAAACTCGTGCAGCGGCGGATCGATAAGGCGGATCGTCACGGGCAGACCGTTCATGGCTTCGAAAATTCCAGTGAAGTCACGCCGTTGGAACGGCAGCAGCTTATCCAGCGCCTTTCGTCGCGCTTCCGGGCTATCGGCGAGGATCATCTCCTGAATAGCCTCTTGCCGCTCGATGCTTTTCTCCGGAAATTCGAAATCCTTGAAGAACATGTGTTCAGTGCGGCAAAGCCCGATGCCCTCCGCGCCCATTTCCCGAGCCACACGCGCATCGTTCGGCGTATCGGCGTTGGTGCGAACGCCCAGCTTGCGCACCTTGTCGCACCATTTCATCAGCGTCTCGTAAGCCTTCGGCGGTTGCGGGCGCGTCAGCCCGATTTCACCTTGATAGACCGAACCGTCGCCGCCATCCAGCGTGAGCCAGTCGCCTTGCTTCACCACATGTCCATTGACGCTCAGTTTTTTCGCCCTTAAGTCAATATCGAGCTTGTCCGCGCCCACGATGCAGCATTTGCCCCATCCGCGCGCGACGACCGCGGCGTGGCTAGTCTTTCCGCCGGTTGCGGTCAGAATCCCTTGCGCTACGTGCATTCCACCCACGTCTTCCGGGCTGGTTTCGCGCCGCACCAGAATCACCTTCTCGCCTTTCTCAGCCCAGTGTTCGGCTTCCTCCGCCGTAAACACAGCTTTGCCCACTGCCGCGCCGGGCACCGCGTTGATCCCCTCGGCGATCTTGCGGCTCTCGAGATCTTTTCTCGGCACATTAGGATCGAGCACCGGATAAAATAGGCGCTCGATGTCTTCTGGCTTCACGCGCGAGATCGCCTCTTGGATCGAAATCAGTTTCTCATTCGCCATGTCCACGGCGATTCGGAATGTCGCCGCCGGCGAACGCTTACCGGTCCGCGTCTGCAACATATATAGCTTGCCGGCTTCGACGGTGAACTCCATGTCCTGCATGTCGCGATAGTGCTTCTCGAGCTTTTCCCGCACTTTTTCGAGCTGCTTGTAGACCTTTGGCATCTTCTTCGAGAGCTCGCTCAAATGCATGGGCGTCCGAATGCCAGCCACAACGTCCTCGCCCTGCGCATTCAGCAGGAAATCGCCGAAGAAAGTCTTCTCACCCGTGCTCGGGTCGCGCGTGAAGCAAACTCCAGTCCCTGATTCTTCGCCCGTATTGCCAAACACCATCTGCACCACGTTTACCGCCGTACCGAGCAGGCCCGTGATCTTCTCCACGCGTCGATAAGTGACAGCCTTTTCGCCCATCCATGACCCGAACACTGCGCCAATCGCGCCCCAAAGCTGCTCGATCGGGTCTTCAGGAAAATCCTTCCCGGTCTTTTCCTTGAAATAGGCCTTATATTCACCCACCAATTGGCGCCAGCCCTGCGCGGTGACTTCCGTGTCGTCCTTTACCTTGAAATAGTCCTTCATATTGCGCAGGCGCGTCTCCAGATCATCCTTCGGCAGACCGATCACCACGCTCGAATACATCTGCACGAAGCGGCGATACGCGTCCCACGCAAAGCGGTCATTATTAGTCGCCTTGGCCAGGCCCTCCACGGACTTGCTGTTCAGCCCGAGGTTCAAAATCGTCTCCATCATCCCAGGCATCGAGCGCGCCGAACCCGACCGCACGCTCACCAGCAGCGGATCTTTCGCATCGCCAAGCTTCTTTTTCGTCAGGCGTTCGAGCTTCGCGACCTCCTTCGCCACTTCTGCGCGCAGTTCCTTGGGATATTTCTTGTCGTGCTTGTAAAAGTAGTCGCAGGCTTGCGTCGTGATCGTAAAACCGGCCGGGACCGGCAAGCCGATTCTGGTCATTTCCGCAAGACCGGCGCCCTTCCCGCCAAGCACCTCTCGCATGTCTCCGGTGCCGTCCGCTTTCCCTGCCCCAAAGAAATAAACGTATTTCATTTCGCTTCGTCCTCGCTGATTGAGATGAGTTAGATCCGTTCTTTGCCGAAAATCTTAAAGCAAAATCACCCGCCCCACGCCGTAATACCTCGATACGCATTGGCAATGTCGGCGCGCCGACATGTAAAGCTGCATCGAAAGCCTCGACGCCTCGCTTAAAGAAAATTCGCGCTGCTCGCGTCACCTCAAAAACATTCAAGAAATCGCATTTCACAACCTCAAGCAAATACTCGCTTGTCGAACGGCCGACATTTCAGAAATCGATTCAAGAAAATCATGGCGTCCCCGCTGGGCCTTAACCTATGCCTTAGCTTCCTCACCGCCTAGTTCTGAAAAGTCGGCAATCTGAGAAAATTCCTTGAGTAGACCGCCAAGCAGTGTGATGCGGTTTTTTCGCACTTCGGGATCTTCAGCCATCACTAGAACCTTATCGAAGAACATATCGACCGCGGGCCGTAGCTCCGAAATTTTCTCGAGTGCCGCTTTGTACTTCCGCTCGCGGCGCCGGCGGCCCGCTTCGTCTCCGATCCTCTGCGCTGCGGTATGAAGCTGTTTCTCGAAATCATCGCTCAGCAAATCGATGCGCACCGCTCCGAACGCCTTGCTCTCGCCCCCGGCCGACTTTTCGAGAATATTCCGAATTCTCTTGAAGCTCGCGGCCAGGGGCGCAAAGTTTCTCGTATTTCGTATGGCCTTCACCGCCGCCGCGCGTTCCGCCGCGTCCACCATGTCGTCAGCACCCGAGGCGAACACCGCGTTGATCTCATCGTAAGCAAACCCGCGCCGGTCACGCAAAATAAACTTGGCGCGCTCGAGGATGAAATCGAGCACTTGTTTCTCCACCGCCTCCGAAACCGCAACGTGCGGAGCGTATTCGCGCAGCGCTTTCGCCGCTGCTGAGATTGCCGCCGAAATCGAAAGCGAAAGATTGCGCTCCAGGATAATCTTCACAATCCCCAGCGCCGCTCGGCGCAATGCGAACGGGTCGCTCGAACCAGTCGGAATCGCTCCAACCGCGAAGCACGCCACGATCGAATCCAGCTTGTCCGCGAACGAGACGGCGCAACCGATCAAATTCCGTGGGATGTCCTCTTCCAACCCCTGCGGCTTGTAATGATCGTAGACGGCGTCGGCAATTTCGTCCGGTTCGCCCTGCGCGTGTGCGTAAAGCCCGCCTACAATTCCCTGCAGTTCGCTGAATTCGCCGACCATCCCTGTCACCAGGTCGCATTTGGCGAGCTCCGCCGCGCGATCCGAACCCGCTACATCCGCTTCCTTTACACCGCTGCTGAAAAGCTGCTCTGCCAGCCAACGCGCATTCGAGCGCATCCGCTCAACCTTGTCGTAATAGCTGCCCAGCCGCGATTCATAGGTCACGGCCTTGAGCCGTAGCAGATAATCCCCCAGCTTCGTTTTCTGGTCCGTATCCCAGAAAAATTGCGCATCGGCAAACCGCGCGCGTAGCACTCGTTCGTGCCCTGCCTGCACCAGCCCCTTGGGATCGCGTGGAAGATTAATGACTGCAAGAAAGTGCGGCGCGAGTTCCCCGCCGCGCGTCTGCCTGCCGTGGCGGAACTCGAGCGCGAAATACTTCTGATGCCCGCGCATCACGGTGATCAGAATCTCCTCGGGCAGCGCGAGATATTTCTCCTCAAAATTGCCCACGATCACGCTGGGATATTCATTCAAATAGGTAACGAGCTCGAGCAGGTGCGGGTCGGCGTGCGCTTTCAGATTTTTTCGCGCCGTGATCGCGGCGATTTCGTCTTCAATCTTCTTCCGTCGCGCTTCCGGACGGCAAACCACAAAATTCGCCTTCAGCTTCGGCTCATAATCCTTCGGACCTGACAACCTAATCGAGCGCTTGCCGAGAAAGCGGTGCCCATCTGAGTGATCCCCCGCTTTCACCTCGGCGTATGAACACGGGATCACCTTCCCATCGAGCAAGGCCACAATCCACCGAATCGGCCGGATGAACCGCGCGCCGCGAACGCCCGTCCAATACATCGAACGCGGCCAGGAGATCTCGCGAATCACGTCCGGCAACACGCGCTCCAGAATTTTCCCCGCAGGCTCGCCGATCACCATCTTGCGCACCGCGAGGTACGGACCTTTCGGCGTATTGACAACAACCAAATCCGTTACCTTAACTTCCTGCTTCTCCGCAAAACTTATCGCGGCGCGAGTCGGTGTGCCGCTGGCATCGTAAGCGACGGATTTCGGCGGTCCGACGATCTCCCGCGTCACGTCTTCCTGGCGTAAAAGAACATTCTTGGCAATCGCCGTAAGCCTGCGAGGCGTGCCGAAAACCTCAAGCGTGTCTTCAAATGTCGGCGCGCCGACCAAAGCGCTCGCGCAGATTTGCGCTTTCAAGAGCGACTTTAGTTCTTCTGAGGCTTTCGCGATCATTCCGGCGGGAATTTCTTCACAGCCGATCTCGAAAAGCAGGTCGCCTACGGCAGCTTTCGCAAGCTTCGATCTCGAGCCACCATCCTTCGTCTCGGACTTGGCGGTCGCAGCGCTCACGCGCTCACCTCTCTCTCTGCCGGAGCCTGCTGATCGAGCCATGCCTTCGCCACCTGCGTCGCAAGTTTTCTCACGCGCCCGATCATCGCCGCGCGCTCTGTGACCGAAATCGCGCCGCGCGCATCCAGCACATTGAACAGATGGGAACACTTCAGGGTCATGTCGTAAGCCTGGAGCACGGGAAATCTTTCGCGAGCCGAACCCTTCAGCTTGAAATACTCCGCCAGCAGGCGCGCCGCTT
Organism: Candidatus Aquilonibacter sp.; assembly: GCA_035507075.1. Lineage (GTDB taxonomy): Bacteria > Acidobacteriota > Terriglobia > Acidiferrales > UBA7541 > Palsa-295. The sequence continues at coordinate 36,038 of DATJOL010000201.1, read as the reverse complement.
CCGCTTCGGCGATGTCAAACTGCTTTCGCGTGGCCGCTGCGTCCGCATGATCGAAGCTGTACGCCGAAAATTGCTGCTCTTCCGCCATGCGAACTTCGCGGTAGGTCACCGCTTTCGACCAGCGCACGTCGAAGACATTGTCCACGCCCTGCAAATAGGCCGCGATTCGGTCGAGTCCGTACGTCAACTCAACCGAAATTGGGTCCAGATCGACTCCGCCGCACTGCTGAAAATAGGTGAATTGCGTAATTTCGAGCCCGTCAAGCAACACCTGCCAGCCAATTCCCCACGCGCCCAGCGTGGGCGACTCCCAGTTGTCTTCCTCGAAACGGATATCGTGCTCTTTCAGGTTGATGCCCACGGCCTTCAGGCTATCGAGATAAAGATCCTGAATATCGACGGGCGAGGGCTTGAGGATCACCTGGAGCTGGTGGTGTTTGTAAAGGCGATTGGGATTTTCGCCGTAGCGGCCGTCCGCAGGCCGGCGGCTCGGCTGCACATACACCACGCGATACGGCATTGGCCCGAGCACGCGCAAAAAAGTCTCCGGGTGCATCGTACCCGCGCCAACCTCCACATCATAAGGCTGCTGCAGAATGCAGTCCCGGCTCGTCCAATACTGTTCAAGTTTTAGTAGAAGGTCTTGAAAGGTCATGCCCTTCAACGGAGGTGTGAGATTTTTCGATCTAGGCGCACTCTTCATGTGAAACTTGAATTCCCTCTTCCTCGATTGTGCCGGAGTTTTTCAGCTTGCAGGAGCTTCAAGCAGCTCCCGCGAGGTAAGCTTTCGGTCGATTTGGTGCTCGATGATGTCCAGCATGCAGTCCGTCAACTCTCGCAGAGCTTTCGGCTCCGCGATCTCTTCTCCGATCTTGTCCAGCCGCTCTGCAAGCATCCTTCGGGCGGCGGCCAGCGCCGGTGCCGACAAAGTCCGCATGCCCGGCTGCCGGCATCTGGTGCAAAATATCGCCGCGGCTTGCCGCGAAAAATATGCCGGTTCGCCGCTCGCAATGGTTCGCCCGCACTTCACGCACCGGTCGAACACTGGAAGCCACCCGCCCAGCTTCACCGACCACAGCGCGAAATAAGCCAAGGGCAGTTCCGGCTTCCCTGTCCGCTTTACCTCTTGCGAGGCGAGCAGCAACAATCGAAAATTCGCGTCGGAGGCTTCGCGGTCAGGCAATATGGCTTGCGTGACCTCGCTGAAGAGCCCTAAAGCGATGCTCGACGGATAATCGCGAAAGGCGTCGATAAACGATTCGATGATTTCGCACTGGCTGATTCGCACCAGTTCGCGCGTTTCCCGCTCGTGAAACCAGATGCGGACGTGCGACAAACGCTCGAGCGTCGACCCGAAACGGCTCTTCGGCTTCCGCGCCCCGGCCGCCACCCCGCGCATTCGCCCCATCGTCCTCGAGAGAAAGCTGACCAGTCGGTCCGCTTCGCCCAACGGGTAGTTTTGCAGGACGATCGCTTCGGACTCATGCAGTGGCATAGCTCGAAACGATTTTTTGTATCACAGCATTGCGCTTACGCGCAAATAATAACACTCCATTTTACCGCCTTTTCGCCTCTCCGCCGCAGGCGGGCCAGAAAAATCGGCTGCGCTTCCCCAGGCATCTGTGCACTCTCCGCTGCAAGCCTCTTTTCGTTTCCTTCCGGCCTCCAAGCCATTGGCAAATTTCCGCGCCTCAGCTAGATTGATTCTCTCCGCGACCAAAATTTTCTCGTGACTCGCTGATCTGCGGACGAACCTCTGCCCAATGATTCCCTTAAAGGATATGACTCCGCGGCGCTCTTTCCCCGCGATGACGCTGCTGCTCATCGCGGCCAACGTCGCCGTCTTCGTTTATCAGCTTTCACTGCCGCCGCATGCCGCGCGAACTCTGATCGACACCTATGGCCTCGTCCCACATAAAATCCAACTCGCTCTCGCCGGCCATCGCTACACGCTACAGCAGGCCTTCGTTCCCTTCTTGACCTGCATGTTCCTGCACGGCGGATTTCTTCACATCATCGGAAATATGCTTTTTCTGTGGATCTTTGGCGGCAACGTGGAAGACATGTTCGGGGCATTCCCCTACCTATTCTTCTATCTCGTGTGCGGAATCGGCTCCGGCCTCACCCAAGTCCTCTTCTCCTGGGGGTCGCATGTACCATCCATCGGCGCGAGCGGCGCCATTTCGGGAGTTCTCGGAGCCTACATCATCTTCTTTCCGCGAGGGCGCATTCTCACGCTCGTGCCGCTCATCGTCATTTGGTGGATGTTTCGCGTTCCAGCGTTCATCTTCATCGGCCTCTGGTTCGTTCTCCAGTTCCTCAGCGGCCTCAATTCGCTCGATCCCCGGTTCGCAGCCGCGGCAGGCGGTGTGGCGTGGTGGGCGCACGTCGGCGGATTCCTGCTCGGCATAGCGATAGCCGTCCATCTCCGGGCCAAAAAGTCGGCACGCCGACATTTCAAACCAAACTTCAACGCCTAATACACGCTATCGAGATTGCTTCTGATCCCTTCGAGCCCCGAAATCTGAATCGATTCAGCTTGAAGTTCGTGCACGGCTAAGCAGGCTTCAAGTCTGGTAGAAGTTATTCCTTTCGCTGGCTTCTCGCCATCTCGGAAACTACGTCAATTTCTCCAGTACGCCCAAAATCCGATGGCCAACCTCAAATATGCACGCTTATGCAATCTTAATATTCAGCATGAACTTCAGCGCTGAGTAATCGTCTCACAGCCGCCAGTTTTTCAAGGAACGCTGAAGGAATAGTAATGGACCAAATCAAAGCTTAAGAATCACGAGGAGATCCCCGCCACTTACTATTCACTCGATCCGTCCTGATTTTTCTGCTAGTTGCCCCGCCAGCACGCGTAGTCTTTAGCCAAGACATTCCTTGACCCTGCCACCTGACGCCCCGGCCCGATGCCTCTTTACCCAAATGCTTCACTCCGAATAGACACTTCCATGTATCGCCATTCCCTTCCGCATCTCCTAGCCTTTAAGGAGTTTGGCGCAAAACTTCGGAGGTGAAACTAGCGATGCGAAATTTCATCAGAATGTTCATGATTGTTGGGCTGCTTTTGGGCTGCGGCTCGATGGCAAGGGCCCAGGTCTCTTTCGGCATCAGGATTGGGCCGCCGCCGCGCGTGAGAGTCGAGCATCGCCCGCCGCGCCCCGGCCCCGATTTCGTTTGGGTTACCGGCTACTGGTATCCCGACCACGGCCATTACGTCTGGGAGTCCGGCTACTGGACGCGTCCGCCCTATCCCGGCGCCTATTGGGTCCCACCTCACCGAGCTGACGGCGAATACTTTCAGGGCTATTGGAATGGCCCGCACGGCCGCTTCTACCACAACCACGCATGGGACCACGACCAGCAACGCGACTATGATCGTTATCGTGACGATCATCACGACGACCATCACTGAGTTCGCCTTCCTGTGAACTCCCAACGCTGAATCGCACGGCTTCCGGCGAAACGGAAGCCGCATGAAATGTGGCTAGCTGCAGTCGGGCGGCGCCGCGATGTGATTTCTCCGCCGCGACTCGTGGCGTCGCCCTGCCTGTTTTACCGTTCAAAACTACCTTTTGTACACGTTTACATTTCCCTACCGCGCCGCTCCGTTCTGTTCTATAGTCTCTCGCCGGGAGGGATGTTATGAGCGAACGGAGCGAACGACGAGATTTTCTATGGGCGGCGAGTTCGGTGCTTGCAGGGAGTTCCGTAGGCGCGTTGGGAGTCGGCGCGCGCACAACTTATGCCTCGCCGAAAGCGGCGGTCGGCGCCGGCCAGAGCGCTTTTGACGTGCGCAACTATGGCGCGAAAGGCGACGGCACCAGCGTCGATACCGACGCGATCAATAAAGCTATCGACGCCGCGGCAGCCGCGGGGGGCGGTATGGTTCTGCTCCCTGCCGGGAATTATCTCTGCTACTCGATTCATCTGAAGAGCAACATTGGCCTTTATCTCGACCACGGCGCCACGATCATCGCCGCCGAAACCCCGGCAAACGGCGTCGGCGGGTACGACGCAGCCGAACCCAACCAGTGGGATCAGTATCAGGATTACGGCCACAGCCATTTTCACAACAGCCTAATCTGGGGCGAGAACATCGAAAATATTTCGATTTCAGGTCCCGGGCGTATATGGGGCAAAGGCCTCACGCGCGGGCAGGGTGAATCGAATCCCGGTGTCGGAGACAAATGCATCGCGCTGAAAAATTCGCATAACATTCTGCTGCGCGACTTCCAGATCTTCCACGGCGGCCACTTCGGCGTGCTCGCCACCGCCGCGGACAATATGACCATCGACAACCTCATGATCGACACAAATCGCGACGGCATCGACATCGATTGCTGCCACAACGTCCGCGTCACCAATTGCAGCATCAATTCGCCCTGGGACGACGCCCTCGTCCCCAAATCCTCTTATGCGCTCGGCTATGCCCGCAGCACCGCGCAGCTCACCATTTCCAATTGCTTCGTCAGCGGCAGCTATCAGGAGGGCACGCTGCTCGACGGCACCATGAAACTCTACGATCAGACCGCGCGCGTCCCGCGCACCGGCCGCATCAAATTCGGGACCGAGTCCAACGGCGGCTTCAACAACATCACCATCACCAATTGCGTCTTCGATGGTTGCCAGGGTTTCGCTCTCGAAACGGTCGACGGCGCGCTCCTCGAAGACTTCACCGTCAGCAATCTCACCATGCGCAACATCACCAGCGCGCCCATCTTCATGCGCCTCGGTTCGCGCATGCGCGGTCCCAGCGATTTGCAGATCGGCGCGCTGCGCCGCGTCATCGTCAGCAACGTCGTCTGCTCCAATTCCGTCTCGCGCCTCGGCTCGATCATCAGCGGCATTCCGAACCACCCAATCGAAAACGTCGTCCTCAACGACATTCACGTCAGGCATCAGGGCGGCGGCACGAAAGAGCAAGCGGCAATCGTCGTTCCCGAAGATGAAACCAAGTATCCAGAGCCTGGCATGTTTGGCCCAATGCCCTCGCAGGGCTTTTTCATCCGTCACGCGAAAAACATCGAGCTTCGCAATATTGAAATTCGCGCCATGGAGGCGGATGAGCGCTCGGCCTTCGTTCTCGACGACGTGCAGGGCGCCGATTTCTTCAACGTGCGCGCCGATCTTGCCTCAGGCGTTCCGGCATTCGTCTTGAAAGATGTCGAGGATTTCAACGTTCATCTGAGCCGCCCCACGCCCGACACGCACATCGATAAGACCGCTCAACAATCCGTGTAAGTGGCGGCCTGGGCACAACAGGTAATGCAAAATCGCCGCACAATTCTCAAATACATCGCCGGAGCCGTCGGCGCTTCCGCTACCGGCTTGGACGCGCTGGAAAAGTTCGCGCTCCAGGCTCAAGAAAACGAAGACCGGCCCAACATCGTCTGTTTCGTGGGCGAAGGCCTCCGCGCCGATGAATCTTCTCTCGCCGGTAATAAAATCCTTCACACGCCGAATATCGACCGCATCGGCAAAGAGGGTTGCGTGTTCCGCAACGCCTTCGTGATCAACGCGCTCTGCTTGCCTTCGCGTGCCACCATCCTCACCGGCCTCTATTCGCACACCACCGGTGCGGTCTCCAACGTCGAAGGCACGCTTCCGCCCAACACCACACTCGTGCCTGATCTCCTTCGCAAGGCGGGTTACGAACTGGCCTTCGTCGGCAAGGCGCACATAGAGGGCGCGCTGATGGATCATTACTGGGATTATTACTTCGGCTTCGTCGGGCAGGCCGACTACTATCGCCCGGTAATTACGGAAGGCATCCGCGGCAAATATTCTCCCGCGAAACTTTACGAAGGCGAATATGTGGATGATCTGCTTACGCGCAAGACGGTCGAGTGGCTTCAGCAAAAGCGCGAAAAGCCATTTTGCCTTTTCCTGTGGTTCTACGCGCCCCACACGCCGTTTTACCGTCCACCCGATATGATCAATATGTTCAACGGCGTGCCGATTCCCGTCCCGCCCACGTTCAACGAAAATCTGCACGATTATCCCGGCAAGCCGCGAGCTGTCGCGCACGCCGATAATCAGATCGGCGTCAGCGAAGTGTTCGACAATGATCCTCGCTCGCTCGAGGAACTCGTCAAGGACCATTACGTCGGCGTCGAAGACAACGACCGTAACATCGGCGCCGTTCTCGCCGAATTAGGGCGCCAGAACGCGCTCGATAACACGGCCGTAATTCTCAGCTCCGATCACGGCTTCTTCCTCGGTGAACATCATTTCTACGATAAGCGCCTCATGTACGAGCCTTCGATTCGTGTCCCGTTCATGATCCGCTATCCGAAGCGCATTCACGCAGGCAGCTTCAGCGAAGAAATGGTCCTGAATCTCGACATGGCGGAAACGATGCTCGATCTCGCGGGCATACCCATTCAGTCGGACATGCAGGGCAAATCCGTGATGCCGCTTGCCGAGGGGGAAAATATTCCGTGGCGCGAAGACTGGCTATACGAATACTACGAGTATCCCGGCTGGCAGAATATCAAGCCATGCCGCGGCGTTCGCACCAAGCGCTACAAATACATCCACTTCTTTCTCGAACCGCAGGAATTCGAGCTTTACGATCTGCAAAACGATCCGAACGAGGCCAATAATCTCTATGGCAAGCCTGGCTACGAAAAATTAACCGAGCAGGTCCGCAATCGCCTCGAAGCCCTGCGCCGCGAAACGCATGACACTTACCAATACAAACCCACCGGCCTTCCCCTCCACGACAACACCAGCACCCTCTAGCCCTCACTCTGCCGCCGAAACATCGGTATGCCGGAAATCGTTTCCCTTGAACAGCAGGGGTTCGCCCGTCACCTTTGACAACGCATATGCAAAGCAATCTCCGAAATTCAGCCGTGCGCGATGCTTGCTGCCCTTCCCGAAATCGCGATACGCCTCGCGCGCAATCCGTGCCTGCTCCTCTGTCACCGGCTCAATCACTAGATTCGCCTCGCGGAAGAAATCGTCAAACCGCCGGCTTGCCACAGGACTCTTGCCTGAATCGATCACGGCGCCGGCCTCCACATAACTCACCGCGCAAACCCGCCTCCTCTCCGCTTTGGCGATCGCTTCCGCGCAGGATTTCGCTTCCGGCTCGTCGCGCAGGATCGCAATCAGCGCCGATGTATCGATGATCATCTTGGCAGCCCCTTCTCGTCATAAAGCAAATCACCGTGATCCACAGTCTTGGAGCGGCCTTTCAGATGCGCCGCGCAATCCTTCCCTATCCTCAGCAGTCTGTCCGCAAGCCCCTTGCCTCGTTGGTCGCGCACACGATCCAGTCGCTCGCGGACCGCCTCGGTCACTGCAGCCGTCATGCTCTCGCCGGTCAACTCGGCTAGTTGTGCGGCCAGCCGCTGCGTCCTTTCATTCTTGATGTTCAGCGCCATCGTGTTCCACCATTCCTTCCATTGCTTCCACCACTCTACCACAGAGACGGTTTCCCTTGTAACGGCGCCTTCAGGAGAGCGCCCTTCGCCTTTGACGTTCGGGCGCAAGTTGGGCCGGGCATTGTTCGGCGGCTGTTTCATCTGCGCGGGCATCAACCATTTCCTCAACCAAAACCAAATCGCGCAATACGCCGGGGCGAAAAACATCCCCCAACCCGGAAAAGCCCGTCATCGCCACCGGCATTGCGCTGGTTGCGGGCGGAACGAGCCCCGCTCTGGGACTGAAAACCGAAATAGGGTGCCGCGTCTTTGATCACGTTCCTTGGAGCCGTTTCGCCAGTCATTCACAATTTCTGGAGTGAAGAAGACCCTTAACAGCGGATGCATGACGTGGTCGACTTCAGCAAGAACATGGCGTTGCGGAGCGGCGCGCTCGCGTTGGCTGGTGCGGAAGGTAAACAGGTCAGCCGCCGAGCGTCTCCGCGTCGCACCGAGCGTCGTTTCTACGATCTCGGCGTTATAATGCCTGTGCTGCCATGCCTTCCCGCCAATACGCGCCCGGCGCACCGCTTTCCTCCTTCGTGAAATGCTTCTGGTATTGGGCGGGCGAACCGCGGAAGCACGCCAAAGAGCGCCTGATGCCCAATGGCGAGGCGTGCGTCATCTTCAATCTGCGCGAAGCGCCCATTCGCATTTACGATCCTGAAAATCTCGATCGCTACAACTCTTACGGGGCATCGGTTTTCTCCGGCGCGCGCTCGCAGGGCTTCGTCATTGACACGGAGCAGCAGGAGCGCGTCTTCGGCATCGAGTTCCAACCCGCCGGCTCGTTCCCATTTTTTCACGCGCCCGCATCGGAGACGGAAAACGCCTCGGTGCCGCTTGATTGCCTCTGGGGATTCGCCGCAGGCGAGATTCGCGAACGCCTGCTTGCAGCGCGCAGCGTGTCCGAAATGTTCGCCGTCGCCGAACGCGAATTGCTCCGCCGCCTCTCCCGGCCGCTCGCGCTTCATCCCGCCGTCGCGTTTGCGCGCCGCGAATTTTGCGCCGCTCCGCAAATAACCACCGTCTCCCGCGTCGTTCACAACACGGGGTTCAGCCAGCGCCATTTCATCCAGCTTTTTCACGAGCAAGTCGGCTTGACGCCGAAAGCATTTTGCCGCGTCCGCCGATTCCAAAGCGTTTTGCTCAGCGTTCACGGCGCAAAAGAAGCGGAGTGGGCCCAGGTCGCGCTCGATTGCGGTTATTTTGATCAGGCCCACCTCAATCACGATTTCCGCGCGTTCTCAGGCGTCACGCCCGGCGAATACCTCAAGCGCGCCACCCCGCACCTGAACCACGTTCCCATCGCCTAGCAGCCGATTTCGACGTAGACCGTAAACGTGGAGCCGCCGTGCTTTGCGTGGCATCTTTGCGACGCGGAGGATGTAACGTCCTTGCGGATTGCGGCATTAGAGCCGGCCTCTCAGCTTCTCACAGGTCAAATTCTTACAATACCCTCGCGGTGCGGTGCGCCATAATCGGCGTCGCAAAGGAGGCGAAATGCCTAACGTGAAAGCGATTCCCGATGGATACCAGCACCTGCAGGCGTATCTCATTATCAAAAATTGCGCGGAGGCAATCGAGTTTTACAAAAAGATCTTCAGCGCGAAGGAGCGGTTGAGAATGCCTCGGCCCGATGGACGTATCGGCCATGCAGAACTCGAATTCGGCGACTCCTGCCTGATGATGGCCGACGAGCATCCCGAGATCGGAGCTTATGCTCCGCAGCATTACGGAGGCTGCCCCGTCAGGATGCATCTTTACGTCGAAGATTGCGACGCTGTGTACAAGCGCGCCATCGCCGCCGGCGCAAAAAGCGAACGCGAACCAAAAGATCAGTTCTACGGCGACCGCATTGCGGCGGTGATCGATCCTTTCGGCTACGCCTGGTACATGGCCACGCACATCAAGGATGTTTCCAAGGGGGAGCTGGAGAAGGTCCGCTGACCGAGTCTGCGTCCCTTCACGTTGCCGCGGCGCAGCTTAAGCTGACAGGAGTCACGCCCCTGCGCTTGTTTGCGCCTCGGGGGCGCCTCGGCCGCAGCGGCCTTGCAGGCCTTTCGCGAATTGCTCGCGCTGCTCGGGCGTCATCGCTGCCCAGCGCGCGCGGAGTGCGCGGCGGCGTCCCCAGCCGCCTCCGCCGCGAATGCGCGGCCCGCGGAAAAGCAGCCAGCTGAGGCCGACGAGGCCGAGCGCCTGCCAGAACGTTACCGTGTGGAGGCCAAAAATCTGCGGCATCAGCCAGTTCCACAGAAAAAACACGCCGGCTCCGAAGGCCGGCAGCACGATCAGCAACAGGATCGCGACTTTCGCCAGAATAAACAATCCTCGCTTCATAGTTACCTCCTCAAATCGTCTTGAACTCTTTGTAAATTTCTTCCAGCCGCCCGCGGAGATAAATCACCGCGTAGTGTTTTCGCGAAAGCAGAGTGTTGATGCTGAGCCCTGCCTCCGCCGCGAGCTCCTTGAAGGAGCGCCCTTCGACTTCATGCGCGACGAAGACGTAACGCTGCTCTTCGGGAAGTTCATCGATCGCGTCCGCAAGCTCGCGCATCAGGACGCTTCTTGCGTAAGCCGCATCGGGACCCGCGTCAGCCGAAGGGAGCAGGTCTTCGAACGGAGGCTGATCGCTTGACGCGCGCGGCAAATCGGCGAATCGCGCCGGCCTCTTTCTGCGGAAAAAATCGATGATCCGGCTGCGCGCCACGCGAAAGAGCCAGGCGCCAACCTGATCGATCGAGTGCGCGGTGTCACCGGACGTCACAAACTGATAGAGAACTTCCTGCAAGATATCTTCCGCATCGAAGCGGTCCGGAACCCGCCGCCGGATGAATTTCGCCAGCCGCGGCCCGTAGCGCTCGAGGACGTCCGATGTGGCCGTGTCCGCGGCCACCGCCATCGCAATGGAGCCGGAAGCTCTCATACCGTATAGATATATCTACGCACGCGCCGGCAAAATATTTTCGGCGTTCGGTCAAGCAGGGACCCTCTGTCGCGATAAAAGGCGAAGGCCCTATTCGCGGTACAGAGCGAAAAACCCGTCCCTTACAAATTTTCCCGCATTGCCCCTGAGCGGGCTTGTGCGGCTAACTTAGCAGAGAGAATGTCGAACGCCCGAGTACGGGCGGCATAAATGAAGAGGCAAAAGTTGCGTAAACGAATTCTGATCGCCGACGATCACGAAGTGATGCGCAAAGGACTGAAGTCGCTGCTGGCCCTGCGCAGGGATTGGCAAGTGTGCGGCGAGGCGTCAACGGGAATGGAAGCGATCGAAAAAAGCCTGAAGCTGAAACCGGACGTCGTTCTGCTGGATGTGTGCATGCCGCAGATGGACGGCCTCGAGGCGGCCCGCGGTATCCTGCTGACGCGTCCCGAGCAAAAGATCGTGATGTATACGATTCACGGGTCGGATGAGTTTGCATGCGCAGCGATGCGCGCGGGCGCGCAGGCGGCGGTGCCCAAGTCCGAGAAGGCCGAGCAGCTTTTTCAGGCGATTGATGTGGTGCTGCAAGGCGAGGCGTTTTTCCCCGGCTTCGGGCGTTTGCAGAATTAGCTGCGATCCCCACGCGGTGTATTGAGTATCGTCGGTGACAGCGGACCGCGCGCTGTGCGTACAGCAATCGCAGTACGAAATGCCTCGCGGCGCGATATTTCTACTGCGACAAACCTAAGTTGAATGCTGTAATTGCGCGGCTTTTCAAATACCTCCCGTATTGCGCGTCGTCCAATTAAGTGTGACCCGCCCTATTAAGCGAAATGAACCAGACTGCGCGCCAAGGCGACGAGCCTGCTGTGCAGTCCGCAAGGATTCCAATGGAGGGTTCCACAATGAACCGTATTTTCAAGAAAACAATTCCGGCCGCTTCGCTAGCGCTGTTTTTTTCGGCGTCAATGGCCTTTGGCCAGACCGCGACAACGAAAAATATGAGCCAGACGAATGCGGCGCACTCGACCACGGCGACGACCTCTGACGCACAATTCGCCAAAGAGGCCGCGCAATCGAACATGTTCATGGTGAAGATGGGCGAACTGGCCCAGCAAAACGGCACCGGCGCAAACGTGAAAGATTTCGGCAAGCGCATGGTGACGGATCATTCCAATGCGGAGAACGACCTGAAGACTGCCGCAGCCAAGGCGGACATCGCGCTACCCGTCAAGATGAGCGCGCAGCAACAGGCTACTTACGACCAGCTCTCAAAACTGCGCGGCGAACAGTTTGACAAGGTGTATGCGAAGGACATGGTCCAGGACCACTCGAACGACGTCGCCAAGTTCCAGCATGAGGCGAACGTTGGAAAGGACACGCCGATCAAGGATTTCGCTTCTCAAACGCTGCCCACACTTCAAGAACACTTGAGACTCGCGCACCAGATGAACCAGAAGGTGTCAGCTATGACGACTCAGACCAGCAATCCACACAGCTGAGATCGAAACCAATAAACAACGCGCGCCTCGGGACGCCAGCGCCGGCAACGGCCCGGCGCCCCGACGCAGCAAACAATGGAAGGGGGGTTTTTATATGGCGGATATGAGCAGTAATTATGGAAACGTCGCGATTGTTCGCCGGCCCAATTGGGGGGCAATTTGGGCTGGAGTGTTTGCATTTCTGGCGATCTGGTCCGTCTTCGGAGCGCTGGGCATCAGCGTCTTCGGGAGCGTCGCTGCAACAGCGGCGCCGGGCGCCGGCGTCGGAGTGGGAATGAGCGTCTGGGCCGTAATCCTGACGATCATCGCCATGTTCGTCGGCGGACGAGTGACCGGCGGCCTGGCCGGCACCACGAACGGCCGCGAAGGGTCCGTGCACGGGCTCGTCATGTTCGGGCTGGCGATAGCCGCATCGGTGGTGATCGTCGCGGCTGGCGGTGCAACCCTGGCGGGAATCGGACTTGCCGCCATGCACCGCGTCTATCTGCTCGATATATTCTCCTATCCGGGATGGCCGCTCTTCGTGGCGCTGTTCCTGGGTTGGTTCGCCGCGATGGGCGGAGCAGCCACGGCACATAAGGAACTGCCGACGGCTGTTCCGATACAACAAGTTCGCCACGCATAATTAGAACTGGAGTGATGGCAGGGTCGAGGCCGCTTTCAAGGGCGGCCTCGATTTTTTCCGGACGAAGGCAGGTCCGAAACACGACCGGTTCACGGCTATTGGGCGAATGGAAAGCAAATCTCGCCGCTCAAAAGAGACCCGCACCCGATGATCGCGCGCGAACAAATTACTGAAACGGCTGTATAGACTGGCCCTCCATAGCGGCCGATATTTGGACCAGTGGCGGGCCCTCCCACAGTTGAAGCGGACATTCTACGGCTGGACGAAGTGACCGGCCAACGCCGGTGTTCCCCCTCGGCTGCCCTCGGAACAAGGTCCGAGACGCCACCTTATTCTTCGAACAGGAGCAAAAGCCATGTGTGATTACTCACTGATGGGAGTTCCGAACCGTTTGGCCAATGAAGGGGATGACCTGGTCGTGCACCGGTTTTCCACCGGAACAATCGGGTTGATTCCGTCGCGCACGTGTTCGCCACTAGCGACCACGCAGCAAATCGGATATCGCAGAGTATGGGAAGCCGTGAAAGATTTCTTTCGCGACGCTGAACCCAACCAGGCGATCGCCGTTTGTATCCCTCCAGGAGCGCGCCTTCTGGTGCGGGACATTCCCGAAGACTTGCAGCGGGCCTGCAAGGCGGGAACATCCGAACTGGTGACATTCACGCAGTTGACGGCCAAGGCTAATGCGCACCGGGACGCCGTGCGCTTCGACAACGGGACCGAGGCCCTCTTGCAGCGGCTCCACGAAGGGCAACGGGTTCGCGTGCTTCGGCTCTCCGTGGCGGAAGAAATCGAAACGCCGGTGCTGAAAACGGCAGGAGTCCGATAGCAGCAGAAAAAAGACACGCAACGCATTAGCGGCAATTTTAGAGCAGCGAAACAGAAGCAGGCGAAGCTTGCCGGCACTCTCCGTTCACTTTCATTTTCTAACACGCGCACAAATACGAAGCAGGCGCATACAACAAAGCGTTTTTCGCCTTCGATAAAAGGCCGTATTCAAAAACCCGTATATCGGCGAAAGATAGCAAGTGAAATCGCTCGGCACTCGTGACTGCGACCTCTTGCGTTTATATCGCGTCACGATAGTTACGTTTAATCACAAAGGAGATGTATATGGCATCAGGGAACACACAATTGGAGACCATCGAGGCCCGGACCCGTCCGAACTGGGGCGCGATCTGGGCGGGGACTTTCACCTTCATCGCGATTTGGTCGGTTTTCGGCTCGCTGGGCCTCGGAATCTTCGCCAGCGCCGCGAGCCCAAGCGCAAACCAGCCGGTAATGGGGATGAATGTGGGCATGGCGGCGTGGTCGATCCTCCTGACGATCATCGCGATGTTCGTAGCGGGAAGGACAACGGAACGTCTGGCCGGCATCACCACCGCGCGCGAGGGAATGTTTCAGGGAATGGTGATGTTCGGGTTGTCCGTCACAGCGGCACTATTGATCGTGCTGATCGGCGGAAACGCGTTCGGCAACACAGCGGTAGGCGCGGGACCTCACAACGCCTACATCATCGACCTCTTCACGTACCTGGGATGGACGCTGTTTGTAGCGTTGTTTCTGGGCTGGCTGGGGGCACTCTTTGGCGCATCGACCGCGCACAAGACACTGCCGGCTAGAACCGCGACGGTGCAGCAACAGGTTCGCCACGCATAACTCGGTGACGCGGCAGTGCCGAAGCCGCGGAATAAGCGGCCTCGCTTTCCGCTTTGCAGAGGGTCTTACGATCGCTCGAGCTTCGGTTCACTTAGCAAGACAGCGCGAAAATTGCTTTCTCCGGGTGGCGACTGATGGGCTGGTTCGATCACACGACTAGCCACTTGCTCTCGAGTTGGGGCTACTTAGCCGTTTCGGTCGCCCTGCTCGGCGAGAATGCCCGCCTGCCTCTGCCGGGAGAGCTGATGCTGGCGAGCTTTGAAGCGCATAAGCACTCGTCTCTGCAGATCCAGTGGGTGATTCTGCTGGGCATTGCGACAGCCGTGCTTGGCGACAACATCGGCTTCTTCGTGGGGAGGCATTTCGACGATTCGCTGGACTGTTCCTTGCCGGCTATCTCTTCTGGAGGCACTATAAACATTCGCGCGTGGGAAGTTGATCCACCGGAAGAACGAAACGGCGGGGCGTTTGCAGAAAGAGGCGGCGCGGGCCGCCTCTTTGCTGGATTGAAACGAGTGACCGACTGCCGAAATTTACTGCGTCACGGTTTTCGCCATGTCCCCTTCTTTGAATCCCGAGCCGGAAACGGGCGTGCACACCGAGGAGAGATCGTCCACATCGGTGACTTTCACCACGCCGATCGGCGTCGTCATGCGGCGGATCACGGCGCCCGTCGTCGGGTCCTTGATCTCGCGTGTAACGCGCTCGATGGAGAGTTGATCCCCCACTTTCACGCCGGCTTTTGCACCCACGTTGAGAATCACCTGCCCGCCGTCGACTGCCGCTACGAGACCGCTGACGCTGATGGATCGCACTTCGAATTTCGCGGAGTCTGCGATCAGCCCGGCGCTCATCTGGTTCACGGCCTGGCTCACGGCTTCGCCGATGATCGTTTGCTGAAAGTCGCTGCTGCCGAAATCGACGCCGCCCGCCCCGAACCCTTTCCAATTGCCGCCGCCCCCCAGAAGCGAAGTGCTGTCTCGTTGCGATTCGCCTTTGCCTTCCGCGACAGCCAGGATCTCGGCCGTATCGATATTCACGATGCGCGCGTCAAGCACCACCACGGCCTTGCTCTTTTTGCGTCCAACGCCGCCGAGGCCGAATCCTCCCAGGCCCGCACCGATGCCGCCGATATTCTGATTCTTATTGTCGTTGCCGAACTGCGTCACGCTGCCGACGATGATCGCATCCACACCGAGAATCTTTCCGATCTGCGCGGCGGAGGTCGGGTTGGCGCGATCGCTATTGGAAAAATTCTGCTCGCCGAGAATCTTGTCCAGCTGCTGCCGCTCGATCACGGAATACGTTCCGTCCTGCACGAGGCACTTTACGAGAAGATCCGAAATGCCGCGGCCGACGTCGACGTTGGTGCCAAAAAGCGCCGCGCTGTTCGTTTGGACTGTTGCGTAGTCGAAGTCGAAAACCGCAACTCGCTTTTTGCGCCCTTGGGGCTGTGCGGGCGCGGCCGCGGGACTTGCAGCGGGCGCGGCGCCGGGCGTTGGAGCCGCCGCGCAGGATGCGGGTGTCGCCACTGGTTGCGATTGAGCGCGCGCGCCCGATCCGGTTGCGAAGAAAAGGAGAAACAGAGAGCACAAAGGCAGGACTGCCCACGCAAGCTTCTTCATGAGTTGTCTCCGATGCGGAACTTGATGGCCTGGCCGCTCCAGGGGAGCGTGCTTGCCGCAAATCTTACAAAGAGAGGGCACGCGGGTCAACAGAAGCGTTGCGCCGGAGTCGCACGCGCGCCTGCCAAAACCGTAAAGCAGCGGTTTCGCGCTATGTGGGATTCCCCGCATAGCATCGCGCAAAGGCCCGTCTTTACGAACTTTTTATGAATCAGGAAGATGCAGTGTGGGGTGAAGACCCTATTGCGCAAATGCATGTGTGGACCGAGAGTTCTTGTATGCGGGATCACGCGCAGGCAGTCCTGATCGTAGACGACAGCGTGACCGTTCGTTCCGCCATTCGTACCTTCCTCGAAGTGACCATGCAAATGAAAGTGTGTGGCGAAGCGGCAGACGGACTCGAAGCGATTCAAATGGCGAGCGAGCACAAGCCGACTCTGATTCTGATGGACCTTTCGATGCCCTCGATGAACGGCGTCGAAGCCGCTTCCGTGATCAAAAAGCAGGCGCCTGAATCGCGCATCGTGGTTTTCACGCTTTATACGGATGCGATCGGCAGAGCGATGGCGAAGGCCGCGGGTGTGGATGTGGTCGTCTCGAAATCCGAAGGCGCAACCGGCTTGATGCGAGCCTTGCTGCCGCTTCTGAACGAAGATTCCCTGCTCTCCTAAGCTTCAGCCGCCCGGAGAAACCGGAAATAGGTGCGCATGTCGCTCGGCAAGATATACGCCTCCCAGCACGAGCGCCGCCCCGCTGAGCAAATGCCCGCTGGGGCGCTCTCCTAAAAACGAAACCGCCAGGACGATTACGACCGGCACCTGCAAATAGTTCACGCCGGCCACGCGTGAAGCGTCGATGTGGCGCAGGATCCAGTTGAACATGGTGTACGAAATCACGGACGCAAAAAGCGCCATGTAAATCAGGCCTGACCAGCCCACCCATCCGACACTCTTCCAATCGAGCGCCATCGACTGATGCACGGCCAGCGGAGCGTAAAGAATCGCGGCGACAACCGTCATATACGTATTCACAGAAACGGCGTCGTAATGCTCGCCGATGGCTCGCGTCGCGGCGCGTTTTCCGAGCACGGCATAGGTCGAATAGCCCATCACGCAGCCGAGCGTCAGCAGATCGCCTGTGTGAAAAGACGATTGCCCGGCGGCCCGGTCGGTTTCAAGCAGCACCACACCCGTGAACGAAACGATCATTCCGATAAGCTTCGCCGTGGTGAATTTTTCGAGTTTCAGAGCGCTCGCAAAAAGCAGCACGATAATCGGGTCGAGCGCAATCAAGATTACCGCGTGCGCGGACGTCGTGTAATTCAGTCCAACCGTGAAGCAGCCCTGGTTGATGGCCACACCGAAGAGGCCGAGTCCGAAAAACGTGAGCAGATCGCTGCGGCGCAAGCGAGCGCGCGGCTGCGAGAAATAAATCCCGAGCATGATCGCAGCCGCTAATTCTATGCGCAGGGAGACGAGCGATAGCGGGTCAAGGTGGCGCAGCGCAAGTTTGCCGGCTACGTAATTTCCTGACCAGATCGCCAGCATGATGCCCAGCGCAAACGCGATGACGCCGCGGCCGGGTTCCCGAGCAAGGGATTTTGCGGATGCAAGCGTTGAAGAATTCAAGACTGAAATATGTTACCCGAAAGCTTGCGCCGATGGTGAATGCGGGCGCGCCTTTTCAGCTGTTGAAACGCTGCGGCCTTCTTTCATGGCGTGATTCGAGTATATTGGGAGCCGCAAAAATCACGGCGAGGGATAGGCTATGCCGAGCTACATCGGCGCGATCGATCAGGGCACCACCAGCACGCGCTTCATTGTCTTCGATAAATCCGGCCGCGTCGTGTCCATGGCGCAGCGCGAGCACGAGCAGATTTATCCGCGTCCAGGATGGGTGGAACATGACCCGGAAGAAATCTGGCGGCGTACGCAGGAAGTGATTACCGATGCCATGCAGCAGCGGGCGCTGCAGCCGGGTGATCTAGCCGCGATCGGCATCACGAATCAGCGCGAGACAACGGTTGTGTGGAATCGCAAGACGGGCGAAGCAATGCACAATGCGATCGTGTGGCAGGATATTCGCGTGGAAGATGCTGTGGCGGAATTCTCGCGCGCGGGCGGCCAGGATCGCTTCCGCGCGAAGACGGGCTTGCCGCTGGCCACCTATTTCAGCGGGCTGAAAATTCGTTGGATTCTGGAGAACGTACCCCGCGCGAAAGAGTTGGCCCGGGACGGCGACGTTATTTTCGGGACGATCGATTCGTATCTGGCGTGGAAACTTACCGGCGGCCCGCATGGCGGCGTCCACGTCACGGATGTGACAAACGCCGGCCGCACGCAGCTGATGAATCTGGCCACGCTCGCATGGGACGACGAGATGCTCGCCGCATTTGAAATTCCGCACAAGATGCTGCCGCGCATCGCTTCGAGTAGCGAAAAATATGGCGCGGCCGCGCTTGACGCGATCAAGCGCGTTCCCATCGCGGGAATGCTGGGCGATCAACACGCGGCGCTCGTCGGCCAAGCTTGCTTCAAACCGGGCGAGGCAAAGAACACTTACGGCACCGGCTGCTTTCTGCTGATGAACACGGGGTGCGAGCCCATGCAGTCCAGGCACGGGCTCATCACCACGCTCGCGTACAAATTCGGCGAAAAGCCCGCGCATTACGCGCTGGAAGGAAGCGTGGCGATCTCCGGCGCGCTGGTGCAGTGGCTGCGGGACAACCTGGGCGTCATCCAAAAGAGCGCGGATATCGAGGCTCTCGCGCGCAGCGTGAAAGACAACGGCGGGGTTTATTTCGTTCCGGCGTTTTCCGGCTTGTACGCGCCGTATTGGAAGGCAGACGCGCGCGGCGTGATCGCAGGCCTCACGCGTTACGCCAATAAGGCGCATCTCGCGCGCGCAGTGCTCGAGGCCACAGCGTTCCAAACGCGCGAAGTCGTGGAAGCGATGGAACGCGATTCGCGTATCGCGCTGGACGTGTTGCGCGCCGACGGCGGCATGGTGGAAAACGATCTGCTCATGCAATTTCAAGCGGACATTTTGAACCGGCCGGTTGTGCGTCCCGTGGTGAAGGAAACGACGGCGCTCGGCGCGTCGTACGCGGCCGGGCTCGCTGTGGGCTTCTTCGAGGGCATCGAGGAGCTGCAAGACAATTGGGCCGTCGACCTCACCTGGGAGCCGCGCATGGACGAGGAGACGCGTGAGAAAATGTACCGCCTCTGGAAAAAGGCGGTCACGCGCTCGTTCGATTGGGCGGAGTAGAAAAACCCGTCAGGTGGGTGCTCAGAGGCGGTGGGGAACACTCTTTGTGACGGGCTGACCAGGGGCCGATCCTTTGTTTTCAACGAGATACGTCGAATTCAGTCTGACATCGAGTGACGGGCTGAGGGGGCGAGATGCGAGATGTAATTTCAGGCAGTCGGGTTTCGGCCCCCCCTGGCAAGGAAGAGTATCCGCCGTTTCAACACCGCTTCCACAGATTTCCAGGCTGCCCTCACACGCATCTTTATTGTTCCGGGCCTTCGCCGCCACGGCCGACGCGGCCGTTTCTGGGCGGGCGCGGCGCTTCGGCTTTCGCCAGCAGCGCATCGAATTCCGAGCGCGGCATCTTCAGTTTCTCCGGATGTGCATCGATCCACTTCGCAAAGCCCGCGAACTTCTCCGGCGTCCAGCCGCCTTCAAATTCCGCGCCATTGGCGCCGGTGCTGTTCAGCTCGAAATTGTAGGAGTCCTGCAGATTCGTAAATTCTGCGTTGGAGATCGCATCCTCGGCAAGGATCGCCGGAATGAAGATCACGCCGTCGCGCTTCGCAAGCACCAGATCGCCCGGCAACACGGTGGCGCGGCCAATGCGCACGGGAACGTTGATGCCCGTGAGCTGCATCTGCGCCCAGGCCGATGGGTCGTAACCGAGATAGAAGCCGTTGAGATTCGGGATCTCGCGATTCTCCTCGGCGTCACGGATGCCGGCGTAAAAAATGAAACCCGAGTGCGTGTGCGCGGCGATTCCGCTGCCGAGGTTCGAACCGATGATCGTTCCCTCGATGATCTTTCCGTAGCCGTCGACGACCATCGTGTCGCCCATCTGAAGCTCATCGATCACCCAACTATTCGTTCCACTCACGCGCCCTTCGGCTTTTCCCTCGGCGCGGACAGGCTCGGCCATATCCGGCCGCGTGGGCACGAATTGCGCGGTGAGCGCGCGGCCGGCGAAGGGTTGGTCGGGATGAAGCGCCTGCCAGTCCCCCTGAAATTGATTTTGATAGCCGTGCTCGCGCAGAAAATCCCACACGTCCTCGATGGAAACGTCGAGTGCACGCTTGAGGAGGTCGTCCGGGATTTTCGGGCGGCCATCCGGAAAGCGCGGGCCGGTCCATGTGGAGGTGTAAAACATGATCTGCTCTTTCGTCTGGCGGACCTGCCCCTGAGCGGGCGCGACCGTTGCCACGGCGAGAGCAAGCAAAGCCAACAGGGTAGTAAGAACGGATCTCATAAGAACGCTCCTCCCCGCGGCACGCATGCAAATTTCGCCTCGCGAAATGCAGATGCCGCTGCGTCAAACGCGCACATTCTGCGTGCGGGCCGCGGCCGTGTCAACTTACTTCAGCGGCGTCACCTTTTCCGGGTCGATGCGGTAGTCGATGTAGCTGACGGGGCCATCGATCGACGTGAACCGGTGCGGCGTGCCGGCCGGGATCACGACGACATCGCCCACGCCTACGTGGCGGCTTTTCCCCCCGACGATGCCGGTGCCGCGCAGGCTCGGGCCAATGTCCGGAAGGCCCGTGTTCGGACCAAAAGGTTTCGGGTCGGTCAGCGTTCCGCCCAGTTCGAGCGTGCCGCCGCCTTCCGTCATGTAATAGATCTCGGTCACCTTTTCGTGAAGGATGGCGTCGTGCGTCTCGGGTGTGATGTGATGCACGATCGCGACGCCGACATTCGCATCGCCCACATCCACGGAGCGTATGGTGATGTCGTATGTTCCGGGAACCGAACGCGGATTCGGCTTGGCATTTTTCATCGCGTCTTTCATTTCAGCGGCCGTGACAACCACGCCGGCGGGCGGGACGGCGGGAGCGTTGGCCGGATGTGCAACGCCGAATAGCAGAGCCAAAAGCAGGAGATTACGCATTTCGCGCCTCGATCATGAGAATTGGTGACGACGCGCGCGATGGTACACAAATTCACGGCGAACTGCGAGCATTTCGCCTGTAAATCAGGTGTAAGAAGAGGAAGTGAAGGCTACCGTTTCAAGATTTCGCGGGCGATGACCATGCGCTGCACTTCGCTGGTGCCTTCGCCGATGGTGCACAGCTTCACGTCGCGATAAAACTTCTCCGCCGGGTAGTCCTTGATGAAGCCGTATCCGCCGTGAATCTGGACGCACTCGTTTGCGCATTTCACGGCGATCTCCGCGCAGTAGAGCTTCGCCATTGACGAAGCGAGCGTCGTATTCTTGCCGGCGTCTTTCGTCGTGGCCGCGCGCCAGATGAGCGCGCGCCCCGCCTCGATCTGCACGGCCATATCGGCCAGCTTCCATTGGATTGCCTGAAAATCCGAAATGGGTTTGCCGAACTGCTTGCGCTCCTTCGAATATTTCAGCGCGGCATCAAACGCCCCCTGCGCCATTCCGAGCCCGAGCGCGGCAATCGAAATGCGCCCGCCATCGAGAATGCGCAGCGCATCCACAAATCCCTCGCCTTCTTTTCCAATCAGGTTTTCCGCGGGCACTTCGCAATCCTCGAAAATCAGCTCGGCCGTGTCGCTCGCGCGCAATCCGAGTTTGTTTTCCTTTTTGCCCGGCCGAAATCCCTCGGTCCCCTTCTCCACCACGAACGCGGAAAGGCCATGCGTTCCCTTATTGCGGTCGGTCACGGCAATCACAACCACCACGTCCGCATAGTGGCCGTTCGTGCAAAAAGTCTTCGTGCCGTTGATCACCCAGCGGTCGCCTTTGCGGACTGCCGCACACCGTGCGCCCGCCGCATCCGAACCCGAGCCGGGCTCTGTGAGCGCCCACGCGCCTATGAACTCACCGGAGGCGAGCTTCGGCACGTACCGCTTCCGCTGCGCGTCATTCCCTGCCGTAAAAATGTGATTGGTGCAAAGCGAGGTGTGCGCCGCGACGATAATTCCCACCGATCCGTCGACGCGCGACAGCTCTTCAATCGCCGTTTCGTATTCGACGTAGCCCATGCCTGCGCCGCCCACTTCCGGCGGGAAGATCGTGCCCAGCAGCCCGAGCTTGCCCAGCTCTTTGATCGTAGCGAGCGGGAATTCGCTCGCCTCGTCCCACTTCATCACGTAAGGCGCAATCTCACGCTCCGCAAATTCGCGGACCGTCCGCTTGAGCTGCTGCTGTTCGTCAGAGAGCTGAAAATCCATCGAGCACCGGCGGCACGGCGTTTGCCGGCCGTGTATCTGTGGGCCTAGGAGAAGTTTAGCGGGTTTCTAAAGGGGCGAGATCGAAAATCGTCGGGGGGGTTTCGGCCGCAGCATTCCAAATTCACGTCGTAGGCCGCACGCGAAGTCTACTTCTGATGCGCCACGATCAGCAGCAAGCCAAAAATTACGACGGGGATTAAAGCCAGGGCCACATACGCCCACGGCCACTTCATTCGCGGCGGCTGACCCCGTTGCGCAGCCCGCGCCGCCGCGCGTTCTTCAACGGCTATCTTTTCCAGATTCGCCAAATCATGCGCAAAATCCGCGGCGCTCGCGTAGCGGTACTTCGGATCGCGCTCCATGGCGCGATGCATCACTTCCTCAAGCTCCGGCGAAATGCCCGGATCGAACGTCCGCGCGGGAAGAGGATCCACCAGCAGCCGCTGATTCATCGCGGCCAGCGGGTTTTCGCCACGGAAGGGCAGCTCGCCCGTGAGCATTTCGAAAAGAATCACGCCGCAGGAGTAGAGGTCGGTCCGCATGTCGCCGCGCTTCCCTTTCACCTGCTCGGGCGCAACGTAGTCCGGCGTGCCCATCGCCTTCGTCAACTTGCCGAAGGTGAGCCGCCGCGCCGCGGCGTCGCGGGCGATGCCGAAATCCAGCAGCTTGATACGGTCGCCGTCGACCATAATGTTGTCCGGTTTCAAGTCGCGGTGAACCACGCCATGCCCGTGAATGTAACCAAGCGCGTCGAGTGTCGCTCGCGCGATCTGGAGCGATTCCTGCTGCGTGAGTCTTTTCTGCTCATCCAGAATTTTGCGCAGCGGCCTCCCTTCCACCCATTCCATCGCCATGTAAACGCGGCTTTGATCCTCCACCGTCAGCACTTTTACCACGCCCGGATGCTCCAGCTTTTTGCCAATCTCGATCTCGCGGTGAAAGCGATCGTAGAAGAGAGGATCGCACTCGAGTTCCGGATGCGGCACTTTTATCGCCGCCGTAAGGCCCGTGGAAAGGTCAAGCGCCCGATAAATCGACGCCATCCCGCCCTTGGAGACGAGCGCTTGTATGCGAAACCGGTCTAGCCGGTCGCTAACCTTCAGCGGTCCTAACATGAACAAGACCCTGCTGCAAAGGCGCACCCAACGTTGCAGCCGGTCGCGCTGCGCAAAATTGGTTGGAGCATCGCTCGCTTCGATTCACTCGGCCGGTCCCTTTCGCGCGCCGTGGTGGAGTGGGGGGAAGGGCGCGCGAAAGGTCCGGCAGTGATTCGATGGCGAAAGCCTACACCGCCACCGCTAAACAAGAGATAAGCAGGCTATAAAGATTCCGTAAAGGTTCGCCGCGTGGAGGTGACGGCAAATGGCTGCACGCGCCGGGATTTTCGCTGCTTTCTCCGATCCGCCGGACTCGAGGCCGCGTTCCTCGCCTCGACGATTGGCTTCGCCAGACCGGCAATGCCGAAAGCAAACGTATACAATTTCGCTTGCGCCAGTCGCGGCGATTGCATTAGATAGAGCGGTACGCGGACGGCCTCTGTGGGGCTGCCCGCAGCGGCTTGCGCATGCTCGGCGACAATGCCGCAATCTAACGCGTTTTCCCGGGGGGGATCGATGAAATCCGTCTCAAGGCGTCGTTTTATGCAGTCTACTGCGGGAGCAATCGCCGCAACCGGCCTTGCAGGTGCATTGTTGGAGCTGCGTGCTGATCCGCTCGGCCTGCCGATCGGTCTGCAACTTTATACGGTAGGCTCCGACCTGCAGAAAGATTTTGACGGCACGCTCAAAACCATCGCGGACATCGGCTACAAAGCAGTCGAGGGCGCGAGTTTCGCCAGCTTCCAGGGCAAATCGCCTGCCGATTTGCGCAAAGCCTTCTCGGACGTAGGGCTCACTTGCCCCAGCGCTCACGTCGTGCAGACCACGCTCACCGACGACCAAATGGACCAGCTCATCGATTTCTGCCATAACCTCGGGCTCCAATATATGGTCTGCGCCACCACGCCCATCGGTCCTCCCGCGGGACCGCCGCAGGCCGGGCTCACGCGAGAGCAGCGCATGGCAGCGGCCAAAGCGCGCCTCGACGCCCTCACGCCTGATGATTTCAAGCGCACCGCTGAAGTCTTCAACAAGGTCGGCGCGCGCATCAACCAAGCCGGGATGCAGTTTGCCTATCACAACCACGCGCTGGAATTTAAAGACTTCCCGGACGGCTCAACCGGCATGGATGTTCTTATCCAGAATTCCGAAAAAGGCACCGTGAACTACGAACTCGACTGCGGCTGGGTCGTCTACGCCGGCCATGATCCGGTGGCGATGCTGAAGAAATATCCCGACCGCATCAAGATGCTCCACATAAAAGACGAAAAGCCCGGCTATCCGCCGAGCATCGGCTTTGGCGGCGCGCCCACCACGGAAGTCGGCAAAGGCAAGATCGATTGGAAAGCGGTCTTCGAAGCCGCGAAGGAAGGCGGTCACATCCAGCACTATTTCGTCGAACAGGAGCCGCCCTTTTCGGAGATGCCGCCGCTGCAAGCCATCAAAGTCAGCTACGACTACTTGCACGCGCTGAAGGTCTGACCTCGGCGGACGGCGCCGACCGCTTTTTTCCGGGCAGTCGGCGCCGCACCGCGGCTCACGCCCCGGTCGAAGCGCCTTTTTTCCTTTTTGCTTCGAGGGACTTGTTCGCGGCGTCCAGGATGCCGTTGAGGAACGCCGGAGATCCCTCGGAGGAGAATTTCTTGGCCAGCTCCAGCGCCTCGTCAATCACCACGTTCACGGGCGCCGTTCCGAATCGCAGCTCAAAAATAGCCAGCCGCAAAATGTTCCGGTCAACCGCCGCCAGGCGCTCGAATTTCCAATTCTCCGAAAGTGTGCTGACGATCTTATCGGCGGTGTCTGCCTCGGCCACGGCGCCTTCGAAAAGCTGGTCCGCGAATTCGCGAGTGTTTTCCGTGGCCCGCGCGGACTTCCAAAAATGCTGCTTCACGCGCGCTGGCTTTTTGCGCGTCATATCCCATTCAAACAGCATCTGCAGCGCGAATTCCCTCGATTTATGACGAAGGGTCGTCATCTAACGGCGCCGAGCGCGGCCCTTGCCGCCCGTTTTAGTCCCGGCATTCGCAGGAGTATCGATCTTCAACTTGCGCGAAATCTGCGCCATCTCCACCGCCGCCACGCCGGCCTCGTATCCCTTATTGCCGCCCTTCAACCCGGCGCGATCGATCGCCTGCTCCAGCGTATCGCACGTAAGCACGCAGAAAATCATCGGAGTTCCCGTATCCAGCTGCGCCAGCTGAATTCCGCGCGAAGTCTCGGACGCGACGTAGTCATAGTGCGACGTCTCTCCGCGCAAAATGCAGCCGATGCAAATGATCGAATCGACTTTCCCCGTCCCCGCCAGCTTTTTCGCCGTGATCGGAATCTCAAACGATCCGGGCACCCGGATGATCTGAATCTGCTCTTCGCTCACGCCCGCGCGCCCCATCGCATCCAGCGAGCCCGCCAGCAACCGGTCCGTGATAAACCGGTTGAAGTCGCTCACCACAATGCCAAAACGCAGCCCCTCGCCCTTCCATTCCCCGCGCATCTCCGCAGGCTTCAGACTGCGCCGCACAGACTCTTCGCCCACCCCAATACCCCCGGTTAGTTTGCATTGCTAATTTCGATCAGAACCGCTGAAAGGAATCTTACTTCATCCGAACCGCTTAGCGGCACGGAAGAGAGGAAT
Source organism: Candidatus Aquilonibacter sp. (assembly GCA_035507075.1). Taxonomy (GTDB): domain Bacteria; phylum Acidobacteriota; class Terriglobia; order Acidiferrales; family UBA7541; genus Palsa-295. The sequence goes on along the minus strand of DATJOL010000201.1, from coordinate 10,143 downwards.
GCGAAGAGGAGCCAAGCACGTCCCCCCGCCGTTGCGGGAGCGCGCGCACGCGCCGTTCTCCTTTACTCTCTATCTTCTGCCTCCTTGGCTCATTGCTTCTCACGGCGTCGCGAGCGCCATCAACTGTCCCCCGCTCGCCTGCCGCAAATCCTCAAGGCCGTACTCCGCGCGGTTAATCCATTCCGTTACGCGGTCCTCAGTCTCGTCACCGGGGCGCGCAGAAGCTTCAGCGACAATGGCGCTCACCGTCAAGTCTTTTCCATCCCCTTTTCCGTCCCACGTTGGGCGCACCGTCGCCGCGGCCTTCAACAGCTTTTCGGCCAGAATCCGCCCGTTGTCCAGCGAAGTATCCGGCAAAATAAACGCGAGCGACCACGCCGTATACTTCACCGCGATGTCCGTTTGCCGGATCGTCGAGGAAAGCGCCTTTGCAAGCTGCTCCATATAGCGATCGACGGCCACATCTCCGTGCTGGCGCAAAATCTCGTTGCCGTGATCGAGATGCAAAATCACCAGCGAAAGCCGCGAGCTCTGCGCACGAGACCGGTTCGCCTCCACAAGCAAGCAGTCAAGGTAGGCGCCGCGGCTAAGCAGGCCCGTCCGTTCGTCCGCCACGGCCAGCGACCGCACCAGCGACCGGAGCCGCGTGTGGTTCACGGAAAGCACGAGCTGGTCGCCTACGGCCTGCAAGAAGAAGCTTTCATTCGGCTTCCATTTTCTCGCGCTCGGATCTCCTATAATCAGCGTGCCGGCCACAGCCTGCGTTTCCTTGTCCGTCAAAACCACTCCGAGCGCCGACTCCATCCCCAATTCGCGCAGCGCGGGCGCATTCGCACCATGGAGCTCCACTCCGCCTAGCGAATCCGCCGGCGCCGTCGTCACCAGGTGCACCAGCGCCGGCACGTGCGCCACCGAAGCGGGAGAAACTCCGGGCGCGCAATATTCCGCGGTCAAATGCCCGCCATCGAGAGACCCGCCCACTGAGACGAGGCATCGCGCCGCGCCCAAATGCTTGCCCACTTGCGCCGCGGTTGTCGAGAGTACCTCGCGCGGCGTCGATTGCCGGTACATGAGCCGGTTAATTTCCGCAATCACCGCAAGATCACGATGCGTATCCGCAGCGGATGGCGCGACGACGGGCGCCGCAGGCGGTTCAGGCGGTGCAGCTGGCATGGGTGTCGGAGCCGGCGGCGCCACGGCAACCGGAGGCTGCGCGGGTTTCGGAGCGGGCGCCTGCGATCCGTTCGCCGATGCGGGCTTAGCCGAGCCTGCCGGCCACCAGTTCGCGCGATCGTAAAGCGCGCGCAGGCGCTCGTTTTTTTCCTCTTCGGCCGGGAAAAGCTGCGCAATCCGCTCGAGCCGCTCCACCGCCTTCGATTGCAGCGAATACTGCAGAAAAATTTCCACCTGCACGATCAGGTCTTCCAGCGCTTGCTGCGCGCGAACCTCTTCCGAAGCAGGTGCTGCCGTAGTGGCGCTCGATCCCGCGCCCGTAAAGCCCTCCGTCCGCGTCGAGACCGTAGCCGCTTTCGCCGCCCGCGAAAGCACATTCTGTAGAAATGCCGGATCGACCTTCCCTTCCAGCTGCGCTATCCGCTCTTGGTTGCGGTAATCGTATGGATCGATATCGACCAGGCGGTCGAGCGCGTCGCAGGCCTCGCGCATGCGGCCTGCGATCACGTATAGATCAAACAGCTTCATCAGCGCGTCGAAATATTTCGTTTCGCGATTCAGCTCTTCATAAAGGTGCGCCACCATCTCCGCCAACCGCAGCGACGCGGGATACGACTCCGCAAGCCGGTCGACTTGAGCGCAAAGTTCGGCTTCCTTGCGCATGCTGCGCATCCAGTCCTTCGTCTGCTCCACCAGCGCTACGGCTTTGTCCTCCTGCCGCTCTTTCAGGTAGGCCGCAGCTGTCTCGAAAAGCTTGCCGAAGTTATCCGGCTTCTGCCGGTAATATGCCTGAAAGCATTCGCAAGCGCGATCCAGATGCCCGGTACGCAGTAACCCTTCGCCGAAAAGCGCCAGAAACGCCGTATCCTTCTCGCTCGGCGAAAAAGGATCGAGCAGCGTGACTGCGCCCTCCGCGTCGCCCTTGCGCAAACGCGCCTCGGCCAGCAAAAGCGCTCCCGTGCGATCGGTCGGGGCCAGCTGATGCGCGTGCTCGAAATATTCGATGGCCTGGTCGAGAGTTCCCGCAGCTTGCGTCAGTTGCCCCGCACGCACAAAGCTTCGCGCCGCCAGATCCGAATGACGCAGCTTTTCCGCAAGCTCGCCCAGCGCCACGTGGCGCGCCGGATTTTCCGGGTCGAGCAATGCGATGCTCTCGTAACAGGCCAGAGCCTCAATATCCCGCTTCTGTTCCTGGAAAGTGTTCGCCGCGGCCGAATACTGCTCGATCGCCTCGCTCGATCGGTTCTGCCGTTGGAGCAGCGCCGCATAACGCATCAGCCGGTCCGGTGGCTGCGGAAATGGCCGCAGGAAGCGCGTATAGATGGCGCCGGCTTTGGCTGCGTCGCTCACCTCGAGCAGACGGTCAAACTGCAACCCGTAATAAGGCGCCGCCAGCGCCGGCTCGTTCAGCCGCGTGTAAATGTCCGCAAGCGCTTGCAATGCTTCCTGATGGGAAGGAACTTCTTCGAGGACGCCTTGATACTCGGTTACGGCTTCGCGCAGCTTGTTCTTTTCAAGGCTGCGGCGCGCGCGTTCTAGGCGTTTCTGGATGTCTGAAGCCATTCGATTTGGGCCGTTCGCACCCGAGGCACAGTGGGCAGAGCCTGCCCGGCCGGCCTCTGCCTCTGTAGCCGAAAACCTGGCTAAAAAGCAAAGGCCGCCGTCCTCGTAAGCGCACAGGGCTAAATGCCAATATAACCCGGCGCCGAACCGAAGGCTAAAGCGAAATCAGCCGGTGTTCCAATGCCAGCAAATCCCTCTCGGCCCCTCAAGAAATGCCACTGTGAATCAGCCCGCGGCGAGCGCTGGTCAGCCATGAACTCACCGCCCCTGTCAGGCAGCCGAATCAGTTCCCTTGCTGGTTCCAACGGCACCTTCCGCCGCATCCTGCCTGGAGCTGCGCGGTCCCTGGCGAGCGACGGCGAACGTCCGTTCGCCGCCCGCCCGCGCCAAGTCAGTTTTAATGCTTTCCGTTGACTACGTGGCCGCGCCCATCACGCATTTCGTTGCCCTTGAAGTTTGTCTGATTGCCCGGACGCCTTGATTCCTCGGGCTTGGCGCCGCGCTTCGGCAGCGGGCCTTTATAGCCGTGCTTGACGTCGTAATGGTTGTTCACGTGGCCGTGAAAGTCGGCTGGACCGTGAAACCACGGGCCGGCGCCGATAAAAACTCCACCCGAGAACCATTCCGGGCCGTAATAGCCGTAAGGGGCGCACGCGTACGGCGCGTAATCGTAATACCCGTATGGGCAGTCGGGAGGCGGCCCGATGCTGACACCCACACTCACCTGGCGAGCTTCTATCTTGGGGGAGCCCAACGTGAAGCAAAATCCAATAACGGCTGCGAGTAAAAGATACCTGACCTTGTTCATAGTTCCTCCTTGCTGAAGCGTTATGGGGCCGCGGCTTGGGCACATATAGCTTCGCTTAGCGCCCAGGTCGCCCGGCATCAGACGAACCCCGTAGTCTGCTGATTGGCTTACTCCATCCGCATGAGGCGAAATCCCGGCTTTGTTTGCAGGTTTCCACCTGCCGCGCGGCCGGAGTCAGCCCCCTGGTCGAAGTCGAATGAGGCAAGATGACGAATTATCGTCACAGCCTTACGCCGCGGCTGGCGGCGGCGCTTCCGTAGGGTGCGCCACCCGCTCCCGCATCGTCCGCAGCGAAAGACCGCTTCGCACCAGCGCGGCTATCCCCAAAAACAGCAGCGGCAGCGTCAACGCGATGAATACGAAAATCGAAAACCCGGTCGCGGTTGTCTTATCCACGTCGAAAATGCTCAATCCCAAGACACAAAAAAACTGATACGACCCCACATTGGCAGGCGCATTGGGCAGCGACACGCCCAGATTGATCACCACCGTCACCACCACCGCAACCAGAAATGACAAGTGCAGGCTATACGACGTCATAATCGCCCACATCGCCAGGATCTGGAATCCCGGCACCAGCAGCGAAGCCAGCACCGCCGAATAGAAGCTCGGCGCCGTCCCCATCGCATGCAGCGAAAAAAGCGCCGCCATTATCTTTCCCTTCAACCCGGCCTGCGTGGGGTCGGGCGGCGGACCCTCATTCTTTCCGATCTTCGTCTCCAGGAAAAAGATCAGCGCAACGATGATCGTCACGATCACCAGAGTTATGATTCCCAGAATATCCGCGGCTCGCCGAAATCGCGGCGGCAGATCGACCAGCAACGACACCACGCCCAGCGCAGACGTCGCAATCACCAGATCGATCAGCCGCTCTACTCCCACCGACCCGAGCGTGAGCCCCAGTTTGATATTTTCCGAACCCGAAAGAAGATACCCTCGCAGGAATTCGCCCGGCCGCAAAGGCAACACGAGATTCGCAAACAACCCCGAAAAAATCGCGCGCACTGATTTCGTCATCCGCACTCTGCCAAACGGTGTGAGCAGCAGCTTCCAGCGCCAGGCTTGCGCCACGTAGCTCGTCACGTCGCACGCCATCCCCACGATCACCCACTTCCAGTCCGCGTTCGCCATATCCTTTAGCGCCCGCACCACGTGGAAGTCGTGCAGCACCCACACGAGAAAAACAATGGACAATCCGTAGCCGAGTAAGCGCGGAACGATCGAGTGGGACGGCCGGTCTGGCTCGAACAAAGTCATCAATAAGAAGCTTCGTTCACCGCCGTCGAAGGTGCCGCGGCGGTGCAGGTTGAGGTATATAGGCGCAAGCGGGCCGAAAGCACCCCGCAAGCCTACGATAACCTTCCTCACGAGGCAATCCGAGACTATATGGAGAATGGAATCTTGTCAGCGCATGACATTCCCGGCCGAATGGGCGCCGCGAATGTTTACTCCGGAAACGGCCAAACCCTCTCGATCGTCCTGCTCAACATCCATTCCTCATCTTCCGCGTTCAGAAATTTCATCTCGTCCCGCACCACGCTCAACGCTTTGTCATACGTCGTCCACGTCTCGAGGATCGGCCAATCGGTCGCCCACATCAGCCGTCGCGGCCCGTACGCGTCGTAGAGCCGTTTCACATATTGCTGCGCATCCAGCCACGGATACGGCTGCTTGGAAATCGACCACGTGTGCGAAATTTTCACAAACACGTTCGGATAGCGCTCGAGCGCGATCAGTTTCTCCAGCTGCTCGGGCTGATCGATCGGACAATCCGCCATGTGGTCGATCACCAATGTCAAATCCGGCGTCCGGTCCATCAGCGGCGCCACATCCGGCATGCGCGTAATCGGCGCCAGCACGGTCATCGGCACCTTCAACTCCTCGCATCGCTTCCACAGCGGCGGCATCAACGCTCCGCGAAACCAATCGCCAGACGCGTCTCCCGCCGGACTGATCCGCACCCCATGAAATCCCTGCTCGGTCCAATACGACAAATGGTCCGGCGCCGCGGGATCGAGCGGATCCACGCGGCACACGCCTCGAAAAGTCCCGGGATACTGTTTCAGCACGGCCAGCGCATAGCGGTTGTCGTACTTGTAGTGGATCACCTGGATGATCACCGTTTTCGCCACGCCGTTCGCCTTCATCAGCGCCAGCAGCGTCTCTGGCGTCGCATCGCGCGCGGGCACGTTGGCGCCGGGCGCAAACGGATACTCCGGATCGTGCTTCCACACGTGAACGTGCGAATCGATAATGCGATAGCTTGTCTGCACGGGAATCGCGGCCGCAGCGGCAAGTGTCAAAAGCGTCCTCCTCGTCATCTCAATCATAATTTTTTTCCGGCCCTCCGGTCATCTCAGCGCACTCTATTTTGTCTCGATGGCAAGTGGCCCGCCCGGTGGCCCTGTTTCTGTGCGAATCATACAGCACAAAGTTGTGGCGCAGAATTTCTCTTGACTCGCAAAACTACACCGTAGTAATGTCCACCTACAAAGTAGTAGAGGAGATCGGATGCCTCATCCCAAACTCAGCAGGCTCGAGCTTCGCATTCTCGAAGCCCTCTGGACTCACGGCAGCGCTTCGATCCGCGAGATCCAGGAAGCGTTCCCCGAGCCGCGCCCGGCTTACACCACGGTCCAGACGATTGTTTACCGCATGGAAACGAAGCGCGCGCTCCGCCGCGTCCGCAAGATCGGCAAGGCCGATATCTTCGAGCCGCTCGTGGCCCGCGAAGTCACCCGAAGCCGCGTCCTTGACGAGGTCCTCAGTTTCTTCGGCGGCCAGGCCGCGCCCATGATGGCGCAACTCGCCGACGCCGGCAAACTCACCCCAAACGACATTGGCGAACTCGAGAAAACCATCAAAAAACTGAAGGCGCAGCGCCGGCTGGAAGGAAAGGGTGAACCCAAATGACGCAGGCACTCTCTGCATATCTCTGGGGACATCTCTGGCAATCGACCCTCTTTGCCCTCGCGGCGGCTTTGATGACCGCGGCTTTCCGGGGCAATCGCGCTCAGGTTCGTTACTGGCTGTGGCTGAGCGCATCCCTCAAATTCCTGGTGCCCTTCGCCTTGCTGTTCGACCTGGGAAGCTATTTGGAGACCCTGATGCCTGCCGCCGCTCAGGTCGCAAGCCAGATCACCTCGCCCGTCGTCTCCTGGACAGTCGAGGAATTTACCGGGCCCTCGGTCGCCCCGCCCTTCCCGCAATCGACTTCCGCGGCTGTCGCAACCAGTGACGTCCACTGGTTTCCCATTGCTCTCCTTGCGCTCTGGCTCGCTGGATTCGCTACGGTCGCATTCATCCGATTCCGCGGCTGGCTCAGGATCCGTGCGGCAGTCCGCGCCAGCAACGCCACGGGTATTCCTCAGCCGGTAGAAATTCGCGTATCTCCACGCCATCTGGGGCCGGCTGTTGTCGGGATCTTGCGTCCTGTCCTTTTGTTCCCCGAGGGAATTACCGAGCGGCTCACACCACTGGAACTGGAGACCGTTCTCGCGCACGAACTCTGCCACGTCCGCCGTCGTGACAATCTCTTTGCCGCGATTCACATGCTGGTCGAAGCGGCCTTCTGGTTCCATCCCCTTGTCTGGTGGATCGGCGCGCGGCTCGTGGAAGAGCGCGAGCAAGCTTGCGACGAAGAAGTGTTGCGCCAGGGCAGCCAACCCGAAATCTATGCCGACGCGATCCTCAACGTCTGCAAGTTCTACGCGCAATCGCCGCTCGCAGCCGCGTCCGGCGTATCGGGTGCGAGCATCCGGCGAAGGATCGAGGCCATCATGTTAAATCGCGGCTTCGCGCGGTTGAGTCGCGCAAAGAAGCTTCTGCTCGCAGCCGTTGCAGCAGCCGCGCTGGCTATTCCGGTAGCAATCGGTCTGCTGATCGGAGCCGCAAACGTCCCGGCGCTCCAGGCTCAGTCCCCGGCGCCGCCCGCTGGGAAATTCGAAGTCGCTGCCATCCATCCTTGCGATCGAAACGTAGCCGCGCCTCTTCGCGAAATGGGAGGCTTGGGAGACACCGGGCCGTCGCCCAATCTCGTGATCAAAAAATGCGTCACCGTAATGACGCTGCTCCAGGACGCCTACATCACCTTTGCAGACGGCCAGCAGCGCGCGCTCGCGGTTCAGGCGCCGCCAATCGAGGGGGCCCCGTCCTGGGTTTCTTCGGACCGTTATACGATCGAGGCCAGAGCGGACGGCACTCCCGGCCAGCCGATGATGCTCGGGCCCATGATGCAGTCGCTGCTCGAAGACAGGTTCCACCTGAAAATCCATCGCGAAACCAGAAGCGGCCCGGCCTATGAGCTCACGGTCGATAAAGGCGGCTCCAAATTAAAGCCCGCCACCGGCAGCTGCGCGATTGATGTGCCGCCTGCAGACGTTCCGCGCGACCCCGCCACGGGAAATCCGGTTTTTGCGCCTGACGGCCACTTCCGCGCCCCTCAGCCCGCCGGTGGACAACCATGCCATTTGATTCTCATGTTGAATGACGGGCCGAACCGCCTTCTCGAAACGCGCGCCATGACCCTCGACTCGTTTTCCGCATGGCTCTACAAAGTTACCGGCCGTACGATCGTCGATAAGACCGGGCTCACCGGCAAGTACGATATCCGCCTCGAATATTCCCCCGGCGGCGCCACTACTCCCGGATTCACGGCCGCCGACGATGCCCCCTCCCAATCGGCGGACACTCAGCCGGAAGCGACCCTCCTCACCGCGATCAAGGAGCAGCTCGGACTGAAGCTCACCGCCGCCAAAGGCACCCGCCAGATCGTCATCATCGACCACATCGAAAAGCCGTCTACGAACTGACGCAGTCCCATTGATGGCGTAAGGGTGTACTATCGTGCCCGGGGACAAGTCTCATGAGCGCCGCTGCAATATTCGCCAGGAACCGCGGCTTCCGCATCGGCTGGCGTCTTTTCTCTTGGCTTGTGATCGTTCTAGGAGTCCAGGTCGTACTCGCGCTGGCGATCAGCGTCACCCCAATCCAACTCAACGCCATCAAATCCCATTTCCTCGATCCCCGCTGGCTGATCGTCGGCAGCGCGGCGCTTCTCGCAGCTGTGGTCGTCGCCACTCTCATCGCCGGCCGCGCCGAACACCTCAGCTTGCGCGACTATTACATTCCCACGCGAACTTTTTTCGGCCGGTTCTTCTGGCAAGGCCTGCTCTGGGGATTTTTGGCCGTTTCCCTCCTCATCGCACTTATCGCCGCGCTTCACGGCTACCATGTCGCTGGCTTTGCCGTCCATGGACGCGCGCTCGCCTATTCCGCTCTCTGGTGGCTCCTCGCTGCCTTCGCCCTCGGACTCGCCGAGGAAGTCGCTTTTCGCAGCTATCTGCTAAGGACTCTCGCTGATGGAATTCACTTCTGGCCTGCTGCCGTGCTCATCTCCATCGGCTTTGGTGCGCTGTATTTCAAACCCTACGGGAACTGGCAAGTCTGCCTCGGCGCGGCCCTGTTCGCGCTCTTCGGCTGTTTGACGATTCGCCGCACCGGCTCGCTCGCCTTTATCATAGGTTTTCACGCTGCTTTCGACTGGGCTCTCACCTTTTTCTATTCCGGTCGCGATGCTGGCAAATTCGCCGCAGGGCACCTGCTCCAAACCTCCTGGACCGGTCCCGCTTGGCTCACCGGCGGCGCCTTCGGCCCCGAAGCAAGCTGGGCTATGGGGCTCGTCCTCATCCTCCTCTTCCTCCTGTTCGCTCGGCTCTATCGCCCGCCATCGCAGTTACCGAACATGTGAAGCCCAGGACGCAGGAGCCGCGAACCGCGGGACATGGCATTTACAACCAGGTCATCGTCATCGACCACATCAACCGCTCTTCCGCCAACTAACGCCATGCGAGCGAACCGCTGCTCCGTTCGCGGCTAGCCTCCAATTTGCTTCAGGTCGTCGCTGGCCTGCTGTTCGGCGTCCTTTGCGGCGGCCTTGGCGTTGGCATCGGGCTGCAGCTGATGGATCGCCTTGTTCAGGCTCTGAGCTTTCCCATCACTAGCGACTCTGCAGCCGGAGAGATCCGCACCGCTGTTCACGCCCGTCACGTCGGCGCGGAGGCAATAGAAATCCATCTTGAGGTTGTGGCTGGCGTGAAGGGCAGCGAGGCATCCATCCAATGCCGTGAACGGCGCGCACGCGTCGCTCGCGGTAGCGTCGGCGGCTAGCACCCCATGGGCTCGCAGCACCGGAGTGAGCTTCTCTTCTTCCTCGCTTCTGTTTCCGGCCGCATCGCCGGAATCCTTGGAATCTTTCTTGAGCCACTTCACCGGGTTAAGGGAATCCGCGCTGTGCGAGCTCTCCTGCGCGGCTGCGGACGCGCCGTTCCCCGCAGGCCCCTGCGCCACGGCTAGTTCCCCGCCAACTGTCAAACAAATCGAAACGCTGAAAAACAGGGCCGCGGCCAAAAAGAATGTTCTTCGCATAGGCACTCCTTCGTTGAGGATCTCCGGCTTCGTTGAAGATACCCGGTAAAAAGAGGGCAGCCGGATGTAACCTCACAGCTACCGTAGTAAGCCACAGTGTGGATACGGCCAAGGGGCGAAGCAGGACAGTGCTACTCCAATCAGTCACGCTGGCCTTTAGAACAGTCGCGAAT
>DATJOL010000200.1:0-6168 GCA_035507075.1 Candidatus Aquilonibacter sp. | reverse complement strand
CGATGGACCTCGCCATCGCCCGCTACGGCGACGCCGAAGGCGGCGGCTTTTTCGACCGGCCTTCGGATGCCGCGCCGATGGGCGGCCTCGACGTGCGCCGCAAACCCTTTCAGGATTCGCCCACGCCCGGCGCCAATTCCGTCGCGGCCATCGCCCTCATTCGCATGCACGCCTTTACAGGGGATGAGCGTTACTACAATTTTGCCCGGAAAACTCTGGAGGCCTTCGCCGGAATCGCCCCCCAATACGGCATGTTTGCCGCGACCTACGGCCTCGCCGCTACTCTCTTCGCGCGCCATCCAATGCAAGTCGTCATCACCGGGCGCGCCGATGATCCCGCCGCGCAAGCCCTCGAAACTGCCGCGCACCAAGTCTATCGTTTCGGCAAGTCTGTCCTGCGAGTGACGCCCCAAACGCCGCAAATTCATCTCGCGGGCGCGCTCAAGGAAACGTTACCGCACCTTCCGGCCGATAAAGCGCTCGCCGTCGTCTGCGCGGGACAAACGTGTCTTCCGCCGACGAGCGACCCCGCACAGCTGAAAGCGCTGCTTGAAAATGGCGCAGCTGGAGCCGCAAGTTCCTAACCAAGTCGGATGGCCAGCGGCTAATGGCGCGGCACGCCCTGTGACTCCATCCTCCCGAGCGCCGCGGGCTCACAGTTCCTGGCAACCGGTCTAGCCAAATGTATCTCTCTCCGCCAGCCAAAAACCTGTCCATTTGGCCGGGTTCTTCTTACGCATGACGTTTATCTGCGTCTCCGAGAATCGCCCGGGATAGGCATGCTAGACTTATGTTTTGCAATTGGGGGGACTCTCAACTTGAACTGGTCCTGGATTTTATCGCGCGGCGCGGTCGGCCTAGGCCTCGTGGTGCTGCTTTTCCTTTCGCAGCGTTTCTGGTATCGCAGCATTTGGCGCGTGACATCAAATTGGGGCAGCCAAGTTCTGCGTGTTGCAGCACGTGTGATTTATGTTGCGGCCCTGCTGCTGATTATCGGCGCGACGCTCGATAGCTTCCGCATGGGTCAGCACGGTTATCTGGTTCCGACCGGCAACATGGTCACGGTCTTCGCAGGCTTGTGGTTTTTCAGCGCGCTTTTCGCCTATTTAGCTGTAAAGATTGTGCGTGCCATCGATCGAATCTGGGGTTGGCTACGCGCCGCCTATCGGCTTAAAACCAAGCAAAGGCCTTCTGCCGTTTCCGCCTCTTCGGCATCGAAGCCTGCAACGGCAGCTCCTCAGGCTTCGGCTCCGTTGTCTGCCGCCGCCGAACTTCTTCCCAACCCTTCGCGCCGCTACTTTTTTAAGACGGCCACCGCGCTCGCGGGTGCCGGGCCGTTCCTCACCGCAGTTTACGGGTTTGCAGCGGAGCGTCTCGACTACCAAGTCCGAAAAGTAGAAATTGCGATCCCCAATCTGCCCGCCGGACTCGAAGGCATGAAGATCGTCCAGATCAGCGACATCCATCTGAGCAGTTATATGCCTCGCATGCAGGTGCGCCGCGCCGTCGAGATGGCCAACGACTTGGGCGCGGACCTCGCTTTGGCAACCGGAGATTTCATTACCGGCGCAGCCGACCCCATCGCCGATTGCATCGATGAAGTGCACCGGCTTCGGGCCCCGCTAGGAGTTTGGGGCTGCAACGGCAATCACGAGATTTACGCTCATGCGGAAGAGAAGGCGCAGATCCTCTTCGCTCAGTACGGAATGAAGCTCCTCCGCCACCAGAATGCGCAAATCGAATTTAAAGGCGCGTGGTTCAATCTCATCGGCGTCGATTATCAGCGCGAGCGCACCCCCGGCGGCCGCAGGGTGCAAATGCTTCCGCACCTCGAGCCTCTGGTGCGCCGCGACATGCCCAACATTCTCATGTCGCACAATCCCAACACCTTTAATCGCGCCGCGGAACTAGGCGTCGAGCTGAGCCTTGCCGGTCACACGCATGGCGGACAAATCCAAGTGGAGATTCTCGATCATCGGCTTAGTCCTGCGCGCTTCATCACGGACTACGTCGCCGGGCTGTATACGCGTCCAATGTTCGCTCCGGCTCCGAACGACCGAGCCTTCCCGTATAGCTCGGCGCGCGGAAAAAATCACGGACCTTCCTTTCCGGGGGAAACGTCGGCATTGGCGTCGGTTTACGTCAATCGCGGCCTCGGTACTGTGGGCGCGCCCGTGCGCCTCGGCGTGCCTCCGGAAATCACACTTATGACTCTCCGCAGAGCCTAGCTCCAACCAATTGCCTCCGGCAGCCCCGCGCTCCGCTTCGCACGCTTCCCGCTGGACGAACAAGCCAAGCTGCGTCAAAATTCCTCACGCAGCACTCCATTTAGACCGAGGATCTGCGTGGACGAAGCGCCCAAAATCGACCGCGTCGCGACCAAATCGATCGCTACGGAAGAACGTCGACCATCCGAGCTGGCCGCGACCGTTCGGCTTGACGAATGGCTCAAGGCCCTGCTTGGCCGAGGTGGGAGCGATTTGCTGCTTGTCGCAGGAGCGCCTCCTTGCATTCGCGCCAAAGGCACGGTGCAAAAAATCGAAGAAGCTCCGCTCGACGGCGCCGATGTCGAAGCGGCCGTTCTTCCGGCCCTTACCCCTCATGCGTTGCAGCGCTATAGCCATTCTCAAATCGCTGACTCCTCCTATCGCGTCTCGGGGCTGGGCCGCTTTCGCATCAATCTGCATCGCGAACGCAGCCACGCAGCCGCCGCGATTCGCGCCTTGCCGCAAAAAGTGCCTGCACTCCGCGAACTAAATCTCCCTCCTTCCGTCGAAATGCTCGCGCATCTCCCACGCGGTCTCGTGCTGATTGGAGGTCCCGCCGGATCGGGGAAATCGACCACCCTCGCCGCGCTGATCGACGACATTAATCGCCGCGAAGCGCGCCACATCCTCACCATCGAGGACCCTATCGAATACGAGCACACGCACATTCGCAGCGTGATCGAGCAAGTCGAGATCGGCACGGACGCTCCGGACTTTCCAACAGCTCTGCGCGCCGCCCTGCGTCAGGCGCCCGATGTGCTCGTGGTGGGCGAAATGCGCGATCCGGAAACGATGCGCATCGCCGTGGCCGCCGCAGAAACCGGCCATCTCGTGCTTTCGACTCTCCACACCATCGACGTGGCCACCACCATCTCGCGCATCTCCGATTCCTTTTCCGACGAGCGCCAAAACACCATCCGCCAGGAATTGGCGATGGCTATCGCCGCGGTCCTCACGCAAATTCTCCTGACCGGCAAAAGCGGCGAGAGATTTCCGGCCGCGGAGCTGCTCATGATCGGCTACGGCGCGCGGCAGCATATTCGCCGCAACGCGCTCCAGCATCTGCATCAGGAAATTACCATGACCAAGAAAAAGGGATCGTTCGCGCTCGAGGAATCCCTCGTGCAATTGATCAGCAAGGGGCGCATCGACCGCGAGGAAGCGCTCCTCTGCGCCATCCATCCCGATGACCTGGACATCCTCTTGAAAACCGGAAGCCGCGCGTAAGTTCGCAACAAACGTTTCCAATCGCCCCCGAGTTCAGGCAGAATACCTCCTCCAAACAAGGGGGGCTTATGGACCGCAGTGCGTTTGCAGCATCGATTGTTTTCGCGTGCACGTCCCTGGCGCCGATTGGCGGGCATGTCGTCGCGGACGAGCAGCCGCTTGCCGGTTATACCGTCGATTCCTCGCGCGTGGAACGACAGTGGGAAGAAAAGATGCGCGCCATACCCGATCCCGAAAATATTCGCGCTTATATGAAGCGGCTTTCAGCGCGGCCCCATCACGTTGGATCGCCGTATGACAAGGACAACGCCGAATGGATTCTCGCGAAATACAAGGAATTCGGACTCGACGCGCATATCGAAACGTTCGATGTACTTTTCCCAACGCCCGAGGAACGCGCCGTCGAACTCGTCGCTGGAGGGCCGAAATTTGCGGCGAAGCTGCAAGAACCTCCCGTGCCCGGAGATCCCACTTCCGACCAGCAGGCCGAGCAGCTTCCTACTTATAACGCTTACTCGATTGATGGCGACGTGACGGCTCCGCTGGTCTATGTGAATTTCGGCGTTCCCGCGGACTACGAGGAACTCGATCGCATGGGCGTCTCCGTGAAAGGCGCCATCGTCATCGCGCGCTATTACGGTTCGTGGCGAGGCATTAAACCGAAAGTCGCCGCCGAACACGGCGCCATCGGCTGCCTTATCTTTTCCGATCCGCACGAAGATGGCTACTTCCAGGGCGACGTTTTTCCCGAGGGGCCGTACCGCCCGAAAGATGGCGTACAGCGCGGCAGCGTCGCGGATATGCCTCTGTATTCCGGTGACCCGCTGACGCCTGGCGTGGGCGCAACGAAAGATGCGAAGCGCCTCGCGTTAAAAGACGCGCAGACTATCACCAAAATTCCCGTTCTCCCCATTTCTTACGGTGATGCGGAGCCGCTTCTCGCTTCGCTGAAAGGCCCGATGGCGCCTGCTGCGTGGCGCGGCGCGCTCGGCATTAGTTATCACGTCGGCCCGGGGCCGGGAGTTGTGCACCTGAAAGTGAAATCGAAATGGTTTCCGCTCAAGACGCTCTACGACGTCATCGCAAGAATCCCCGGCTCGGTTTATCCCGATGAATGGGTGATTCGCGGGAACCATCATGACGGCTGGGTGAATGGCGCGGAAGATCCGCTTTCCGGTCAGTCCGCGATGCTCGAAGAAGCGCGCTCCTTGGGCGAACTTGTGAAAGCCGGATGGAAGCCCAAGCGCACACTTATCTATTGCTCGTGGGATGGCGAAGAGCCTGGCTTGCTCGGCTCGACGGAATGGGTTGAGACGCACGCCGATGAGCTCAGCAAACATGCAGTCGCTTACATCAATTCCGACAGCAACGGCCGCGGCTATCTGGAGCTGGCCGGTTCGCACACCCTTGAAAAATTCATGAACGATGTCGCGCGTGACATTCAGGATCCGGAAACAAAGCTGACGGTGTGGAAACGCGACGAGTTGCGCGAGATCGAGTACGCCCCGGAGGACAAGAAGCAAGAAATCAGACAGCGTCCGGATCTCCACTTGGCGGCGCTTGGCTCCGGTTCGGATTTCACGCCGTTCCTCCAGCACGTGGGCATTGCTTCGTTCAACATCGAATTCGGCGGCGAGGACGGCGGAGGAATTTATCATTCGATTTACGACGACTTCTACTGGTACACACATTTTGCCGATACGGCCTTCGTTTATGGACGCGCGCTTTCGCAAACCGGCGGCACCATGATGATGCGTCTCGCCGACGCCGACCTTCTGCCCTTCGACTTCACAGATTTCGCCGAAACAATGCAGACTTATCTCCGCGAACTGAAGGATTTGTCGAAGAAAATGCAGGACGACATACGCGAGCGCAATAAGGAAATCGACGAAGGCGTTTTCACCGCGACCGCGGACCCCAAGAAAACCTACGTTCCGCCAAAGAAAGAGGAAGTCCCGCCCTATCAGGACTTCGCCCCGCTCGAGAACGCCGTCGATGCCGTGACGCGCAGCGCTGCCGCGTATCACATGGCTTTGGAGCATGCAGAAGCCAACGGCGGAGCGGCGCTGGCTGCGGCCTCGCTCGATGAGGTGAACCGTTTGCTGATCGAAAGCGAACGCAAGTTCATCACACCGAATGGTTTGCCCAACCGGCCATGGTACAAGCATCAGCTCTATGCGCCGGGCTTCTACACCGGATACGCGGCAAAAACTATGCCCTGGGTTCGGGAAGCCATCGAGCAGAAAGAATGGAAGCAAGCCGATGAGGGCGTTGTGGTCGTCGCGCATTGCTTGCAGGATGAAGCTGCGCTGATTTCCGACGCCGCCGCAAAACTCGAAGCGGCCCACTAAATCCAGGGGGACAGACATTTCTGTCTGATTCGCCTCTTCCTCACGGAGGACTGGCTCATGCCCTCGTATAATCTCGCTATCATCGGCATGGGCAACGTCGCTCGCGCGCTCTTGCGCCTGCTCATTTCAAAGGAAACCGATCTTCGCCGGCGTTACGACCTTCGCTGGCGGCTCACGGGTGTGGCTACCCGGCGTATCGGCTGGATTGCCGATCCCGACGGACTCAATCCGCTTGCCGTGCTCCAGGGCCACTCCCTCGTTCAGGGCGGAAACGCGGCGCAGCCGCGCAATGTCCGCGAGTGGCTGGAAAAGACGCGCGCCGA
>DATJOL010000199.1:0-39263 GCA_035507075.1 Candidatus Aquilonibacter sp. | reverse complement strand
TATTTGCCCTTTTGGCGGACGCGAATGTAATACGGGCCGTTCTTTGCCGCTTCGGGTCTGCGCGCGATTCCGAGCGCTTCATAACGCCAGCAGCTACTCGTTTTGTGGCGGAAATAGACAGTTGATGGACATCGTTTTGAGGCTCCCGCAAGCCTGTGCAAGGCTATGCAATTCGCTCAAAAAATGTAGCACGGTGTAGCAAGGATGAAAAATAGTACTTTTGTAAGGGTTCCAGGATATGGCGGAGAGGGTGGGATTCGAACCCACGGTTGAGTTTCCCCAACACACGCTTTCCAAGCGTGCTC
This sequence comes from Candidatus Aquilonibacter sp., assembly GCA_035507075.1. GTDB lineage: Bacteria > Acidobacteriota > Terriglobia > Acidiferrales > UBA7541 > Palsa-295. Next base: position 38,958 of record DATJOL010000199.1, on the reverse strand, counting down.
CTTAAACCGCTCGGACACCTCTCCGTATCAAAGTGTCTTAAAAGCCTAGCAAATTGGCGAAACAGCGGCAAACGTTCCCTGAGACGCGGAATCCGTCAGGGACGGCACTCCGAACAAGGTCGAACAAGATTGTTCCTCTGCAGCCAACGGTGGGCGAAAAGCTATCCTCGAACCGCAGCCTTACGCTTCAATTCGAACGCCGCCCGTTTCCCGAAGAATCCTGCCCCGCAAAGTTGTTCCGTCGCGCTCAATACGAAGATCGCACCGAGCGTCGCCGACGGGAAGATTAATGATCGTAAGGCCATGCAAAAAATCGGGCAGACAAGTTCCCGCGAGCCGGACCGCGCGCTTCGCCGGATCAAAAGATATGCCCAGGCACGCTTCCAGAAGCAGGTACACCGCGCCCGCCGCCCAAGACTGCGGCGAGCATGCCACCGGATACAACGTCGGCCCCTCGGAGTGTGCGCGCCGGTGAAATCCACAAAAGAGCTCGGGCAATCGCCGCAACTCCATCGTCTCACTCACGTCCAACATAGCTGCAAAGACCTTCGACGCATGATCGTGAAGGCCATAGCGCGCCAAGCCTCGCGCGGCAATCGCATTATCGTGCGGCCAGACTGAGCCGTTGTGGTAAGACATCGGGTTGTAACGAAACTCGCCGCTGCCCAGTGTGCGAATGCCCCAGCCGGAAAATAGCTCTCCCCCAAGCAGAGATTCGGCCACGCGCATCGCGTGATCCTCGCGAGCGATCCCACAAAAAAGGCAATGGCCAGGATTCGAAGTTTTTACCCGGCATTTCTTCTTTGAGCCATCCAGCGCCAGTGCAAAGGTTCCGAGCTCCTCATCCCAAAAATCACGGTCGAATTTGCCCCGAAGCCTTGAAGCTTCCGCCTCGAGCCGCCCGGCGAGTTTCGCATCGCCAAACAATTCGGCCAGCCGCGCCCCGGCCAGTTTCGCCGCATAAACGTAACCTTGCACTTCGCACAGCGCGATAGGCGGTTCCGCAATGTATCCATTCTCGTAAAAAATCGCGTCGTGCGAATCCTTCCATCCCTGCTGCGTCAGACCTCGCTTCGATTTGGCCTGATACTCGACAAAGCCGTCGTGGTCGAGATCGCCGTATTCGTCGATCCAGTTCAACGCGGCAAGCAGGTTGGGCCAAATCGTTTGCAGAAAGACGCGGTCGGCAGTCCGCTTCAGATAATCGCCGGCGAGCATCACAAAGAGCGGCGTCGAATCAATGCTGCCGTAATAGCGCCCGAACGGAACCTCCTTCAGCGCAGCCATTTCCCCGTCCCGCATCTCGTGAATGATTTTCCCTGGCTCGGCATCCTGCTCCGCATTCAGCTCCGTCGCCTGTGTCTCCGCCAGATATTTCAGCACCCCCTTTGCGACCGAGGGATCGATCCACAAGCACTCGCGCGCCGTAATGATTCCGTCCCTGCCAAATACAGTGCTGAACCACGGAACTCCCGCGTACGGATACTGCCCTTCCGGATTACCCACCATCATCATCTCGAGATCGGCGCTTGATCGCGAAATCCAGGCATTGAACCTTGGTTCGGCGGCAGTAATCCGGCTGCGATTTATTGTCGCGCCGCTAACCTCTTTCACCGATTCCTTTAGGGCGCGGTCAAAATCGGACACCGCCACGGGAACGCCGCGCTCCTCGAACGACGTGGTGATATATAGCGCGGCTTCCTCCTTGGGTCTCAACCCAAACCCGAAAGACGCGCACCGTTCGGTCAACTCCTTAGGCTTGATCGAAAATTCGATTCGCGTCCGCCTCAACACCCCATCCAATCCTCTGTACGAACAAACGACCGAGGAGTCGCCCACTTCAACCGGCAAATATTCACCGCGCCGCGACCGCTGGGTGCCGCGCACTTCGAAAATATCGTGGTAATCCGCTTCGAACTGGCAGGTTAGATCGGGCTCGATCCAGTCGAGGCTGTAATTCGAGACCCGCACTAGTTCGTAGCAAACGCCGCCGCGCAGAAATTTCGAACGGAAAATGTGGATGGCACCCCGGGGAATCGATACAAATTCGCCGTCGGACAAGTCCACGTTCATCGCGTCGACCGTCAAAAATTCGTTGTCGTCGCGAATTGTGGAACGGAGCAGCTGCGGGGACTCGCCTCCCAGCTTAAGCACCAGGCGCGAGAGGTGGCGCGTGCCTTCATGGTAGATGCCCTGCTCGCCTAAACCCAGGGATTCGATGTCTCCAAATCGGTTGAAAACGCCGAAGGTCTTCCCGTATTTCAGCACACGGCTGCGATCGTCCGCCAGACTCGACGTGGCCAGCACATAATATTGGTTGTCTATCTCGATGACGTCCTTCAATCGATAGCGTCTCCCAGTTCATTGGGATGCAAAGCTAGGGTTATTGGAGGCTACATCCGAGGCAATTTCCGGCACGCGCCCGGCAGCGCACAGTTGAGCCTCGTATACTTGAAGATAGTCCGCGGCCATTCGAGCCGAGGTAAATTTCTCTTCGAACACCTGGCGGCAATCCACACGCGAAATCTCTGCGATGCGTGTCACCGCCTCCACCGCCTCGTCCATGCTATCGACGATGAATCCGTTCAGCTCATCTGTGATAATTTCAGGCACGGACCCGTTGCGAAACGCTATCGTGGGAGTACCGCACGCCATCGCCTCGATCATATTTATTCCAAAAGGCTCGGGCCAATCGATTGGCATCAGGCACGCCACGGCGTTCCCGAGAAAATCTTGCTTCTCCGCGTCAGTGATCTCGCCAATGAACTCCACAAGCGGGTTCCCGAGCAGGTGCTTGATTTCTCTTTCGAAATACTCGGCGTCCGCACGATCGACCTTCGCGGCAATTTTGAGCGGAATGCCGGTTCGCACAGCGATTTCGATAGCACGGTCTGGCCTTTTTTCAGGCGAGATCCGCCCGAGGAAAGCAAGATACTCCCCCGGCCCCCGATCGAGCGACAAAAGCCTGCGCGGCAACCCGTGTTGGACGTTACCGACCCAGTTGATCCACGGTAACGGCTTGCGTTGTGCGTAAGAAATTGAAACAACCGGCATGTCCGGAAACTCTCGATACAGAGGCACCAAATCCGGCAGATCAAGCCGGCCATGCAAAGTCGTTACCTGGCAGAGTCTTTCGTTGCGGCTGAAGGGAAAGTGCATGTAGTCGATATGAAAATGAATGATGTCAAATCGGGAAGCCGCCTGCGCCACACGTTCGATCAACCCAATGTGATGAGCAAGATAGTCGCGGCAATCGGGATCGGTCCGAAGAGATCTCCGGGAACAAGGGACGAGGCGGCTCCGCGTTTTCGAATCTCCGCTGGCAAACAACGTCACATCATGGCCGTTTTCCACCAACTCTTCCGTCAACCACGAAACCACTCGCTCCGTTCCGCCATAACGGGCCGGCGGCACGCTTTCATAAAGCGGGGCAACCTGTGCAATACGCATCCACGTATGTTCACCAGTTGCGGTGAGATTGACAATCGAACCTCACCCTGAGATACCAACGTGGCTATCCCGTAGGCTGGAGCGTCGCACCGTCCTACAACACACCACAACGTAATTGCATCAATGCGCTCCGCGGACGATTTGAGACGCCATCGATTTCGCACTTGCCTGCTATACTTTTAGGCGTTGCGGAAAAAACGCCGATTCTTTTGGAGCTTGAGCTTGTCTACCGATGGCAGGCTTGCGTCTCCCGGCGAAAGAACGGAACTCCGGCGCGAAGACGGCGCTTTTAAGCCTGCGGGTTGACGCCTAAGTCGTCTGCGGCTTTTCCGTATTTTTGCGGTTCGATTTAGCTTTAGATCACTCGTTCGAGCGCGCGTTACACAATTCCGGGGTAGTGCAATCGGTAGCACGCCAGCCTTTGGAGCTGGTTATCCTGGTTCGAGTCCAGGCCCCGGAGCCACTTCCCTCGTGCCTCTGCCGCGGCCGACGCCTGCACTTTCATCCTGAGCCACGCATCGTATGGCGAAGGATTCGCGGATGTTTTTCTCTATCCGCCTTCTCTGCGTTCCTGTGGCCAATCGAGCGCGGAAACCCCAATCATGCCGCCGGCGAACGCTTCTTAGGCAGGGCCGTTAACTTCGGGGCGGGCCGTGTACTTTTTCGCAGGAGGAGAGAGGTACGCCGCAGAAGCGCTTCGAACTCGCTCTCGCGCACCTCGAACACGGACACTTTATTTTTCGACGCCACGACTGCCTCCCAAAACCGCGGACACGCGCGCCCAGGGAGTTCTCTAAAAGTACCGCCAGCCTAACCCCTCCCAATACCTCTGTCAACGCCTTCTGTCTGGCTGCCGAGGCGTTCGATCGCTGCGGAGATTACGTCGTGTACGAAGTGCAACTCCTGCGCCGAAATCACGTATGGCGGCAGAACGTAAACCACATTGCCGAGCGGACGCAGCAGAACGCCGGAATCGATGAAGAACTTGTAGAGGAGCGGCCGCAAATTCGAGAAATATCCGGCGTCGTCCGCATGCAACTCGATCGCCGCCATCGTCCCGATCGAGCGCACCTCGCCGACAGCAGGATGATTCCTGATCGACGCAAGTCGCTGCTCGTGTATCTTCGAAATCGCTGCGATGCGCTCGAACACCGGTTCATCTTCAAAGATCTTCAGGCTCGCCGCGCCGGACGCGGCGGCAATCGGATTTCCCGTGTACGAATGGCCATGATAGAACGTGCGCGCACGGTCCTCGCTTCGGAAGGCATCGTGAATTTGGTCGGTGCAAAGCGTCGCCCCCATCGGCAGCACGCCGCCACTCAAGCCTTTCGACAAACACATCAGATCGGGAAGAACACCGGCCAGTTCGCAAGCAAACATTTTCCCGCATCGGCCGAAGCCCGTGAGCACCTCATCCGCGATTAGAAGGACATCATGGTGGCTGCAGAGCGCGCGAACCTTTTGTAAAAACTCGGCAGGATGAACAATCATTCCGCCGGCGCCTTGCAGCAAAGGCTCTACGATGATCGCCGCGATCTCTCCGCTTTTTTCTCCAAGCAAGCGCGCGAGTTTTTCGACGCAGTCAAAGCTGCACGTTGCGCGTACTTTCCCGACCGGGCAGCGGTAGCAGTAAGCAGAGTGGACGCGGTGAACGGGAAAAAGCATCGACCGGAAGGGCTCAGTGAATGCGGATTCGTCTCCGACGGACATCGCACCGGCTGTATCGCCGTGATACGCGTGTTCCAGCGCCACAATCCCGGTCTTCTTGGGGCGCCCGACGTTCCGCCAATACTGCACGCTCATTTTCAGCGCCACTTCCACCGCCGTCGAGCCGTCGTCCGAGAAAAACATGTGATTCAGCCCGGGCGGCACAACCCGCCGTAATCGCGAGACCAGCGTCTCCGCCGCTTCATGCGTGAATCCCGCGAGCAATACGTGATCGGTCGTGGCGGCTTGCTTCGCTATCGCCTCGATGATCGCCGGATGCCCGTGGCCATGAATGTTCACCCACCAGGAGGAAATGCCGTCAATCAACCGGCGCCCGTCTTTTGTGTATAAGTAGACGCCGCTTGTCCGCTCAATCTCGATGGGCGCAGGGTCGAGTGCCTCCTGCGTGAACGGATGCCAAATGTTCAGTTTGCTCATAAGCTAAAAAACCTGCGGTCGAAATACGAACGAAATGCTTTCAACAGCGCAGCGCGGTTTAAGCGGGGCAGGACCGGGAGCCTTCCAATTACTTGCACACGCCCGTAATGCTCGATCGCCTTTCGATTTTCGTCGTTCGCTTTGCCCACCATGATAACTCCGCGGAAATCGAGCCGCGCCGCGCGCAGGGCCGCGATCGAAAGCAAGGTGTGATTTATGGTGCCGAGCGTAGTCCGCGCGACAAGCAAGACCGGCAGCCGCAAATGCGCCATGAGAGCGGTGGTCAAATCGTTCTCGTTTAGCGGAACGAAAGCCCCGCCCGCGCCCTCCGCAATCAGGTTTTCTGTCGCCGCCAGCTTTGGCACGTGAATCTTTCGCGGCTCAATCCATACGCCGGCGCGCCGCGCCGCCAGATGAGGTGAAACCGGCGGGGAAAAACGATACACCTCGGGACTAGTCCGATTGCGCGGTATGCCTGCGATGCGCATCACGGTTGCGCGATCTGAACCTTCGCGCGTCCCTGTCTGGATCGGCTTCCAATAAACCGCATTGAGTGCGGCGCACAGAGTGGCGGAAGCCACGGTCTTGCCGACGCCCGTGTCCGTGCCGGTGATGAAAAATCTCTCAGGCATGTACAGGATTGGAGAGGACTTGGGCACCCTTTATTGCGGCCGCCGTCGCGGTGGCGAGCCTACGGACATCGTCCAGAGATGCCGCTGCCGTGAGGGAAAATCGAATTCGCGAAGTGCCTATGGGGACAGTCGGAGGGCGAATTGCTCGGACGCCGAAGCCTGCTCTCTGCAAATGCGCAGCGACGGAAAGCGCCTCCTCGTTGCTGCCCAAACAAATCGGAATAATCTGCGTCATGCTGGCGCTACAGTTGACATCCACCGCCGCGAGACCGCGCCGTAATTCCTTCGAAGTCACTCGAAGCTGCTCGCGCCGGTCATCTGCCGCTAGCGCCAGACGAAGCGCCGCACGAATCTGGCTCGCCAAATAAGGCGGCATCGCAGTGCTGAAAATGAAGGTACGCGACCGGTTAATCAAAAACTCCCTCAGTTTCGCCGAACCGCATACGAAAGCTCCGGCGCTCGCGAGCGCTTTTCCGCAAGTGTGAACAGTTGCTAAAACCCTTTCTTGCAATCCGAGTGCAGCGCAAATTCCTCGCCCGTTCGGTCCGTGAACTCCCGTAGCATGCGCTTCGTCCACCAAAACAGCCGCCCCATACGATTGAGCCAACTCGACCAGCCGCTCGATAGGCGCGATATCCCCGTCCATACTGAAAACGCTTTCGCTCACAATTAATTTCACACCGCTATGGCCACGATGCTCGCGAAGCGCAGCTTCCACGAAGCTTATGTCTGCATGAGGATAAATAATTCTCTCCGCGCTGGACAGCCGAATGCCGTCGATCAAGCTCGCATGGTTCAAAGCGTCGGAGAAAATCAGGTCGCCGCGGCCGGCGATCGCGCTGATCAGGCCGATGTTCGCAGCATACCCTGAACCGAAACAAAGCGCCGCCTCTGTCCCAGCGAAGTCCGCGAATTCGTCTTCGATCGCTTCCCATTCGCGCGAGTTCCCCGAAAGCAATCGCGAACCTGTGGAACCGACCGATTCACACGCAGCGACAGCATCGAGCAGCGCCTGCTTCAAACGCGGGTCACGAGCCAGGTTCAAGTAGTCGTTGGAACAGAGATTCATGCCGGAAGGATTTTCAAGGGTGCGAAACTGCGCGCGTTCGCGCAACGCATCCAGATCTGACTCGATCCGGTTCGCGATGCCGCTCTTTCCTATCTTAGACACTCTCCATCGCCCTCATGCCCAATTCTTCGAGCAACTGGTGATCGGCGCTCACGGCCGGGTTAGGCGTCGTCAGCAGCTTCTCCCCGGTAAAAATCGAGTTCGCACCGGCCAAAAAGCACAGGGCTACGGCTTCGCGCGACATTTTGTGGCGTCCGCCAGAAAGCCTCACTCGCGCCGCCGGCATCAGAATCCGCGCCGTACCAATCGCCCGAACCATGACAATGGGATCGAGTTCAGGTTCGTTCCCGAGAGGTGTTCCTTCGACGCGAGCCAACACGTTAATCGGAACGCTTTCCGGGTGCGGATCGAGCTTCGCAAGCTCGTGCAGAAGTCCGATGCGGTCTTCTTCGGATTCTCCGATGCCAAGAATACCGCCGCAGCAAACTGTGATGCCCGCCCGTCGCACATGCTCGATGGTGCGTAAACGCTCCTCATAAATTCGCGTAGTGATGATCTCGCCATAGAATTCGGGCGATGTATCCAAGTTGTGATTGTATGCGGTCAACCCAGCGTCCTTCAGCTGCGCAGCTTGGTTTTCTGTCAGCATGCCGAGCGTGCAGCACACTTCCATGTCCAGAGCGGCGACACCCCGAACCATTTCGAGGACGCGGTCGAAGTCCTTGCCATCAGACACCTGTCGCCACGCGGCTCCCATGCAGAAGCGGGTTACGCCCTCGGATTTCGCTCTTGCAGCTTTAACCAGCACATCGGCGGTATCGAGCAGATCATGGCGCACGACACCGGTCTTGTAATGAGCACTTTGCGCACAATATGCACAGTCTTCCGGACAGCCGCCGGTCTTGATCGATAGTAAACGGCAAGTCTGCACCTCATCAGGCGCATGAAATTGCCTGTGAGTCGTTTGCGCGCGGTATATCAGCTCCGGCAAAGGCAACCGGTAAATCTGCCTGATCTCATCGCGCGTCCAGTCATGGCGAATTTGCATCGCTCGCAACCCTCGTTTCGAAATCTTGTAAAAACAGCTGCCACGCACTCAGATCGTTGGTCGCTCCCAGCGTCCCGATTCCGCCGAACGCACAATCGCGTCAATCACGGCCATGTTGCGAATCGCGTCTTCCAGCGGAACGGGCACCTCGCCATTCTCTCGAATCGCCCGCGAAAACGCATCGCCCTGCACCGTGTACTGGTCGCACGTGGGAATCGTCTCGACGCTCCCGCCGCCGCCAAACAAATCTCGTCCATCGTCAATCAGAAGCCGGCAAGGCCGGTCGTTAGGCGCATTAAACGGTATCTCGACTTCGAGTCGTCCCTTCGTTCCGACAAAAAGCACGCGCTGAAAATAGTTCAGCTGCATGCTGCACGTGAAAACCGCCTGTCCCGACGGATAATCCAGAATCGCCGAAGTCAGCCGGTCAATCTTGAAATCCGGGTCGCGCTCAATGAGCGCCACCACGCGCGACGGCTCTTCCCCAAAAATAAATCGCGAAACGTTGATCGGATAGCAGCCGATATCCATCATCGCGCCTCCTCCCTGCTCGAGGATGTTGCGCGGATTCTTGGGATCGCGATTGAAGAAACTGAAGTGGCACAAAATCGACCGCAGTTCCCCGATGCGCCCTTCGCGGATCAGCTCGCGCGTCCGCAGCCACTGCGGATGCGTACGGACCATGAAAGCTTCACCTATCTTCACGCCGGCCCGATCGCGAGCCACGATCAGCGCCTTTGCTTGCGCCACGTCCATGCTCAGCGGCTTCTCGCAAAGCACATGTTTCCCCGCTTGCGCCGCCTTTATCGACCACGGCACGTGCAGATGATTCGGCAAGGGATTGTAAATCGCTTCGACCTCCGGGTCTGCGAGCAGTTCATCATATGAACCATAAGCCTTCGGGATTCCCATCGATCGCGCCGCTGTTTCCGCCTTAGCCGAATCGCGCGATGCGATCGCGGAAATTGTGCTCCACTCGCCGCGCTGCATCGCCGGAATCACTTTCCGCGTAGCAATCGACGCCACGCCCAGCACGCCCCATCGGACCTTTGTCATGCTGTGAAGTTTACCAGCGCAGTCGCAGACTTTACAGGATGATCAGAGGTTGCCCGCAGAAAGGCCGGCAAAAACAAAACCGCCGCAGACACCTGATGCGTCTGCGGCGGCTTCGAGTCTCGCTTGGAAAGTTCAGTATTTGCCCTCGAGCGCTTCCGCCCAATATTCCTGCACACCGGCGTAAGGCCCGTCGTTGGGAATCGTGGCAAGCACATTCCTGCGCACCACCTGAATATCCGCCTTGCCGGCCTTCTGGTAGACGACGTTCCCGTCCGGCCCGATCACCATAACGAACGGTTCGTTCGTATTCCACTTTTCGCCAAACGCGGCCTCGAGTGCTTTCGCATCCCCCGAATTGAATTGCAGGTTCGTTCCGGAAGCGTGCTGCTCCTTCAAGTAATCCAGCACCTTCGCCTGATCGCTCGGGTTATCCATAGACACCGTGACCATGTTGAACTTCCGCAGCCGGTACATCCGATAAGTCGTCTCGTAGTCGTGGAACGAATCCAGGCAATCCTTGCAGTTCAGCGACCAGAATTCGACAATCACTGTGTTCCCGGTCTTATTGGCACGCAGGTTTTTCAGATCATCTTCTGTCGCCTGCGTCAGATTCACCGGCTCCGCATCGATCTTTTCCATCTCTTCCTGCACGCCCGTAGACTTGTCAAGCCACTTCGTCGAGCACCCGAAGGCGCGAGTCGACGTGACAGGCACTGGCTTCCCGTCAAGAAGCGCATCAATCGCGTTGCGCGCATCGTTCTCCGTCACCTTCCGAATGTCGACGGAATTATCGATCCGGCCCTCGTAACGAAGCTTGCGGTCCTGATCGAAGATAAAGATGTGAGGAGTGGCTACGGCGCCAAACGCGGCCGCGACCTTTTGCGTCTCTCCGTCATAAAGATAGGGCCAATCGATATGGCGCAATTTCGCGCGGATCTTCATATCCGCCATGTCGTCGGTCGAGTCCGTATAGCCAAGCTCGTTGAGTCGAATCGCAGAGGCGTTGTTCGGATTGATCGCAATCAACTGCACTCCCTTATCCTTATAATCCTCATAAATCTGGCGGATCCGGCCTTCGTAAGCGATCGAAACGGGACAATGGTTTGACTCGAACACGATTGCTAGGATCTTCGCGTTCTTGTATTCGCTCGCCGAGTGCATCTTGCCGTCCACACCCATCAAGTCAAAATCCGGCATCTGCGAGCCAATGGGAAGCACGGGATGTTCCAGTTCGGCGTAAATCCCGCGTCCTCGCCCTCGCCCTCTGGCAGCAGCCTGACCCGGCGCCGACTGCTCCGAATTCTGAGCCGCCGGCTGAGGTGCGTCTTGCGCGCCTGCGACGGGACAAGCAAAAGAAATCAACGCCGCGGCGCAAATTCCGATCACCGCCGACGACCACCATCCCAATGCTCGAAAAGTTTGCCTCTTGCCGCCGTTCATATGTCATCCCCCTCCGCTGAGTGATTGTGAGCCGCACTATAGGTCGATCAGTTTCGCACGTCAAACGCTTTTGCCCTTGAGGCTATGAGTACCGGCGGCCTGATATTGGCCGCTTCAGTTCTTCGGATCGGCCGGCATCAACGATGACCAATACTTCTGCTCGCCCGGATACTCCTGGCTGTCCGGGAGATTCGCCAGAATCGCGTGACGAAGCTTCATGGTGTCGAGATCGCCCACTTGCTCGTAGATCACATCGGCATTTGGCGCAAAGAAAAGCGTCACGGGCACCGCTCCCGGCATATTCGGGTCGAATGCCGCTTGCATCGCATAAACATCAGACTCGCTAAAGAGCAGATTTTGTGGTGTGCTCGCGTGCTGCTTCTCCAGAAAATCAAGCACGTCCGCCTTCTCGGTCGGATCGTTTTCGGAAACCGTCACGAACGTGAAATCACGCCCGCCATACATGCGATACGTGTCCTGCAAATCAGGAAACTCGCCGACGCAAGGCCCGCACCATGTCGCCCAGAAATTCACCAGCAAATATTTCCCGGTCGGATTATTGCGAAGCTTTCCCAGTTCGTCTTTCGACGCCAGAGATACATTCAGAGGATCGGCTTCCATTTTCGTTAAGTCCGCTTGCGCCGCCGCCTTTTCGGAAGCCCAGTAAATCGGTGTGCCCGTTGCCTCAGTTGTCGCGTCCGGAACAGGTTTACCTGCGAGAAGCGCATCAATCGCACTTTCCGCATCGCGCGATGTCACCTTTGACGCATCCAGGTTGTCGTCAATGCGTCCGCGATACTGCAGCTTGCGCGCTTGATCGAAAATGAATATCTCCGGTGTCACCGTCGCACCCAACTCAGTAGCCACGCTCTGTTTATCGCCGTCGTAAAGATACGGCCAGTCGATATGGCGGTACGCGGCCGTTGTTTTCATGTCTTCCAGCCTGTCTCCCACATCCGTATACGCCATTTGGTCGATTGGCACAGCATCAGGACTATCCGGACTTATTGCGACCAGTGCTACACTCTTGTCCTTGTACTCCTCATAAAGCTTTCCGATGCGGCCTTCGTAAAGTTGGGACGCGGGCGAGTGGTCGTCTTCCATCACGAGCGCGAGCACCTTCGCGCTCGCAAAATCGCTCAGCCGGTGATTCTTTCCATCAACTCCGGCCAAGTTGAAATCTGGAGCGGGCGTTCCGATTGCGGCGGGTTTGGCGGCGGAAGCCCGGGGGGCAGACGCTTGCGCCGCCTGCCCGGCTGTGGCATGGAATGAAATGCACAGTAGAAAAACGACGAAGACGGAAACAAACAAGCCGCCGCATAACCCAGATCGGGTGAAAATCGCTTTCACAATGCACCTGCCCTCGCTGGCGGCCCACAGCCGCCATTTCGCTTTGCCTAAATTCTGGATTGCCGCCAAAGCCATGTCAAGGCCGGAGTTCTCCGCCAATAAACAAGAAGGGCCATACCTCTCGGAATGGCCCTCGATTTAGGCAAAATGAGCGTTTCTTTAGCGTGCCGCAGCCGTAGCGCCTCGGCGCGATATGCGCGCGCTCTCCAGTTCGCGCAGGCCCTCCGTCAGGTCCTCCACCAAATCCTGCGGGCTCTCACAGCCAGGCGAAAGTCGGATCAAGGTGTCCGAAAGCCCCAGTTCCGCCCGCGCTTCAGCCGGAATGGAAGCATGGGTCATCGTCGCCGGATGGCAGATCAGCGATTTCACTCCGCCCAGGCTTTCGCCAAGCGCGAAATATCTTCGTGAAGAAACGAACGACACCACTTCGTCGATTGTCCCATCCATCTCAAAGGAAACCATTCCGCCAAAGCCGGTCATCTGCCGCTTCGCAATGTCGTGGCCCGGGTGCGTGCCCAGACCCGGGTAATAGACTCGCCGCACGAGCGCGTTTGTGCTGAGTGCGTTCGCGATTGCCGAAGCGTTTTGCTCGTGACGCTGCATTCTCAGCTCCAGCGTCTTGATGCCGCGCATGGTGAGCCAACAATCGAAGGGGGAAGGCACTGCGCCCGTCGCGTTTTGCAGAAACTTGATTGGCTCGAATATCGCCTGGTCTTTCGCCAGCACCGCGCCCTGAATCACGTCCGAGTGCCCCGCCAGATACTTCGTCACACTGTGTACCACGATGTCCGCGCCCAGTTCGAAAGGCTGTTGAAAGTAGGGAGTCGCAAACGTGTTGTCCACCACCACCAGCGAGCCGCGCGCGTGAGCGATGCGGGCGATGGCCGCAATATCGTTGATCTGAAGCCGCGGATTGGTCGGGCTCTCGATCCACACAAGCCGCGTCTGTGGTGTGACTGTCGACTCCACAAGCGCAAGGTTCTCGGTCTCGATCTGCCGCACCGCAACTCCGATCGGCTGAAAAACCTTGTTCAATATCCGGTAGGTGCCCCCGTAAACGTCCCGCGGGATTACAATCTCATCGCCAGGCCGCATGTAGGCCTGCAGAACCGCATTCTCGGCCGCAATCCCGGACGAGAACGCAGCAGCGTATTTCACGCTCTCCAGCTCGGCCAAAACGGCTTCGAGCCGCTCGCGCGTCGGATTATTCGTCCGCGAATAGCTGAATCCTTTATCTTGTCCCGGGGCTTCTTGCTCGTATGTCGACGTCTGGAATATCGGCGCCACCAGCGCGCCGGTTTCGGGTTCTGAGGGCTGCCCTGCATGAATCGTCTTCGTTGCGAACTTCATAGTCTCCACTCCCTTTTGAGCGCTAGCCACGCCGCAACCACCGCGTGAATCGCATAGCGACCCAGCAGGCCTTCGGCGCTGTTTTTGCGCTAAGTGTATCGGCGCGATATCCGCGGTGTTGCCGGAATCGCTCCGTTTCTTTACTTCAGTTTGGGAGTTGAATCTTCAAAGGCCCGCGACACGGTCCGTTGAGGATCTTATCTCTCCCCACTGGGCAGGAATTAGCACCTTGGCTTCTGCGCCAGGTTGCTGTGGCTTCCTAGGGCCTGTCCCCTCTGCCACTCTGGATAAGCGCCGCCGTAAAGCGGCTCGCAAATCATAGCAAATCAAAGCCAAAAAACAAAGGGTACCAAAGGCCGCCCAGCCCCGCGCCGCGTCGGCGCACTCGTTCCGCCCAGGCACAGAATGCTACGAATTTGCATCAACCGCGTCGCGCAAGTCCTGCCGAATCAGCGCCCGTTTCGCAAGCAACTGGAAGTCTGTGTGCAGTTGTCAGGTCTGCAGGAACCGAAAGGAAAAGGAATGAGTCAGCTCAATCAGCAGCCTTCAAATTACCGGGTGGAAGTCTCCGGATGGGACGCCGCCGAGGCGTTCTTCCTCGAAAAGGCCGTCCTTCACTGGAACACTTCCGGGCAGGAAATCTCCATCCGTTCGCGTTTGCGCGAAGGCACGGTCGTTTTCGTCCGTCTCTTACAGCCTTTTGAGAGCGACGAGAATTTCCCGGTTCCCTACGTTGTTTCAAGAAACCTTCCGGTCGAAATTGACGGCCGCTCCACCGTGGCAATATCGCGTTTGCACCCAAAGCCTTCTTACAAGCAAACAGCTGCACTCGAGAAAGAGGCACGTGTGAATTGCGCCTAGCGGCTCCAGTTCCGTTTCGAAACGCCAGTCCCGTTCTGGCATGAGTCCCGCTCGAAGATCTGGCCATCGGCCACCTTGTGACTCGGGACCGCCTAGCGCAATGAGCACTCCTTTCTTCACGTAAAGCCCTCCCGCTCAGTTCCTTGCGAGCTCAAAACTCCCGATTGTTGCACGGACGCTGCACGCCCGAGCCCGCCTATCTGGAGCGTTCGCACGTGGCACAGGTCTTGCCTCTACACAGTCATGATTCACGAGCAGCCCGCCAACGTCACTGGTATCGCGCGGAAAAATCTTTCGATCTCCATCGTGGACGATGATCCGGACCATGTGGAAATCACCACGCACCGCCTCGAAAAGGGCGGCTATATCGCCAGTGGTACCACGGATCCAGAGGAAGCTCTTCAGCATGTTCGCCTTGGGACATGCCGCGTCGTGCTCGCCGATTTGAAAATGCCGCAGATGGACGGCATGGTGTTCCTCGAAAGGGCGCAGCAAATCGATCCAGGCATCTATGTGATCCTTGTAACCGGTTTTTATTCGGTCGAGTCCGCGATCGCTGCCATAAAGCTCGGGGCTTACGACTACCTCTATAAGCCTCTCGATTTTCCCCGCCTGGAAAAATCGCTCGATGAGCTCGCTGAAAATTTTGCGCGTCGCTCCGAAATCCAGCATCTCGAGGAGAAGCTCTTCCAGAGTCTGCAATTCAAAGGTATCGTCGGCAATAGCCCCGCGATGATCGAGGTTTTCGAGTTAGCCCGCAAGATCGCCAAGCATTACACCAATGTCCTGATCAGCGGCCCGACCGGTGCCGGCAAAGAGCTCGTCGCCCGCGCTTTGCATGACCTTAGCCCCGTTGCCCAATCGCGCTTCGCCGTCTGCAACTGCTCCGCTCTTGTCGATACGCTCCTCGAAAGCCAGCTTTTTGGCCACATGCGCGGCGCCTTCACCGGAGCCACGGACACCCGCCCCGGCCTCTTTGAATACGCCAATGGCGGCACGGTCTTTCTCGACGAAATCGGCGAAACCTCTCTCGCCATGCAAGCTAAGCTTCTGCGCGTGATTCAAAATCGTGAAATTCAGCGTGTCGGTTCGCCTGAAGTGAAAAAAGTGGATGTGCGCTTAATCGCCGCAACGAATCGCGATCTGCGCGCCGAAGTCCTCGCCGGCCGCTTCCGCGAAGACCTTTTCTATCGGCTCAGCAGCATCGAAATTCGCGTCCCGGGCTTGAACGAACGTAGCGAAGATATACCCGTTCTCGTACAGCACTTCCTGAAGAAATACGCTGAAGCTTACAACAAGCCCCTGCGTGGGCTCACCCGCCGCGCGCAGATCGCCATCGTCCAGCACGAATGGCCCGGTAATGTCCGCGAACTGGAAAATGTCATCTCCAGCGCGGCTATCACCGCCGGCGCCGATTTCATCGACCTCACGGACTTGCCGCAGCACATCCAAAAGCCGCGGCACCGCATGCCTCTCGCCGGACCCGATTGGCGGCCCGTCCCTCTCGACGAAGTGCGGCGTCTTCACATTGAGCGCGTGCTCGAATCCTGCGGAGGCAACCGCGTCAAGGCGGCTCAGATGTTGGGCATAGGTCGCACCAGCCTGTACCGCTTCCTCAAGCGAAGCGCAAGGCGCGCGACCGCGGCCACAAACGGCGTCGCCTGAATTGCTGTAGGCCCCTCCTCTTACTCCGCGCCTTCGGAGGCCGTTTGTACGAGCGACGTCGGCAGCGACACTGTCGTATCCATCCTCACCAGCATTCCGGTCTGTGCTGGCAGCTCTACATCCTTCCCCTTCTTTGCCACCACATAAGCGCCGCCACCCACTAGCCCCAGCACAGTCCCCCGCACCACCCGGCTGAACACCACGCCCACCAGCGAACCGCCGGCAGTCCCAAGCGTCACGTCTTCCACCACGCTCTTCACGTCGCGATTCGGCTCAACCACCACGCCTTCGACCGTCTTCAGGTCTTTGCGTTGCTTGCTGGCGTCGGTGTTGCTCGTGTAAAGCCCGAGGATACTCATCCGCGCCGGGAAAATGCGGCTTTCGAGCTCGATCGACGTAAAGTTGAGGTTCATCGAAGCGCCGCCTCGGAGCAGCGCGAACATTTTGGGACGATCCACATGGGAGATCGTGCCGTGAATCTTTGTTCCGGCGGGAAGAATGATCGTGTTCCCCTGAAATACCGGTTCGGAGACGACTGCGGTGAACGGGTCGCCGTCATGCGCGACGGCGGTGCTCAGTCCGTTGATCAGGGTGAGTCGCACCTGAGTGCCTGGAACCAACGCGGTCAGGGATTGGGCGCGAACAGCGGGCGTCGCAAACAGTGCGAACACTGCCACAGCAAGCAAACTCGCAAACTTCTTCATGGTTCCTCCATTTTCGGAACGCCGGCCGCAGCCGGACCAAAGCAGCTTTTCTTTTATGTGGAAAGTAAAGACGAGAAAGCGGCGCGGTCACGACCGCTCGCTTCTCTCCGTTTGCCCTCTTTGCGGAAGAGGGAAGCCGCTGGCGCAGCGGTCGGCGCGGAGGATGCGCCGCAACGAGCATACAACATTCCCTGCAGAATCAAGCTCAAAATTGTCTCAAAATGAGTTTAAATGCCATCTTTTCCCCCCAATTGCCACCTTGCCCCGCGACCTACAGCACCCACCCGCAAGGCAGTCGCGGCATTCCTTGGTTCTGAACCCGCCTTCATCATCTGTGCCCAATTTGCCGATGCCGCTTAAGGCTTCCACGCCTTACGTACTTCTACGCATCCAATCCATCCGCTGCTAGCCTCGTCTCATGAACCGACAATCAAAGGTATGGATGCAAGCAGCCGTCCTGACCTTGGCCCCGCTCCTCGCGACTCTGCCCGCAGCGAAACTCGCCGGCTCCAGCGTCGTCGGCTTCGCAAGCATCTGTCCGATCCTGCTCAGCGCGCCGCTCTCGATGTGGATGGCGTCACGCTCGATCACCCTCCTGCTCGCCACCTGCCGGGGCCGACGCGATCCTTTCCTGGTAGTAGCCGTACCTCTAGGAGTCGCCGCCCTCGGTGCCTACGTAATCTCCGCTGCGCTCTTCGCCTTCGCGTTGCCCGCGCTGCTCCGTCTGCTTTTCTCCTGAGCAGCCGCTTCGTCCTCATCTAAAAATGAATCACGATCCCCGTCGATACTCGGGCGTTGTTTTCGGCCTGGTTGAAAAGGTGGGTATGCACCACATCAATCTGAACGATCCGCCACGCAAACTGCGGTGCCACGGTCGTATCGATGCCAAACCCAAACCCATACGCGCCAGACGTATCCGACCTGCCATTGGCCGCGAAATGCCCGGCTCCAACCAGCACATGCGCGAAGGGAGAGACGCGAGCCGGAAACGACACCTGCGGCCCCACGAGATAATCATGCAAAACCGAATTCACTCCCTCGAAATTCCCATAGTGGCCGTCCACATCGACCACGGCCCCCAGCCACGGCTTCAGCTTGTACTGCCCCGAAAGCTCCCATCCATTCGTATTGAACGAAGGCGATGTGTCGTAATGCATGAACGAGTACCCGCCAAACACCTCGATTTGGTCGGTCACGCTCTGTGCGTGTGCCGATAATGAAAAAAAGCAGCCAACCAATAGGAGCAAACCCAGTTTTCGCAGCATCCATCCTCCGAAGTTCGTTGTGAATTCCAGCCGGTCAGCCTACCCGCACGTCCACTCGCGCCAAGCCTTTTGCGCGCTCCCCGCTTTGATGCCTCCCCCTCTAAATTTGTCGTAAGTCCAGATTACCCCAAGTCGCCGGAACCCTCACGTTCTAAAGCTCTTCTGCATCTCGCACCTTCAGAATCCCCGGACCGGAGCTGCTGTCGCGACTTCGATGCTCACCTCTCCCTACAGTGGAATTCGTATTTACATATATGAAAAACGGAATGCTATTTCCGTTGTGTTTGCCCATATATCATGTAACCCTTCGCTTTTCATGCAGATGAAAGCGCCGATATCGATGGAAACGGAAATGCCTGCTGTTCCTGGGCGTTGTATTCAGCATACCTTTGTGGGTTCCTTAGGTTCTTTGAGTCGCAAGTCCGCGGTGCCAGGAAGCAGAGTTTGATCGGTGATTCGTAAGCTGTGGTTTCCGGATTTTCCAAGCGGGACGAGCTTAGGAGTTCGGTTCCATTTTATTTGGCAGGATCGAGGAGGGGACGTGAGCCGTACACGCAAACCACGTGTTTCCGTAGTTTGGTTCTCGTTGGCGATGTTTTTCGTACTTCTGCTGCCCTTTTACGCGAAAGGCCAGGCTGCATCGGCCTCTCTTAACGGCACCGTCACAGACGCCTCGGGCGCCACGATTCCCAACGCAACCGTAAAGCTGCAAAATACGCAAACGGGCACGACCTATTCCGCTCAGACTGCGAGCGACGGAGGCTACCGCTTCTCAGACCTGCCTCCCGGCCCGGGATATGCCCTCACCATTACAAAGAGCGGCTTCCAAACTCTCGTCCTCAACGGACTTTATCTCCCCACCGCCACGGCCACGACCAAAGACGCCCAACTGTCGCTCGGTCAGGTCTCTCAGACCGTCGAAGTGACCGCGAATACCGGCGCCGTCACGCTGGACACAACCGACGCGACCATCGGCAGCGCAATAGACATGAATGCCGTCGAAAATCTGCCGGATGAGTTTCGCGATAATCCCAGCGCCCTTCTGCGCCTTGAGGTCGGCGTCACCAACGCAGAGACCACCACTGGAAATGCGATCACGTCCAACATCGATCCGAACCACACCCGCGACGGCTCCGTCGCGGGCGCGCGTGCCGACCAGAACAACATTATTGTGGACGGAATTGATGCGTCCGATTTCGCTACAGGCGCGGCTTTCACCACCGACGCCGCGGTTCCTGTTGACGCCATTCAGGAATTCAACACCGAAGTCGCCGAGCCCTCCGCCGGGTATGGTGGCCGCAGCGGGGCGCAAACCATCATCACCACGAAAAGCGGCAGCAACGATTGGCATGGTTCAGCCTATGAGTACAATCGCACCGCTGCCACGGAAGCCAACACATTCTTCAATTTGCAGGCTGGCGTTCCCCGGTTGGCTTTGGTCCGCAACCAATTCGGCGCCAACGTCGGCGGCCCAGTTAAGAAGGATAAGCTTTTTTTCTTCTTTGAATACGATGGACGCCGTGATGCTTCTGCGGAATCGGAACTTCAGTTCGTTCCCTACCCTCACGTGAAAAATGGAGAGATTGCTTACATCAACAATTCCAGCAGCGGATCCTGCTCAGACACCAGCAGCCTTACGTCTCTTGACGTTTCCACGGATTGCGTGACCATTGCCCCGGCCTCGGAGGTCGCGAGTTTCGATCCTTGTACTTCAGATCCGGGTGCTTGCTCGAGCGCCTACGGCTTCGTTCAGGGCGGAATCGCCCCCGTGATCCAGAATCTCTTCACGAGCCGCTACCCCGCGCCAAACGACTACACCGTTGGCGACGGTCTTAATATCGCCGGGCTTCGCTTCAATGCCCCAAGTCCCCTCACCGAGAACGGTTACATCGCTCGCGTAGACTACAACGTGGGCACCAACAACAAGTTGTTTGGGATGGTTGACGTCAAAAATGAAAACACCGTGAACAATACGGTTGGTGTTTCGCCTATTCAGTTCCCTGGCGATTCAATCACTGCGCTGGAAAACGAAACCCAGCGCGCTTGGGTGCTGGGCGATACCTGGACAATCGGTCCGAACCTGGTCAACCAATTTACATATGGAGAGACTCGTGAAAACCTTCAAGAACCCGTCAATGCACCGCAGGCCGGCAATTTGTACGAATTGTCATTCTTCGGGGCGTTTGAAGGCAGCACATTCGCCACGCCTTATGACCGGCAAACCTCCCAAGGGCGTGTCGTGCCGGATCCCACGTTCCGTGACGACATTACTTGGACTCACGGCACGCACACGTTCCAATTCGGAGCTGAGTTCAATCCCGCCAAGGTCCGTAGTTTCCTGACGAACGATTTCGCCTTCGTCCAGGAGGGACTCGGCGGCGCCGTTCCGAACCTGTCGCCAAGCTTTCGGCCAGCGGACATCAAGGCGACCGAACTCAACGGCGAAGGACAGACCGTCCCGGACAGTACCGTCCTGGACAACTGGGACAACTTCTTTATGGGAGATCTCGGCATCATTTGGAATTATCAGGTCGCAGTTAATTACACGGGCTCGGGTACGGCACTTCCGTTAGGCTCTGCGGCCACTCGAGATTGGCGAATCAACAATGTCGCCGGATATTTTCAGGACGCCTGGCGGGCTCGTCCCGATCTGACCGTCTCCTATGGCGTCCGCTACCAGTTCCAGGAGCCACCCTACGAGGTTCACGGCACGGAGGCGCAGTTCTTCAATACAAACGTGAACCAGATAGTTAACACTCGTGTTCAGAACGGCGTCCTCGGTATCGCCAGCGCGGGTAGTACGCCTGAGCTGATTTATCAGAAGGCTGGCCGCGCCAACTCCGAGCCGCCGCTCTACTCGCCCGAAAGGTACGATTTTTCCCCGAGATTGTCGTTCGCTTGGAATCCGTCCTTTAGCGGCGGCCTTCTTGGGAAAGCTTTCGGCGACCATAAGACCGTGATCCGCGCGGGCGGCGCGCTGCTCTTCGATCAGAGCGTCATTTACGCCATAACCAACTACGAGGATCAGTCCAACTACCTTTTCGGAAATACCATATCGGGCGAGCCAAACTCCGGAAATCCAGACCTCACCAACGTCCTCGAAACAGACCCGCGTATGAATTCCGTTACCACGCTTCCGATCCCAATCACGCCGCCGCCCTTCCAAACGCCGCTAGTGCCGGCAGCCATCTTCAACGACGGCATCGATCCTAACCTCAGAACGCCATACTCCGTCACGGCGAGTTTTGGGCTGCAAAGAGAGCTCCCGGCTGGCTTCCAGTTCGAGGCCGATTATTACGGGCGCTTCGGCCGCAGGTTGATGCTTCTGGCAGACACTTCTCAAGCGATCAACTTCGTTGACCCTGCATCTGGCCAGAGTTTGGTCAGCGCCTTCACCGCACTTGAAAACGACGCCGCGAGCGCGCTGCC
The DNA here is from genome assembly GCA_035507075.1 of Candidatus Aquilonibacter sp. Classification (GTDB taxonomy): domain Bacteria; phylum Acidobacteriota; class Terriglobia; order Acidiferrales; family UBA7541; genus Palsa-295. The sequence continues at coordinate 17,494 of DATJOL010000199.1, read as the reverse complement.
CGTTGCTAGCGTCGAGACTCAGCCCTTCATCGAAGATGAAGTATCAGCCGGCTTCGGAGGCACCTGCGCTGCGTACGCCGCAAAAGTGAACGCCGCGAATAATCTTTCCCCGGGCACACTGACCAACTGCACGCAAGCCGTTTACTACGCCAATAGCCCGGCCCTGTCCCAAGGCGGCACCGGTGGAATCCTTACATCCATTCCTCTGCCGCCAAATGTCGGCCTCACGCCACAGTTCTATGTTGACGCTATCATGGCGAACAAGGGCTTCTCCGACTACAACGGTCTCTTTGTGATCTTGCGCAAAAGGCTCTCGAATAACCTTCAGTTCGACTTCAACTACACATTCTCACACTCGATCGACAACGGCTCGACCGTTTCCAATGAAGACGGGAACTTTGAGTCGGGCGATACGTCGGTCATGTGCGACGCCACGAACAACCGCGCGTGCCGTGGCAATTCCGAATTCGATCTCACGCATCAGGTCAGCGCGAACTTCGTATATAGCTTGCCGATTGGGCATGGTCAGTTGATCGGTGGAAATGTTAATGCGCTTCTGAACGAGGCCATCGGCGGATGGCAAGTCTCAGGCATCGGTTCATGGCACTCGGGTTTCGCCTACACCGTCAACGACACCGATTTCGCCGCTTTCGATACCGTCAGCCTCGCTGCGGACACAGGAATGCTTTTCACTGGCTCAAGGGGACCCCTTCAGGCACACATTCACGTCGATCCGGCGGAAAACAATGCTGTCCAGTTCTACGCCGACCCCGCGACAGCCGCCGCACAGTTCTCTCCTGTGACCGGACTGGAATCGGGCGACCGCGACAATCTCCGAGGACCTGGCTTTTCAGATCTGGACTTGGAGGTCTCGAAGACTTTCCCCCTTCCCAACGAGCGGTTCCGACTCAAGCTCGTCGCAGACGCGTACAACGTCTTCAATCATCCGAACTTCGGCCTGCCCGATACCGGCGCTACTGGGAGTTCCTTTGGGGTCATTCGCGGCTTGATTGGCGAGGAGCCCTCCCGCGTCATGCAGTTCGCACTGCGGTTCGACTTCTAACCTCAGGGAAGCGGTACGAAGGGGCGCCCTTAGTCCATGGGCGCCCTTTCTTTTTGCCCGCCCTTCCGCCGCCCCTGCAACATCTGCACCCTCCTGCGCGTATGTATAATGGACCCCAGCCGAAATGGCCTTGCCGTTCGCTTTGGCCGGTCGCAACCGTCACCTCATGCCCACTACGTCTGCGAAAACCTGCATGTCACTCGGCGAAGCCGCTAAAATTGCCACGGCCAGCCTCTGGGCGCACAAGCTCCGGACCGTGCTCACCCTCCTCGGCGTGGTCATTGGCGTCACCTCCGTGATCGCCGTGGTCAGCCTGATCGGCGGGCTGAACGCCTACGTGGCCGACAAGGTCTTCAATCTCGGCGCGGACGTGTTCCTTGTTTCGCGCGGCCCGCTCGTCACACTCAACGTTGACGACTACATGAAGACCCAGAAGCGCCGCAAGCTCAAGATGGACGATTACGAGTTCGTGCGCGACAACTGCAAAAGCTGCACCGCCATCGGGGCCGAATTGACCCACGGAAACTCGAAAGTCCAGTACGGCACCGACTACATTGAAAACACGAACGTGATGGGCTGGACCGAGGAGATGCCGGACCTCGAGAATTATGACCTGGACTCCGGCCGGCACATCAACCTCACTGACGTGGCGCATCGCTCCCCGGTTTGCACAGTGGGATACGACATCCAGGACAAGCTCTTTCCCGGCGTGGATGCGGTCGGCAAGGAAATCCGCATCGATACCGCGCTCTGCCAGATCATAGGAGTCGGCAAAAAACTGGGCACGGTGTTCGGCGCGTCTCGCGACAATTGGGTGGAAATGCCGATTACAAGCTTTCAAAAAATCTACGGCTCCGATGATTCGCTCACGATTTGGGGCAAAGGCCAGGGCGTCGCGACGATGCAGCAATCGATGGATGAAGTGCGCTCGCTGCTGCGGGGAAAGCGCCATCTTTCGTACAGCACGGCGGATGATTTTGAAATTGAGACGAACGACTCGTTTCTTTCGATCTGGTCCAGCATCAGCGGGTCGTTTTTTGTGATCACGGTCGCGATCGCTTCGATTTCGCTGGTCGTGGGCGGCATCGTGATCATGAATATCATGCTGGTCAGCGTCACCGAGCGGACGCGCGAAATCGGCCTGCGGAAATCGCTGGGCGCGCGCCAGAAAGATATTCGCCTGCAATTTTTGATCGAGTCATCGATGATCGCGGCGCTCGGCGGCTTATGCGGCGTGATTCTCGGGATCATCTTCGCCAAAATCCTCACGGCAACCACGGCGCTGCCCAGTGCGGTCGAGCCTTGGTCCGTCTTGATGGGAATGATCGTGGCAACGAGCGTCGGCGTATTTTTTGGCGTGTACCCGGCCTCCAAAGCAGCGCAACTCGACCCGGTCGTCGCGCTAAGGTCCGAGTAGGTGTTCCAAGCGAAGAGCAAAGGACGCAATCATGAATGATCCACGCCTGCCCGCCCCGGCGAGACTCCCCATCCGGAGAACCGGCCTTTTCGGCGGATTCAAAGAAGCGATCGGCCTCGCGCTCGACGCGCTGCGCCGCAGCCCCACGCGTTCATTCCTCACCGTGCTCGGCATCGTCATCGGCGTCGGCACGGTGATCGCCATCGGCGCCGTCGTCAACGGTCTCAATTCATCCGTCACGGATACGGTCGAATCGCTCGGCTCGAACATGATCATTGCGTCGCGCTTCAATTTCGCCACGCTGGGACGCTTGAGCCCTGAGGTTTTGCAGCGCAAAGAGCTGAAAGCCGAGTGGGCCGACGGAATCGCGCAGCTCCCCCACGTCGCTGCGGCAACGCCCAACGCGCGCATTCAAAATCAGCAGCTTGGCATCGGCGGAAGCGATGTGCGCCGCGGCAACTATCGCGCGCAGAACGTGATCCTGCAGGGCAGCACGCCGGCTATCGCTCAGATTTTCAACGTGGCGCTCACATCCGGCCGCTTCTTCAATGAGACGGACGAAGCGCATCATTCACCGGTCGCCGTGATCGGGCACGACACAGCCGAGACGCTTTTCCCCTGGCATGACGATCCTGTCGGCCAGGAAATTTTGCTCGAGGGGCGCGTTTTCACGGTCGTGGGCGTGCTCGATTTTCAAAAGGGCGGTTTTGGAAATGGCAAAAATCCCAACGACAATATCGTGATGGTACCGCTTTCCACCATGCTCGAGCTTCATCCCGAATTTAAGGACTTTGTGCTCTTCATGAAGGCCGATGACGCCAAGAACGTGCCTATCGTGGTTGACGAGGTCCGTGACTATCTGCGGCGCATGCGCAAATTGCCTTCGGACAAGCCCGACGATTTCGCCGTCTTCACCACGGACTCTTTCCTAGACCTCTGGAAGCAGGTGTCGCAGGGAATTTTCATCCTGATGTTCGGCGTGGGTTCGGTGGCGCTGCTGGTCGGCGGCATTGGCGTGATGAACATCATGCTTGTCAGCGTGACCGAGCGGACCCGCGAAATTGGCGTCCGCAAGGCGATCGGCGCCCGGCGCGCCAATATCCTCATGCAATTTCTACTCGAAGCCGTGACCCTAACGCTGATCGGCGGCGCCATCGGGGAGATTCTCGGGTCGGCGCTGGGCCTGTCCGTGCGCCTCGTTTCCTCTCTGCCGGCTACCGTTTCGTTCTTCTGGGTCATCCTCGGCTTTACGGTTTCCGCATTCATTGGCATCTTTTTTGGCGTTTACCCGGCCTGGAAAGCCGCCAGCCTCAACCCCGTTGAAGCCCTGCGCTACGAGTAAGCCGCCGAGTTATATAAATAGGAGTTTTACAAATAATCGGTTCTAGTACCGATTATTTGCTTGCAATTGTCATTAGTATGTGGTAAACTCCGGTTGGAATTTTATGAAGATCTCAGCCGCTCATTCGTGCAACGAAGAGGTCACTTGGACTCCCGCCCGACAAGGCGAAAGTCCGGTCGCAATTTCTAATCGACACTGGTCGATTAGAATTCGCAGTAACCCCAATGCTCTCATCAAAAAGCCTATTTCTAATCGACGCGTAACGGCCTATTTCCAACTTTCGCCCCGCTTAAGTCCCGCGCCAAATCCTAATCGATACACAAAACGATTAGAAATCGCCATAAGTAGCTTGGTTTCAGGTAGATACGAAATTCTAATCGATAGAGTTCGGGGCATTTTTCAGCCGAGGCGCGGCAGCGACTCGTCGAAGGGCGCTTTGGCCACGCCCTTCTCGGTGATGATGCCCGCGATGAATTTGGCAGGCGTCACATCGAACGCCGGGTGCGCCGCTCGAACGTCCGGCGCCATGCGAACGCCGGCGATGAACGTCACTTCGTCGGAGGTGCGCTCCTCGATGGGTATGTAATCGCCCGAGGGAATCGAAAGATCGAGCGTGGAGGTAGGCGCAGCGACGTAGAACGGAACGCCATGTTCGCGCGCCAGCACGGCAATGCCGTACGTGCCGATTTTGTTCGCCGTGTCCCCGTTGCGAGCGATGCGGTCCGCCCCGACGACAACCGCCCCAACGCCGCCCGTTTTCATGAAGTGGCCCACCATGTTGTCCGTGATTAGCGTCAGCGGAATTCCCTCCTCGTGAAGCTCCCACGCCGTAAGGCGCGCCCCCTGCAAATAGGGTCGCGTTTCCGGTACCAGAACTTCAAGCTGGCTTCCCGTTTCCACGGCAACCCGGATGACGCCAAGCGCCGTGCCGATGCCACCCGTGGCGAGAGCGCCCGCGTTGCACTGGGTCATCACGCGGCCGGCCTTCGGCATCAGCGGCGCGCCGAACTCGCCGATGCGGCGGTCGGCTTCGCGGCGCTCCTTGTGGACTTTTTGCGCCTCTTCGACGAGCGCGAGGCAGATGCGAGCGAGCCCAGCGCCGTTTGCGGATGCGGATTCGGCCGCGAGCTCGCCGAACCGGCGCTTGAAACGGTCGATGGCCCAGAAAAGATCTACGGCCGTCGGGCGCGTCTTCGCGAGCGTATCGCAAATCACGGCAAATTCGGCGCGCAGCTCATCCAAATTAGACGCCTTGGAGCGTTGGACGCCGATCGCCACGCCCATCGCCGCCGCCACACCGATCGCCGGCGCGCCGCGAATTACCATGTCTTTGATCGCCTTGGCAACGTCACGATAATCGGTGTAGGTGTGGTAGATCACTTCGCCCGGCAGTCTGCGCTGATCGAGCATAACCACGCCTTCCGAGGTCCACAGAATCGGTTCAACTTTGCGCAAAGGCTCTCCTTAGGCGTATTTTCACTGCTTACCGAAAGAGGGCGCCCGAGACTTCGGCGTGGCCCCTTAGCCTTGCGATTTTAACCGATTTCCAAAGTGGCAAGCGTCGCGTTTACCGCTAGTCGGCGGCGGCTGCAGAGTGCTCGGTCGCTCCTGCCAATTAGCTGTAAACTGGTCTTATGGGCGCAGATGCCATGGGAGGCAGGCGCGCTGGACTGATGACCGGCTCAGCCGCGTCGCCAGATGCGGAAAGAGAAGAGCCGCGCGCGCACGTGCTGGTGGCAGACGATGATGCGGCGACACGGGATTCGATCGCGGAGACTTTGCGCAATGAGGGTTTCTCGGTCACCACTGCGTCTGACGGCAAGCAGGCGCTCAAGCTGCTGGCGAAGTCGAAATTCGACGTGGCGCTGCTTGACGTCTGGATGCCGCGGATGAACGGTCTTGACGTCTTGAAAGCGCTGCGGAGAAAAAAAGCGCCGCCCAAGGTAATCGCAATTACATCCGAGGGGGGAACGCGAGCGATTCTGCAGGCGATCAGCGAAAGGGCCTGCCGCTGCATCGCGAAGCCCGTCGATCCGCAGACGCTGGTGGGCTTGGTTCGCGAGGCGCTATCGCGGAAGTCGCAGCCGCCGCGGATCCAGGTGATCTCGAGCAAGCCGGGTTGGGTAGAGCTTCGTTTGCCTTGCACGCTGGAAGCGGCGGAGTTGATCGAATCGGTGATGGCGTCGCTTGAGGCGGACCTACCAACCGAGACGCGGGCAGCCGTCAACCAGGCGTTCCATGAACTACTCCTGAATGCGATCGAATGGGGAGGGCACTTGGATCCGCATCGCAAAGTTCGCGTTTCGTACCTCCGCGCCAAGCACATGCTGCTTTACAGAATTACCGATCCGGGCCGGGGATTCCGGTTCGCTAATCTGGGCCACGCGGCCATCGGTCATAACGGCGAACCAACCGAGCATCAGAGGATCCGCAGGCGCAAAGGCTTGCGACCAGGAGGGTTTGGTCTGGTGCTGGCGAGCGCGAACGCGGACGAACTGATTTACAACGAGGCGCAAAATGAGGTCGTCTTTGTGAAGTATCTCGACTGCAAGGCGAATGGCACGCCGTGCGAAGCGCCCGCGGCAAAATAAATGCACCCGCCCGCACGTATACACATCGAATTCTGCAGATTCCGAGGGGCGTTTTTCCGACTGCGTTCGCCCAGATGTTCAACAAAGGCTTGATGGTCGATTAATGAGAATTTCCAATTCAGGGCAACTTCGAGAGGCGCCGCGCTATATGGGTGCGGGCCGCGCCTCCCGCGCCATGGCGGGCGACGCGCCGCCGCAGAAGAAGCACGCGTTCAAACTCTCGCGCGAAGCAATGAAACTGCTGGCACCGCGATGGGGGGTTCTGTCCTTTGGTTTTGGCCTGATGGTGATCAACCGGCTTGCGGGGCTGGTTCTGCCCGGATCGCTGCGGTATTTGCTGGACGATGTGATTCACAAAGAGCAGTACAACTTGCTCGGACCCCTGGTGCTGGTGATCGCTTGCGCGACGATCGTACAGGGCATCACTTCCTATTCCCTTACGCAACTGCTCTCGAAGTCTTCGCAGCGGATGATCAACGAATTGCGGGTGAAAGTGCAGGCGCATATCGGACGCCTCCCTGTCACTTACTACGACGCGAATAAATCCGGCGTCCTCGTGTCACGAATCATGAGCGACGTGGAGGGGGTGCGCAATCTGCTCGGCACCGGACTCATCGATTTTATCGGCGGCATTCTCACAGCTATTTTCGTGCTTTTTATTTTGCTTCGCACCAGCATTTCCATGACGATTGCCGCTGGGATCGCTTTGATCATTTTCGGCGTTGGCATGTTCTATGCGTTCAAAACGATCCGACCCATTTTTCGCGCCCGGCCAAAGATCAATGCGGAGGTAACGGGCCGGCTGACGGAGTCGCTGGGTGGGGTAAGGGTGGTGAAGGGCTATCACGCTGAAGAGCGCGAGGAGAGGGTATTCCAAGGGGGCGTCCAGCGGCTGCTGGACAACGTGCTGCAGACTCTGACGGCGACTTCATTGATGACGCTTTCGGGAACGGTGCTGACGGGTGTAGTGAGCGCCGTGATCATGTACATGGGTACGAGACGCATCGAGGCTCAGCAAATGACCAGCGGTGATCTGATCTCGTACATGGCGTATATGGCTTTTCTGATGGCTCCCGTGGCGCAGATAGTGGGCATCGGTCCGCAGATGACCGAGGCGATGGCCGGGCTTGAACGCACCCGCGAAGTGCTGGACGAACAGATCGAAGAGGCCGACCCGCGGCGGACGGTGCGCGTCGATCGTTTGAACGGGCACGTTCAATTCGAGAACGTGGATTTTTCTTACGATACGGGTAAGCAGGTTCTCTTCGACGTGGGCTTCGAATCTGCGCCGGACACCGTGACCGCGCTCGTGGGCCCTTCGGGTGCAGGAAAATCAACGATTATTGGCCTGATCGCAGCATTTTACACGCCGGCGAGCGGGCGCGTGGTGGTGGATGGAGTGGATCTTTCAACCGTCCGCCTCGACTCATATCGATCGCAGCTTGGCGTCGTTCTGCAGGAAACGTTCCTATTCGACGGCACAATTCGCGAAAACGTGGCCTTTGGCCGGCCCAATGCGACGGAAGAAGAGATTTTGGCAGCGTGCCGGATCGCACGCGTGGACGAGTTCGCGGAGAATTTCGAGCTGAAATACGACACCGTGGTGGGCGAGCGTGGCGTCAAGCTCTCCGGCGGGCAGAAGCAGCGCGTCTCGATCGCGCGCGCGATTCTGGCCGATCCGCGGATTCTCATTCTGGATGAGGCCACGTCGAGCCTAGACTCGGAATCTGAGGCGTTGATTCAGGAGGGATTGCGGTATTTGATGCGCGGGCGGACGACTTTTGTGATCGCGCACCGGCTCTCGACTGTGCGGCGCGCGGACCAGATTCTCGTGGTCGAAGCAGGGCGCATCATCGAGCGGGGGACGCATGCATCGCTCTACGCTCTCGGCGGCCGCTATTACGACCTCTACACCAAGCAGCACGGCGTGGAGACGAATCTTTTCCTTGCACCAGGCGAGGGCGACAAGGTGGAAACCGAAGAATCCGCGTCGAACGGTAACGGAGGCGGCGCGAATGGCGCTTCCAGCGGCTCGGCGCTGGCGGATACGATTCGCCTCATCCGCCAACGTGGTTCCTGACCGAAAGATCTCCTGCGCTTCAATCGCTTGCGACAACACGTTGACCCGTGAGAATGGGCACCCTAAAATAATTGGTTGGGATACCCACGGCGAACATGTTTGAGAACCTAACCGAAAAACTTCAGCGGACATTCAAGAACCTGCGCGGGCAGGGCAAGCTTACCGAAGAGCATCTGGATACGGCGCTCGGCGAAATCCGCGACTCTCTACTAGATGCCGACGTGAACGTCGGCGTAGCGGACGAATTCATCGCGCACGTGCGCGAGAAAGCGCTGGGGTCCGAAGTTCTGCTGCAGCTTTCGCCTGAGCAGCAAGTGGTGAAGATCGTGCGGGACGAACTAGCGGATTTGCTGGGGCGCGAGGCTCGGCCACAATTTTCATCGCGACCGCCTTCCGTATGGTTGATCGTAGGACTGCAGGGCTCGGGCAAAACGACGTCGACGGGCAAGCTGGGCAAATGGCTGGCGGAGCATGGGCACCGGCCGATTGTTGTTTCGACGGACGTTTATCGGCCGGCGGCGCGCGAGCAGCTGGCGCAGGTGGCGAAGGCAACGAATACACCCTGCTGGCCCGGGACCGGGGCGGACAGGCCGCTCGACATTGTGCGCGGAGCGACGCGGGAAGCCAAACTTTCCGCGTACGACGTGATCCTGGTCGATACGGCCGGCCGACTGCACGTCGACGACGAGCTGATGAACGAGCTCTCTACGCTGAAGAAGGAGCTGAATCCCGCGGAGATTTTGTTCGTGGCGGACGCGATGATCGGGCAGGACGCGGTCCGTTCGGCTGGCGAGTTTCACAAACGGCTCGGGGTTTCGGGCGTGATCCTGACGAAGCTGGACGGCGATGCGCGAGGCGGTGCAGCGCTTTCGATCCGTAAGGTGACCGGGGCGCCCGTGAAGTTCGTCGGCATCGGCGAAAAGTACGATGCGCTAGAGCCGTTCTATCCCGATCGCATCGTGGGCCGTATTCTCGGCATGGGCGACGTGATGGGCCTGATCGAAAAGGCCGAGAAAACGATCGATGCGAAAAAGGCGCGCGATCTGGAACGAAAGCTCCGCGAAGACGAATTTACGCTTGAGGATTTCCGCGATCAATTGCAACAGATCAAGAAGATGGGCTCGATCGAGCAGATCATGGGCATGCTGCCGAAGATCGGACCATTTGCGAAGCTGCCGAAAGACGTGAATGTGGATGAGGGCCGTCTCAAGGGCATCGAGGCAATCATCAATTCCATGACTTCGGCCGAACGGCTGAATCACAATTTGATCGACGGCAAGCGGCGCAAGCGCATCGCGCGAGGGAGCGGGCGCTCCGTACAAGAAGTGAACGAAGTGCTGCGGCAATACGGCGACATGCGCCGCATGATGAAGCAATACGGGAACCTTGCCAGGGCGGGCAGGTTCAAAGGACTTGCCGGGAAGCTGCGCGGAATGAACAATTGACGAAGCTTGGTTGCCTGCAGCGGAATCGAAGGTTTCGCACGCCACTAAATATAATCCGAGGGAACAATGGCAGAAATTCAGCCTTTTCGCGCGTACCGCTATGACGCAAAACGCGTCGCTCTGCAGGATGTGCTTACACAACCTTACGACAAGATTTCGCCGCAGATGCAGGAGAAATATTATGCGGCGAGCCCCTACAATCTGATCCCTGTGGAGAAAGGCCGCACGCTCGAGGGTGATTCGGCAGAAAGTAACGTTTACACCCGGGCGGCAAAAAAGATACAGGAGTGGATTGCGGAGAAAATCCTGGTGCAGGATTCGGCGCCGGCGGTTTACGTCTATACGCAGGAATTTCAGGTGCCGGGGACGCAAACGCGCCGCACGCGCTCGGGGTTCATCTCGCTGGTTCGCGTAGAGGATTACGATGCGAAAGTTGTGTTCCGGCACGAGCGCACACTTTCTGCGCCGAAAGCCGATCGCATTGAACTGCTTCGCCGGACGGGCACCCAGACGGGGCAGCTCTTTTTCCTTTACGAAGATCCCGCGCGGCAGGTCGATTCGCTGCTAGAGGCAATCACGCGACAAACGCCAGCAATCGAATTGCACGATGAATACGATACGATTCACCGCGTCTGGCCCGTGACTGACAAAAACTTCATCGAAAAGCTCCAGAAATCGATGTCCGATAAGAAGCTGATCATCGCGGACGGGCATCATCGATACGAGACTGCGCTGAATCTGCGCAACGAGGCGCGCCAGCGGCCCGGCAATCATGACCGCATGGCCGCTTCCGAATTCGCAATGGCGACGGTGATCAACGCGCGTTCAAAAGGCCTGACGATTCTACCGACACACCGCGTGGTTCGCGCCGCGAATTTCGATTTCGAAAAGTTTCGCCGGGATTTAAACCCTTACTTCGACTGGTATTCGTATCCCTTCCAAAACGCAGCGGAGCGCGCCGCGAGCTATGCTGAGTTCCGGAAAGACCTCGAAAGCCAGAGCGAGGCGCGGCAAGCGATTGGCGTCTATCCCGCTCCGAAGGGCGCCAGCGGCGCGTTCTACCTTTTCGTGTTGCGTAAGGATGCAGATATGGAAGCGCTGCTGCCCGATCTTTCGCCGGCGCAGCGGAAGCTGGATGTGGTGTTGCTGCACAGGTTGTTGCTCGAAAAAGGCCTGGGGATCACAGCGGAAGCCGTGGCGGCCGAGAAAAGTGTCGGCTACGAGCGCGAAATGGACGCGGCCATCGCCCACGTTGACCGCGGAGAGGCACAGTTAGCGTGCCTGCTGAATCCGGCGCGAATGGAGCAAGTGTCAGAAATCGCGCTAGGTGGCGACGTTTTGCCGCAAAAGTCGACGGATTTCTATCCGAAGCTGCTGAGCGGGTTGACGATTTACAAAGTGGAAGGGCGCGTCGAGCAGTGAGCGCATGAAATGCGCGGTCCGGGCCTCTGGCCGGACCGCGCCGGAAGGCCCGTCTACTTTTCAAAGCTCTGAATTGCGGCGGCTTCGCTTTCGTAGGTGTCGAAGACGGTCATCAGTTTCGTCACCTGAAGAACTTCCTTGAACTTTGCGCCGAGGTTCGCGAGCTTCAGCATCGCGCCCTGCGAGCGAGCGCTGTGAAAAGTAGCGACGAGCGTCCCCAGACCGGCGCTGTCGATGTAAGTCACGTTTGCCAGGTTGAGGACGATCTTTTTCTTGCCGGACGCCAACAGCCCTTTCACCTTTTCACGAAACGAGTTGCTTTCCTCGCCTAGCACAATGCGCCCATCCACATCCAGCACGGTTATGCCGTTTACGTCTCGCTCTGACATTCTTAGTGCCACGTTCACGCCTCCTGGAACTGCAAGATCACGTCTGAAACTGAAGTTGAATTCTTCTAGCGCCCGTCAGTGAAAATCGGAGCAGGACATGTAATAGCCGCACGAAGTGCAAATCATTTTGCACTTTCGCGCTTCGAGTTTGGCCGAGCACCGCGGGCAGTAGCTGGCCGGAAGATCGGCCCCCGACAATCGAACGGGCTTTGCCGCCGGGCTTACGGATAAAGACCGCGCTGCGGGAGTTCGCTCCTCTTCCGTCACCGCAAACACCACCTCAGTCGGCCCGTTGTTTATAGCACACCCGGGCGAGAGCGCAAAGGCGCGGGTTAGTGATGCCAAGGATGTAAAGGTCCGTGGCGTTGAGGCAAATTGACCCTGGCTGCGGTGGAAAGCAACCATAACCGCTTTGCTTGGCGTCTGGTAAAATAGGTAACAGGATCGCGTTATGGACAATGCAAGGACATCCACGGTTCGCTGCTTGCTTTTCCGACTCACGGTTTCCTGTGCCGCGGTTTTAGTCCTCACAGGTCCGAGCGCAATAGCGCAACGTCGCGGCTTCGTGATGTCCGCGCCCACGCAGAGCCATGCAGTGATCCGTGTTGCGCCCCGAACGGAGACTCGGGTGACCGCTAGCCCCGCATCGACGAATATGCATGATCGAGAGCGCGGGCGCCCCATGGCGAACGAGCGCGGGAGAACCGCGGATTATAGGAATTACCGTGACTATCGGAATTATGAGTGCGCTTATGGCGGTTCGGTGCAACAACTGCTAAATCCCGTACCCCCCTACGGTTTCGATTATCAGTATCTGAACGCAATCGATAGCGATTTGAATCTGAAAGCGGCGATAGACCCAGCTACGCAGTTGGCACTCAGCGAAGCGAGCCGCTACGCCTGCGGAGGCTACGGCACTGGCGGCTATATCCTTTGGGACGGCGGCGGCTATATTTATCCTCAGGGAGCGGAAGAACAGACGGCCGAACCTGCTGGCGCGCCACAGCCTCAAGTGATTGTTGTGCAAGTGCCGGGCACTAGCCAGACAGCCGCGATAGAGCCGGCCATTCCCCCGACGGAGGAAGAGGAAGAGCAGGCGGCGCCACTGCCGGACGAAGGCCAGTTTGTTCTCGTAATGCGTGATGGGACGCGGATCAAGGCAGCAGCCTTTACACGTTCATCGGATACAATCATCTATATCTCGCCAGACGGCCTGCGACACACGATTGCGCTTTCGGATTTGGATACGGAAGCGACGCTGCGTCTCAACAGCGAGCGCGGCTCACAGCTGCAGTTGTCCCTGTAGTTGCTTTGCCCGCAAAATCATTTGTTCCATTGACGCGCGGGTTCCGGCATATAAAGCCCAACTTCTCCGGCTAACCCAGCTCGCTCGAACTGGATCGTCGTGTGCGTGATTCGAAAATCACGCGCAAGTACATCGCGAATCTTGCGAAGGATTCGTTCGCTCTCCTCCATGTGCATATCGGGAATGCGGACGTGGCACGAAAGCGCGTTCAGATCGGTGCCGAGAGTCCAAATGTGGATGTCATGAACTTCGCGAACGCCCTCGACGCAAAGCACTGCCTTGGCGACATCCTCGAGGTTCATGCTGCGCGGCATTCCCTCGAGCAGGATGTGGCCGCTCTCCCGCAGGATGCCGGTTCCTGACCAAAGAACCATTGCGCCTATTCCGATGCCGATCAAAGGATCGGCCCAGCTGATGCCGCTGTAGCGGATCAATAATGCCGCAACGAAAATGGCAATGTTGGAAAGGGCGTCACTCAAATTGTGGATCCAGACGGCGCGGATATTGAGGTCTTTTCGGCCGGCGTGCAGGGCGAAGGTGATGCCGCCGTTGACAACGAGCGCGATGAGAGCGACCCACATCATGATCGTCGTATGCACTTCGACCGGGTTTCGCAAACGGCCCACCGATTCGTAAATCAGAAACAAAGCAGCAAGAGTGAGTAATACGGCGTTCACAAAGGCCGCCAGGATTCCAGCGCGATGATAGCCATAGGTCTTCTCGCTTGTCGGCGGGCGGAGCGCCCAACGCATTCCGAGCCATGAAATCACCAAAGACGGCACGTCCGTAAGGTTGTGAATGCCGTCACTAATCAGGGCGATCGAGTGGCCCATGTAGCCCGAAGCAAATTCGGTGGCTACGAGCGACAAAGTAGCGACAACCGCCAGCCCCATCGCAAGCGTCATCTTTTCGCCGACGACGTGTCCGTGATGGGCGTGCAGGTCACGGTGATGTTCGTGGCCGCCGTGAGAATGGCCAGCATGCGAGTGGAAGTGCATAAAGGGCATTTTAGCGCGGGCAAAGCGCTACTGATAGCGTACGCCGGCGGGTCTCCACGGAGGGGATAACGGCCACGAATCGGCGGTTGAAACGCAATTGACTTCCCCTCGGTGCCGCACCTACCATCGAAACAGGCAATTTTCAAAATCGAGGCAAGCCCGTCAGGGGGACGATCGCCACTGCGTCCGGCTGATCCCGCGATGACGCATAGCTCAGCCAAACTAGTTTTTTGGGGCGTTCGCGGCTCCACGCCGACGCCGGAGCGCGAAAATGGCCGCTACGGAGGCAATACACCCTGCGTAGAGTTCACCGCTCCGGATGGCACGCACGTAATCCTCGATTGCGGCACTGGACTGCGGGTGCTCGGCAATCGATGGACGCAGCCCAATTCAGGCGCGGCGGAATCGCACATCCTGGTTTCTCATTTTCACTGGGACCATATACAGGGCATCCCTTTCTTCCATCCATTTTTTGAGCCGCATAACCATTTCCATTTTTACAGTTTCGAGTCGCGTTATCTCGGGCCGGATAGCCTTCGTAAGGCGCTCGAATCGCAGTTAGCCAGCCCTTATTTTCCGGTCGACGCGAATGTGATGTCCGCGCAACGAACTTTTCGCGATGTGACGGGCGGCGAGAGCTGGCAGCTTGGCGGGGTGCGCGCGACAGCCGAACGCTTGAACCACCCGCAGGGCTGCCTGGGGTATCGCCTTGAGACGAGCGCCGGATCGGTTGTTTACGCGACAGATAACGAGCCCGACGGTGGGGACTACGACAAAAATCTCAGACGGCTCGCGCAGAATGCCGACGTCCTGATCTATGACGCGCAGTATTCGCCCGAGCAGCTCGCTTCCACGCGCAAAGGCTGGGGCCATTCCAGTTGGCTTGAGGCTGTGAAGATCGCCCGGGAATGCAAGATTGCAAATCTGCTGCTCTTTCATCACGATCCCGATTCGTCGGACCGGACGATTGACGGCTTTCTTTCCGCCGCTCGCCAGGAATTTCCCGCGACATGGGCGGCAACCGAGGGCATGACTGTGCAGTTGAGCCAGCGAGGAGTTGAAGTCAAGCTGAGGGAGTCGCGTGTTGGCCTGCGGCGACGGCTTCGCTTCAGCGCAAGCGTCAGCGGCCGAGACGAAGATGGCAGGAAATTCGAGGAAAAAGCCGTCGTACGCGATCTTAGTTTATTGGGAGCGTATCTCTGTCTTGACAGCCGCCCACGGCTGCAGTCGGAATTGCGAGTTGTGATTGAAGCTGCCGGGGAAGGAAACCGGGCCAGCTCGTTGGCGTTCCGCGGTACCGTGGTTCATTGCGACTTGGGCCGCGAAAATACGCAAAACGGCGTAGGCGTCCTCTTCGTGGAAGAAACCGACTCTGGCCTTCCTCGCGACTAATACAAACCCCAACGCTTCCATTCCAAACATTCGCGGAACAGTCAGACCAGGGAGAAATTTGATTGCTAATTATTATTCAGCTGCGAGATCTGCGCATCAAGATCAGCCAGCGCACGTGTGAGCTGGTCGCGATAGCGTGAGTCGCTGCTGGACTGCAAATCGCCGGCCACGCGCGCGCGGGAGAGAAGCAGAACCTGGCGCCGGCGGTGCGCTTCGATCTCGGCAACGGTTAGGGGTTCTTTCTTATCGGTGCGTTTCGATTGGGACTCCTGGACCTGACCTTCTACAGACTTGCTTTCCCATCCTTTGGCCATGGGTTTATTTTACTGCTTTTCACCGATTGCGCGGACCGCTTTTTGAAAAAATCGGTGCTCAGCGCTTCACCTGTACTCATCTTACGGAGATTTGCTTTGTCTTCGCACTTGCGCGGGTGTTTGCAGTCCATTCGACAGTAGTTCGCTTTAGAACAACGATCTCATGAGATTGCGTACCGCGCCGCGCCTTCCGCATCATATGCTTGGCTGACATCTATTAGAGGACCAAATCAAACCTGCGCGGGAGGAACGATGGCGACGAACCCTACCCCGGTTCTCAAGGCGACCAGCGCTCAAGCCGAAACATTCGCGGGAGTTACTTATCACTTGGACGGCGAATTGGTTCCCGTCTTAACCGTGGAAATCGGGAACGTTCCGGTCTATTTCGAGCACCATGTGTTGCTTTGGAAAGACACTCGAACGGAAATCGGGATCAAGTCACTTTCTGGTGCATTTAAGCGCGTTTTGTCCGGCATGCCGATTTTTATGACGGAGGCTGGCGGCCCAGGGAGAATCGCTTTCAGCCGTGACGGCGCGGGCCACCTCTTCGCCATGCACTTGAACCAGGGCCAATCGCTCGACGTGCGCGAGCACCAGTTTCTCGCCGCCACTGATCAGCTCGATTATACGTTCACGCGCGTCAAGGGAATCGCCAACATGCTCATGGGAGGTACCGGCTTTTTCATCGACACGTTCACCGCGCACAAAGGCGATGGCATCCTCTGGCTGCACGGCTACGGAAATGTCTTCGAAGTGTTTCTGAACGTTGGCGATCAAATCGACATCGAGCCCGGGGGTTGGATCTACAAAGACCGCAGCGTCACCATGGAGACCCAATTCCAGAAGCTATCAACCGGTGTCTTCGCCAGCGGCGGCCAGATCGTCTGGAATCGCTTCCGCGGCCCCGGCCGGGTCGGCATCCAATCCATGTACATGCCCTTTGTCTCCGGCGAGTAGGACCTCCTGGCACAGACCAAGCCGTCATGGAGTGCGAAAACAAAAAGGCCGCACCGGCAAAACCGATGCGGCCTTTTGAATTTTATCCCTGGCGGTGACCTACGTTCCCGCGTCGTTTCCAGCGCAGTATCATCGGCCCGGCGAGGCTTAACTTCCGTGTTCGGGATGGGAACGGGTGTGGCCCTCGCGGTAAGACCACCAGGAAACTCAGGAAGCGATCGCCAGAATTCAACGAAGCTTCTCAATCCTGAAAAATCTTGCGATCAATTTTTTGACAATGAAGGAAGCGGCGTAAACCACAAATTCCGCTGGAGAGCAGCATTTCGTGAAAAGACGCTTTTCCTCCCACGCATTCCGCCCGAATTCGCAAGGAATTCAAACAGAACCGCCGCGTTAGGAAAATTTTATGGTTAAGCCGAACGGCCGATTAGTACGGGTAAGCTACACGCATTACTGCGCTTCCACCTCCCGCCTATCAAAGTCGTAGTCTTCGACTGGCCTTCTTACCCCGCCGCAGCGGGATTGGGAAACCTTATCTCGAGGCAAGCTTCTCGCTTAGATGCTTTCAGCGATTATCTCTTCCGAACTTCGCTACCGAGCGATGCCACGGGCGTGACAGCTCGATCACAAGAGGTTCGTTCATCCCGGTCCTCTCGTACTAGGGACAACTCCTCTCAAGTTTCCTGCGCCCACACCAGATAGGGACCGAACTGTCTCGCGACGTTCTGAACCCAGCTCACGTACCGCTTTAATAGGCGAACAGCCTAACCCTTGGGAC
>DATJOL010000198.1:0-6175 GCA_035507075.1 Candidatus Aquilonibacter sp. | reverse complement strand
GTGCACCACGTGCGGCACGATTCCCAACGGCGCCAGCCTGATCTCGCACGATCCGGAACTCCGGCGCAAGGCCCGCACTCATGTGCAGGATTGCATCAAGGCTACCGCCGATCTCGGCGGCCGCATCTTTTGCGGGCCGATATATTCCCCCGTGGGCTATTTCTCCGGCCGCCGCCGCACACCGGACGAATGGAAATGGGGCGTCGAGTCCTGGAAAGAAATCGCGCCGCTAGCCGCACAGCATCAAGTCACCGTGGCAATCGAGCCGCTCAACCGCTTCGAGACGTATTTTCTGAACACCGCCGCGGATGCGGCGAAATTCTGCGATGAGATTGCCGAGCCAAACGTGGGCGTCTTGGTGGATACGTTTCACGCGAATATCGAGGAAAAGTCGATCGGCGCGGCCTTGCATCACGCGGGCCGGCACTTGAAGCATATCCACTCCTCCGAGAACGACCGCGGCACGCCCGGCACGGGTAATGTGAACTGGACGGAACTTTTTGCCGCGATTAAAGCAATGGACTACGGCAACTGGATGGTCATCGAGAGTTTCGGCTTCAGCTTGGGAGCGGTCGCCGCGGCTGCGTCGATTTGGCGCGACATCGAACGCACGCCGGAGTCGATTGCGTTTGACGGCGTGAAATTTCTCCGCGAAGGAACCTCGGGCTCGGCCTAGCCTCGTTCTCAAGTTGCTTGTGCGGGGTTTGGAACGGATATCCAGGAGCGGTCTTTCGGCGCTCATTCTTCTCCTACATACTGGGAAATATGCTCAATAGAAGGACAATAGCTACTCTCGTCTGCGCAGCGCTAATGTTTGCGGGCCTGTGCGTCCCGCTCCATGCGGCTGACGATCCGGCCGCGAATGCGCCGTCTCAATCCTCAGCGGCCGGCGCGCAAGCAACCGACCCGCCAACCCAAGCCACGCAATCGAGTGAACAATCGGCGGATACGCTGCATCAGGCGCAGACCGGCACGTCAAACGGCAGGCTGCTTTTTGCCTTGCCCAACTTCTTGACGGTCGGGAGCGACGCCACGCTGCCTCCACTCACTGTGAAACAGAAATTTGCGGTCGTCGCCCGCTCGGCGTTCGATTACGCGGAGTTCCCCTGGTACGGAGCTATTGCGGGCATCAGCCAAGCCGAGAATAGCGAACCCGCGTACGGCCAGGGCGCTGTCGGATACGCGAAGCGTTACGGCACGGAATTCGCGGACGGTACGATTGAGAATTTCTGGGTTTCGGCCATTGTTCCATCCGTGCTGCACCAGGACCCCCGTTTCTATCAAATGCCAAACGGCAGCTTCGCGCACCGTGCGCTCTACGCCGGAAGCCGAATCCTCGTGACCCGCGGCGATTCCGGACACCGCCGATTCAACTTTTCGGAAGTCTTCGGCGCAATGTTCGCCGCCGTGATCTCTACCTATTCATACCATCCGAAATCAGAGAAAACCGTCGCCAACACCGCCAGCGTGTGGGGAACCGAGATGGGCTACGACACGATAACCATCGAGATCAAGGAATTCTGGCCGGATTTACAGCGCAAATTTTCCCGCCACAAATCAAGCCCAGCCGAGAAGCCCTAGCCGGTGCGGCACAAGGGCCGCGCCTCGTCATCGGCTATGCTCGGAGGCACTCAGTTAATTTGCACCACTGCACACCTTTTGCGTCGCGCAAATCGGGCGGGAATCCATCGAACGAAAGGCACAACTTCTTGGTCTGAAATCGATCAAACCGAAACCGGAAAGATTGTATGGGACGGCCCTTCGAAAGCGCGTAACGAAGGCCCCGGTTTTCGAACGTCTGTTGTTTAATGCGTCGATTCGTCGAATTCGCGCATCCACTCGCGTTTTTTGAGGACTTCGCGCGGCTTGGAGCCGTCGGGCGGGCCCACGATTCCATCTTTTTCCATTAAGTCGATCAGCCGCGCGGCGCGCCCATAGCCAACCCGCAGCCGCCGCTGCAGCGTCGATGTCGACGCGCGCCCCATTTCGCAAACCACCCGCACGGCGTCCTGATAGAGATCGTCGTCGACTTCCTCGCCGCCGCTCTCTTCGCCCGATTCACCGCCGCCGGACATCGCGTTTTCATCCTTCGGCGGCCTGAGCAGTTCCTCGTTGTAAACGGCCTTCGCTTGTTCGCGCCAGAATTCGCAAACGTCCGCAACTTCTTTTTCGCCCACGTAAGGTCCGTGAATCCGGTGTAGCCGCGACGATCCCGCCGGCAAATACAGGCTATCGCCTTTGCCCAGCAGTGATTCGGAACCGTTCGAATCGAGAATCGTGCGCGAGTCCACCTTCGTCGCCACGCGGAACGAAATGCGCGCCGGGAAATTTGCCTTGATCAGGCCGGTAATCACATCCACCGAAGGCCTCTGCGTTGCCAGAATCAAATGGATGCCCACCGCGCGCGCCATTTGCGCGAGGCGCGTGATCGATTCTTCCACGCCGTTCGTATCCACCATCATCAGGTCGGCAAGTTCGTCGATCACGATCACCAGATAAGGCAGCGGGCGGTGCTCGTCTTCGCCGGGATTTTCGAAGAGCGAGAGCGACTGCCCCTTTTCAAACGTGCGGTTGTACTGCTCGATATTCCTGACGCCGCGCTGCGCCAGAATTTTCAGCCGGCGCTCCATCTCGCGCGTGGCGTTGCGCAACACATTGGCCGCCACGCGCGGATCGGTCACCACCGGCGTGAAAAGATGCGGAATATCGGCGTAAAGTCCCAGCTCGAGCCGCTTCGGATCGATGAGTACCAGCTTCAGTTCCTCAGGCGTCGATTTATACAGCAGGCCCATGAGCAGGGAATTGATAAACACGCTTTTGCCCGTGCCCGTCGACCCGGCGATCAGCAAATGCGGCATCGTGGCCAGATCGGCGGCGCGGATACGCCCGATCAAATCCTTGCCGAGGGGAATCGCCAGTTTTGACGACGTATGCGAAAACTCCGGCGACTCGATCACGTCGCGCAGCGCGATCGTTTCGCGCCGCACGTTGGGCACTTCAATTCCGACGGTCGATTTTCCCGGTATGCGCTCGATCAGGATCGATTCGGCTTGCAACGCCAGGCAAAGATCCTCGCCAAGCCCTGTGATCCGGCTGTATTTGATCCCCGCTTCCGGCTTGAACTCGAACGTGGTAACAACCGGCCCTGGGTTGATCTGCGTGATGTGCCCGGCCACTTCGAACTCGCCGCACTTCATTTCGATCGCGCGTGCGGATTCTTTCAGCTCGTTCTCGTCCATCTTCTGCGAACGCTCGGCCGTATTGAGCAGAGTCGTCGGCGGCAATTTGTAGTTCGCCTTCCCCTGCGCCACTTTCGGCTCCGGACCGCGTTTCTTCGGCGCCGCAGCAAGTTCGGGCTCGTGGAACTTGATCACCGTCGGCCCGGGCTCGGAGGTGTCTGTACGGCTGAACGAATCTTCCTTCGCCTCCGGCGTATCGAGGTCTTCTTCCTCCTCTTCCTCCACGTCTCGCGTCGAGACGCGCTGCTGGATCACCGGCTTGCGGCCGGAAAGTTTGTTCTCTTCCACCTTTTGCCGCAGCTTCTTCGATTCGCGTTCTTCTTTCCAGCTCTCCAGCCGCGCGCGCAGTTTGCCGACCGCGCCATCCTCGGCCAGCGGCTTCTTCATCCACTCCCCGGCCGCCGTGAACGAAAAGCTCGTAGCCAAAAAGAGCGCGGCGAAAATCGTCGCAAGCGAAACGATATTCGCCCCCACCGGATTGAACGCCGCCCGCAGTCCTTCCGCCAGCACCGTGCCGAGCAAACCGCCCGCCGGCAGCGCTCCGCGCACATCCGGGATATGCACCAATTCCAATTCAGCCGCGAAAGCGGCGATCAGCAGCGTCGCGCCCACAATCTTTGCCAGCGCCGCGTCCGTCTTCTGGCTGCGGAACCACCGCATCGCCATTGCAAACATGCCCACGGGGAAGAGAAACGCCGCGTAGCCGAAGCCCTGGAAAAACAGATCGGACATGTACGCGCCAAACGGCCCGATCCAGTTCCGCACCGGTGACGCGCCAAACGCGGGCGCCGCCACATTGAAGGATGGGTCCTGCGGCGAATACGAAATCAGGCTCAGCGCCAGCAGGATCGCCAGGCTCAGGCCGACGAAGCCGATCAGCTCGTTGATGCGTTTGTTTTCCGTGGGCGTCAAGATTTGCACAAATCCGTCCTCGGGCTCCCGCACCGCGGGACCCCACAAGTGTACCCCCGAAGCCCCGCGAACGGGACCTTGGCTGGGCTAAATTGGGTAGGGGAAGGCCTCCCGCGTATGCCGGGGAAGCGCGGGCGCTATCGCGCAGTGCCCCAAGGGAGGAACGCGAGCAACCCCACGACTATATCAAAGGGGCAGGCGCAGTAAAGGCCCCTCTGCAGACTCGTTTCCAGCTTATGCAAACACACCGGATCGCCCTGAATGTGCCCTCAGCAGATGTGTTTCACCTTTATTTCTTAGGACGCGTCGCGATCATTCACGGAAGCACCATTCCGATGCCCGAAGCAAAAAAGTCTTGGTCCCTGATGACGATCTCGGGCAGGAAATTTGTCTGCCCGGCGCGTCCGCGGCGCTCCATTTCCGAAAACATGGCGATGAGTTGCTGCGCGTCATCTTGGGCTTTCTGTTCGTACGGCAGGATCCTCGGCAGGCTTGGCGTGTAGCGGACATCCGAAATCTCGCGCATCACGGTTGTATGCTCCTCCCCGCTTTGCCGCAGTTCTTCCAGCCTCTGCGTCAAAAATCCCAGAGCCGCCGAGTCCCGCTGCGACCGGAAGTCATCGTAAGCCGACGTGCAATTCAGAATTGCCAATGTCAGTCGAAGAAACGCTCCCAACCGTCGGACCTCCGCACAATACATGCCCACCGATTTCGCTTTTCCCGGATCCTTGATGCGCATTTGAATCGCCGCCAACGCCTGCGCCGCAGAATCCACGCTTGCCACGCTATCCCGGAGCCGGACTTTTTCCAGCCCGGGTCCTCTAACGCTGTCAATTGCCCCGCCCAGTTTCGGAGGAACCGGCCGCCGATAGAACGCTTCCGCCAGCTCCGCATAGATTCCGTAGACGTCGTTATATGTCTTCAGCGCACGCGAGCCGCTCTCGTGATCATCGCCAAAAAGCCATCGCGCGTAGCGATCTTGCGTGTCGGCCATGGCTGGCGCCGGATTCCAGGCGTATTGCGATGCATTGACGTAGCCCTGCTCGAAAATCGGATCGTGGTTCGAGTAGGAAATCACGCCATCCGCGCCGCGCTCCTCTCCTCGCCGCACCAGCCGAACGAGAGCCTCGTTCGCTGTCGCGCGAGTCGCTCCCAGCAGCGCAGTCGTATCCCACCCGTTGGAAGGCACTGCCCAAGCCTCGATTCCGACGTTCGGCCGGAAGAACGCTCGCCCGAACGATTCATCCGGCGCGAAATACCCTTCGCGCGGGAAGTCGTAATACCACCATCCGATGGTGATCAGTCCGTCCAGTCCCGCCGCCGCGAGGCTGGATTCCAAATCCTTGTTGATCAACCCGCTGCGGTGAAGCATGTCGTTCCAAACCAGCACGCGCGTCATACCCTGGTCCTTCAGGTGCCGCGAAATCTTAATCAAATGCTCGACATAAAAATTATCCTCGCCTTTCCACGCAACCTGGCAGCTGGGGCACTGGCACGCGTGCTGCACCTCATCCATCGCCACGTTGAATGTGGTGACGCCATAGGGCCGCGCATAGCGCTCGATGATCTCGTCGTAGAGATTAAACAGCACTTCATACGTTTGCGGACACGTGGTGCAGAAGCCGTAGCCGATCGACCGGCACTGCTCGTCTTTCATCGAGATTTCGGGCATCAGCCGCGGGATCACCGTGTTGTGGCCCAGGGAAGAGAAATAAGGAGAAACCGCGACCCCTCGCGCTTTGCCGTAAGCCACGATTTCTCCCAGGAAATCCTCCGTGTACATCGCGGGAAGCGCGGTCTGCTCCTGCCAGCGGCCCTCTTGCTTCGTGTAACTCCTTACGGGTGTCTTGAACTGCGGATAGCGGCGCGAGGGAAAAAGAAAATATTCCCCGTCGAGCACGCTGGTCTCACGCTCCCAGCAATTGTAAAGCCCCACCGAGATCAGGTTCAGCTTGAGCGAGCTCGCCCAATCAACCAGGTCCTTCCAATCCGCCAGAGTCATGCACGCGCCGCTGGTCACCTCC
>DATJOL010000197.1:0-21994 GCA_035507075.1 Candidatus Aquilonibacter sp. | reverse complement strand
GAGTGATTTCAATTCGCGTTCCTCATCTGCAGTCAATTTCAGCGTCGCCTTCGGTCGTCCCGTGCGCATGCTCCCTCCTTATAGAGCAATACGCACAGCCCGCGCTATTTCTTTCACTTATTTCAGTTACATAACACTAGTGGCCAAGCATGGAAAATAGGATTGATCGGGCGGGCTCGCTCAGACTGCTCTCCACCAGCTGCTCTTCCGTCGGCTTTTCCTTTGCAGCCGCCGCCACGGGCTGCGGCACGGCGGAGGAATCGGAGGCGGATTTCTGTGCCATGCGCTCGATGGCGCTGCCTTCAGGAATCACCCGCGCCGGCGCAGTCGGGGCGCGCCCATGAATAGGCCATTCGGGAACGAACCGGTCCCTCTGGCGTGCGGGCTCCTCCATCGGCCGGGGAGTCGCGCCTTGCGCCACCAGCCGGTCAAGCGCATCTCCGATGCGCTCAAGCTGCACTACTAAGATGTCGGTGGCTTCCGTTGTTTTGCGTCCGATTCGGCGTGCGCTCACGATGGCAACAATGAAACCTGCCAGCCCAAGCGCGATCAGGCACCCGATCAGAAGATACAAGCCGGGAAAGGTGAATGTGTGGTCGGCGAACGAAATCGTAACGTCCGAGAGCATAGCGTCTCCCGGCTGGGACTGGTCGATCATAAGCGGAAGGGCCTGCAAACTCAACCGGGAGAGAGCTGTAGCCGTCAGGAGTCACTTCTTGGGCGAGCGAATGTATGCCACCCCGTAGCGGAAAAGCCTGCCGTTCTGCAGTCGCGTGACGTTGGCGATCTGCGCCGGCACGAAGATGCTCATTCCACCCGGCGTATACGGGACCGCGGCCTCGATCAGGGTTTCAACCGAATATTCGCGGCTGCTGTGAAAGCTGAAGCCCCCGCGCGACATATCCTCGCAAGGCGCCACATCGTCGCTCCGGCCGGATACTCGAATGCAGGCGTTGAACTTCACCTTTGTACGGCGCTCGCTCCGCCGATTTGGTGGCGAAGGTGCAGAAATCGGCGCCACTGGTTCTAGCGCCAGCTGTCTTTCGCCTGGTGCCGGGCCAGGTGTCACTTGAGATGCGGATCCCATTTTCGTAGAAGCAGGCTGCACTTTAGCCGCGATCCGCTTCGCCGCAATCCTCCACATCGTCGAAACGCCGCACTGCGAGCAATAGCGCAGCGCGCCCTCGTTGACCGTGTATACGTCCATCTCCGTCGCGTCGAACTGCAGATCGACCTGGCGATGGCAGCCTGAGCATTCGAGCGTTACCGGAACGAGGTCTTTCGGCAGGGCTTCGGCCGGGGGAAACTCGATTTTCCAGAAGTCCACATCCGGGTCCGCGAAAGCCACCCCATAGATGTACCCGTCCTCGCGCTCCCCTATCTGCCCGCAGATCCGCACCTCAATCTCCCGGTTATTCGCGATCACGCGAAGATAAGCCTCTTGCTCTGGAATCAGTTTGTGGTGGCAGATCACGCTGGCGCCGTGGAGGCTGAGGACGAGCGTCTTCGTCTCCTCCGAAAACGCGCGTCCCCCAACATCCGCCCCCGAAAATACGATCGGAATCTCCTTCGATATACGCCCACTGCGTCGGATTCCTGCTGCGGATATTTCCGTAGGCTCAATGCTCACGCCATTCATCGCTTCCCCATTTTTCACTGTTCAATATCTCTATCGGCTTGGGCGCGAGAAACGTCAGTGTTTTGTTGCGCTTAAGCGACCTCCGGGAGGTGTCCGCACGAGTGCCGAGTTCCGGCCAATCAAAAGTGACAAATAGTGTCGCTCTTACGTACTAAGAGTTTATGGGACTGACCGTCCATTGTTGCGTTGCGTCTCCCCAGTTCAAATAGGGATCGCGGGCTGCATAAAAAGGGGAGCACTTACCGGTTCCACGAAAAGCGAACCCTTTGGGCGATAGAGTCCATGACGAACTTGAATTCTCTAACTTTGCCATCGGCTGACGGCGACACAACCATCGTCGCGTCCGTAGGCTCTCTTCCCGAATGCCTGGGACTGAGCGGTGGCGGGAGCCTGAAAGAGTCGCTAGACGGGCTCCAGGCTAGATTGGCCATGCCGGCGCGTTATGAGGTCATCGATGAGCTGGGCCGCGGCGGAATGGGCATCGTTTACAAAGTGCGCGACGTCGAGACCTGCGAAATCGTCGCGATCAAGATTCTGAAGCCCGGTGTTGCCGGCGATCCCGCCATGCGGGAGAGCCTGCGTAAAGAAGTGTGCCTGGCGCGGAAAGTGACCCACAAGAACGTTTGCCGAATCCATGAATTTACTCGCACCGAAACCACCGCCTGCATTTCGATGGAGTATGTGGACGGCGAGAGCCTGCTTTCAAGATTGCGAAGGCGCGGTGCGCTGGCTGTCGCGGATGCGATTGAGATCGCGCAGCAAATTTGCGCGGGTCTGCGCGAGGCTCATGCGCAAGGCATCGTTCACCGCGATTTGAAGCCGGCAAACATCATCATCGCGCAGGATCGAACGGTCAAGATCATGGATTTCGGCGTAGCGCGCCGCACCCGCGAGGCCGATCAGACGACCGGTACGCTGGAAGGGACGCCGGCCTACATGTCCCCCGAACAACTCGAGATGAAACCGGCGACTTCAGCCACGGACATCTACGCGCTCGGGCTCGTTCTCTATGAGATGGTGAGCGGAGCGCGCGCTTTCTCCGGCGAAAATGCGATTGCGCTCGCCCTGCAACAGATTCGCGAACTCCCCAAGCCGCCGTCTGAGATAATTCCCACAATTCCAACGAAGCTCGACGCGGCAATATTAAAGTGCCTGGAAAAGGATCCAACGAAGCGCTTTGCCTCCGTCGATGACTTGAGCGCCGCATTGGAGAAAGCGGCCGGGCCGGCAACGCCCCCCGGCCTGCCCTCCATCGATTTTACAAAGCTCGAGCCTGTAAGGGTTGCAGCGCGAACAGTCGGTCATGCCGCGCTTGCCGATCTGAATCTGCTTAGCGATATCCTGCACCGCAGCGCCAAGCGAGCTTCGGAAACGACCCGTCAAAAGGTCACTGAATGGTTCGTCGCGCTCCGCAAGTGTCACTGGCGTTCTGGCCCAAGCCGCAAGGCACAAGCAATCGCGTTCGGCGCAATGTTGCTCGGAACTGCCCTCGTCTTCGGCTTTATGATGCGCCAGGAAACACACGCCGAACAGACATCAGGGACTCCGCGCCAGCCGCTTATCGCGCCTGTGCCTGTTCCGCAAAGCTCGGCGACACATTTGGCTACGCAACCGCCTACACCCTTCGCCGAACGGGAGTTCGAATTCGATACGACGCCTGCAGACGCTTCGGCCGACACAGTTACATCAGCAGACCCAGGCGCGGCAGTCTCGCCGCGGCCCGGCTCCGCGGTTGATTCGAAATCAAATGCCAGGTTGACGCGTGCCGCATTCACTTCCGCCGTCGAAAAATCCAAGCCGCTGCCTCGACCTTTCAACACGCAATTGTCGCTGAGTTCGCCGACGCCTCACGCCGCCCTAAACGACTCGAGCGTCTTGGCGATCCCTTCAGCTGTTTCGATTCCCCTGGACGATCGCGCCGTACCGTCAGCTGAGCTCCTCGCGCTTCGGCCGGCCAAAGCGCCCGCGCCGCCAAACACCAGCACGCAGCCAGAACCGGCGCTTTCCGAGGCTTATCTCGAGGTCGGCTCCTTCAATGACTCCGCATGGGCGGATGACGCCGTGAACCAGCTTTCGCACCTCGGATTTACTGCATTTGCCGTCCACAAGAGCCATCTCTGGATGCAGTCGTATCTCGTGGAGGTCGGTCCCTTCAGGACGCTGGATGCGCGGGAATCCGCCGAGGCGCGGCTCGCTGCGAACGGTTTCAAATCGCACGCAGTGAAGTAGCTTCAGATAGGGATGCGGTTGATCTTGAGAAGCGTCGATCCGACACGAAAAGGCTTAGATTCGTCGATGCGCGAGGCGAAAACTCGTGCGTCATCAATGAACGTGCCGTTCTTCGAGTGGAGATCCTGAAGCAGAATCGCGTCGCGCCTCACTTCAATCGAGCAGTGGAGACGCGACACTTCTGGGTCCTCGATTTCGATGTCGGCGCCGCCGCCGAGCCTTCCGATCGTCATCAGGGGCCTTGAAAGCTCGTGTTCGGCTCCTGGCCGCGCGCCCTGAATTACGGCAATCTTTATAACTGCGTTCTGCGGAAGAATGAGCGTCTGAGTTGGCGAAGCTGTTTCATCCAGGCGGAGCGCGCCAGGTCTCCGGCCCAAATCGCGGGGCACCCGCATCATGATGGTCGGGTTATTTACCTTGGTCCGAACGGGTACCCCTTCAAGGGGCGCGGTACACATCCAGCATTTTGTGAGAGGTTCCTGATCGCCGCTCCGGTGGAGCGACGCACCGCAATGGGGGCACCGGGTCTGCATTTCGGCTCTGGCTACCGAAATTTAACGCTACCATGCGGCGCGCTATTTCGAAATTGAAACAGCGCAAAGGTTGTCTGTGCGGTTAATACAGGGGACTAAGGAGCTGTATGACTCGAGTGTGACGCAGGCTGAAGCTGACTTCATCCTGCGTTATGCGGCTGAAGACGAAACGGCGCCCGATTCCAATTGGCGCAGAATCGCGCGTACCGCAGCGGCCAATTCTTCCCTGCTCACTTCGCTCTTGCGAAACTCGATGCGCATTTGGAATGAGCCATCGGCGGCTTCGAAGTTGAACGAATAAGATTCCGGACGCGGCGCAGATTCCGTTTCGGCCTTGCGGACGCGACGCACCTCGTCGCGCTTCAATCCCTCCTGAGTGATGCGGCCAACCATTTCGCGCATTTTCTTTTCGGTGGGTTGCCGCGCGATTTGGAGAAGCACCGATTTCGACGTGACGCTGTTGGCGATGCACTCCTTGCGGACCTCTTCGGGAATCAGACGCAGCGACATGATTTCCGTAACGGACGATCGAGCGCGACCAATCTTGCGGGCGATATCGTCATGTGTGTAGTCGAACTGCTCGGCGAGACGCTGCAATCCATCCGCCTCTTCGAAGGGCGTCAGGTCTTTACGCTGGAGATTTTCGATCAGAGCAAGTTCCAGCGTTTCGGCATCATCGGCAACCTTTTCGATGCACGGCAATTCGTGCAAGCCCGCGGCTTGCGACGCATGATAGCGGCGTTCACCGGAAATGATGTAATAGGTGTCTTCGCGCGGGACGTAGCGCACCAGCAGCGGTTCCAGCACGCCCTTTTCGCGGATCGAATCGGCCAGTTCGCGCACATCGCCGATGTGCTTGCGCGGCTGATCCGGATTGGGGCGAATCTTATCGATGGGAATCATGCGGCCGACCGACGCGCCGCTGAAGCTCGTCAGCGTCTCGACATAATGCGCGTCATGCCGCATCTTGAGAGTGACGGGTAACCCGATCCTCTTGGACACGTTGCAAAACCTCCTGAGCCAGTTTCCTGTATTCTTCTGCGCCGGAAGATTTCGGCGCGTAGCTGAAGATTGTTTCCTTGTAGGCCGGACTTTCCTCGAGACGCACGTTTTTGGTGATGCGTGTTTTGAAAAGTGCGTCGCCGAATGTGGCACGCATCTGTTCGTGCGTATCGCGAGAAATATTGGTGCGTTTGTCGAAAAGCGTGATGACCACGCCCACGATTTTCAAATCCGGGTTGGGCCGCGAGCGAATGCGGCCGTACGTTTCGAGCAGATCGTCCGTTCCTTCGATCGCAAAATAAGCGGCCTGAATAGGCACCAGCAAATGCGTGGCAGCCACGAGCGAGTTCACGGTAAGGATACCCAAAGCCGGAGGATTATCGATCACGATGAAATCGTAATCTTTCGCGATGGGCGTGAGCGCATCCTTAAGCTTAAAGGGGGCGTCGAACTGCCCGGCCAGCTGCTGTTCGAGCCGCGCCAACGCCAGGCGCGACGGCGCTACGAAAAGGTTCTCGTCTTTTGTGGGCCTGATGATTTGCCCCATCTCGGCGGGGCGATCCGCGAAAACGTCATAAATGGTGTTTGGGATTTCGTCAGGATTGAAGAAAGCGATGGTCGCGTTGGCTTGCGGATCGAGGTCGACGAGAAGCGTCTTTTTCTTTCTCAGGGCGAGTGCGGCAGCAAGGTTGATGGAAGTGGTGGTTTTTCCGACGCCGCCTTTTTGGTTGGCAACCGCAAGGATGCAGGCCACTCGTATGTCCTCAGTTCCCGCTACACCTCAGGCCGAGCATCGGATTGGACGCGCCGCTCGGCAATCGAGTAGCCTAACTGTATCGAGTCACCGGTAACGGCGCAAGGGAAAAGTATGGATCGCCGGCAGCCAGATCACGGATGCAAGCTGTGGAAAACCTCGACACGCGGCATTTTACTCGTCCTCTTGGGGAACGGAACTTGTAAGAACAATGGCGCGCCAAAGGCTTGCGCGCGCCAAAACGCGGCGCTATTCTTTTTTCGTAGTGATGCCGATCTCTCCTCAGAACGTAAACTTCCCCAGGTGCGAACATGAAAGTAACGTACAGCCACATGGAAACGCATTTCCGCAAAGAGGTCGAAGCGGACCTCGGTCGTGGGATTCAAAAATTGGAAAAGCTTCTGAAAAAATACGATCCCGATCTGGTTCATCTCCACAGCTCGATGGAGAAAATCGAGCGCACCGCGCAATTCAGCTTCGCGCTGAGCCTTGCCCTTCCCACCGGCAACCTGCACGCTGCGAGTACGGCCGCGGATGCCCGAAAGTGCACGAAAGGCGCTCTCGCGGAACTCGAAGCACAGGTGAAAAAACATCAGCAGAAGCTGCGCAAGGATTATGAGTGGAAGCGCAAACGCGGGCGCGGCATAGCAAAGACTGGCGAACTGCCGGCTTGACGCGAGACGGGCGAGCCAATGCGTTATGGACGACGCGCCGCCATCCAGAGCGAATCGCTTGTCGGCAGCTGATCCGCGAGCGGACGCGGCAACGGCTCGAGACCGGAGCCCCTTAGCATTCGGCCCAACGTCGCGGCCGTGAAATAATTGCAGTGCGCTGGAATGTGATAGCCCACCCAATCCGCGCCCATGATGCGGCGATTCCACGAATCGAAATTGGGCGTCTTGAGCAAAGTAATCCCGCCAGGTTTTAGCACGCGAAATGCCGCGACCACTGCGGCACGCGGGTTCCATTCATGCTCGATGTAACCGAATTGCGTGACGATGTCGAAGCTTTTTTCCGCGAGCGAATGATCCGCCACTTGAGTCAGAGGGCCTTCGAGAATTCGCTCAGCGGGATTGCACTCCCGCGCCAGCGCGGCAGAACGCGGGCTCATCTCGATCCCAATCGCATCGAATTTCTTGCGGGCAAGCGCCAGGAACGTGCCGTTGCCACAGCCGAAATCGACGAGTTTTCCTCCCGGGCACCATTTCAGCGTTTGCGCCAGAAGCCTGTGGTTCGTTTTTGGCTTGAACGGCCGCGTCAGCTGCGAGAGAAACACGAGGATTGGATGCCGCTCTTTGCGGCGCGCTCCCTCCTTGTAATATTCCTCGAGCCAATCATGATTTTCCTGCTGAGCTTCGTAAGTAAGCTCATGGCCAAGAAAGACCATCGCACAGTTGGCGCATTGCACGATATCCCAGCCATCGCGCGTGGAAAGCAGTCTGCGCTCCGCAGCCGAACAGAGCGGGCACAGCCGGACAATTTTCTCCAGCGATGGCGATGCGGAATTCAGCGCGATCTCACTTTTTGCGTTTGACGAGCGATTTTATCATCGAAGACCTGTCATTCGGAGCCACTCACACCGCCGTGAGAATCGGCAAGCAGCGTAATTCCTGTCTGGGTCTGCGATTTTGCGGTGTAATAGACGGTTGAGCCGCTGCTGGCACTCGTGATCTCGTAGTCCATGTTCTGTGTGCTGGTCTCGGTCGCGCTCATCAATAGGCCGTTTTCAATAGCGATCGAGCCCATCTCTTCGCCTTCCCCCGTCCACGTGCCGGATGTTCGCAGTCCATTGCGCACGTAATCTTCCGGCGTTTGATCCGAGCTTCTTCCATGCCTGGCAATCGTGAGCTGGCTCAAGATTACGGCGCACTCTCTTGTGGCACCGGGGTCCGGCGCAGCCTTCGCAGCCTTACCAGCGCTGCTTGACTCATCCTGGCCGACGGGCGCGCAAGGCTCGTTATGATCGTAGATCGATTGTGTCTGCCAATATAATCCGGCAAGCGGGGCGCCATTGATTGGCCGTTCTGCTTGCCATTTTTGGCCGGGCTCCAATCCACCCGGTGGAAATTGCCCCGCGGCAGTGAGCGACGCAATCCACGCTACTGATTCAGCGGGAGGGATGCCACCCGGCACGACATCCTCAAGCCCCTTGAAGCCCGATAGGCCCCCGTTGGCCCCGAGCGTGAATTCAACAGAGTGGCCTTGCAGCTTATTAAACGAGGAAGCCGGATCAGTCCTGGTTGGATCGAGCGCATCGCTCGTCGCATCCGCGTGCGAGTCCACCCACGTAATCCGGAATTCCACCGATTCGCCCGCAGGCTCTGGGTCCACGCTCAAGACATCCAGCCTAGCGCGCATCCCGATATTCAACGAGGATTGCGTCGCGCCTTCAGTGTTCATGATGGGCGAAACCGTCTTGCCGGCCGTAACGGTTTCAATCTCAATTTCGTAAACAAGGCGCTCGCCGGGCGCAAATTTCGGAATCAGCTTCACGCGCGCGTCCTTCGCCAATACTACAGCGGCGAAAGCGAGCGCGATCAGCATACACGCAGCGGCACCCAATCCCGTTTTCCGGAGTAATAAGAAGATAAATCTCACTGGAAAAACCTATCGCGTGCGGCGCACGGCCGTCACCTTGCTGAATTCGGGAGTCGAGAGCGTACCGGTAACAATAACCGCGTCCCGGGAAGCTGCCGCGGCTTCGGCAGTCGCGGCCTTGGCGATTCGCAGCTGCAAAGCAAGCTGCCTCGTGAAGTCGATCGTTCCGGAGGCGTCCAACTCCGTGTGTGCATTCGCGAGCACAACATCCCTTAGCATGAGGACCCCGTTCAGGCACGAGAATTGCGCCGAAGCCTCGCCGAACGTGCTCTCGCCCGGCGTAAGTGCCGCGGCTTGCACTGAATCGATTAGATTTATTCCCCGCCAAGCTGCGTTGCGAATATCCAGCGCGCCCTTGCACGCAAGCGATTCCGCGAAATCGCTGCGCGCGGTTCCCAGCATTGAAAAGTCTGCCTCACCCGACGCTGCACCCTCAAATCTCCCCGTGCTCGCTTCCGTGCCTCCGGAAAAAGCAGCCAGATCTACACCCGAAAAAGTCGCGTGTGCATGATAGCCCGGGGTTGCAAAGAGCCTGGCGTCGAATTCTCCGCTGGCCCTGCCGCTGAACAATTGCGCGGTCGCTTTGCCGAGCACCACTCTTCGGCCGTCAATTGCCAGCTCTCCCTCGATATTTCGGAAAACAAATGGCGACGCCGAGAATTCAGCCACGCTGATCCGGCCCGACCCCTTCAGGTCATCCGGCACGGCCCCGGCTGGCGAGCCCGCATTCAGAAACGGCAGCATGCGATCGATGAAGCTCTCGCGCCAGCGCGGGTTCAGCCATCGGTCCAGTTCGGCCGACGCCAGCCGGTCCGCCGAAACCGCGAACTCCCATTCCGGGGCGGAATCGCTTCGGTCCAGAGTTCCCGTCCATCGCGCCCCAAAGGCCTGCGCCGCCGTAAGCGTCACGTGTCTTGACCCCGGCTTTAAGTCCATACGAGCATCGAGGCCGCTTACGGGCAAATTTAAAAATGGCGCGCGCAGCGAGGCCCCTTCGCCGTCCGTCCCTCCAACGCTTAGCGTTCCCAGCGGGCGGTTCGTCCACGGCCACTCCCCAGCCGGCCAGTGAAGGTCGCAATGAAACGGTCCCGTAATCTGCCAGCCGTGGGCCAAATTCCAGCCGAACGCATTTGCTGCAGCGATCACGTCGTCTGCATCCGCGGCACTGCCCGCAACCTGAAGCCCAGTGCTTGCTTTCGCGCCCGTGCGCTTGGCCGGGGCGGCCAGCTCGATGCGGAACGACCCGACGGCCGCTGCGTTCCCTCCTCCCAGGGTGAGCGTCGTCGGCGGCAACTTAAACAGACCCTTATCGTAATTAACCTCGGTCTCGCCAAGCCGAAGGGGCTCTCGCAGGCCGGCGCCGGAAACCTCGGCGCCATAAGTCCGAACCGTAAGATCCGTGACGCGCGCCGGCCACCCCGAGATATCCCCCCGCGCTTCGGCAAATCCTTTCACCATCAGGCTGTCGGGAACGTTCTGACGAAATGCGCGCGCCCACGCCAGCAAATCGGCAAAGTCGATTCCGGCGGATTTTACTTCGAATGTAACCGGAGTCTTGGTTCCGTTCGTACCCGGCTTTCTAGCCGCCCACGAAATCTCGCCGGAGCCTTGCAGGTTCGAACTCGGCCCTTCAATCGTCGCATCGGTAATTTGCAGGGTCGATTGGGGAATATTGAGGAACATGTGCGCCGCGATATTCAAAGATGGCGAATCCGGCCGTTCAGTCAAATCCCAGCGATGAACCTGCCCAAGCTCCGCTTGTCCTTGCAGCGTCCAGCCATCCCCACTCGTTTGCGCGTTCACGCCAATCGCAAGCGATCCGCGAATTCCCGAGTCGTCGCCGGTCATCAAGCGCAGGAAGTCCGGCGCCGAAGCATCGGTCCAACTCAATTCCAGGCTGGCCGGCCGCAAGGCCGACGAAGTTCCGCCGACGCTCCCCGCCACATGAATCGTGCCCGCCTGTTGCAAAAGCTCCGCCGCGCGCCACGGCGTTGCTTCCAGATCCAGGCGCCAGCGCTGCGGTCCATCGCTGTAAATCGCGCCTTCTACATCGACGAACGCAAACGGAAGCTTTTCGTCGCCTCGCTTGAAATTGATCCGCCCCTCATCGACATCGATCTCCCGGAATCGCGGCACGAACGGCACGCGCATCGGTCCCACGTGCGCCGCCGAGGGCGCAGCCGGATGCCCCAGCCACTCGGCCAAATTCCAATCGCCGGCGGCATCGTTCACGATGTTCACCGTGGGGCCACTGAGCGACAGCGATTCCAGCTCAAATCGCCCGCGCAATAAGCTGAGCCATCTCAGGCGCACGGCAATCGAATCGGCGCGCAAAAAATATTCGTAACCGAAGCGCGGGTCTTCTCCTACGCGCACTCCATCCGCTTCCAACGTCGGCCCATCCCACACGCTGAAAGAGTAACTATCGACCCTCACGGGACGGCCAAAGGCCGCCTGCAACCGCGCGTCTAATCTTTTCCTCACGTTCGGGCGCCGGACAAGCAACGATCCTGCCCCGTCGATCGCAAACACCAACGCCAGCAAGATCGCCGGCCACTTCAGCCAGCGCCGCCACGCGGACGGCCCGCGCTTGTGCCCACCCGCTTCCGCCGGTCGCTCCGCCACCTCAGTCCCAGCGCTCACAGGGAAAAGGGTCGACTTGAATCCCGTCGCCACTAATGAACCTCGCGTAGCAGCCGATGCCACCGCGTCCGGCTCGGCAAATGAACGAGCGTATCCCCAATGGCTTCAATAGTGCCCAGCACGCTCCGGTCCGCATAGTCGTCCGAAGTCGCGTCCACCGACCAATAAATTAAAATGGGCTTTCCCATCACGGCACTGCGATCGACAAATCCCCAATAGCGGCTATCCAGACTATCGTCGCGATTATCCCCCATCACGAAATAGCGACCGGGAGGAACAACCAGCTCATCATCCTGAACATAGTTTGAAACATCGTGCGCCCACTCGGGCAATAGCTGCGTTCGCGCTGAATACGGATCCAGCGGCGGAAAATATTCTTGGCTCGAGGGATCGTCTGGCTCTCCGTGCACCGCGTACGGCTCATCGAGCGGCTTGCCATCTACGTAAACGTGCCCATTAAGAATATGCAGATGATCTCCCGGCAGCCCGATTACGCGTTTCACATAGTCAGGGTGGTCTTCGTACGCATACTTGAAGATGATCATGTCTCCGCGCCGAATCGAACGGTACGGCAGCAGCTTGTCGTACCAGGCTCCGTCACCCTCGAAAACGAATTTATTCACCAATACGTGATCGCCCACCAGCAGCGTCGGCTCCATCGAATCCGAAGGGATCTTATAGGCTTGAACGACAAATGTGGTTACAAAGAGCGCCAGCAGAACGGTTACCAGCAGCGATTCCAATAATTGCGCCACCGGGATCAAATTGACCTCGGACCTTTTGCGCTCCGCGTTCGCGGAGTCCGCAGCGGCCTCGCTCTCTGCCATTTGGGGGACTCGGGCGTCGACGTGTTCCATTCGATTACCCCGAAGGAAGGTCAACTTGCCAGGAGGACTTCGAGCGCCAGCTTCGCCGCAGCCTGCTCCGCTTCTTTTTTCGTGCGGCCCGTTGCCAGCGAGAGCTGCTTTCCTTCGTGCCAAACTTCTATTTCAAACGTCTTGTCGTGATCCGGCCCCGCTGCATCCGCCAGCCGGTACTCCACCACATCCAACCCTCGCTCCTGCAGCCATTCCTGCAGCGCCGATTTGTGGTCGGAGCGCTCCAGCGCGTCGACTTCAGTTCTCATCGCCGGGCCCAACAGTGTTCGCTCTGCAAATTCGGCAGCCGGCGCCAGGCCGCCATCCAAATAAATTGCGCCCAGCACCGCCTCATACGCATCGGAAAGCAAGCGCTTCTTGTCGCGCCCTCCGGTCTTTTCCTCGCCGGGGCCAAGCCGAAGATGCTCTCCCAAGTTCAGCCTTTTTGCCGCTATTTGAATCGTCGCTGCATTTACCAGCCGGGCCAGGCCCTTCGACAGCTGCCCCGCTTCCCACTGCGGGTAGAGATAGCAAAGCCTTTCGCTTACCACCAGGCCTAAAACGCGATCCCCTAGAAACTCCAGCCGCTCGTTGTCCGGTCCTTCCATTCCTTGTCGAAACGACCGATGAGTCAGCGCTTCGTCCAGCCGGTCAGGCTCCCGAAAGTGATAACCGAGAAGACCTTCGATTGTTCCGCGCTCATCGGCCGTTATCGCCAAGTCGGACCCGGGTTACTTGCTCGGACTCAGTGCGGAACCCTGCAAAGACGACGCCTTCTGCTTGCACGTATCCGCCAGGCTTCCAGGGATCTGGCTGCACTTCGTAAAGGCCTGCGCCGCGTCGGTGTTGCGGTTCAGCTTCTGGTAATCGAGCCCCAGAACGTACAAGTCGGCTGGGTCGATGTCAGTAGTCTCGGTCGTTGCCGATTCGAGTTCCGTCGCGGAATTCTGGAAATCGTTCTTGCGGAAATACGTCATTCCAAGTCCGCTGTGAGCCTGCGAGGCGGCGCCGGCCTTGGCCTGATTAAACTGGTCATCGGTCAGGCCTGCCGGTTTTTGCATCGACGAGATCAGCTCCAGCGCATGCTTCTCGTCCTTCTCGGACTCGTCCAGCTTCGCCGGCTCGGAGGGATCGCTCGCGTTGTAGACCCGCGGAATCACCCAGCCAACCAGCGTCAACACCGGAACGTTGTCCGGATCCTTCGCGAGCGTCCTATCGGCTTCCGCATAGAACTTCGGCCAATCCTGCTTGCTGTAATAGAGGGTCACAAGCGTACCTTGCACGGCCTCGATATACCGGCTGTTCGGATACTTCTGCTCGAAATCCTCGCCGGCCTGAATCTTCGAATTGTCGTCGGGCGCTGCGTTAAACGCTTTGATCGCCGCCTCTTCCGCCGGATCGATCGCAGGTCCGCGTCCTTGCGCTCCTTGGCCTGATTGCGCCTGGCCGTTCCCGCCTGACTGTTGCGCTTGGCCGCTTTGCCCGTCCTTGAGCGACGGTGCCGCTTGCCCTTGCGCCAGCGTCGCGGCCCCAAAAAGCCCAGCCGCCGCGGCGAGCGCAACAATACCTAGACCCGAATTCAAGCTTCTGATTTTCATAAAATCCCTCGCCTTAATTAAGTTCGTTCACGCTTACGATGCTTACTTCAAGGGCGATTACTGGGAATTGCCCCCACCGCTCGGTGTTGGCGGAGCATAGGCCTGGTCCACTCCGCGTTGTGCAGCCATTCGCGCCGATTCCGGCGCCCCTGCCACCGCCAAAGCCGCCCGGTACTCTGTCACGGCGAGATCGCGGTTGCCCTCCAGATCGTCGATGCGCCCCAAATAAATATGTGACCATGAGAGAACGGTCGGATCGGCGGCATCTTTGCTTGAATTCGCGCCTCCGCTGGTCGAGGCCGAACCTGCCACAACCTTCTGAAACAACTCCTTGCTTTCGTCCGCGTGCCCCGTGAGCACTGCCGCCACCGCCAGCCCATATAGAGCGTGCGGTTCGTTCGGGTACGCGTCCAAAACCTTTTGGAATATCGCTGCTGCGGCAGTTCCGTCGCGCAGTGCGATCTCGCGGTCGCCCTCGGCCAGCAGGGCTTCCTTCTGCGAAGTAGCCGCTTGAGCCGGAGTCGCACTCGCCGCCGTCGGCGCCGGCTGTACTGCCGCAAATTGAATGCCCTGCAGTCTCTTTTGTTCGGCAGCAACATTCACCCCGGCTATCAGATCCGGGAAATAATACGTCATCGACGGATTGTCCTTTTCAAACTTGTCGAGCCCCGCCACCAAAGGCCGCACCATCACGAATCCCATTTCGTCGTCCTGTTTCAGAACCGATTCCTCCTCTGCCGCCGGCAGATCGCGCAACCGCAACTCAATCGCCTTCACCACGCATTCATCCACGAAGGAAACCAAGTCGTCCTTATCTTCTTCGGGCAGCTGCGGAGCCCGCGCCGCGATGTTAAGAATCGGAGCCTTTGAGAGCAGGGCGTCGCGGTCCTTCAGCACCATCGGGTCAACCATGTAATGTATATACGCGTGCTGAATGAGCTGTGCGGAATCAGACGGCCTCGCACCTACTACGACGGCGTATTGGTCTCCCAGGTTGCGAAAATCCGTATGGCTCCCCACCAGCGGCTCCACGTACACAGTGAAGGCGCGCCCGTTCTGCGGCCCCACCACCTCGCGCAGGTACGCGCTCGTCTTAACCACCACAGCCCGCACAATCGATCGGTACTGGGCAGCCAGCGGTTCGTATTCCGGCGCCACCTGCTTCCAGCGGGCAGCCAGATCCGCTTCCTTGTAAAACGCCGAAAGCAAAGGCTGGAAATCTTCAAGGGATAGTGCTTCGGGAGGTAGCTCGTCTTCGCTCAACTCAAACGAGAAATCCGGCGGCGGCCCAACGGTCAGCGCAAACGTCACATACCGCGAAAGTAAGGCATCCGGATCAGCTTCCGGATGCCCTCGATAATACGTGCGGACCGCGAGAGTCGCAGGGCCCTGCAGTTTCAGCAGGTCGCCCTCGAGCGCGAGCCGTTCAGGCAGGTCGCCCAGTGTACTCTGATCCGACTGGAACCCCGCAGCATCCAGCGCGCATAGCGTGTCGAATATCTGCTCGCTCTGCTGCACGCTGATGCCCGTAGGCGCACTATAAGCATCTTGGGCGGGCGATCCCGGCGCCAACCCAAGCGCCAGAACCAGGGCACAGGCCATACCCACCGCACCCCGCCACGGAAATCCTTGCAATTTCCTTCGAATGGGTCCCTTTCCCGATTTTCCAGGGCAGCTCTTGATCGCCACGCTGCCAACCTTGGCCGAATAATCTGCTTCGCACACTCTAACGACCGGCACACCCATAGTCAAGAATTCGCCCTCCGCCCGAAAGTCACAGTTCTCGCCTCCAAGATTCGCTCAGGCATCGAACGGGTTGCCAGCAAGGGGTCTGCCTGTGTAATCTCTTTTCCAATGAAAAATTTGCTAAGCGAAAGTCTCAGGCAGTCCGTACAAACCGTTTCTTCCCAACCGCACTTTCCGGCTAGGCACCCTCTTAGGCTGATCGGAAAAAGCTGCATCGCCCTCGCGATCTTCATGTGCGCCTGGTCAATACCCGCATTTGCCGCTGGCGCTCCTGACGCGGCCACAATTCTGAAGCGCGCCGCCGCGTCATACCAGGCGCTCAAAAGCTACCAGGCCCACATCACGGTCCAATCCATCGATGGCAACAACGTCGCCCAGAAGCAGTTTGTCGAAACAGGCTCAGGCGATTCTTTCCGTTGCGAGGAAACTGATCCCCAGGGTCTTCTCCGTGTCTCCGACGGCCACACCCTATGGGTGACGCATCGCGGCGCAAGCGAATATGCCAGGTCTGACGCCTCCGGCGCGAACCAATCCTTCTTTGGCCAACTGGCGCACATCGACGACAACATCAAAGACGCCTCCGTCGACGACGAGGAACTCTACTGGCCGAATGGCGCGCCCACGAAAGTCTACATCGTTGAAGTCACGCGCACTTCCTGGCCTCAGTCGGCACCCGCCGGAGCGCAATCCGTCACTTACACCATCGATGAAGCCACATTCGAAGTCTATAAATCCATCACCTATACCAACGCGGCTACGCAAGTGGCTCTCTATTCGCTTACGCAGCGCGACCAGCCCGTCTCAGACAACATCTTCTCTTTCACGCCCCCTGCTTCAGCCACGCAAGTCAATTCTCTTCCGGGTGAAAGCTTCGCCTATAAATCCATCATCGGCATGCAAGCGCCTGATTTTTCGCTGGAAAATGGCGCCGGCAAGACCTTCAGCCTCCATGAATTTGAGGGAAAGGCCGTGGTCATCGATTTCGTCGGCAGTTGGTGTCCGCCCTGCCTCGCCCAGATGCCATATCTCCAGCAGGAAAATGACGCGTATCCGCCCAAAGACCTCGAAGTCTTCGGCCTCGACATCGGCGAAGACGCCAAGCAGGTAAACGAATTCGGCTTAAATGCCGCCTTCACCTTTCCTTTACTCGTCGGCGCCGAGCCGGACGTCACGGCAAAATATTTCGTCGGCGACTACCCGACGACTTACGTGGTCGATCGCCACGGCCGCATCATCTTCAAATCGACGGGCACGGAAAATCCCGGTGGCTTCCTGGCCGCTGTCAAAGCTGCTGTGGACGGTACGAAGTAACCGCGACACCGCTGGTCCTATTGCCAAGAGCGGTCTGAATGTGGCATTTTTTCGTTCAAATGACTCTATCCTCGAGCAAACACGCCGGTATCGCGTTTGTGAGCGGCATTGCGTTTTGCTTTTTTCTGGTCTTTTCGCCTGTTTCGTGCGCTCAGGACGACGCCCAAGCTCGCCAAATCTTGACGCAGGCCGCCGACAAATACCGCGCGCTCAAAAGCTATCAGGCCCAAATCGCCGTCGACACGATCCAAGGCACGAAAACATCAGATCGCCACTTCACGGAAACCGGGGCGGGCTCGGCATTCCGCTGCGCCGATGACGATCCGCAAGGCTTGCTTCGCGTCAACGACGGCAGCACCGAATGGACTCTCGACCGCAAGACGGATCGCTACTCCAGATCCCCGGCAGCCGATGCCGCGCCTTCACTGATCAGCGACTTGGCCAACGTCGACAAAAACGTGAAAGGCGCTGAGATTCTCCGCGAGGATCTATATAGCCTTGGCAATGAAAAGAGAAAAGTCCTGATCCTGGAAGTTGTCCGAGATCGCTGGCCCGCCGACGCCCCTCGATTCGCCCAGGATTCCACCGTGCGCATCGACGAACAAACCCTCGAAATTTACGGCATCAATACCTATACGAACGGCGCCACGATCTACGACAACGGCCCGACGCAAATCGTCCGCTATTCTCTCACGCAGCAAAATCAAACGGCCGCCGCAAGTCTCTTCACTTTTTCGCCGCCCGCGGGCGCCGAGGAAGTCGCCTCTCTCGATTCAAGCCCCGCCGCAACCGCTTCCGTCCTCGGCACAGACGCGCCCGATTTCGCCCTCTCCGATGCCGGCGGTCACTCCTATCACCTCGCTGATCTGCGCGGCAAAGTGGTCGTCATCGATTTCTGGGCGAGTTGGTGCCCGCCTTGCCGCGCCTCGATGCCCTATCTGCAGCAGATAAGCCAGGGATACGCAGACCGAGGCGCCATAGTCCTCGGTCTCGATGGCGGCGAAGATGCGCAAACGGTCGCCGATTTCGCAAAAACGAATAATTACACGTTTCCGCTGCTGGTCGGCGGCGAACCGCGCGTAACGTCCCAGTATTACGTGGATGCGTACCCCACTACTCTCGTGATCGATCGCAATGGCAAGATCGTCTTCAGGGAAGATGGAATGGATAGCCCGCGCCCACTGATCGTCGCCGTCCAAAAAGCGTTGGCAGGAAAGAACTAAATCTCAGAGTCCATTCCAGGTCCTAACGCTTCTCTCAGGATTATTTTCAGGAAATTGCCGTGAGAAAATTCCGCTGTCTTCGCTTAGCCGCGGACGCGAACCGAACGGAAATTCAGCACCACGTGCCCGCCATCGGTCGGCAACCCGTTCGTCAAGCGCGGACGGAACCGCGAAACCAGCAGGATCTGATCGAGTTGCCGCGTCACCAGCGAGTTCGACGGCCCGGAGAGAATCCGGTAATTCACTTCCTGGCCTTGTGCGTTCACCGTCGCCTCGAGCGTGAGCCCGTCGTCAAACGAAGGCGCGGGCATGGGCCCGAAGTTCTCGAGAAATGCCGGCTGAATAAAATTCAACGGCTGATCGTTGGCCACAACCCCACCCATCGGAACGCCGACCAGCATGCTTTGCAGGATCAGCACGAAAACACACAGCGCGGTTAATACGCCGCCGGTCGCGGGGATCGCCAGCGGAGCAAGAATATTTCCGAAGACCAGCGCCAGCCGCGTCTTCCAGCGATGCGCCAGCATCCGCCACGGCTCTTTGGACGCCTCGATGCGAATGCGCAGCGCTAGATCCGTCGGCGGCGCCACTGCCTCAAGATTCGCCACCGCCCGCGACATCAACCGATACTGCTCCGCGTCGCCGCGGCATGCGTGGCACGAATCCAGATGTTCCCACAAACGATGCTGCGTTTGCGCTTCAACCCCGCCGTCCAGATAACCGGGCAAATGGCGCGCGGCTTCATGGCAGTTCATCGCCGACCTCCGATCGCTGCCTGCAGCCCGCCGATAAGGGAGTTGGTAGCCAACACGTCGCTGGGCGCGAGCCCGCTTTCTCTCGCAGCAATTTCATTATCCGTCGTTTCGCCGGAACGATGCGCCCGCGCAATCGCCTCTTGTGTCTGGTGAAGCAACGGCGCCAAAGCCTCTTTCAGCAGGCGCCTCCCGCGCAGAATCCGCGATTTCACCGTTCCGACGGAAACTTCCATAATTTCTGAGATTTCTTCGTAAGAGAGCCCTTCCAGATCGCGCAGGATCACCGCGCTGCGAAAGAGTGGCGGCACCGTGGCCAGCCCCTTGCGTACCACCGCCTGTGTTTCCCGCGCCGCCAGCTGTTCAAACGGGTTCGGCTCCGCATCCGTCAGGTGCATCGAGAGGTCGTTCTCGTCCGGGCCCGCGTCGATCGAAACCTGATCCCGGTGATGCCGCCAGCACCACCGCCGGTGATTCAGCGCCTGCCTCACGGAAATTCGATAAAGCCACGTTTTCAGCGAGCTGCCGCGCCGGAATCCGCGAATTCCCCTGAAAGCGCAAAGAAAAACCTCCTGCGTCACATCGGCGGCATCGGCGGGGTCGGAAAGGATTCCGTAGGCGAGGTTATACACGCTGGCGTGGTAATGCGTAACGAGGCTGTCGAACGCAGCTTCAGAGCCCG
The DNA here is from genome assembly GCA_035507075.1 of Candidatus Aquilonibacter sp. Taxonomy (GTDB): domain Bacteria; phylum Acidobacteriota; class Terriglobia; order Acidiferrales; family UBA7541; genus Palsa-295. Next base: position 2,427 of record DATJOL010000197.1, on the reverse strand, counting down.
CCTGGAGTTCGTTCACGAACTCCGCTTCGTCTCTTACCCACGGAAAACTCTGCGCTAGCTCGGACATGGTGTGCGGCACTCCCCGCCCCGGATTGCGCTCTGTCCCGCTAACCCGTTAGACACCGACCGCAACCGAATGTTACCAGATTTCAAGGTCAAGGGAAGATAGCTCCTTAGTACTGCCCGCGTTGCATCCCGCCTCACAGCCACGGGCCAAGCTGTTGCAACCACGGCAGTTGCGGAATCACCGCACCCGCAATCGCCTTACTGCTCACCGCTTATCCAAATATATCCTTCACCTTGTCGAAAAAGCTGCTCGACCGCTCCGCGGGCTTGTTATCCACCTTCAGCGTCTGCCCAAGTTGCTCGAGCGCCCGCTTCTGCTCCCGCGTCAACTTCCCCGGCACCACCACCCTTAAATTCACGTAAAGGTCGCCCTTCCCACCGTGCGGGTTCGGCAAGCCCTTTGCCTTCTTCCGGAAAAGCTGGCCCGATTGCGTGCCCTCAGGAATCTCCAAGTCCTCTTCGCCGTGCAGCGTTGGAATCTTGATCTTCGCGCCCAACGCCGCCTGCGGAAAACTCACCGGAACAGTGCAATAGAGGTCCGCGCCGCGCCGCTCGAAGAGCGGGTGCTCCTTAACCTCGAGGAAAATATACAGATCGCCCGGCGGTCCGCCATTCACACCCGGCTCGCCCTGCCCCGCCATCCGCAACCGCGTCCCGGAATCAACCCCCGCCGGCACGCCTACTTCCAGCTTCCGTTCGCGTTGCAACCGCCCTTGTCCCCGGCACTTTTCGCAAGCTTCGCGTATCGTCTGTCCTGTTCCCTGGCACGCCGGACACGTCCGCGTGATGGCAAAGAATCCTTGCTGGTACGTCATCTGTCCGCGCCCGCCGCAAGTCCTGCACGAGACCATCCCCGACCCTGGCTTCGCGCCAGTCCCCTGGCAAGCCTCGCAATTCTCGAATCGATCCAGTTTGATCGTCGACGTGACCCCCGCCGCCGCCTCTTCAAACGTCAGCGTCAGGTCATAACGCAGGTCCGCTCCGCGCTGCCCTCTTTGCGTCCGGCCTCGTCTTGCTCCCGCTCCGCCAAACGCTCCTTCGAAGCCGAAGAAATCCCCCAGAATGTCCTGAAACTCCTCGAAGATCGTCGAGTTGAACCCGCCCGTTTCGAATCCCCGGCTGTTCAGGCCCGCGTGCCCATAGCGGTCGTAAACCGCGCGCTTCTGTGGATCGGAAAGCACGCTGTACGCATCCGAACACTGCCGGAATTTTTCCTCCGCCTCCTTTTTGTTGTCAGGATTGCGGTCCGGGTGCCACTTGAGCGCCGCCTTCCGGTAGGCGGACTTGATCTGATCGCCCGTCGCATCGCGCGCCACGCTCAACACTTCGTAGTAATCCACTTCCGCCTGCGTAGACATGCTTCTCAAGCCTCTTTAAGCATTTTACTAAATTCGCGTGCTTGGTGTTTCGATGCTCCCGGCTAGTAACCCGCTTCACACCAGAGCGACCCTAATCAGCTCCCGCTCGGCGGCGCCGCATGGTACGTAAACGCAATCTTCTTCGTCTCTTTCGGCCCGATCGTCACCACCTGATCCTGCACGCCGTAATGTTCCTGCCAGGCCTCGATCGTGTAATTCCCCGGTGGCAATCCCGTCAGCGTGAACTCTCCGTTCTTCGTCGTCACTGCGAAAAACGGATGCCGGAAGACGAACAAATAGCCGCGCATCCACGGATGCACGTTGCAGTTCACGCGAATCGCAAGCTCCGGAATCGTGAATTTACGATTGATCGGCGGCGCCCCGGCCGGCTGTGACTGATTCCACTCTTGATTCTCGCGCGGCAAGGGATGAATGTTGTGCAGCGTCGCGTCGCTATTGATCACCTGAAAATCTTGGTTCACCATCAACGCCAGCACGTGCGGCTCGTACATGCAGTTTTTCTGGTCGAGCACCGCCGGCGCCGTCGGCGTATCGAACTTGTATTCGTCCATGTTCCCCTTCACATAGACCACCACGTTCGCCAGCGCTCCGTGCGTCCCGGTCACCACGATCGGCGGATACACCGGCTCGGGATTGTCCCCCACGCACGTCGGCTCCGCGGACATATTGAGCGCCTTGAACTTCGGCGGCTCGCCGTCGAGCTTCACCGTGCCCGTCACCGAACCCGCCGTTGCCGGATCCACCGTCAACGTCGGTTGTGGCGCCTGCTGCGCCGTTTCGGTTTGTGTCGATTTGCTGCTGCATCCGATTACGCTAAGTCCAACTGCGAGAACACATGCAAGACCCGCAACTATGGCTGGTTTCATTGATCCGAGATTTTCCTTCTGCCCCAACTCCTGATTTTACCAAGACTCCTCGCCATTTGAATGTCGACGTGAAAAATATGCGGAACTCACCCATGTTGGTTACGCAGGGAACGACT
>DATJOL010000196.1:0-7006 GCA_035507075.1 Candidatus Aquilonibacter sp. | reverse complement strand
AGGGCCGCGCCGACTCACCTCATAAACTTGTATCTATTGCGCTGCCAGCCCCATTGCTCCGTCGTTGCATTCAACCGCTCGAAGAGGCACAATGATTTTGTAAGGAGCAAAGCGACCAATGTCTCAAGAAATCTCGCACGGCGTCACACTCGAAAAGCCCGGCGACTTCGCCAGTTTCCTCCGCGACGAAGGCATCCTGTTCGCCACGCTCGATAAAGTCGTCAACTGGGCCCGCCGCAGCTCCATCTGGCCGATGAGTTTTGGCCTGGCGTGCTGCGCGATCGAGATGATGTCCATGTCCGCCTCGCGCTACGACGTCGCCCGCTTTGGATCCGAAGTTTTCCGCGGCTCCCCGCGCCAGTCCGATCTGATGATCGTCGCCGGGCGCGTGGCCCTGAAAATGGCCCCGGTCATCCGGCAGCTCTACGATCAAATGCCGGAACCGAAGTGGGTAATTTCCATGGGCGCCTGCGCCACTTCCGGCGGCGTCTTCAATAACTACGCCGTCGTGCAGGGAGTGAACCAAGTGATTCCGGTGGACGTCTACGTTCCGGGCTGCCCTCCGCGACCCGAGGGCCTGCTCTTCGGCATCATGCAGCTGCAAAAGAAGATCGACAACGATCGCGGCAGCTTCCTGCGCTCCTTGAACATTTCCAAGAGCTGACGCCCCTTTTGCCCATCTAACCTTCCTCGGCTACTTCCGCTATCGGCGGCGAGCCTCGTTCCACCAGCACCACGGCGCTTACCACCATCGCGGCAGCGATGCCCGTCGTAACCGTCAGCGATTCCCCCGCAAACGCCCATCCGATCAGCACGGCGACCACCGGGTTGATGAACGTATGCGTGGTGACCAGCGTGGGCGAGTAACGTTCCAGCAGCCAGTTGTATGCCGTGAACGTAATCACCGATCCAAACACGATGAGGTAGGCAAGCCCCAGCCACGATTTACCCGCCACGCTCGAGAGCGAAAATCCGCGCCACTCTCCGATAACGGTTCCGAGAACCAGTAATTGAACGGAACCCGCCAGCAGCGACATCGCCGAAAGCAGCAGCGGATGCCCCGACAGATGAGAGCGTCGCGAATAGACCACTCCGGCTGCCCATGAGCCTGCTCCGCACAGCGTAACGGCCGCGCCCACGAACGTCCTCGGACCCGCGTCGAGAATCGTCCCGCGCAAAAGCAACGCCACGCCGCTGAAGCCCAGCACGATTCCCGCGAGCAGCGCCGGAGTCATCCGCCAGTTTCTCGTCACCACGCAAATCATCAGAAACACCCAGATCGGCTCGCTGGCCACCATCAGCGACGCGAGCCCCGAAGGAATTCGCGTTTCCGCCCAGTGTAGGGAACCGTGCCCTCCCAGAAAAAAGAACGCCCCGATGATGACGCTCGCGCGCACCTGTTCCCAGGTCGGTCGCAGACGCTTATACAGGCACCACGAAAAGAGAATTGTCCCCGCGCAAAGGTGCCGGAAGCCGGCGGCGTAAAGAGGTGGAATCGTGGCGACCGCATAACGGATGGCGAGGTAGGTCGAGCCCCAGACGAGCCAGGTTGCAGCAAAAGAAAAAATCACGCGCACGCGATACCGGCCGCTTTGTTCAGCTGCTCCGGACTTCTCTCGCTTGATGGAAGCGAGCGGCTCGGCGCGATCCGTGGTCATGGTCCCCCAAAACGTTTTCAGCGTTGCGTACTAGATGACCAGACTCGCGCCGGTGGTTCAAAGAAATAAGTGCAAAGCACCGATAAGATGGCCTGCCATTTTGGAAAGCAACCAGTCCAATGCGGTAGGCAAAGCGCTGCGTAACGCCGGCTTGTCCTCACCGCTGCCGAAGAGCGTCCCGCCGGCTTGTTTGCGTTTGACTTTTAGGTGAGTTCGCGGCGAAAGCCCTAAATCACCTGCGCGGTCCCGCCCTCGAAATCGACCACGCTTCCAGGCGCGGCATGTTCCCGCCGAACGTAACCCATCCCGATCGCCGAATTCTCCCGAGGCGAAAACGCCGCGCTCGCAACCAGCCCGATCTCTTTGCCGTCCGCAAACAGCCGCGTCGCATACTCAGGAGGTATCGCTGTCGAAAAGTTCAATCGCACGCGCCGGCGATTCACCTGCCCGCGCGAGCGCACGCGCTCGACAATCTCCTGTCCTGTATAGCAGCCCTTCGAAAAGCTGATGTGCGTCTCTTCCAGCGCCGCTTCGTGAGGAATCACCGTATCGTTGAAATCGGCGGGGAACCAGGGAATCCCCGCCTCAAGCCGCAGCGCATTGAGCGCCTGCATTCCAATCGGCTGCCCTTCATGCGCCTGCACGCCGGCGAGCATTTTCGTCCACAGCGCGCGCAGGAGATCAGGCCGCCCGATAAACTCCGCGCCCGGCGAGCCAAAGTGCGATTTGACGATGAGTTGGCAGGCGATGTACTCCACGCGGACATCATGAATCGAGAGCGCAGGCAATTCTTCAATGGCCAATCCGCAAGCTTGCTGCACAATCGACGCCGCGCGCGGCCCCTCGATCGCCAGGCTGGCTGTCGTGTCGGTTGTATCCGTCAGCTCGACATCGTCCATGATGATGTACTTTTCAAGAGTTTCGCGGGTCCGCTCGCGCACCGACGCATGCGTGCGCACCAACAAATCTTCCGGGCGCCGGAAAATCTCCAGCTCGGCGAGGATTCGCCCTTGGGGATTCAACAGAAGCGCCAATGTCCCGGCGCCCTCCGCCAGCGCTTGCACGTTGTTGCTCACCACGGCGTTGAGATACCTCACCCGGTCCGGCCCAGTCAGAATGAAATAGGCGTGCCAGCTCGTGTCAAACAGAGCCACCGCCTCGCGCGCCGCCGCGTATTCCTCCGCAAACCCCGCGAAGGTTTCGGGCAAAACACAGCCGTCGCTCTCGGCAAACTTCGCGCCCGCGGAACGTTCCTCGGCTTGTAGGGAAGTCTCCATACTCTCAACTCATCTTATCAGCCTGGATTTGCTTTTTCTCCGTGAACACTCTGTTTGATAAGATGCGGCGGAATCCGTGAGGGACGTGAAACGAGTCGCTGCGCTGATATAATGTCACTTCGCCAGCCCATGCCCGCGCCGCACAATTTGATTCACGAGATTCTTCCTGTCGGCCTGCTGCGATGCAACTGCATGATCCTGGGCGATCCCATCAGCAGGGAAGCGGTAGTGATCGACCCCGGCGACGAAACGGACCGCATTCTGGAAATCCTGCGGCGCCACCGCCTGAACGTTCGCGCGATCGTCAGCACGCACACCCACATCGACCACGTAGGCGGCTTGGCGGCTTTGCATCGTGCCACCCAAGCGCCTGTCCTGATTCACCAAGCGGACCTCGATCTCTATCATCATCTCGATATGCAAGCGCAATGGATCGGCATCCCCACGCCCGAAACGATGAAACTCAAGGATTTTGTCAGCGAGGGCGATACCATCCGCTGGGGAAATTACTTCGCCGAAGTTCTTCACACCCCGGGCCACACACCCGGAAGCATCAGCTTGGTCGTTCATGAGGGCCCCGAGCCAGCTGCCGGTTCGCCGAATGCGCCAAATCAAACTCCACAGGTCGCCTCCGGCGCTGACCGCCTGATCTCCGGCGACACGCTTTTCAATCACAGTATCGGCAGGACCGACCTGCCAGGCGGATCGTTTCCGCAAATTCTCAGCTCGATTCGCGAAAAGCTGCTCACGCTTCCCGAGCGCCTAATCGTCTACCCCGGCCACGGCGAGAGGACAACCATCGGGGCCGAGCGCGAAGAAAATCCCTTTCTTCGCTAAGGATGCTGCGCGCCTTCGTCAAGTGGCAGGAAAATCAGAGAAGAAAAGCCACGGAAGCGGCGGTAAAAAAATGAAACGGGCGGACAAACCTTACTTCGAGGTCTTCAATCCTTCCATCACGCTTTGAATCAATTCCTTCGCGTTCTGAATTTCCCGCGTAATCATTCGAATGTCCATCACCGGCTCGCCGGGACGCCGGCTGCTCTGGCAATAGACGCCGTGCTGCCCCACCAAAACCATCGCGTTCGTCAACAAATCCAGCGTCACCGCCAGCCGCCCACGGTTCGGCCCCATCATCGTTTCGTAGTGCTCGAGCTCCTCGTGATGGTCCTCGCGTGCGCTCATTGCGATTTTCCCTTCGCTTCCATCGACTTCAGCAGCCGCACGACCAGCGCTTCCAACCGGACCGAACTTTCGCTGCCCATTTCTTCGAATTCCACGCCCATTCCATTACCGGCAATTTGATTCCGCACTACCGCGCTCCCTCGTATTTCCCCTTCCGCCACGGAAAACAGGAACGACAACTTTTCGCCTGCCGGAAGCGGTTGGTTGGTCAAAATATACAACCCGCCAACATTCAAATCCCGAACGCGCGAGACGGTTTGTTCCGTTCCAGCGATGCCTTCGCGTTGCCACGCCACCCACAGGCCTTGCGGCGTCTCAATGCGCGGGTAGCGGCGAAGGCTCGCCTTTGGATTCTGAGCCATGGTTTCAGAGTCGGTTGTATCGCGACCTGGCATGGGCGACCTCAACGCTCTTCCTGTAAGGTTTGCCCCATGACGCACAACGTTCCATTTTTTGTAGCAGAATCCCGGTAAATCTGCCAGCGCTCCTTTCGCTTTCGCGTTCCTTTGCGTTACACTCGAAATCGCGCAATCTTCCAACGTTCGAAGTCTTCTGCCCGGGAGAACCCAAATGCCGGCCATTCGTCCAAACACCGTTGGCGGAAAATAATGGCAGCTAGGTTGACCCAAACCGAGGACGCATCCTTCGGTCATGTTGACCTAGTCCTAGAACCATCTATTGCTTGCTTCGGAACACGCAGACCTAGTCTTCTTTACTCATCCGAAGTGAAACACGATAATCACGTCGCTATCGAGCGCCAGGCGACGCGTGCCCACAGGCATGCCGGCCTTTTTCCCGGACGCGCTGAATCGATTGCCGCGCCGGGCTTCGAATTTCGCGGGGTGAGGAAACTATGAGACGCTCTGACTTGGTTCGCAATCCGGCCAAAAATAAAAGCCCTCGGACATCGCAAATCGTTTTCGGCGAGCGGCAGCACTTGCTTCGCGTGCTGGATTCGGTCGAGCGCAGCGCTCTTCCCGCGCCGCGCCTCGAGCAAGAGCGCCGCATGATCGAGCAATTGATACACGCCCGCACGCAGGAGCTGAATCGCATCAATCCGGGATGGGACGAAAAGGTCGGCACCGTTCTGAGCGCCGAAGTGAAGCCCGAAGCTCTCGAGACGCTCTCCCGCCAGGCCCCAAAGGAAGACTACTACCTGCTGCGCCTCATCAGTGAGCATCCCAAAGTGATGGCCAAGACGCTCGCCCGCCTTTCGCACCACCCCTATTCCGCGATCCGCGAAAATATCGCGCGCCACCCGAACACCGACGCTTCGACGCTCACGCGCCTCAGCCGCGACCGTTCCCAGCCGCTCTGGTATCTCGTCGCCTTCAATCCCAACGCGCCCGGCCCTCTGCGCAAGAAGCTCCAAGAGCGCATGCGCCGCCTCGGCGAAAAAACTGCCACGCAGTAGCTCTCTTGTCCGCGTCCGGCATTCACTCGAATCAAGGCGCCAATTTTGCGCGATGAACCCGCATATTGCCAATTTGCGCCCAAAGGTAGTAGAACAAGTCAAAATTCACGTGCCCGAGGTAGATGACTATGCGGAGTGAAGAGGCGATTGCCGCCTTCAGGTCCAGCTTGCGGGGGGCGCTCGTCGAGCCGGGTGACGCGGGGTACGACGCCGCTCGCCAGGTTTACAACCGGATGATTGACCGGCACCCTCGCTTGATCGCGTGCTGCGCCGACGCTGCCGATGTCATGTCCGCGGTGAAATTCGCCCGCCAGGAGAAATTGGTCGTCGCGATTCGCGGCGGCGGGCATAACGCGGCCGGCTTGGGTGTGTGCGATGACGGTCTGGTGATCGATCTTTCGAAGATGAATTATGTCCACGTGGACCCCAAGAAAAAGACGGTGCTGGCGGGTGGCGGCGCGCTCTGGCGTGACGTCGACCACGCGACGCACGCGTTTGGACTCGCGGTTCCTTCGGGCATCATTTCGACAACCGGCGTAGCTGGCCTCACATTGGGAGGCGGGATTGGCTACCTGACGCGCCGGTACGGTCTGACAATCGACAATCTGCTGGCCGTCGAAATGGTACTGGCCGACGGACGTTTCGTCACCGCCAGCGCAAAGGAAAATGCGGATTTATTTTGGGCCGTGCGCGGCGGGGGCGGCAATTTCGGTGTGGTGACTTCGTTCCTTTTCAAGGCGCAGCCCGTGCACACCCACTATGGCGGGCCGATGTTTTGGCTGATGGAAGATGCGGGAGAGATTTTGCGCTGGTACCGCAGCTTCATCGCCAAGGCGCCCGATGACATCTATGGATTTTTTGCGTTTCACACTGTGCCGGCTTGGGCGGAGTTCCCCGAGTCTCTGCATAACAATAAAATGTGCAGCATCGTATGGTGTTACACCGGACCGATGAAAAAGGCGGAAAAGGTTTTCGAGCCTATCCGCCGCTTCAAGACTCCCGCCCTTGACCTCGTGGCCCCGATTCCACATCCGGCGCTGCAAAGCATGTTCGATCCGCTCTATCCGCCCGGGTTGCAATGGTATTGGAAGGCCGATTTCATCCGTACGCTTCCCGATGAAGCTGTCGCCTTGCATCTAAAACACGCTGCCAATATGCCAACCGCGCATTCGACCATGCATCTTTATCCGATCGACGGCGCGGCGGGCCGCGTCAAGAAAGACGCGACGCCCTGGTGGCACCGCGACGCAACCTGGGCCGAGGTGATAGTGGGGGTCGATCCGGACCCCGCAAAGAAGGACGTAATCTCGGCATGGGCCAGGGACTATTGGAGCGCGCTTCATCCTTACTCCACCGGCGCCGCCTACATCAACTTCATGATGGAAGAGGGCGACGAGCGTATCCGCGGGACCTATGGGAAGAATTACGCGCGGCTGGCAAAGATCAAGAAGCGCTACGACCCCACGAACTTGTTC
>DATJOL010000195.1:0-16902 GCA_035507075.1 Candidatus Aquilonibacter sp. | reverse complement strand
CGCACAATGCCGAGGCAAAACCTTTTGCGTGGACCAAAAGCGCCGAGGAAATCCTGGCCAGCATCGCCCGCTTCGCCCAGCGCACGGCGGATGCCCACGCCACGGAACTTATGTCATGAACCAATGTTACAGGACACTAGCGGAACCAAGCGTTATGCCAATATTTTCATCGTTGACCCTCACAAGGTTGTCAAAAAGCTGCATGAGCAGGGGCACGTCCCGAAAAACTGGTGGAACGCCTTCAATCAGAGGGCTGCTGAAATCGGCTGCGTACTTCCGTAAGAAGCACCAAACGAGACGGGGAGTCTCTCCATGTCCCTGCCCAATCTGAATGCCGCTCAAGTCGAATGGGTTATTCGGCAAGTTGTGGCTTACATCGAACATCAACGCCAGACCTATCGACCCGGCGCGATGCCTCCCACCTTGAGCCAGAAGACCACCATGCGTTCCTTTTTCCCGCAGTCTGCTCTCGATTCAACCCGTCTTGTAGTCCTTGCCGGACAACGGGTAACTAATCCGCCCTTTTACGGTGAGCTTGTCAAGATGGGTTTCGCACCTGCCGCTCTGCCGGACTTCGCACTCATGGCAGCAATCACCTTCGTGGACACGGTGGTCTCTCACGGGCCTTTCATGGACAGGCTGCTCTTTCACGAACTCGTTCACGTCGTCCAGTACGAAAAGTTGGGACTGTCCGAGTTTGCCGCCAAGTATGTGAGAGGCTTCCTGAGTGGCGGCTCTTACGAGGCCATTCCGCTGGAAATCAACGCCTATGAATTGGACGCTCGGTTCGCCGCTGAACCTGCGACAGCCTTTTCAGTGGAGGCAGAAGTTCAATCTTGGATTGATGGAGACAGGTACTAACCGATGGGAAGCCTATCATCGCTCACAGTGAGACTGGATATCAGCGGGTTGCAGGGGCAAGTCGAGAGGGATGGATTTGCCGTCGTTCCTTCTTGCATGAGCGAGGAAATCGTTGGACGGCTCGGTTCTCATTTCGCTCATGCCTCGCACGGAATAAGAAACCTTCTGGCTGAGCCAATCGTCCGCGAGCTAGCTGCTTCGATTGCTGTTCGCGCCTTAGCTGAGGCAGTTCTCGGCAAGAACTGCTTCGCCATTAAAGGGATTTTTTTCAACAAGACCCCGGAGGCAAATTGGAAGGTTGTTTGGCACCAAGACCTGACCATCATGGTTGGAGAACGCCGGGAAGTTCCCGCGTTTGGTCCGTGGACAGTTAAGGCGGGCATCGTGCACGTCCAACCACCCGCAGAGGTCTTGGGTCGTGTCTTGGCCATTAGGCTCCATCTCGATGAAAGCGGGCCAGACAACGGTCCTCTCCGGGTGATTCCCGGCTCTCACAAACAAGGCCGTCTTTCTGCCGAGAAGGTCGTAGAGTGGCAGAAGGCGAAGAGCATGGTCTGTACGGTACCTCGGGGTGGTGCCCTGCTGATGCGGCCGCTGCTCCTTCATGCATCCTCTGCTTGTGTCGTCCCCAATCCTAGGAGGGTAATTCATCTGGAATTCGCTGCGGAGTCACTACCGGGTGGGCTGGAATGGCACGACCGAGTCTAAGCCAATCAACTTACGGAAGAACTGCTGAAAGCTTCACTCGAACATCGGGGCGGTCGAGAACCTCGACGCAAGCAACCTCCCCGCCGACCACATCGAGAATGAGCATCCCTTCCTCTGGTGTCAGAGCAACGTTTCTATGGCCGGGACCGTAGCTGCTATCCGGTTTCGGTTGTGCATAAAAGGTTGCGCAGAAGTCGTCCCCGCAGCGGCAGCGGTCAAGAATCACGAGTCCCGGCACCTGTGCTGCGAGTTCCTGTTCGCCCTGCGCTTCGAGAAGTTGGCGAAGCTCGGCTGCAAACGCAGGGAGCGTGTCGGTGAGGAGCAGTCGGTTTTCGAGTTGTTGGTTCATAGAGTCCTTCTGTCTCTCATATTGAAAAGCGTAGTCACTGCTCTATTCGGCAGTGGCCGACCATCGTTTAACCAGTTCCAATTCGTCCTTGAAGATTTCACCGAAACTAGCATCGACTTGTGCTCTCGTCCTAGGGTCGGCAAGGCGCTGGTACTTCACCGTAGTTTCCAACTTTTCAGTGGCCAATTTGTGTTGCCAAGTGTTGCCACTTTCGGTAGAGTTGTGCCGATTCGGCGACGATTGCAGGCTAAAGTAGGCTAAAGCGCCGCCGACTCAAGCGGTGGAAAAAGCTGAACTTCCCACGATTTTGCTTGGCTTTTTGAAGGTGCCGGACACCAATCCCGGTATCGCTACCAATCACGGGGTCCTCGGTGGGCAAGCTTAAACCGCCGACTGAGCCGGTATCAGCTTCATCCAAAACAGCGCCCCGCCGGTCTTTGAATTCCGCACGCCCATTTCTCCGCCGTTCGCCTCCACAGCCCACATCGCAATCGCGAGTCCCAATCCGGCGCCGCCGGCGCTCTCGCTCGCTCGCGTTTCATCGACGCGGTAAAACCGCTCGAAAATACGCGCCGCGTGTTCCGGCGGAATTCCCGGCCCGCTGTCAATAATGTCCAGCTCGACGCGCGAATCATCCTTGCGCACGATTTCCGCCCGGATCGTTCCTCCGGCAGGCGTAAATTTCATCGCATTGTGGAGCACATTGATCACCGCGTGCCGCAAATAGAGCCGGTCGCCGTGAACGCAAGCATTCTCATCGCCGCGCAGCTCGAACGAAATATCCTTATCCTGAATCAGCACTTCGAGCAGCGCCGCCGCTTCGCGCGCCAGAACGGCGAGGCGAAAATCCGTGGCGTGCATCGCGATCTGGCCGCTATCCGCGCGCGAAAGTACCAGGAGATTCTCCACGATCGCCGTCAGACGGTTCACTTCTTCCAACATGCTGCCGATCGTGTCGCGATATTCGGCGGCGCTTGGGTCCTTCTGCAGCTCCACCTCGCCGATGCTGCGGATGGCCGCCAGCGGCGTGCGCAATTCGTGCGAAGCGTCCGCGGTGAAGCGGCGCAGCTGCTCGAACGATTGCTCGATGCGCGAGAGCATGGCGTTGAAAACGCGCGCCAGATGCCCGAGTTCGTCCTGCGGATTGGTCTCAGGCAGGCGTTCGTTTAACCGTTCGGAATTGATTTGCTCGGCGCGGCTCGCCATTTTGCCGATTGGATCAAGCGCACGGCCCACCATGCGATAGCCCGCATAAGCCGTTCCCGCCAGCACAAACGGCAGCACGATCATCAGGACAAGCATTGTTTCCTTCAGCTCGTCCCAAATCAAATCCTGGCGGTAACCGACTCGGATCAGGATCGGCTTGCCTTGCAGGTCGTAGACGCGGCTGATCAGGATGATGTGCGTGCCGTCGGAAATTTCCGCTCTGCGTCCCGAATAGCCGTTCTCCCCTTCGCCCGCAAACGGAGCGCCGCCCATCGTGCGGTCACCGAGCTCTTCATTTCGATAGAGGATTTGTCCATCGGGAGCGAGGATTTCCAGAAGCCGCTCCCGCACCTGCTTCCAATCGGTGTGGTGATGATAATCCTCACGCAGACCGACCGTGCCATTGGGCTCGAAATAGAGCAGGCCCTTCACAGTCTCCAAATCTTCGGCTCCAAGCCGTTTCAACACGTCGCTCATGCGCCAAAAAAGCAATGCTGAAACCCCCCCGAGATAAGCGGCCAGAATGAGGATCAGCACGCCCACATACCAGAGCGTCAGCTTGGCGCGCACACGTTTTGGCCATAAGCGCATCAGGAAATGTCCTCGCGAAGCACGAAGCCCACGCCGCGCACCGTATGCAGCAGCCTTTTGCCGAAGGGATCATCCAGCTTGCGCCGCAGGTGCGCGATGTGAACGTCGATCACGTTGTCGAGAGGCGTGTAGCGCGACGGCTCTTTCCACACGTCGCGAGCCAGCATCTCGCGCGAAACGACGTGACCCTGCTGGCGCAGCAAATATTCGAGCAAGTCGAACTCCTTCGCCGTAAGAGCGAGTTCTCTGCCTTGGCGCGATACCGAGCGTCCCGAAGGATCCATTTCAAGATCGGCCAATTTCATCTTGTCGCCGGATTCCGGTTTTCCGCGCCGCAGCAGCGCCCGCACGCGCGCCAGCAATTCCGGGAAAGCGAACGGCTTGACGAGATAATCGTCCGCTCCGGCGTCCAGTCCGCGAACGCGATCGCCTATCGCGTCCCGCGCCGTCACGATCAGCACAGGTACTCCGGATTTCTGCTTTCGCAGCGCGCCCAGAATTTCCAGGCCGTCATGCCCGGGAAGAGTCAGATCGAGCACGACGAGATCAAAGGTTTCGGTGGAGGCGAGGAAGAAACCCTCCTCGCCCGTTCGCGCCACTATCACCTGAAACTGCTCCCCCTCCAGGCCGGAGCGCACCGCGTCCGCCATCTTTTTCTCGTCTTCCACGACCAATATCCGCATGAGGGGGATTATAAGCCACTGAATCCTTAGACGCGCCAGCGGCATCGCCTGGCGGAGGCGGTTTCGCAGTCAGAAATGCCGCGCCCGACGAGGCTGCACTTCGTTTCGTGTTTTTCTTTTTGTTCGGTTTTGCTCCTTTCAGAAGGGCTGTTTTTCTATCGATTAGAAATTTCCATGTTATTGAAAACGCGCGGCTTGCGGCGATTTCTAATCGAAAATACTATCGATTAGAAATTTGGCCCTTTTTCAGCGATTTTTCCGTCGCGCGCCGGAGAAGCGCTCTATCGGCATTAAAGAAGGCGCCCCTGTGAAGCGGTTCTTTCATTCTCAAACCTCCGAGAGGAGTTTAACATAGGTGTACCTAAACGTCAATAAGAATCGCAGTACTAGAACTGCTTTTCCCGATTTGGGAATTGTCAGAGGGGCCGCGCGATGGGTAATGCGATAGGGCTTCGGGCTACGGGCTGTGCGGCGCCGCAGATAAGGCCGCCGCCCTAAAAGGCGAGGGCGCCGCAAATCACCTCCGGGCAATCGCTTCGCTAGATGCACTACGATTTCTGCCGCGTGCATCAAACGCTGCGCGTCACTCCCGCGATGGAAGCTGGCATCGCAGCGCATGTTTGGGGAATCGACGAAATCGTTGAATTGCTCGGTCACTACCGGGGGCCGGGTTACATTCGTCGCGGGGCGCGCGTATGTTAGATTGTCAGGCCTCCATGGAAACGCCCGCGATTGCCACCGAGAACCTCACGCGCCGCTTCGGCGATTTCGTTGCCGTGGACAATGTAAATCTGCGTGTGACAGCGGGGCAGTTCTTCGGATTTCTCGGCCCCAACGGGGCCGGCAAGTCGACGACGATCAAGATGCTGACCGGATTGCTGGCGCCCTCGGCGGGGCGAATCGAGATTCTCGGCCTCGATCTCGCCGTCCACCCCATCGAAGTGAAGCGCAATATCGGCGTCGTGCCGGAAGGCATGGCGCTTTTCGGGCGGCTGACCGGGCCGGAATACCTGAATTTCGCCGGCAGGATGTACGGGCTGAACCGCGAGACGGCCGCAAAGCGCACGGCCGAGTTGCTGGAATTCATGCAGCTCGATAAGGAGCCGAAGAAACTCATCACGGATTACTCGCACGGGATGCAGAAAAAGCTGGCGCTTGCGGCGGCTGTCATCCACGGCCCGAGAATTCTTTTTCTCGATGAACCATTCGAGGGCGTCGATGCGATTGCGTCAGGCACGCTGAAGGCGATGCTGCAACGGATGATCGCGCGCGGCGCGACGATTTTTCTCACGTCGCACGTGCTCGAGATTGTGGAGCGGCTTTGCAGCCACGTGGCAATCATCCATCAAGGAAAACTCGTGGCCCAAGGGTCGCTTGAGGAGTTGCGAAGCGGAGTTCAGGCGCAGGCCGGCGTCGACGGTGCGGCGCTGCCAGCGGGCGAAAAGCTCACGCTGGAAGAGATTTTCCTGCGTATCGTGGGAGGGGCGCGAATAGACGATCAGGAGCTCTCGTGGCTGACGTGAGGCAGGCACCGGCTTTCGACGTCCCCGATACGGGAGCGCAGCTCGGCGCCATCGCGCGAGTCCGCTGGCAAGTTTTCAAGAACTCGCTCAGGACAATGCGCGGCCGCATGGAGATGGTTTCCTGGTTCTTCATCGGCATCTGGTTTGCGGCATTGGGCGTGGGCGGCGCGTTTGGGCTCGGGATGGGCGCCTGGTGGATCATTTCGCATGGCCATGCCGATTGGCTCGCGCTTCTATTCTGGCCGATTTTTGCGTTCTGGATTTTCTTTCCGCTGGTGGCGACCGCCTTCACCGAAGCATTCGATTCGGGCAATCTTTTGCGCTTTCCACTGCGCTATTCGTCATTCCTGCTGGCAAATCTGATTTACGGCTCGATCGACGGCAGCACGATCGTGGGGATTCTGTGGCTGGCCGGCGTAGCGATCGGCGCCAGCATTGCGGCTCCTGCATTTGCACCCTGGACGGTGCTGGCTCTAGCGATCTTTGGCGCGGCCAACGTGTTACTGGTGCGCTCGCTCTTTGCATGGATCGAACGCTGGCTCGCGCAGCGCAAGACGCGCGAAATTATGGGGATCGTCTTCTTCCTTTCGATTATCGCGTTTCAGATGATTGGCCCGCTCACGAATCACTTGCGGCGAAAGCACTTCCAGCTGCCGGCGTATGTTTCGCAGGGGATTGCGATCCAGAAATTCCTGCCCGCCGGATTGGCAGGCGATGCCGTCAGCAACGCTTTGCACTCGGATTGGCCGATGGCCGCAGCCTCGCTGGTTTTGTTGGCCTGCTACGCAGCGGGGTTTCTGTTGCTGCTCCATGTGCGCTTGCGCCGGCAGTATGCAGGAGAGAGCTTTGGCGAGGGAGTAGCACGCGAGCGTGTCCGTGCCGGGAAGGTGGAAACGCGGTCGGGCTGGAGTGTTCCGGGCCTTTCGGGTCAGGTTGCGGCGGTGATGGAAAAGGAGGCGCACTACCTCTCACGAAGCGGTCCGTTGCTCTTCGCGCTGGCGATGCCGGCGGTGGTTCTACTCCTCTTTCACCTGGGCGGCGGGAATCCTGAGCATGCGCCTGCTTTTTCGCGAAACCCGAATCTGGCGTTCCCGATCGGCGCAGCGTACGCGCTGCTTTTGCTGACGAATATGATCTACAACAACTTCGGCACGGACGGCGCGGGAATCCAATTTTTCTTCGTGGCTCCCGTACCCATTCGTTCCGTGGTGCTGGCCAAAAACCTGGTGCATACCGGTGTGTTGGCTGTGGAGATGTGCCTCGTCGCGGCCGCTACGTATCTGCTTTACGGAAGGCCCGCACTTGCCGTCGTTGCCGCAACGTTGTGCGCTGTCCTCTTTGCCGCGCCGCTGGATTTCAGCGTTGGGAATCTGCTCTCACTCTATACGCCGAAAAAATACGACTACGCGACCTTCGGGCGGCAGCGCGCCCCCGGACTGACGGTGCTGGCGAGCTTCGGGGTGCAGGCTTTCACGATTGGGGTCGGCGTGGTGGTGGTGCTGATCGCTCGCCATTACGAAAATCTGTGGTTAGCGGCAGTGATGTTCGCGATGCTCGCCATGATTTCGTTCGCCGTATATCGCGCCGTGCTCGGCCGCGTGGACGGCATCGCGCAGCTCAAGCGGGAGTCGTTGATTTCGATTCTTGCCAAGACGAGCTGATGGCCGGCATCGAGGCGCATGGCTGCGCTTTGTTATAATCGCTGGCCATGCCCGGTCCCGGCTTCCGAGCGCCGCATTACATCGCCATCGAGGGCCCCATTCGGGTGGGCAAGTCCACGCTGGCGCGAATCCTCTCCGAGCGGCTGCACGCCCAACGCATTTTGGATTGCGAAGACAATCCCTTTCTTACGGATTTCTACGAAGAGAAGCCGGGCGCGGCCTTTCGCGCGCAGATGCATTTCCTCTATGAACGCTACCGCCGCCTCGCGGATGCCCGAACGCAAGACTACGCCGGGCCGATCCTGAGCGATTTCATCTTCGAAAAGGACAAGATTTTTGCCTACATCAATTTGGATAACGAAGAGCTGCGTCTTTATGACAAGTATTTTGACCTTTTGGCGCCCTCGCTGCCCTTGCCCGACCTGGTGATCTATCTTCAGGCGAAACCGGAAGTCTTGCGCAAGCGCGTTTCGAAAAAGGGCGATCCTGCCGAGACGGAAATCTCGGGCGAGTACCTGGAAGCCGTGGCGAGCGCCTACGAGCACTTCTTCTTTCGCTATTCGGCCTCGAATCTTCTGGTGGTGGATACGACGGAAATCGATTTCGTGGAGCGCAATCAGGACTTGCAGGAATTGCTGAACCGACTGCGCCAGCCGGTGACGGGCACGCAATATTTCTTGCCGCTTGGCCAGGGCTGACCGGAGATCGACACCACACCTTCAGCCAAATAAAAAGCGCCGGACCGCGAGAAGTTGGCGGTCCGGCGCCGCAGATATGGATGGATCTTCAGGCGGCTTTTGGCGGGCCTGAGAGCCGGTGCCGCCAGAGGCCGAAGGCCCGGTTCAGCGGATGGCTTCGGTGCAGGAACGAAAAGATCGGTTCGCGACGGGTGCCGATCTTTTCGAGCGCGCGACGAATGCGGAAGTCGCGCCCTGCGGAAATCATTCCCTTTTCCAGAGTTTCGATCGCGTCCGGCGTGCGCCCGGCCTGAACGTAGACCTCAGCAAGATTCAGGTAGAGCTGCGCATGATTGTGCCGCAGCCCCAGCGCCTCGCGGCACAGCGACTCACCATCGCCAAAACGCCGCTCGGCTATCGCTGCGAGAAGACCGGTGTAGGAAAGGTAGAAAGGGTTCTTGGGGGCCGTTCCCAGGGCGCGGCGGGCGTGGAGGAGAGCTTCACCGGCGTTTCCATCGCGAAGGTACTTCAGGCATTCCTTGAAGTCGGTCATCCCGGCATCGACGGGGGAGGCCGTTCCAATCCAGTGGGACATATTCACCTTCCTTACCCCTGAGCGCATTACCTAACGCTGGGCGTTTCGTGAAGAAAGAGTAGCCGCGGGGTTGCCCGCAGCAAATAGGACGGCCGAACAGATTTCGTCCCAGTGGAAGTCCTGTACGAAATGACAGGCGAAAAGCCAGGAGCGAGATTTTCGCCGCTCGGGATGCGGCTCAGTGCACGAGGTCAGAAGCAAAAACCAAGCGGACGCCCTGCTGCCTGAGCCTGGGAAGCATCTCGCGCAGCGCGGCGATAGTTTGGGGATGCGGATGGCCGATAGCAATCGCTTCGCCCTGCTGGCCGGCATCCCGAACGGCAAGTTCGATCTGTTCTCGGATGGTTTCAGGATCGAGGGAATCATCCAGGAACACTTTGCGCGAAGCGGCCGGAACGCCGAAGCGGCGAGCGGTGTCGTAAGCGACGGTGGAAGCCGTGGTACGGCTATCGATGAAGAAAAGCCCGCGTTCGCGCAGGTCCGGCATCAGGGCGGCCATGAGGGGCGCGTCCGCCGTCGCTTTGGAGCCTTCGTGGTTGTTCACCCCAGAGGCGTGAGGCACGGTGGCCAGCATTCCGGCCAGCACGGTGCGGACTTGGGCGGCCGACATGCCGGGGCGGAGTTCGATGACGCCGGATGGCGTAGCTTCCGAATCCGGCTGCATGGGCAGATGCAACATCACTTCGTCACCGCGGCGGGCAGCCTGGTCGGCAATTTCAACCGACAGAGAAAGATGCGGAAGGACAGAAACGGTCAGAGGGTAAGGAAGAGACAGGACGGCGTCGTCTTCGGCGCGGTCATTGCCCATGTCGTCCAAGATGATGGCCAGGCGCGGGCCTTCTGATGCTGCGCGCTTTCGGGATTCGAGCGGATGGCGAGACTCGCGGCCCTCACGGCTTTCCCTTCGTGCACGGCTTTCGCGGGAAGGCGTCTCGCTGCAGCCAAATGCGAAAAGGGCGATGGCAGTGCAGGAGAGGAGTGCAGACAAAAAAAATCTGCGGCGCGACGGCCCAGAGGCTTGCGCCGCAGAAGGTTCGCGCGACAGTGCCTGCACGCCCGGTCAGGCAGCCTTTTGAGCAGGCGCCGCGGTTCCTTGCAACACCTGAAGCGCTTTTTTCACCGTCGGGTCGTCCAGAGAGGATGTTTGCGCCGGCGGAGGGAGAGCTGCACCGGTCAACTGATCCGTGCCAGGCGCGATTTCCACGCCAGCGGGAACGCCTTCGGCCGGAATCTCCTTGCCGCCGGGAGTGTAGTAATTCGCGACCGTAAGGATCAGGGCCGAGCCGTCGTCCATCGGGATCAGCTTTTGCATGGAGGCGTCGCCGAAGGTGCGGTCGCCGATCGTTTGGCCGCGCTTATTGTCTTGGATTGCCGCGGCGAGAATTTCAGCCGGGCCAGCCGTCGCATTGCCAATCAAAACCGTTACGGGGCCGCTCCAAACGACCTTGGAGGGGTCGGCCGAGGAGACGACGGGATTGACCGTTTGTCCCTTCAGCGTGGTGATGGTGCCGGAGGAGAGGAAAAGCTGAGCGGTGGAGATGCCTTCGGAGTCGTCGCCCAAGGTGCAATTGCGAAGGTCGAGGATCAGCTTCTGTTCGCCTTCGTGGCTGAACTGCACCAAAGCATCGTGAATGTCCTTGGCCGCATCCGGGTAAAACTCAGGAACGCCGATATAGGCAACGTCGTTCGGCAGCTTCTGCTCGACGATCTTTGGCGTCGCCAGTTTGGCGAGCGTTACCGACATTTCCTGCGGCTCCTCTTTGGTGCGGGTGATGACCGAGAGCTTCACCGTGGCGCCGGGATCGCCGCTGAGGAGCAGGTTCGCTTGTTCGATCGACATTTGCTCGGTGCTGAAGTCGGCTATTTTCTCGAGCACGTCGCCGTACTCGAGGCCAAGCTTTTCGGCGGGGCTGCCGGGCAGGACGGAGAGAACGCTGATGTATCCGGCGCGAATCTTGGTGAGCGCAATGCCGGACCCTGCCTTTTCTTTGACGGCGCTACGCTCTTTGTAATCCTTATATTCGAGCGGGCTCATGTAGCTGGATTCGGCGTCGAGCGAATCGAGAAGGCCATGCAATGCGCCGGAAGTGACCTTGGGAATATTGGGCTCGTCGACGTAGTCACGCTGGATGCGGTCCATCACTTCGCTATAGACCGTGAGCGCCTGATAGGCTTTGTCATCCGACGAATGCGCCATCACGTAACCGACGCCTACATAGCCGAACGCGACGATCGTCAGAACGACGACGATTGTTTTGGAGAGCCTGCTCATTGAATGTTTCCTTTACCCGCCCCGCGCTTCCTTGGCCGCACCTGGGACGGCGGCTGGAAACGAATTCCAATTATAGCAGTTTCCTTTTTTGCGATGCCGGAAATCGGAGGACGGTGGCGAGCGGCCGTGAGATTTGAAGGCGGGCAAGTGCTTCGGCGATGCCAGGCGAAGGCGAAGTGACGCGCTGCATGTCGATTAGAAACGGCGGTGTTGTTGCAGGGAAAAGACTTACGGTCATTTCTAATCGACACCTTTCGATTAGAAATTTGGACGGACTCTCGCCTGCCGGACCGCGGGCGCGAGGGAATCCGGCAGCTTGTTATTTATTGTGTAGCTACTTACGTGGTATCGTTGGCGCTCCGTTGGAAGACCGTGGCAGGAGGTTCCCGTGCAATGGAGCGGCCGAATTCGAGCTTGGGGGCTTGTTGCGACGGGCTTGGCGGTCGGCGGCGCCATGGCCTTGGGCCAATGGGCTGCGCCTGCTGCGGTGAGGGCGGGGCCGCAAGCGAACAGCGCTGAACCCTCCGCGAGTTCGGCTCCTGCAAAACCGACTGCCTCTGGCAATGTTCCGCCACAATCTTCGCAAGCTCCATCGACTGCGCGGGCGACGAACGCAGCTGCGGGCGAGCAGTCCGCGTCGGTTTTACAAGCCACAACGCGCCTCCTGACCGTGGACGTGGTGGCGACGAATTCGCATGGTGTGGTGCGCGACCTTACGGCCGAGGATTTCGAGATTTCGGACGACGGGCCGCAGAAGATTGCAAAATTTGCGTTCATTGACCGCTCGGCAAGCGGAGGCGCGGCGACATCAGCCAGCGCGGCTGCGGAGACCCGGAAAGGGTTCTACACAAACCAAGCGGCAATTCAGCGGATGACCTCGCCTCCTACGGTGATCCTGATGGATTCGCTGAACTCGGATTTTGGGGACCTGATGCGCGTGCGCCGGGAAATGATGATGCTGCTCAAATCGGTGCCGACGGATTCGCCGGTGGCGGTGATGCTACTGGGCGAGTCGCTGCGTGAAGTGCAGGGGTTCACGAGCGACCCGGAGTTGTTGCGGGCGGCGGTGGATAAGGCGATGAGCCCGGCGGGCGAGCAGGATCCGATGCCGCAAGACGACCCGAACAGCGCTTCACTGATGGCTTATGACGCGAACGAAGACCAAGAAGACACGATGACCCAGGAGCTTGAGGACTTCGAGAAAAATACTTATGCAAATCAGATGGATATCCGGGTACAGACGACGCTCGATGCTCTGAACGCGATAGCGCATTACTTGAACGGATACAGGGGGCGCAAAAATCTGATCTGGGTTTCCGAATCGTTTCCCATCGTCTTGTGGCCCGATCCGGACTTCGGGACGACGGCGGCAATGTTCCAGAGCAGCCGCGCGTACGGCGACCAATTGGAAGAGGCGGCGAATGCTCTGAGCGATGCGCAAGTGGCGGTTTATCCGGTGGACGCGCGCGGGCTGGATACGAGCCAGATCTTCCAGGCGAGCTCGAATGTGCCGACGCGGCCGAATCAGCGTGCGCGCAGCCTGCCGGCACAGATCACGCGGGAGAACAATGCGCGCATCAACGCACAAGACACGATGGACGCTTTGGCGCAGGAATCCGGCGGCAGAACGTGCAAAAACACGAACGATCTTTCGCGATGTGTGGAAGCAGCCCTGAATGATGGGGGTTCTTATTACGAGCTGGCGTATTACCCGCAGGACATCAAGTGGGACGGAGCGTTTCACAAGATTACGGTGAAGGCGAAGCGGTCCGGCGTGAAGTTGAACTACCGGCGAGGATATTTCGCGCGAGACGAGCTGGCGCAACTGGCGAAAACGACGCCTGAGAAGCGTTTGCAGCAGGTGTGCGAGGACTTCTTGCCTGCAACGGACATTCCCGTGGAAGCGCAGGTGGTTGCGCCGGATCAGGCGGATGAAATGCGTTACGCGGTCGCGATTCCCAACGGGTTGAGTTTTGCGGCGGACGGGCAGGCGTTCAAGATCAATGCGGAAATGGCGGCTTGCGTTTATGCGAAAGACGGCAGAAGTTTCCGCTTTTATCCGCGCGACCTCAGCCGGAGCTTTAGCAAACTAGGCCTTCAAGATGTGCAGGAGCACGGCCTGGTGGGCCTTATGGATTTTCCATCTGCGGAGACGCCGCGGGTTCGCGTAGCCGTGTTGGATGAAGGCACAGGGTTGACGGGGGCGCTGGATATTCCGATCCGAAAAGAGGACTTGGCCTTTGCGGTTGCGGTGCCGCGAGCGAATGCGGGGGCACCGGCGAATGCAACTCCGGCTGCTTCGAATGCCGCGAATAGTATGAAGCCGGATCCCCGCAAGACGACGATCGGATTCAGCCTGCCTTCGGGAGCGACCGGCACGCTTGATTGGGGCGGAGACAAAATGATTTACCGCGGCGATCTGGGAATCGATCAGACGGTGCCTGCATTTTTCGCGCGGTTTTACTTCAATAGCGGTTTTCATTGCGAGGCCGGGAAGTTGACGCCGAGCGACCCGAATTCGAACGAGCCACCGCGATTACTGCTTACGTTTGAAAATCAGAATGGGTCAAGAGCGACGGTGAATCTGGAGGGCGCGCAACCGGAATATTCCGGGACGCTGCCCGTGGACGACAGCGCGAAAGCATTTTTCTCGCGGCTTTGGTATTTGTGCCATTGCACGGCGATGCCTGCAGCGGGGCACTAATCCTTGATGGCACGGAGAAATCGCGTTAGGGTTGCGGAGAGCGAGCGAGTTGCTGTTATGGTCGGTTTGTGTCGCAGCTACAGCGGTGGTGCGTTCCTGCCGGACGATTTGAGCACGTCGCCCAATGGGTGGCATGCGCATTCGTAGAGCCTGCCGGGCTGCGCCTCTTCTTCAGGCGGGAAGGGCCGCGGCGCTGCATCTAAACCTGAAACCCCGGCGCGCAGCGCAAGTTATGACAGACTCTGGAAGACCCGCCCTCCCAGACCCTGAGTTCGTCCGCAGCCGCTAGCTTTTGACGTCGCAGTCAGAAGGAACCGCAATCCAGCGCACTGGCAAAAGTATTTAGGCCGTATTCCAGCTTAGGGAGGCGCTCGGACGGGCTTTTTGTCCAAGTAATCTTTGTGCTGGGGAAACGTAATAGGATTGCGAGACCACTTAGAAAATCGCTTGGAAGGAACACATGAAATCGATATTGGCGGTTGCAATTGGGATTTTTGCGGCGAGCCTGGCATTTGGGCAGGCGAATTTGGCGAATCCGTCGGCGGGCACGCCGGCTGTCGCCGGCCAGACTGCGGCGGCGGGCCAGAGCACGGCAAATGGCGCTGCCGGATCAAAACTGGAGTTTGAGGTAGCTTCGATTCGCCCCACGCAGTCGGCGGGACGGAACCGCGTGGATGTGGGCGTGCGGATGGACGGTTCGCAGGCGCACATGACGGCGCTGAGCATCAAGAACCTGATTTCGCGGGCATACGGCATTCAGGCAAACCTGATCAGCGGGCCTGACTGGATGGCGTCATCGAGATTCGATATCGACGCGAAATTGCCCGAGGGCGCGACGATGCAGCAGATTCCGGAAATGCTGCAATCTCTGCTCGAGGAACGTTTTGGGCTGAAGATTCATCGCGAGTCAAAAGACATGCCGGCATATGCGCTGGTGATGGGAAAGACGCCGATCAAGTTCAAGGAGACCCCGGAGTCTCCACAAACGCAGGGCGGTAATGGAAGCGTGAATGTGGCGGTTTCGGGCAGCGTGGAAGGCGTTTCGATGGACTTAGGGAACGGCAGCTCGATCACGTTTGCGAACGATCAGTTCGTGTTCAAGAAGGTGAGCATGGATATGCTCGCCCTGCAGCTGGCGCGATATCTGGACCGCCCCGTGGTGAACATGACCGACCTGAAAGGAAATTACGACTTGACGCTGCCGGTGACGCATGAGGATTATTTCGTGCTGCTCGTTCGATCGGGCGCGAATGCGGGTGTGGCACTGCCGCCGCAGGCCATGCCATTGCTGAGTGCGTCGCCGGTGTCGCTGTTTGACGCGCTCGATGAGCAAGGGCTCCATCTCGACGCGCGAAAGCTGCCGCTCGAGACCGTGGTGGTCGATCACATTTCGCAAACGCCGACCGAGAATTGACAGCGGCTGACGAGGACGCGCACCCTTGCGGAGGGGACCCAATCATGCCAAACGGGGATACGTCTTTGCGGCGGAGATTTTTGCAGCGAATCGCGGGAATGGCGGGCGTGACGGCGCTGGTGCGCGAACCGCTTGCAGCAAAAACGGAGGAGAGTGCCGGCGCGGACGCGAGTTCGGGGGCGGCTTCCCTGCCGAGTTATGTGCGCACTTCGGATTACCGTTCGCTGAAGCAATCGAGCTACGACCGCACGGGCGGGAATGCGGATCGTTATCAGATCCCTGCCGGCGCAACGCAGGAAGTATTCGCTTCAGACGGACCCGGCGTGATCACGCATGTGTGGTTCACGATCGGAAGCGGGAATCGCGATCTGCTGAAGCAACTTGTCCTTCGGATGTATTGGGAGGGCAACGCGAAGCCGAGCGTGGAAACGCCGATCGGCGATTTTTTCGGGCTGAATCTCGCGCAATTCATGGTGTACGAGTCGGAGTTTCTGAGCTGCTCGCCGATTCGCGCGCTCAATAGCTATTTCGCCATGCCGTTTCGGCGCGCGGCGCGCATCACCCTGACGAACGAGGGAACATCGCAGGTCGGCGCGTTCTATTCGAATATCGATTATCAGCTGGTGGCTGCGCTGCCGGAAGACGCGATGTATTTTCACGCGCAGTACAGGCAGAAAACGCCGAACGCCGCGGTGAAATTGCCGGGGGGATTGAATTTGGATGGGAAGGATAATTACGTGTTCGTTGAAGCGCGCGGGCGCGGGCATTTGATGGGCGTCACGCTGGGCGTGCTGCAGAATGCGGACGGCTGGTTTGGCGAAGGCGACGACATGATCTTTATCGACGACGAATCGAAGCCCGCGATCAATGGCACCGGCACGGAAGATTATTTCAATGGCGCGTGGGATTTCGGCGGCGTGGACGGAGCGGTGCCTTTTTCGTTCCGGCACAATGGCGCGCCCTTGATTGTGGACGCCGAGCGCGCGGGCGGGCGCTACTGCCTGTACCGCTGGCACTCGGACAATCCCGTGGCGTTTAAGAAATATCTGAAACATACGATCGAGCACGGCACGGCGAACGATCGTGCGGACAATTTCTATTCGGTCGCGTATTGGTATCAGTCGGAGCCGTTTACGGATTTCCCGGCATTGCCGGGTGTGAGCGAACGAGTGGTGAAACCGGAAATCGGCTGATCGGGCGGGCGTGGACCGTGGCGCACGCGCCTGAGGGATTTGTGTTAGCGTGGGGCTGGGCGTTCTGGAGCGGCGAATGGATCTTGTGAAAGGGAATATGGGCTGGATCGAGGTGATCGTCGGCCCGATGTTTTCGGGGAAAAGCGAGGAGTTGATCCGGCGGTTGCGGCGCGCGGAGATTGCGCGAAAAAGGGTGCAGATCTTCAAGCCGGTGATCGACGACCGCTATTCGACGAACGGAATCGTCTCGCACTCGGGCCTGGAGATTCAGTCGGATACGGTGAAGGACGCCGATGAAATCCTCGATAAGGTGAATTTGCTGACGGAAGTGGTGGGGATCGACGAAGGACAATTCCTGGGCGAAGCGCTTGTGAACGTATGCCAGCGGCTGGCGCAGGCCGGCAAGCGCGTGATCGTTTCCGGGCTGGATATGGATTATTTGGGGCGGCCGTTTGAGCCCATGCC
>DATJOL010000194.1:0-3537 GCA_035507075.1 Candidatus Aquilonibacter sp. | reverse complement strand
CTGGCAGTCTTTTTCCCTGGGCCGCTCTTCGAGCATCAGATTGGTCCTGCGATTCGTTATTACTTTGGGGGCCATTTTCAACTTTCCGCATTCAATACTTACCGGGACTTGGCGAAAGGCGGATTGGGACGGGAGGTTCTCCGAGGAGCGGATCAACTGGCGGCGACCGCGCCGTTTTACGTGTCGGCGGCGTACAGCCTCTCGGCTTGGCTCGGGGTGCGGGCTGGTTTGTATGTTCCAGGCGGCCCCAACAAAGAACTGACCCATATGACCCCTCAACTTCCAGTACGGCCATAACCGCACCGCGGGCGAGCCCGGGCTTTTCGAGCGCCGGCGATCAACCCCTCGCAAATAAGCGCATTTAGCGCGCAAAACAGCGCAAATTGGCGCAAATAAGGCCACTTTAAGGCGCCAAATTTTCCGCCCGAACGAACACCGCCGAGGGTTAGGCGGCCGACTGTGTCAAATCAGACACACATTTATTAGTTGACAGGGACGTCAACGTATGGTAAACTATGCACTCAATTTTAACTCATGGCAACCGTGGCCGCAGGCGCTGCTCTCAGAGGAAGCCTCACCACTCCGCGCGGCCCTAGACCACCCCCGCCGACCTCCCAAACGGGGCAAATTCTAATCGATAGTGATTACGATTAGAAAACGCCGCAACCCTTGCATTTGCAACAGATCCAAATTTCTAATCGATAGTAAAACAGACCCTCTGAAAGGAGCAAAAGCGCACGAAAAGCGAAAGCGATGTCGATGCGGGGAGTCGCCGCCGCCCGGCCGAACCGCGGAAAGAGTCGCAAGCCGCGGTCGGCGCGAAAAGCGGCATCTTCCGAGGCTCATTTTCTAATCGACACTGGTCGATTAGAAATGCCCGCAAGTCGCAAGCTTGCAACACAAGTTGCGTTTCTAATCGACGCGTAAAGGGGTACTTGAAAATCGGCCGGTTTACTGGAGAAGCATCAGTCGCGATTAGGAATCCGTGACGGGCGGGGCTTGCCCCTGGCAGCTACTCGCGAACGATTTCGGCGTTTGAATCCGGGGCGACGATGCGCATCAAGCGGCCTTTATCGAGGAAAAGGTCGAGCTCCAGGTCGTCGGTCTTGACGACAAGCTCGTCCATCTCCTTGCCGTTTGAGTCTTGCTTGCCGGCCGATTCGACGGAAACGCTTCCGGGCGTGAGCGATTGCGGCACCAGCACAGAGAATGTTTGGACGCCGCCCTTCGACGGATTGTAGAGCCCGGCGAGCACCGCGTACTGGTCGTAAAGGTTGTTGTCCAGCACGGCGAGCGGCAGAGTGGGGCTAAACGTGAGTTGCTGGGTGTAAGGCTGCGTGTTAGCCACATTCAGATCGATCGAGGCTTGCCGCCCGCTGAACGTGACGCTCGCGGCCGCCTTTTTGTCGCCGTCGGTGGTCCAGTCGTAGCGGACCGGCGAACCATCGGCGCGCAGTTCGAGCGTGCCGTTGATGTGCGAATCGCCTTTATCGGTGCGGATCGTCGAGTTTCCGCGAACGATCCAGTCGCCGTTGGAGGGAGTGATTTCGAACTCTTCCTCTCCGGCCTCTTTGCCGTCGGCGAGGATTTTGAATTTGCCTTTGTCCGGGACGAGTTGGAGGCCGCCGGCGACGGTCCGCACGGACGCCGCGCTCGACGCATGATGCCCGTGAGCAGCGAAGGTTTCGTGTGCGAGAGCCGCGACGGCGAGAACGGCGAATGATGCGATGAAAGCGGCGCGCGCGGCGTTTTTAGCCGATGAGCGGACGCCGATTTTGTGAGTCATACAAAGCCTCCAGCAGGAAAAAGCGCCCAGCAGGCGCAAATCGATGCTAGGTCGCAGGGAGGCTTGAAACAAGGAAGGGAAAAGGAGGCATTGCGAGAGGGTAAACAGCGCAAAAACTCGGCTAAGCCGTGACGCGCGGGAATATGCCCAAGGCGAGGATCTGTTCCACTACGCGCAGCGGATCCGCATTGCTGTCGATCCGAAAATCCGCCATTTCGTAGGAGGGTAGGCGCTCCTGATAGAGTCGCCGGAAGCTGTGCTCGTCGCGGAACAGCGGCCTGTCATTGATCTGCGCGCACCGATGCAGCAGTTCTTCTATAGGGCAGTGCAGCCAGATCAGCGCGGCGTCATGCTCGCGAAGCATGGCCACGTTTTGCACCTGCGTTATGGTGCCGCCGCCCAAAGAAAGAATGGTCGGCTTTTGCTCCGCGGAAGCTTCTTCGAGCGCGCGCGCGAGCTGCTCGGTTTCGATGCGGCGGAATTCGGGTTCGCCCATTCGCGTGAAAATATCAGTGATGGCGAGACCCGTAGCGTCCGTAACGCGCTTATCGAGATCGATCGCGGGCCAGCCGGTTTGGCGGCGCAGGAGCTTGGCGACGGTCGATTTGCCGCTGCCCATAAAGCCGATCAGACACACGAGACGTCGCGGGCGAAGTTCCTGGGTCATAGGGGTTCGGGCGAAATTAAGTGCGTTGTCGACGTTTCGGCCGTCATCAGCCGCACGGCTTTGCGCAGCCTGCGCTGGGACGACGAGTCGCACCGCGATGCAATAAAAATCGGCTCCAGTTAATTGCGCTTCAGGATGTTGATTGTACCATTGAACGAACTGAGCTCAAGGTGAGCGCCGCCGGCGTTGAGCGCCCCGAAGAGGCTCTTTACGCCGCGCGGTAGGAAGCTGTGGTGCGTTGTCGGCTCCAGGTTCGCTTGGTTGTTCACCTGGCCTTTGAGGCTCCGGGCGGAAAGGTCGAAAGAATCGACCGGAGAGAAGCGGACTTCGATTACGCCGCTATAGTCGTTGAGGCGATAGCTGCCGTTCGGAAGAAACTGGCCGTTGAAGACGATCTTGCCGGTCGAGGTCGTCGCCTGGACGTCGGAGCTGCGAATATCATCGAGCTGAATGTTTCCGCTGATCGAGCGGACTTCGATATGCCCGGCGCAGCGCAGGCAATGGAATGAGCCGTTGACGGTCGATACGGTGGTGTAGCCCGCGGTGTCTGCCATGCCAACGCCCGCTGCGATCGTATCCACGTTCATGTCGCCAAGAACGTTGGCGATGCTGACGGCGCCGGAATCATCGTGGATCTGCAGTTCGGCGTCCTCGGGCACGTTGACCTGAAAGTCCGCCCGGGTATCCTCGGGCGTAGCCGTATCCGAAATCTGGTGGGTCATGATGTCGACCCGATTGTTCGTCTGGTCCGCTTCCACCTCCACTGCATCTGTCGTAGGATCGGCCATTACCATCACTTCCTGCTTCGTCCATGCCTTGATGGTCACGACCCCGTTTGGATTGTGGATCGTTATGATCGGATGAGCGCCCACCTTAAAGTGCTTCTCGATATGCTTCGCCCAGACGGGCAGCGCGGTCAAGGCGAGCAGACTGGGAACCAGGATCACCGCCTTGCTCTTCAAATGGGGACACACGCTCAAGGTGCTCATCGGCTTTCATCTCCATGCTCGCTGATCTGGGCGAGCAAATCGGCCTTCTGCTGATAAGCGCTATACAGGTAGTCGCGAGCGATTTCGCTTTCAGG
>DATJOL010000193.1:0-8414 GCA_035507075.1 Candidatus Aquilonibacter sp. | reverse complement strand
ATACACAGTCCAAGGCACGACCACGGAAGCATCCGCCCATCCCGCGGCTGCAGATTCGCCTTTCCGCGTCTGGTGCGATAAGACATTCGGAATCACGTAGGGCACCGCGCCGTCATCTTCCTGATCCAGCGCCAGATCTTTTAGCCATTTCGCGTAAAACCCCGCCGTATCGAAATTAAACGATGCCGTTGGCGCAAACACCTCTGCATCTCCGGTCCAGCCGAGCCGCTCATCGCGCTGCGGGCAATCCGTGGGTACGTCCAGAAAGTTCCCTTTCTGTCCCCAAATAATGTTGTGCTCCAGCTGATTCAGCATCGAGCTCGAGCTCTCGAACGTGCCGGTGCGCTCCATCGCCGAATTCACCACCACTCCCGCAAAATCCTCCGGCCTCACTTCGCCGGGCCATCCACTCACCGCTACGTAGCGGAATCCCTGAAACGTGAAATGCGGCTCGAACACTACTGTCCCCTGGCCTTTGCTCGTGTACTGAATCGTCTCCTTTGCGGACCGCAGATTCTCGGTGTAGAAATTTCCTTCTTTGTCCAGCACCTCCGCGTGCCGGAGCGTAACCGTGGTTCCAGCGGGCGCGGTGAGGCGAAACTTCACCCAGCCCACCATGTTCTGGCCCATGTCTAGGACCGTATCGCCTGCCGGCGTCCGAAACACTTTAACCGGCTTGATCTCCTCGATCTCCTTCACAGCAGGCCCGCCCGATGCCACGATCTTCGCCCTCGGCGCCTCGACAACGGTCACGCTCTTCCACTCTTTGTCGCTGTATCCCGCCTCATTCCAGCCCGGCCGCTCGAGACGCGCGTCATATGTCTCGCCATCGTAAATGTCAGACGCTAGGACCGCGCCAGTCGCCGCTCTAAATTTGTCGTCGCTTCCGATGATTTCCTGCGTTCCGTCCGCGTACGTGATCACCAGTTGTGCCAGCAACGCCAATTTCTTGCCGTAACTGTTTCTCTTTTGATCCCACGTCATGCGGCCCCGGAACCATCCATCTCCCAACATCGCGCCAAGGCAGTTCGCTCCGGATTTCACCAGGGTCGTGACGTCGTATGTTTGGTACTGATAACGAAAATCGTAAGCTGTCCATCCCGGAGTAAAGTACGAGTCTCCTACGCGGTTTCCGTTCAACGAGAGCTCGTAGAGTCCCATCGCGGTCGCATACAGTCGTGCGCGCTGCACTTTACGTTTCACCGAAAACTCTCGCCGCAGAAGTGGCGACGGATTCGACTTCTTCTCATCTTCCGGCAGATCGGGAGTAATCCATTTGGCCTTCCAATCCGCCGCTGTCAATAAGCCCATTTCCCATCGAGCGGTATTGCTCCAATCAGACAAATGTCCGTGATTGTCCGCCACGCGAACTTGCCAGTAGTAAATCCTGCCGCTCTCGAGCGCCGGCCCTCCATACTCGATCTGATTCGACTCATCGGAGGCTTGTTTCCCGCTGTCCCAGATTACCTTTCCCGCTTCAAGCTCCGGCGCCAAGCCGACGCGAATCTCATAACTCGTCTGCATCACTCCCCGTTCCGAGCTGGAGAGTTCCCAACTCAGCCGCGGTTTCGTCACATCTATCCCCAGCGGATCGACCGTGTATTCGCACCGCAGGTTCTTCGCCGCGAGCGGCGTTTCCGCATGCAGGCTCGCCGCGCAAGCGAGCATTGCCACCACCCAACTGAAACGCAGAAACCAATGTCGGATCATGGGGCGTATCTCTCCTTCGTTTGCGGATCGCTAGTCCAAGTAGAAAACTTCTTTCATCATCGCGAACTTTTCGCCCGGTTTCAGCCCCGGCACGGCTTCGAAGAGCGGCGCCATCTCCTGCTGCCATCTGATGTTGGTTGCGTCTTGATCGAGCGCGCGCCACGCCGCATCGAAATCCCCAACGTGCATGAACAGAAACAAGTCCTGTTCCCGTCTGAAGATCGAGTATTGGGAGACGCCGACTTCTTTCAACTTGTCAAGCAGGTCAGGCCAGACGTCCTTGTGGGCAGCGTCGTATTCCTCTTCCTTCCCGGCTCTTATTCGCAAGCGAAAGGCGACTCGTTGCATTTGGATCTCCTCTGTTTCGCAAGCCGGGCGCGCCGCGATTCGATCCGCTAAGGGAGGCTGACCACCGCGACGGAAAAGCCGTGCACGGTGAAGCGGTCCGACGCTAATTTCGCAGAAGCCGGCGGCTCGAATCCGGTAGTGACGTCCACATAGTCCAATGTGCCGCTCGCGGCTCCCGGAACTGCCAGATCAAAATCGCGGTTGCGCTTATTCACGAGCAATAGTTTGCGCTTGCCTTGCTTTGTAACGACGGCGAGGCCCGCGACATAAGGGTGTTCCGATGCCATCTCGACGATTTTGTCGCCGGGGCCGAAGTTTTCGTGCAGCAGCTTCAGCACCCAGAATCGCGCGTTCGGCTTTCCATCGTTCCAATCCACCATCGAGACGCTGGGGAATTGCGTCGGGTAGCCCACCAGTTGCGATTCGCCGGCAACGTCGATACCAAGCTGCGTGAGATGCATGAAAATGTACGCGTACTCGGCTCCGGCGAGATTCCAATAGGATTTGGGAAGGCGCTTCGCAACTTGATCGGGGTCGGCTTGTGAGTTGTCATCCGAAGCGATGATTCCGATTTCGTTGATCGTCGTGCCGGTTTCGGGTGAAAGCCGCTTCCGGATTGATTCGATGTAACGCACCGTATTGAAAAAACCGTCCGCCTCGGCGAAAACGGTGTGCTGCTGAATGTCGAGCGTTTCATCCGTCTCAGGCGACGCGTAGAAGTGATAGGAAATGTAATCGAGCGGCACGCCCGGCTGATGGTTTTTGTGGTCGAGAAAATATTCGAAGAAGGCGGGATTCAGGCTCGGCATCGCGAGCGCCGTGCCGACGAATTTTGTCTCCGGCTGGACTTTCTTCATGGCCGTCACGATCGCGTCGTATAAGCGTGTATAAGTCTGCGGGGACATACTGTGTTCGAAATCCACTTCGTTGAGAACTTCCCAATACGGAATCGAATAGTGGTAGCCGGATTCGTGGCGCTTGCCGAATTCGTCGGTGAATCCGCCCTTTGTGTACCAGGAAAGGAGGCGGGCGTAGTAGTCCGCAACTTCTTGACAGGTCGGGTCGCGAAGCTCGGTGCCCTGCTCGTAGTCCCAAACGACCTGATCGGGATCGTCGGGAAAAGCGACGGGTTTCTCCGTCTTGTACATCCATTGAGGGATTGTGCTGAAATTCAGAACGACGGAATGGCCCTTCGTGGCCTCGAGAAAATCGATCGTCATCGGATCGATCAAAGAAAAATCCCAGGAAGTCTTTCCGTCCTTGGGCGGCGCCAACTCCGCGACTCCGAGTCGCGGATACGGAAGCCAGGGCACGTAGCGAACATAGTCGGCGCCGAGATCGTGAAGCGCTCGGAAGGCATTGTCGTGCACGGGAGTTCCGCGGCGAAGCGGTGGGTTTACGACCACTTGCAGCGTGGGAGTTGTCTTCGACTCCATCGTGACGTGATCCCAGTGAACGGTCACCTCGGCGGGAGAATTTTGCGCGCTGGAAGAGAAGGAAGAAGCGAGCGCCAGGAGCGGAACAAGCAACCAACGAATGCAACGCAACAGCTTCATGGAATCCTCCGTTCCCGCAGGCGCCGGCGATCTGGACGGGTTGCAATGCGCTCCAGAGGCCGGAAGATACGCGAGCTACATTCTTTCTTCAATAAGATAAATGCCTTTCGCTATAGAATCTCGCTCAGTTTCGACTGACCTGGTCACAATCCAAGCACCGGCGGAGCCAAAAGGCGCATGACCGGAATTGCTCAGCATCACGAATTCACCGTCGGGCTCTTCGGCATCGGCCTCGATGCGTATTGGCCTCAATTCGAGGGCCTGCGCGACCGCTTAACTGGGTACATCCAGCAGGTCGCTGGCCGGCTCGAAAGGCCGGGCGTGCGAGTAGTGAATCTCGGCCTGGTGGACTCGCCCGAAGTGGCAGAGGCCGCTGGCCACGCCTTCCGCCGAGAGGATGTCGATCTGATTTTCCTTTACGCCACCACGTACGCGCTCTCCTCCACCGTGCTTCCGGTTGTGCGAAGAGCAAAAGTCCCAGTCATCCTTCTGAATCTCTCTCCCGCTGCCGCAATCGATTACGAGAGATTCAATCGCATGGGCGACCGAACGAAAATGACCGGTGAATGGCTGGCTTACTGCCAGGCGTGTCCGGTTCCGGAAATCGCAAACGTATTTCGGCGCTGCAAGATTCCTTTTTTTAAAGTCACCGGAATGCTGAATGACGATCCAGTTGCGAAGCGGGAACTCGACGAATGGATCGAGGCGGGGCGCGTGGCCCACATGATGGAACACAACCGCCTCGGCGTGATGGGCCACTATTACGGCGGAATGCTCGATATCTATACAGATATGACGCAGCAGTGCGCGTATTTCGGCGGACACATTGAAATTTTGGAAGTGGACGAACTCGCCAGCCTGCGACGCGATGTCGAAACAGCCGCAATAGCGCGGCGTGTGGAAGAATTCCGGCGAAGCTTTGACGTTCAACCCGGTTGCGCTCTGCAGGAATTAGAACGCGCGGCCCGGACTTCCCTCGCGCTGGATCGCCTGGTCGAACAGCACCGATTGGGCTCGCTCGCCTACTACTATCAGGGAACGGGAAACGCGGACAACCAGGATACGATCAGCTCGATCATTTTGGGGACGAGCTTGCTGACGGCACGAGGCGTGCCGGTCGCGGGCGAGTATGAGATCAAGAACGCTCAAGCGATGAAGATCATGGATTCTTTCGGCGCCGGGGGATCGTTTACGGAGTTTTACGCCACCGACTACGACGCGGACGTCGTGCTCATGGGCCATGACGGCCCGGGCCACCTGGGCATTGCGGAAGGGCGGATCAAAGTGCGTCCGCTGGACATTTACCACGGCAAAGTCGGGAGCGGATTATCGGTCGAGATGAGGGTCAAGCATGGTCCGGTCACTCTGCTTTCCGTGGCGCAGACGGCGGACAAGCTTATGCTTCTCACTGCCGAAGCGGAATCGGTGCCGGGTCCGATACTCGAGATTGGCAATACAAACAGCCGGTATCGTTTCCCGATTGGCGCGCGACGGTTTATCGAGGCGTGGAGCGCGGAAGGCCCTGCGCATCACTGCGCTATCGGAGTGGGCCACATCGCGAGCAAACTCAAGAAACTGGCGGCACTTCTCGGAATGGATTGCGTGCGAGTCTGTTGAGAGACCGGTTCAATGGAAAATCATTCGCATGACGTGAACGCGCGGGCTCACTGCACGACTCTCAAATCTTCGGAATATTGGGCTATCTTCGCAACCATCGTTCTGCCGGCCGCAGCCGACTTCGCCTCAACACTTCGAACGCCCAAGTAATTCCCGTAGCCGACGACGACCGTCGAGCCAACTAGAACGAGCAAGCTTAATCCCACCAAGCATTTCGTGCGGATGCCGGCCCCGTGCCACTCCTTCAAAGCGATGCCCCAGAGAGTGCTGAAAATGATGATGCTGGCCATGTGGAGAGTCCAACTCGAGAACTTGTAATGCCCCATTTGCGTCTCGCCCATCGTGTAGAAAAAGAATTGGAAATACCATGTCGTTCCGGCAAGGGACGAGAATAAATAGTTGGAGAGCATCGGGGCCTTCAGAAGAGGTTGCACTTCCGCCTTTGCCAGCAGAGCCATTTCCTCGGCGGGCGCATCCGTGGCGTTTTCGAGGATTGTTTCATCGCCGCGCGCCGGTACCGGACCGACAACCTCGGCGCGAAAGTACTGATATCCAGTCCGGTTGCGAATGTTCAGTATGACGCACCAGATGAAATTCGTTGTGAATCCTCCCAGCAGAACCACGACGAGCACGGGAAGCCCTTGCCAAAGCGCGGGCGTCCCGTGCAGTACGGTGATTTCCTTAATGGGATCGCCGGCAGCCAATCCATAAGCAAAGCAGGCGCTCATCACGCCCGAGAATGTGGCCACCAGCAGGCCCTTCTTCAAATTGAATTCCTTAATCGAAGCGCGCTTCTGCTCCTCAGACATCTCGCTTTCTTTCGACATTCCCGCCGCGCCGGCAATCACGATTCCCAGCAGGCAAATCCCCACGCCCGCGAGAATCGTCAGACCGGACCTCGTCCCAAGCACCATCGTCGCGAACTGCCCGCGAAAAATTGGCGGCATCAGCGTGCCGAACGCGGCCGTGTAGCCGAGCACCATGGCCATTCCGAGCGACATTCCGAGATAGCGCATGGTGAGCCCGAACGTGAGCCCGCCGAGCCCCCAGAGAACGCCGAATGCGTACGTCCAAAAGATGCTTCGCACGGGCGACTGATGAAGGACGCCGAGAAGGTCATTCGTCATGCAGAGTGCGAGGATCCACGGTGCGATGATCCAACTGAAAAACCCGCCGACGAGCCAGTAGGTTTCCCACGCCCACACCTTCACGCGCCGGAACGGAACGTAGAAGCTCGCGGAAGCCAGTCCGCCCAACCAGTGAAAGAAGACTCCAAGCAGCGGGTTCGGCACCACAGGCGGTCCTTTCCACGACGCGCGCGAATTTCCAATCAGACGGGCAAGCCGGAGCGGCCCACAGGCGGGAGGCCGGGCACGAGGCGTGACTCTAGTTCGTGCAATGGCGCATCGTCAATACAAAAGCTGTGTAATCGTCGAGATGTGAAAGTAAACTCCCGCGTGCGATATACTTCGCTTTGCTTGCGAAGCAACCGGCGAGTGATGGGGTGTCGCCCGCCGGGCGGCGGCCGGTTTCCACTATCGCGGGCAGAGGCTTTCGATGAAAACGCAAGAATCGCTCCGCTATCTGGAAGATCGGTGGGACGACCGCGTTGCGAACGCGCTCGACGAGGCCGAGCTTCTGCGCTATCGCTCGAACCTGCTGGGCTCCGATCTTCGCATCACGAACTTCGGTGGAGGTAACACCAGCTCGAAGCTCGTAGATGCGGATCCACTGGATGGGAAGCCCACGAAGGTTCTTTGGATCAAAGGCAGCGGCGGCGATATCGGCAGCATTCAACGCAACGGCTTCGCCACACTGTATCTGGATAAGTTACACGCGCTCGAGGGACGCTACCGGGGCGTCGCGGCCGAAGATGAGATGGTGGCGGCGTATCCACTCTGCGTTTTCGGGAACAACGCGGTTGCCGCCTCGATTGATACTCCCCTGCACGGATTTCTTCCTTTTGCACATGTGGACCACCTGCACCCGGATTGGGGAATTGCGTTAGCGGCGGCGGCGAACGGCCGCGAAAAAATGGAAGAATTCAATCGCAACTATTCTCACAAGCTCGTCTGGGTGCCCTGGCAGCGGCCTGGTTTTGAATTAGCCATGATGCTGCGCGATGCTGTGAAGAAAACGCCCGATTGCGACGGTATCGTCCTTGGCGGCCATGGCCTCTTCACGTGGGGGAACACGCAGCGCGAGTGCTACGTGAACACGATTACGATCATCGACCAGCTGGGACGATTTGTATCCGACCATCTCCAGAAGCGGGGAGCCAGATTATTCGGCGGCTGCGGCTTCGACACTTTGAAGAATCATGCGGAACTCGCGCGCGAAATGTTCCCTTTCTTGCGCGGGCGTGTCTCCGCGAAAGCGCGGCAAATCGGAAGCTTCAATGATCTGCACGATGTGCTTCGCTTCGTGAATTCCGCGGACGCACGGCAACTTTCGCATCTTGGCACAAGTTGCCCCGACCACTTCATACGGACCAAGATCCGTCCGCTATTCGTGCCGTGGAGTCCTCAGCCGAACTTGTCCGGATTGCGTGAGGCGATCGACGCCGCTCTCGACAAATACCGGGAGGACTACGCAGCCTATTATTCATCCTTCGCGCAGCCCGATAGTCCCAAAATGCGCGATTCGAGCCCAACTGTGGTGCTCGTGCCCGGCATCGGCATGTTCAGCTTTGGCAAGAACAAAACCGAAGCTCGAATCACGGGTGAATTCTATACCAACGCGATCCACGTGATGGAAGGGGCCACTTCTTTCGGAGAAGGCACGACGCCGGCCGTTCTGCCGCAGGCGGGTCCCGCCGCGCAAACTGAAGCGTTCGGCGTTTACTCAAACTATGTTGCCTTGCCGCCGTCCGAAGCATTCCGAATCGAGTATTGGCAACTCGAGGAGGCAAAAATTCGCCGGCAACCGCCAGAAAAAGAATTGAGCCGCCAAATTTGCCTGGTCATCGGCGGTGGAAACGGCATGGGCCGGGAGACCGCGCTTCTCGCGGCAAGCCGGGGAGCGCATGTCGTGGTAGCCGACAAGGATTTCGAAGCGGCGAAGTCCGTTGCCGCCGAGGCTGAAAAATTGGGCGGCAAGGAGACCACGGTCGCAGTGGCCGTCGACATTCGAGACCGCGAATCCATTCGCCAAATGCTTCGCGAGACCGTAGCGGCATTTGGC
>DATJOL010000192.1:0-19418 GCA_035507075.1 Candidatus Aquilonibacter sp. | reverse complement strand
CGAATTTCGGATCGAATTCGATTTCGTGCAAAAATCCGCCGAATTCCGTTTGGAAATTCATCTTTCAATGATGTTTTAAGGTGCTGCCGCCTCAGCCGCCCTCGTCATCCGCATAGTCCTGGCAGTCCTATACTCCGTATTTCCCACAATAGAAATCACACCGTGCGGATGCTACCCTTAATTGTTTTTTGAAGCTGAAATCCGCGCGGTCGCGGAAAAAAATCCGCAAAAAAAGCGCGGAAACAAAACAGGAGAGGTGTGCGTTGAGCGGGAAGAGCAGCGGAACGCGGAATTTCTAATCGATAGTAATTACGATTAGAAAGTCGCGTAACCGGCTCAATTTCAGAAACTTGCAAAATTCTAATCGATAGAAAAACAGCCCCCCTCAAATTGCCAAAAGCGCACAAAAGGCGAATGTCTGCGGCGTCAGATGTGGGCGAGCGCAACCACCAGCGCCAGGCCCATCACCGAAATGATGGTCTCGCACACCGACCAGCTTTTCATCGTGTCCGCGATGCTCATGTTGAAATACTCCTTCACCAGCCAAAAGCCTCCATCATTCACATGGGAAAAGACCAGCGATCCCGCTCCCGTTGCCAGCGCCAGCAGCTCCGGCCTATATATGGCGGCGCTCGCCGCGATTGGCGCCACGATCCCCGCCGCCGTCGTCATTGCAACCGTGGCCGAACCGGTGGCAAGCCGCACGACGGCAGCGACGAGCCACGCCAAAATCAGAATCGATACATGCGAGCGAAGCGCGGCCTGCACAATCGCCTGCGAGACGCCGCTATCCTGCAGCACGCGGCCAAAGCCGCCGCCCGCGCCGATCAACAGAGTGATCGAAGCGGTAGGCGCGAGACATTCATTCGAGAACTTCAAAATCGTGTCCCGCGTGAAACCGCGCAGCCGCCCAAGCGTGATAAAGCTCACGAGCACGCCGGACAAAAGCGCGATGTCGGCATCGCCCAGAAAATGGAGGGCCGTGTTCGCCGGGGTATGCGGCCTCAGCAGCGCATCGGCCCAGCTGCCAATCAGCATCAGCACCACGGGCAGCATCACCGTGCTGATCGTCAGCGCAAATCCGGGCAGCTTGCGCTCTACGTTTTCCACGAATTGCGAGGCGATCGGATTGCTCGCGTCGAGATGGATGCGAGGCGAAATGAAACGCGCATAGAGTGGTCCGGCAACGATCGCCGCAGGGATCCCGATCAGCAAAGCGTAAGCAATCGTGCGGCCTATGTCAGCGTTGAACGCGGCCACTGCAAGCAGCGCGGCAGGATGCGGAGGAACCAAACCATGCACCACCGAAAGCCCGGCTACCATCGGCAATCCGACCAAGACGAGCGAAGTCCCGGTACGCTTCGCCACGTTGAATGCGATCGGGATCAGGAGCACGAACCCGACTTCGAAAAAGACCGGCAGGCCAACAACGATGCCGATCACCATCATCGCCCAGTGCACACGCTTTTTGCCGAAGGCGTCGATCAGCGTGATGGCGATTCGCTCCGCCCCGCCGGATTCGGCCATCATTTTGCCCAGCATCGTGCCGAGCGCAATCACGATGGCAATGTGGCCCAGCGTCGCGCCCACACCCGCTTCAAACGATTTCACCACCGTATTGACGGGCATGCCGACGACGATCGCGAGTCCGAGGGACACCACGAATAGCACTACGAAGGGGTTTATCTTATAGCGCGCGATTAAGACGATGAGCAAAACGACGGAGCTTAAAGCGGAGACAAGAAGGAAAACGCCGTGAGAGCCAATGGTCATGTGCGTCTTCCTTCGCCATGAGGCATAAAACGGCGCGATCCCAAGCCGAGGCTAGCGCGCTTTTTCGGGAGACTTGTACGCAACGCAATCGATCTCAATTTTGCAGTCCACTACCATGCTTGAGACGACGCAAGCTCGCGCAGGCGGATTATCGCCGAAATACTGCCTGAAAACCGAATTAAACGAAGAAAAATCACGGGGGTCATCCAGCCAAACTCCGCAACGGACGACGTCCTCCGCTGAATAACCGGCTTCCTTCAGAATCGCGAGCAGGTTTTCGATAGCTTGCCGTGCCTGCGCAACGATACCGCCACTAACAATCTCACCATTGACCATGGGCACCTGGCCGGAAACATATAACCATCCCTCGGCTTCCACTGCCCGCGCGAACGGCAGATGCTGCCCGCCCGTGCCTCTGCCGCCCTCGATTCCGTATCTTTTCACGCTCAAGCTTCGCCCCCTCAATCAAAATGAACAAATGCTCAATTTCGAGCGAGAAAGCGGCCAGCCTTCGGTCCGCAGGAAACGCCTCCGCTGCATGACAGAATGCCGTTCACCCATACATGATCAATTCCTTCGGCTGGCTGAATGGGGTTTTCGAATGTAGCCGCATCGCGCACCTTCCCTGCATCGAATACCACCAGATCGGCCTTGTAGTTCTCCTTGATGAGCCCTCGATCGGATAGACCAAAGCGCCGTGCTGGAAGCCCGGTCATTTTGTGGACAGCCTCGGAGAGCGGGAAGAGCTTTTGTTCGCGGCTATAGTAGCCCAGTACACGGGGAAACGTTCCCCACAGGCGTGGGTGCGGGCGCGGGTCGTTGGGCAGGCCATCGGAACCTATCATCGTCTTCGGATGCCGCAAGACCGCCCGCATATCGTCCTCAGACATGATGTAATAAATCGCCCCGGCCGGCATTAACCGTTGAGCGGCTTCCGTCTGCGTTACGCTCCAAAGGTTGGCTATCTCACTCAGCGTTTTTCCGCCCATCTCGGGATGGGGAGTCGACCACGTGATCGTAATTTTCACCCTTTCGTCGACGTGATTCGCGCTTAGCGTGGTTGACGACGCGTCATAAGGATAGCAGTCGCAGCCAAGGTCCTGGCCCAGCGACGCGGCGTCAAACGTACGCAAAACCTCGCCACTGCGTCCCCAGTTGTCAATACCCGCACATTTCAGATGCGAAATCACAACCGGCACTCGCGAGTTGCGCCCGATCTGAAACGCCTCGTCCATGGCTTGTAGGATCGCTTGGCCCTCGGTCCTCATGTGAGTCGCATAAACGCCGCCCGCTTTGGCGAGAAGCTCAGCCAATTGCAAAACTTCTTCCGTCGACGACGACGACGCGGATGAATAGGCCAGGCCCGTGCTCAAACCGATGGCCCCGTTGTCCAGCGACTCCCGCAATTGCCCCCGCATCAATTTGATCTCGGCGGCCGTGGCAACGCGATCGAGTGAGCCCATGTGATTGTTGCGTAGAGCTGTATGGCCAACCAGCGCAGCCACATTTACAGCTGGCCGAGACTGCTGAATGGCTGCCACGTAGCTAGCGAACGTGGGATACCGAAAGTCACCGGCGTCGCCAAGCAAATTCATTGGCTCGGGCGGATTGCCTTTCAACTGCACGGGTGCGGCACAAATGCCGCAATTGCCCACGATGACGGTAGTGACGCCCTGCGTGAGCTTCGGGAGCATTTCCGGAGAGCGGATAACGCTGATATCGTCATGCGTGTGGGTGTCGATAAACCCGGGCGCCAAAATCTTGCCTGCGGCGTCGACCTCCTGTTGGCTGGCGTAATTCTGCAAATCGCCTACGGCTGCGATCCGCTCACCCGTGATCGCGACATCGGCCTGAATTGGGCTCCCGCCGGTGCCGTCAATCACAGCCGCGCCCCGAATCAGCGTGTCACACACGGTCATCCGCAATCTCCTGAATGAATTATGATGTTAGCTCTCGCAAGGAAGGCCGCACCAGGGGCCACGCTCGAGGCCGCAAAAAGGATCGCAACATGATTGAAAGAAGCTACCACGACATCGCTATCCCTTCCATCGAATCCCATACGCTGGTCTCGCCACTGAATAAGGGTCTTGCAAATATGAAAAGGCCGCTCTCGATCGCCGAGATCTCCGAGTCGAAACTGAACTTACTGCGCGAGGACTTGAGCCTTCCAGCGGCCGTGCTTTATGAAGATTTCCTGGTAAACAATTTGACTTGGA
Organism: Candidatus Aquilonibacter sp.; assembly: GCA_035507075.1. Taxonomy (GTDB): domain Bacteria; phylum Acidobacteriota; class Terriglobia; order Acidiferrales; family UBA7541; genus Palsa-295. Next base: position 15,429 of record DATJOL010000192.1, on the reverse strand, counting down.
TGCGGCAGTTTGCTGCAGCTTACGGCGCAAAGCTGGCTCCTCATGGCAAGACAACGATGGCCCCGAAACTTTTCCTGCGCCAACTTCAAACTGGCGCTTGGGGCATCACGTTAGCCACTGCGCAGCAAACCCGCGCCGCCTACGAACACGGTGTGCGCCGGGTGCTGATGGCAAATCAACTCGTTGGGAAGCAGAACATGGCAATCATCGCTGACCTGCTGGACGATCCCGATTTCGAGTACTTTTGCCTCGTTGACTCTGCCACGCTAGCGGAACAACTCGGCGCCTTCTTCCGATCGCGGGGGAAGCGACTCAATGTGCTGATCGAGTTGGGAGTCGATGGGGGACGCACCGGCATTCGCAATCCGGAACAACTCGATTCTTTGCTCGCTTCACTGCAAGGGTGGCGCCAATCGCTCATTTTGTGCGGGATCGAACTCTACGAGGGCGTCCTCGACGACGAAGAATCGATTCGCCAATTCTTGCAACGAGCCGTCGCCCACACGCGAGAACTCGCAACCGCCGAATGCTTCGCCCGGTCTCCGATCATCCTTTCCGGGGCGGGGTCCGCGTGGTACGACGTGGTTGCCGAAGAGCTCTCCCAAGCGAAGCTTGGGCCGCCCGTGGAGATTGTCCTCCGGCCTGGCTGCTATTTGACGCATGACGTCGGTGCCTATCGAAAAGCGCAGGAGCGAATTCACGCGCGCAATGAAGTCGCCCGGGGCATGCAATCGGGTTTGCTGCCGGCCTTACAGATTTGGGCGTATGTACAGTCCGTGCCCGAGAGCGCGAAAGCAATCATTACGCTCGGCAAGAGGGACGCTGCATTCGATGCGGGCCTGCCGACCCCCGCTTTGCGTTTTCGCCCAGGACACGCGGCTCCAGAATTAGCCCCGTCCACGTGGCAGCTCACGAAAATGATGGATCAGCACGCCTATCTCCGATTTGAAGAAGGCGACGATATTCGAGTAGGCGATATGATCGGTTTTGACATCTCTCACCCTTGCTTGACTTTTGACAAATGGCGCTTCATCCCGATCGTGAACGCGAGGTACGACGTCATAGACGTGGTGCAGACGTTTTTCTGACCCTTTTCCTCACAGCAACGCTCCGCACGCCCCGCAGTAACTAGGCTAGACCGGCGACCTTGCCTCGCAGAACGGTCACCGAACACTTCGGCAACGCGACCGTCGCGCCCCGCCCTGCCCTCACCGTCGATGTAACCGGCGGATTGTCCGGTTCCGCGTGAGACTGCGCGCCTGCGGATTGCCAGACGTATTGCTCGCTGCCGAATGTGACCATTGCGACCTCGCCCTCGAAGAATCCTATGCGACCCCCGTCATCCGCGAACGCAAGCTCAACATCGTGCGGATTGTCCTTGTCTTTGTTGACAAGCAAAAGTGCCCAGTCGCCGTCAGGCCGGCGAACCGCGTAGGAAGTCACAAGCGCGTTGCCCGCTGGATCGGCAACCGTGCCGTCGACGCGAAAGAGATGATGAACACCGCTGTGATGAGTCACCCATCCGTTGTTGATCATGCGGCCGGTGTGGTATTGAGCCGTGAACTGATGAATTTGCAGGTTCGAGTCGGCAACGTAATTCCCGTAAGTCGCCCAGCCTCCGTGGCAGCCGGGCCGAAGCGGTTCGGCCTGAATCGGCGAGTGATAATAGGCGGCTCCGCCATAGAGAAAAAACGAACCAACGCTATCGGCAAGCCACAGCGCAGAAAAGATGTCCGTCATGTAATTCGAGAGACTGTATGTGAGAGCGCTTTCCGTGTTCATCAGCGGCACGCGTTCCGGCAGGCCGTCTTGGCGGAAGGCGTCCAGGCAGTTGCGCGTCACATCCGGTTCGCGATACAGATCCGACCAATTTACCGAACAAGGGTCAAACGGATAGTGTTCGAAGGAGACGAAACTCAGATCCTGAATGTGATTATGCGACTTCAGATAGTCCAGGAATCGTCCGAACCACGAAGTCCGGTTCTCTGCATCAGGCCACACCGAGACGTCCTGATTGATTCCCTGGAATACGGGGCCGCCCAGCTTCGCCTCTGGCACCGCCTTGTGAATCGCATCGGCAAACTGAATATAGAGCTCCGCGTAGTCTTCGGGAAGGATGTACTGGCCATCGCACTCTTCGCCCATCTCGACCCACGCAACCGGGTAGCCGCGCTTTTTTAAATAAGCGATCTGGTTGGCGGCATCTTGCGGCGTGCCGAAGAGCACCGCGACTGGAATCATGGCCGGCAGATTGTTCGTGATGCCGCTGGTGAAGAAAAGATCCATGCCCGTTTGGTCGCCGCGCTTGCTGAGATCGCTCGCGGAATGATAAGGATCCGTGGACGAACAGTAGGTCGGCGTTTGAGTGCCATCCGGCGAGTGCCTCACGAGATCGACGAAGCTTCCGTCATCAAGCAGCATTCCCGCATACACCTGATAAATTGCGTAGCCGACTCGATGCCGCACGTCGTCGGTGCCGTGCGGCCCGGGCTGGTTTGACGACTGCGTCATCACCACGCGAATCCAGCGCGTTGTGATCGGCTGTTCGGCGAGCTTCAGCGTCGCGGTGCCGCCTTTGTCGTTGCGCACGATGCCGTTCGGGAAGCTATTCCAGCGCCCGTCCGCCTGCTGGCTCACTCCCAATCCTTCCGAGGGGACGTACTGGGCTTCCCAATTCATTGGGTCCAAGCCCGTCCAATACTGCACTTCGTAAACGCGGGCGCTCGGCTCGCACCAATCGATGCGAAGCGCATTGACCTCCTGGGGTGTGAGTAAGTCTAAGATGATCCACTGCGGATGGAGCGAATCGTCCTCCCCGGTAAACTCTTTCGAGAGGTAAGGATTGCTTTTCCAAAATGTCGTCGGGTCGCCGTCGGTTAGTCGGCCAAATCCGCTCGATGCTCCGCCGTCGGTCGTCGTGCCGCGATGCGGAAGCGGATAGGCAAACGAATCGTGAATGAAATCGGTCGGTTCCGCGTCGCCCACAAAATAACCTCTTTGATTCGCTGGATCGCTCCACTTTCCATTGCTGTTCCAGTGCCAGGCCTCGATTGCAAGCTCAGTATGGTTCCGATACGTGATTGGCCCCCATCCGGCCGAAAGCCACTGCTTCACCATATCCGGCGTGTAGATTTTCTGGATCACCTGGATTGACAAATCATCCATCGATGAGCCCAGGCTTTTGTCCGGATCGAAGCTGTTGACGGCTTTGCTCGCGTCGATACGCAGCATCGCTGGGTTTGATGTGGCGCTGCCGTTACTTTGGTGCAGTGCGGCGGCGGCATCGCTGCCCGAAATCATCGAGAGCGCAGCGGCCCCTGCTGCTTGGCCGAGAAACTTGCGGCGTGAGATTCCCCGCGGGCGCGATAGATCGCCGTGGCTGAAAGGACGTTCCATAGTTGCATCTCCTCCTCATTAGCTAAGGCGGTTAGCTGGATTAACGGTCGTATGAACGAGCGCACTTCAGGAGCGCCGCCTGTCGGCAAAAGAAGCTTGCGGCCTCTAATGCGATCCCAGATTTCCGCGAAGCACGATGATGGATGCTTTTGGAAGAAGATAAAGCGTATCGGGGCCGCTTGCCGTCACCGTGGATTTAGACGCGGGGCCATCGGGATCGGCGTGCCCGCTTCCTCCGCGGCCGCGTCCAAAGCCTCCCCCGCCTTGCTGCCCTCCCAAGGCGCCCTGCGCGCCCGCTAACCGCGGCACAGCCGTCTGCCGCTCTGTTTCGGCCGGAACGGGATCGGGATGCCATTGATATTCGGCCGGCCCAAAAACCACGCGATTGACAGTCCCAGTGAAGAAGCGGTGCTCTTTGGTCATCGGATCTTCGAACGCGACGCGAACGGAGTGATCATTGTTCTCGTCTTTGTTGACGAGCATGATGGACCACTCGCCGTCAGGCCGCTGAACGGGATACGCGGTGATAAGTTCATTCCCGCTGGCGTCCAGCACCGTGCTTGTGCCCTTGTATAGTTTGTGGATTTTGTCGATCGGCTGCACCCATTCCTGCGTGATCACCTGCGTGGCCAGATATTGGGGCGAATAGTTTGCGTGGCCATCGTCGTCAACGGAAAGAAACCCGCGCCCGCCGCGGCCCGGCGAAGCGATGTAATGAAAATAATATGTCCCGCCCGCGCCCGCCGTCATCATTGCGCCGACATAATCGGCGAGCCACAGGCCGCTCTTCACGGTGCCCGGGCTGCCGTCGCCTAGGTCGTTGCCTTCGGTCATGAAAAACGGAATATTCGGCGGCAGGCCGTTGTCTTTCCAGGCCTGCACCACGTGATCCACCCACAGCGGTTCCATGTCGAGCGAGTCCCAATCGCCGCAAAGATGGGTGCCCATGCAGGGGTAATGTTCAAACGAGAAGAAGGTGAAATCCTGCAAAGCATTGTGCGCCCTTAAGTAGCTGACGAATCTTCCGAGGAACGATACTCGCCCGTTGGCGTCGGCCCAGGAGTCCACGTCGCCCGGCGTACCCTCAAACGGCGGACCACCAAGCCGCGCCTGCGGGACCAGCTTGTGAATCGCTCTCGCGAACTGAATATATAGCGCCGCGTAATCCTCCGGCAGGATCCGCTGGCCGTCAGCCTCTTCGCCCATCTCGATCCACGAAATCGGATACTTTCTTTTGTAGAGGTATGCGATTTCGTTCGCGGCATCTTCCGGCGTTGAATAAAGCATTGCGATCGGAACCATCGTGGGAAGACCGCGCGTCACGCCCGACTTGAAAAAGAAATCGAATCCGATCTGATCGCCTCTGCCGTAGTCCAGATCGCTTGCCGCATGCCACGGATCGACGGACGACGGCCAAGTGATCGTCTGCTGCCGGTTCGGCGTGTGCTTCACGATATCGGTAAATTGGCCATCCGCTGAGAGCGTGCCTATGTAAAGTTCATTGATCGCGTATCCCACGCAGTTGCGCTTGTCCTGCGGACCGTGCGTGTCGCATGTGTTTGAGGATTCCCTCATCCAAATCCGCAGATAACGAACAGGAATCGTCCAATCGACGAGCTTCAACGTGGGCGTCCCGCCATGTCCGTGCATAACGGTGCCCATCGGGAACGTTTCCCATGTTCCCGCGTTGATTCCTGCATAGAACGGTTCGACATCGCCGGTCCAGAACTGAACGTAATACTGCGTGGCATACGGATTTGCCCAGTCGATTCTGATCGCGTTAATGTTCAGCTTGGTGCCCAAATCGATCATCACCCATTGCGGGTGGAGCGAGTCATCTTCTCCAGTGAACGCTTTCGTTAGATACGGATTGCTCTTCCAGTATGTTTTGGGGTCGCCGTCAGTTATGCGCGACCAGCCGTTGCCGTCTCCCAATGTTGCCCCACGGTGAGGGAGCGGATAGGCCCAGGAATGCACAATGTCTTCGCTTGTCGGTTCTGCGCTTCCGACGAAATAGCCTTCTTTCTTTGCGGGGTTGCTCCACGTGCCGTTCGGATTCCAGTGCCACGCTTCAATCTGCAATTCGGTATTCTGCCGATAGGTGACGGTGCCCCAGCCGGCGCCCAGGAGGTCCTTCAAGACGGGATTCGTCAGCACCCATTCGGTATGCGCGGCGATCGCCTCTTCCGTCGTTCCCCCGCGCTGCCGATCGATCGCCCCGCCAAGCGCGCGCAAGGGACTGAACGAATTCAACACGTGCGAGGTGTCTACGATGATCTCTTCAGCTTGCTGCGCCCGCGCCATTTGGACGACGAACATGACGACGGGCAGACAAAAAGCGATAAGTATTTTCTTTGTGGCTTTCATTTGCTAGTCCCTGCCAATGATCCCGCATTCTGGTGCGGCGGTTTGCGCCGCCGCACTAGAATCACACTACTGCTTAGAACGTAAACCGAGCCTCGAAACTCATCGATCGCGGACTGTTGGCCTGATTGGTGATTTGGCCGAAACCCTGCTGGTCACCTGGATCGAACGGCGTGCCGAAGTTCGCTGGCGCCAAGAAGACGTTCGGATATCCAAATTGCACGGAGTTAGTGAAATTGTAGGCGGCGGCTGTTATCTGCAGATCTTTGCTCTCACTAAACTTAAAGTGCTTGGTTAGCGAGGCGTCCAGGTTGTGCGTTCCATCGGCTCTGATTCCAGGCAATATAGCGCCCGCCGTGCCCGCTGCGAACATATTTGTCGGCTCAGTCATGCAGGTGTAGTTAAACCACTCGGCGACGGTCTTGGGGGCACCCGTTCCACAGTTACCCGCGATATTGGGCCGCTGGTTGAACCACGGGTCGCCAGTGCCGTTAGGTGTAGCGATCGGCTGCCCATCGCTGAAGGCAGTGATCGTACTGACGGTCCATCCGCCGAAGGCCTTGTCCATCCAACCGTGCAAGTCGAGCGCGCGGTTGGCTCCGATGGGCAGGTCATATGACAACTCCCAAGAGAAGTAGAAGGGGATGTCCTGGGTGCTCAACGCGCGCTCAAGTTTCAAGTCCTGCCAGTCCTGTGGAGTGGCATAGTTGTTGCCGCTGAAGGCGAGCGAGCCCGAGTCGTCGTCCGTAATGAGTTTGCTCCACGTCAGTGAGGCGAGGCTAGTGAAGCCGTGACTCAAGTGTTTCTCGAGCTTCATCTGCATCGAATGGTAGATCGAGTCGCCCCAAGTTGCCCCCCAGTCGAGAACTCCGCCGCCACCGCCGGGATTATTCAATGAGGGGAAGCCATTTGAGAATTGAGGATACTTCTGCAGCATCACCCACTCCGGCACCTGGGTCACTCCGTACAGGGGCGCGGTCGGATCGGTGATGGCGTTCGTATAGGGAAAAGGAACCGTGTTCAAAAGCGTGTTCTGGTTTGCTGCCATCGTCTCGATAGACAGTTCGTTCAGGTCAGGAACGTTGTTGCTGAAGGTGAGGTGCAGGCCGCGGCTGCCTACCCAAGCAACGGACAAAACCGTCTGGTAAGGGAATTGGTACTGCACGCCGAAGTTGAAATTGTACGTCGTCATTTCAGGGGCCGAGTGCGGCACAAAGTTCACAGTGTTCCCAAGGTTCGTGGCAGGACCCAACGAGCCCTTCGTGGGTTCGGTTATACCGTTCGGGAAGGGGTCCGTGATTGGGTTATTCGGCACGGGATAGTTTCCGGACGCGTCCGTGACTATGGGGATCCACGTCGAAACCGCGTTAAACGAATCGTCGTTGAACTGGTTGATCGAAGACATGTGCACACTGGGACCATACGAGATTCCGAATCCGCCGCGAATCACCGCATTCTTCAGGATCTGGTAGGTCAGGCCGAATCGCGGAGCAAAATCGTGCCAGTTTGTGAGGAACGGGCTGCGGTCGCCCGGCTTGGCGAATACTTCTCCGCCCGTCAGGTTCACTCCGCCTACGGTGTATTGGAGAGTCGGATCGAAGTATTCCATGCGGTTAAATCGCTCAGTCGCACCAGGGAAGACATCCCAGCGCAGGCCGGCGTTGATTGTCAGCTTGTTCGTGGCGTGCCAGTCGTCCTGAACGAACAAAGCGGTATACGGATTGCTGTTGGCGCCGAATATATCCGTGGTCCAATTCTGCCCTTGGTCGTTCAAGCCCCCCAGGCCGAGCAGCCAGGAGGCGAAGGCGTCGCCGTTGCCGCTGCCTGGGCTGTTGGCGTTATTGGAGGTTGCGGAATTGTCAAAGGCATACCAGCCGCTGGGCGAGAGCGTCTGGCCGACGTTCATGAATTGCTTCGTGAATTCCCAACCAAGGCTCAGGTTGTGTCGGCCAACGACTTTGTTCAAAGTGCTGCTGAAGTCGTAGACAGTTACCGCGAACTTGAAGACCGAGAACATGCCTGTCCCAATCGACCTGACGCTGCCGGAGCCGCCGAAATGCATGTCGGGAATCGCGGGGAGAACAGAAGAAGCCAGCAGAGATTGCGGGAAGCCCAGAGTGGTCATATTGAAGCCCAACTGCCCCTGCGGCTGGTCGAATTCGTAGTGGCGCGTGGCGGATGCGCGAAGCTGGAGCACCGCGCTCGATGAGAGAGTGTAGTCGTATCCAATCATCGCGTTAAAGTCGTGATCGAAGTCGGTGCCGTTGCCATAAAAGATGTCGTTTTTGTTTTCCGAAGTGTCAAAAAGGTCAGCGCTCGTGTCGTGTTCGCGATGAAATGAAAAACGGCCGAACAGATGCTGGGCGGACGTGACATTATCGTCGAGCCGAACGTCAAATCTTTGGTCAGCCTCCGGGTTGCTGCCGGCCGCAAAATAGTTGTTCGTGTGGTACTTAGGATTCCCGGTGCCCGTACCGTTGGGACCCAGGTTGGGCGCTGGCCACGGATTCATAGCCAGATACTTTTGCGCAATCGGGTTAATCGGTATGCTAGCGCCCGTAGCGAAGGGCTGCGGACACGGGCTTATAGGGTTCCCGTTAGAATCTGTTGGACAGTTGTTATTCTCGAAATCGTACGGGTTGTAGATCGTGACGCCTTGGCTCTGAACATAAGAGAAATTGCCTTGGAGCTCGGCTGGCAGAGGCACGGTAGTCGTGGTCTGCGTAGCTGTCGACTGTTGCGTGCCCTCGTAGTCTCCGAAGAAAAAGAATTTATCCTTCTTGATCGGCCCGCCGAGAGAACCGCCCCATTGGTACCGATGGTAGTTAGGGATCGCTACGTCGTTTAATTTGTTGAAGTAATCATTGGCGTCCAAGCCGTTCGGCCTGATCCAGCCAAACGCATCTCCGTGGAAATTGTCCGTGCCGCTCTTACTCACCAAGCTGATCAAACCCGCGGCACCCGTTTCTACGCTTGCCGGCGTGTTGCTGAGCTCCATACGGAACTCCTGAATCGAATCCTCCGGCGGCTCGAGCGCGGGGATCACCACGCCTTGGTTGTTCTCGCCGATCGTCAGTGGACTGCCGTCGAGGAGGTAATAAATCGTCCCTTGCTGCGCTCCGTTGATACTAAAAATCGAGACCTGATCGCGACCCGTATCTAGGGACGTTGTGTTGCCGTCTTGAGGAATCACACCAGGGCTTAGCAGGGCAAGCTGGAAGACGTCGCGCTGACCCAGTGGCAGCCGATTTATGACGTCGCTGTTGATGAGTTGGCCCGTCGTACTGCTCGTTGTTGCCGTTATGTCTTCCGCGGCTGAGACCGTCACGGTCTCGGTCTGCGCCCCCAACTGAAGGGTTACATTGATCGTTTCGGCTTGATCCACTGCAACCGTAATATCGTTCTGGACAGCGGTCTGGAACCCAGTCTGGCTCACCTGGAGCCGATATATCCCCGGCACCAAGCTAATGAACGAATAGAGCCCTGCGGAGCTCGTCTTCCCTTGCAACGCCACGCCCGTAGCGACGTTGCTCAGTGTCACGGACGCGGAAGGGACAGCCGCACCGGTACTATCCGCAACTAACCCGCTCAAAGACCCGCGGCCTGCAACCTGTGCCGGCAGATTCAGCGTCATCAACATCACTAGAGCCGCACCCAATCCCAACCGCAACCAAATAAGCTTCATTGTCGCCCCTTTTCTCGAATCCTTCATCTCCCGCCGCACGTTTACACACGCAGCGGAGGAATCTTTATCGATCCGAGCAAGTCCAGATCGCTTGTTTGTCAGTGGATTTAGCCTAGGAAGCATTCGTGACACCTTTCGTACGAACCCTCCCACCAAGAGTGCCAACCTAGTAGCACCACAACGGAAATCTGTGAAGTTTCTAACGGTTATGTACCGATTCGAGCAGGATTCAATCGTTGCCGAAGTGATTCATATAAAACATCTTGTCCTCATTCTCCTGTGGTACAATGCGCGAACCGGGATTTTATGCTTCAAAACGCGCCCCGGTCTCTTTGTTTGTGGGTCTGTCATGGAAGAAAGCTGTTTGGATCAAGGCCTCACTGCCGAAGCCGTCCGAGCAGAACTTGAGCGTATTCTCGCGAGTCCGGAATTTAAAGCGAGCAAACGCTGTCAGGACTTCCTGCAGTTCGTCGTCGGTCGAGCGCTCGCTGGTTTGTGCGATGGCCTCAAAGAACGCACCATCGGTATCGAAGTCTTCGGCCGCCCTCCCTCGTACGACACCAGCACCGACGGCATTGTCAGAATCAACGCCAGCGAAGTCCGCAAACGCCTCGCCATTTACTACGCCGACCCCTCCCGTTGTGCCGAATGCCGGATAACTCTTCCTACCGGTAGCTATGTCCCAGTATTCGCCCGCATCGGCAAGGTGCCTCTTGAGGATCACCTGTCAATTTCTCCGCAACCTGTTCTTCTCCCTCGAGCGGGAGGAGCCGGTCCGGTTCTGCCGGCAGGAGGCGAAACGCTGCACAGCCCGAAGTTTCGCCGAAGAGTCTCGGTGTTGACTGTCCTTCTCGTTTTGATCGCGGCTGCTCTATCCGTTCGGTGGCTGAATATTCGCCGTTCTCAAACGATTGTCGAACAGTTTTGGCAGCCCATGTTTCAGGGAAATACGCCAATCATGATCGTGCCCGCGTACGTCCCTACATACGATCCCGCGACGAATCCGCCAAACGGTCAATTCACGCTCATGACCGATCAGTACGTCGGCGGCGGAGATCTGGTTGCTGCCGTTCAGGTTTCATCGATGCTCGTCCGTCTCGGCCATCCGTTCGACCTGCGAATGGGTACGGACGTATCCCTCGACGACCTGCGCAACACACCGACTGTTTTGATCGGCTATTCAAGCACGCAATGGAAGGACGTCACAAAGAAATTCCGCTTCTTTGTCGACGATAGCAGCCATGGAATGATCCGAGACAACGGCAATCCAACCGAGTGGTATCCCCACGACGAAACCCCCGAACACCACACGGACGAAGACTATGCCGTGATTTCGCGCGCGTTTGATCCCGAAACTCACTCTATGCTGATTTTGGTCAGCGGCTGCATGCAGTACGGCACCGAGGGGGCCGCGAGGCTGATCACCAATCCAGACCTTCTCTCCGCAGCCCTTCACAACGCTCCGAAGCAGTGGCAGCAGAGGAATCTCCAGTTGGTCGTTCAGTTCGACGTCGTTGCTAACTCGCCGGCCTCTTCCCGCGTCGTAGCCTCATATTATTGGTAGGCGTCCGCTGTCTTCTTCATGGCAGACGCCCCCGAGCGTCAAAACTACGATCGATCGCTTACACCACAGGAGTCGGCGTCGAGAGCGCCGTCATCACTTCCTTGAACAAATATTTGCAGCCTTCCACCTGATCCCACGGCCCAACTTCATACTCCAGCGCAAAGGTCCCGCGGAACCCGTTCGCCAACATGATTCTCGTCGAACGTTGCACATCGTTCTTGTCGCCCCAGCGGTCCCAATACTTCGCATGGACGTTCGTGTGCGCGTACGGGGCTAATGCTTTCAGCCCGTTAAACAACATGTATTCCTGCTCCCAATTGCCGAAATCGGGAGAGGCTTCGCAGTACGGGTGATTCACTTCGTCCACGATCGTGCGAATATTCATAGGGTCCGCTGCCAGTCCCCAATGATTCTCCAGAGTCACGCGAACGCCGTAGTCGCCGCCGAAGTCCGCCATCTCCTTGTAAGACTCAATCGCCGCCGCGATCATCGGCACGATGTCGATGTTCCTCGGATATCCGTCACCCGGGCCGCGCGGAATCGCATTCGGCCTTATGCTCGGCCCCAGTGCTTGTGGCGAGTTCATTCGCATGGACTTCACGTTAAGCACAGCCAAGCCTTGGATCCATCGCTTGCCCATCGCCACTCCTGCCTTGCGCAACGCATCCTGTTCGGGCGAGCCATACGCAGCCAAATTCGTCGGTGCATTATTCGAGATGTGCTGCACCTTCACGCCCGTCTTTACGCAGTTATTCGCTAATGTGTCCAGCCACTTTTTCCCTGATGGGCTAAGCGGATCAAATCCCCGATCGGCCGCTCCTTCGGGGAAGAACATGCTGTCGTCCGTCACGTCGCCAAAAAGCGCCGAATATAAGTCCATGTGTGTCACGCCGGGAAAGGTGTCCTTCGTGAACTGCGGAAAATCGAGCAAGGTGATTTCGCCGTATTTCGCTCTCTGCTCGGCCGGAGTCGGCACGTTGGCTCGAGCCGCCGCGGCCGCCTTTGCCACAGCCAATGGACCTGCAGCGTTCGGATCGTTCGCCAGATCGTCGGGCTGTTCCGGTCCGCGTCCTGCTGCGGCTCCGCGACCGGCGCCGCCGCGGCCTCTGCCGGTGTATGGCCGTGTCTTGAAAAGGTTACGCACCCCGTAGGAGTTCGCCGCAATACGCTCCAGATTGAACTTTTCCGTCTCCGCTTGTGCCTTCGCCTCCTCTTCCGGGCTCAGTATTGCGCCCGCCGCGGCAATGCCCACGCCCGCCGCCTTGAAAAAATCGCGCCGGTCAAGCGTCGCCCTTCTGGTGCCATTCTTGTCGTCCATGTGCGCTCTCCTCTTTTGGTCTACCAGGATGCGGCGGAAACGTGCATAATTTCTGCTCGGAAAGTAGCAGGTTTTGCCGTCTCACTGGTATCGAAAAACTCTTTCCGCGGCGATTCGCATTTGCTTTGGCGGCACAGCCGCTCGCATGTTAGCGTGATCGCCTTGCTCGACTCGATCGGCCGGAACCATTATGAATTCCACGTTGAATGTCGCTGTCGCGGGTCTCGGTTTCATGGGTGCCACGCACCTCAAAGCCTGGAAGCAAGTGCCCAGTGCCCGTTTGGTCGCCGTAATGGATATGAACGAGTCCCGTCTCACGGGCGATTTGACTTCTGTCGGTGGAAATTTTGGCGGTTCTGGCGAAAAGCTCGATTTCTCCTCGATTCGCACATATTCCACCCTTGCCGAAGCTCTCGCCGATCCGCAGATTGACGCCGTCGACCTCTGCCTTCCGACCAACGAGCATGGGAAAGCAGCCGTAGCTGCCTTGCGTGCGGGCAAGCACGTACTGCTCGAAAAGCCGATGGGTCTGAGCGACGCCGAAACCAGTTTGATTCTTAGCGAACATTCGCGCAGCGGGCGGACTTTGATGGTTGGGCAAATCCTTCGCTTCAGTCCGGCTTATTCCGCGCTCGCTGACGCGCTCCCTTCCGCTGGAACCGTTCGCTCGGCCGTCTTTCGCCGTCGCTGCGCCGCCCCCACGTGGAGCGGCTGGCTCACCGATCCGGCTCGCAGCGGCGGTGGAATCTTTGATCTGCTCATTCATGACGTCGATTACTGCATCTCGCTCTGGGGCATGCCGGAATCGGTTCGTGCTGTTGGCCACGAAGATCTCGGCCGCGGGATTGATATCGTTCACGCCGAACTCCAATACCCGCAGGTCGGTCCCGTGATCGTCACCGGCGGTTGGCATCACCCCGGTACTTTTCCCTTTTCGATGGAATTCACCGTCGTCACCGATCAGGCCTCCTTCGAATGGACGAACGGCGCGCCCGACCTTCATGCCTACGGGCCCGGTCAAGACACCACAAACCGAACTCTGCCTTTTATCGATCCCTTTGCCGCCGAGCTCGCCTATTTCGCGGATTGCGCCGTTCACGGTCGCCAGCCCGAGCGCTGCCCGCCTCAGCAATCGGCGCAAGCCGTCGCGCTCATGCTTCGCATCATAGAATCGCGAAAACGAAATGGAGCCGTCCTCCCATGCAAACCCTGAACGCCCGCGAAACCGGAGTTCTTTTCTGGGCGACCGCTGACCCATCCGAAATCCTTCCAACGGTAACAAGCTTTGGCGTTCGCTGCGCCCAGATCGGCTTACGCGGCGACCTGGATCTCAGCGTTGCGCCCGCCTGGAACAGAGCTTTGGGTGACGCCAATCTTGCAATCACGACGGTCTGCGCCGCCTACAACGGCGAGGACTACGCCGATGTGCCCACCGTTCAGCAGACCGTCGGCTTCATTCCTCGTGCTACGCGTGCCGCGCGCGAGCATCGCACCTATGCAGTCAGCGATTTCGCAGCTGCAGTAGGCGCTGGCGGTATTGCCACTCACATCGGCGTCGTTCCGCACGACCCTCAAAATCCTGACTATCTAGAGGTCCGTGATCTGGTACGCCGCGTCTGCGATTACGCGGCCAAGCGCAACCAAACCTTCGCCCTCGAAACCGGGCAAGAGACGGCGCCCGTCCTCCTCGATTTCATTCGCGACGTTAACCGGTCCAATCTCGGCATCAACTTTGATCCTGCCAACATGATCCTTTACGGCACCGGCGACCCCATCGACGCTCTCGGCTTGCTCGCAAAGCACGTTCTCTCGGTCCACTGCAAGGACGGCGATTGGCCTCCCAAGGGCGACGCCAGCGCCCTCGGTCGCGAGCAGCCCCTCGGCAGTGGCGCCGTCGGAGTCGCGCGATTTCTCAAGAAGCTCGTCGAAATCGGCTACCAAGGCCCGCTCACCATCGAACGCGAAGGCGTCGATCGCTCTCAGTGGGAGCAGGACATTCACAACGCGATCCGCCTGCTCGAGTCGATTAAAGCGAACGCCGCGCCGGCTTGATCTCCGCTGCGACTCGTTTTATCATCGCGGAAATATCTCATAGAGTTCAGCCTTCGAAACCTGGCGTCCATACTCGCAGAGCTGGAAAGCCTCTGCGTGTTCTACCGATCGCCCTTTCTCGCCGTACCTGGCCGCGAGCGCGTCCCGCACGGCGTTGTTGATCGGGTGTTTCCATGTCTCCGCCAGCCATTTGCGCCGCAGTTCTGCATCCTGCGGTACGTCCTTCGATGTTCCCGCGACCCACGGCAGCCACTCGTAGAACTGCGAAGCGTGGGCGTCCATCCCCAGCACTTTCTTGTCCCATGAATCGTCGATAGCAACCACCACATCCGGCCGCAGCGGGTCCGGCAGCTGAAAATCGTCTTCCAGGTAAAAGATCGCGGGATTTTTTCGAAGGGGCGGCGTATCCGGGCAAATTCCCGGCACCACCACCATATATGCCGCGTCCTGCACCAATTGCGCAGCGTAGCGATGATCCGGGTGGTAGTCGTTCATCCGCGGCGACAAAACCACATCCGCATTCCATCCGCGAATCTGTCGGATCACTTCGCTACGCGTATCCAGATCCGGCTGCAATCCGCCGTCCGGTCTGCCGAGATTGTGGTTCTCGGCAATGCCGAGCCGTTTGGCTGCTTCGATACTTTCGCGCCGTCGTATTTCGACCAGTGCTGGACCAAACTTTTCCTGATGCCCGCCGGCTCCGTTGGTCATTACCACGAATTTCACGGCGTGCCCGGCTGCTGCGAATTTTGCCGCCGTTCCTCCAAACTTGATCTCGCAATCGTCCGGATGGGCCCCAAAGCAAATCACTCTCAAGATTCGTTCTCTCCGCTCCGCTTAAAAAAAGGCCTCTGGCCCGGCACGAAACTCCAGACCAGAGGCCGATTAAATCACACCCGCCATCCTGTCAGAACAAAAGCTTCAGCCCAAACTGGATCTCTCTCTGGTTCCAGTTCCCGTTCATTGCGGTGATTTCCCCGGTGGTCACGTGCGTCCCGGACAAGTTCACGGCGCTGCCGTTGAACGAAATGCTTGAGTTCGGGGTGTTAA
>DATJOL010000191.1:0-52410 GCA_035507075.1 Candidatus Aquilonibacter sp. | reverse complement strand
CAAGCCAATGCCTGAGAAGATGCCGCCCTCCCCTAACGAGACATCATCCGTAGCGGTCGAAACGCCGCGCCACACTAGTCCCGCAGGACGCCCGCATTACACGCCAACGCCCACAGACGGGAAGAAGAGCAAAACGTGGGTCTGGCTGATCATTTTGGTCGTGATTCTTGCCGCTGGGTATTTCATGTACCGGCAGTATCAGGCGATGGAGGTGGCGGACGCGGCCCGACGGAATCAGCGGCCGCGGTCGGTGCCCATTACGACGGGGACGGCGCAGACGAGCAATATGAATGTTTACGTGGAGGCGCTGGGGACCGTGACTCCGATTTACACGGACACGATTACGAGCCGAGTGCAAGGCGCGATTACGAATATTTATTACCGCGAAGGGCAGATGGTGCATAAGGGCGATCCGCTGCTCGACATCGACCCGAGGCCTTATGAAGCTGCCGTTACGCAAATGGAAGGACAGCTTGCGAGGGACGAAGCGCTGCTGGCGGAAGCGCGCATTGACCTGGATAGGTATCAGTCCGCGTATAGCCGGAACGCGATCGCGAAGCAGCAACTGGACGATCAGACGCAGCTGGTGCATCAGGATGAAGGGACCGTTCAGAACGATCAGGGGCAGCTCGATAGCGCCCGAGTGAACCTAACCTATTGCCATATAACTTCGCCGATCGACGGGCGGGTGGGTTTGCGGCTGGTCGATCTGGGGAACATCGTTCAAGCGAACAGCACGACTCCACTGGTGGTGGTGACGCAACTACAGCCGATCACGGTGATTTTCAGCGTGGACCAGGGTTATCTGCCGCAAATCGAACAGCAGCTTCGGGCGGGGCACACGATGAGCGTGACGGCGCTCGACCGCAATCAGGAGACGAAGATCGCGGATGGGAGCTTGCTCACGATCGACAACGAGGTTGATACAACGACGGACACGGTGAAGCTGCGCGCCTCGTTCAACAACTCAAGCGGCACACTTTTCCCGAACGAGTTCGTGAACGCGAGGCTGCTGCTTTCGACGCAGCGCAACGATACGGTGGTGCCGACGCCAGCGATTCAGCGCAACGCGCAGGGCGCGTTCGTTTATGTGATTCAGAATCAAACCGCGAAGGTGCAGAACGTGACGGCGGGAGTAACGGACAACAACATTACTGCGGTTCAGGGGATCGCGCCGGGAACCGTGGTTGCTACAGCGGGTTTCAATCAACTGCAGGATGGAATCAAAGTGACGGTGCCAGGCTCCGGGCGGGGCAATCGCGGCGGAGCCACAGCTGATAACAGCGGCGCTTCGGGGGACGATGCGCCGTGAGCCCGTCTCGACCCTTTATTGAGCGGCCGATAGCGACGTCACTGCTGATGGCGGCAATTTTGCTGACCGGCATCGTCGCGTACTTTCAACTGCCGGTTTCGGCGCTGCCTGAAGTAGATTACCCGACGATTCAGATTGTGACGTTTTATCCCGGTGCGAGCCCAGACGTGGTGGCGACGGCGATTACCGCGCCTCTCGAACGGCAATTCGGCGAAGTTCCCGGGCTGAACCAGATGACGTCGATCAGTTCCGACGGGAGCTCGGTGATCGTGCTGCAGTTTTCGCTGAGCCTGAATATCGACGTGGCCGAGCAGGAGGTGCAAGCTGCGATCAACGCGGCCGGCAACTTCCTGCCGACGAACCTGCCGACACCTCCGATCTACAGCAAGACAAATCCCGCAGACGCGCCGATTTTGACGCTGGCGCTTACGTCCGATACGACGCCCTTGCCGCAAGTGGAGGATCTGGCGGATACGCGGCTTGTGCAGAAGATTTCGCAGTTGCCCGGCGTCGGTCTCGTGAGCATTAGCGGGGGACAAAAGCCCGCGGTGCGCATCCAGGTGAACCCGACGGCGCTCTCGGAAAACGGGATCAACCTGGAGGACGTGCGGACGGCGATTACGCAGACGAGCCTGGACGCGGCCAAGGGCAATTTCGACGGGCCCCGCCAGGACTATCAGATCGACGCGAATGACCAGCTGGGCGTCGGCTCAAATCAACTTACGCCGCAAGACTTCGACCATGTGATCGTGGCATACCGCAACGGCGCGCCCGTGATGCTTTCGGACGTGGCGAAGATCATCAATGGAGTGGAAAACGAGCGCGAAGCGGCGTGGATGAACGACACCCCGGCGGTGATCGTGAATATCCAGCGGCAGCCGGGTGCAAATATCATTCAGGTGGTGAACAGCATTCAAAACCTGCTGCCGCTCCTGAAGCAGAGCTTGCCGGCTTCGATTCAAGTGACGACGCTGACCGACCGAACGGTCACGATTCGCGCTTCGGTGCAGGACGTGGAGTTTGAACTGATCCTCAGCCTTGTGCTGGTGATGGCGGTAATCTTTCTTTTCTTGCGTAACGTCTACGCGACCATCATTCCCGGCGTGGCGGTGCCAATTTCGCTGGTCGGCACGCTTGGGGCGATGTACCTGACGGGGTACAGCCTAAACAACCTGACACTAATGGCTCTGACGATTTCCACGGGCTTCGTTGTGGATGATGCGATCGTGATGATCGAAAACATCGTCCGGTACATCGAGGCGGGGAAATCGCCGATGGAAGCGGCGTTCGAGGGGTCAGAGCAAATAGGCTTCACGATCGTTTCGCTGACGGTTTCGCTGATTGCGGTGCTGATCCCGCTGCTTTTCATGGGCGACATCGTGGGAAGGCTGTTCCGCGAATTTGCGGTCACGCTGAGCGTGACGATTTTCGTTTCGGCGATCGTATCGCTTACGCTGACGCCGATGATGTGTTCGCGGCTGCTACGGCACACGCCAGAATCGCAGCAAAGCCGGTTTTTCCGGAGATCGGAAGACGTGTTCAACCGCATCATCGGGTTCTACGACCGCACGTTGCAATTCGTGCTGCGGCATCAGGCGGAAACACTGGTTCTGGCGGTCGGAACGCTGGTTTTCACGATATTCCTCTACATCATTATCCCCAAAGGCTTCTTCCCGGTGCAGGATACGGGAATCATTCAAGGATTCACGCAGGCGCCGGACCAGATTTCCTTTACAGCGATGGCGGAAAAGCAGCGCGAAGTGGACCGAGTGATTCTGCAAGACCCGGCGGTCGCGTCGCTCTCTTCGTTCATCGGGATTGACGGAACGAACACCACGATGAACAGCGGGAGAATTCTGATCAACCTGAAACCGCTCGAGCAGCGGCACATGAGCGCCACGGAGATAATCCGGCGGCTGCAGCCCAATGTGGAAAAGGTAGAGGGGATCACGCTTTACATGCAGCCGGTGCAGGACCTGACAGTGGAAGATCGCGTGAGCCGCACGCAGTACCAATACACACTGGAGGATCCGAACCAGGATGAGCTGAACAATTGGACGACACAATTCGTGGCGAAGCTGGACCAACTGCCGCAGCTGCGGGATGTCGCAACGGACCAGCAGCTTGGAGGACTGGCCGAAAAGCTGATGATCGACCGCGTGACGGCTTCGCGCATGGGGATAACGCCGAACATGATCGACCAGACGCTGTACGATGCGTTTGGGCAGCGCGAAGTGGATACGCTGTATACGCAGCTTAACCAATACCACGTGATCCTGGAGACGCTGCCTAGCTTCCAGGACAATCCGAACGACCTGAACGATATATTCGTGCGGTCGGCCGTGACGACGTCGTCGACATCGTCATCCTCTTCGAGCGGCAACTCGACCTCAAGCTCGGGTCCAACCGTGCCGATATCCGGCACCGCCGGGAACGGCATCGCCGGCGGAACGTCGACGGGTACGCTGAACCCCGCGCCAGTAAGCACGGCGAACGGAGCGGCGGTGCCGCTTAGCGCCTTCTCGCACTTCGAAGAAGTCAGCTCGCCGCTCTCGATTAACCGCCAGGGGCAGTTCCCGGTGGTGACGATTTCGTTCAACCTTGCGCCAAATGCTTCGCTGGGCGATGCAACGGACGCGATCGATAAAGTGAAGGATGACTTGCACATGCCGTTGAGCGTGCAGGGAGCGTTCCAGGGAACAGCGGCATCGTTTGAAGCATCGCTGAAAAACGAGCCGCTTTTGATTCTTGCGGCGTTGGTTACCGTCTACATCGTGCTCGGCGTTCTCTATGAAAGCTACATTCACCCACTGACGATTCTTTCGACGCTGCCTTCGGCGGGCGCCGGGGCGATTCTGGCGCTTCTGATTTGCGGGCAGGAATTGAGCGTCGTGGCTCTGATCGGCATCATCCTGCTGATCGGCATCGTGGAGAAAAACGGCATCATGATGATCGACTTCGCTCTGGAAATGGAGCGCAAGGAAGGGAAGGAGTCGACCGAAGCGATCTATCAGGCTTGCTTGCTGCGCTTCCGGCCGATTTTGATGACGACGATGGCGGCGATGCTGGGCGGCGTGCCGCTGGCACTGGGCACCGGCATTGGGTCGGAGTTGCGGAAGCCTCTCGGCATTTCGGTGGTGGGCGGACTTATTGTGAGCCAGGTGCTGACGCTCTACACGACGCCCGTGATTTACATTTTCTTCGACAAGCTCGCCCGCAAGTTCTCACGCTCGACGGTGGGCGAGGCGCATCCCGCGCCGTCTCCTGCGGATTAGACGATGAGCATATCGGCTCCATTCATCCGCCGGCCGGCGGGAACGACGCTGCTAACGGTAGCCATCGCGCTATCGGGAATTGTCTCGTTCCTGTTTTTACCGATGGCGCCATTACCGCAGGTGGATTACCCGACGATTTCGGTGGGGGCGGGACTGCCGGGAGCCAGCCCGGAAATTATGGCGTCTTCGGTGGCGACGCCGCTCGAGCGCCAATTCGGGCGGATCGCCGGAATTACGGAGATGACGTCGACGAGCGGATTAGGATCGACGAACATCACCATGCAGTTCGATCTGAACCGCAATATCGACGGTGCGGCGCGCGACGTGCAGGCGGCAATCAATGCGGCCCGCAGCTATCTGCCCACGAACCTGCCCAGTAACCCGACCTACCGCAAAGTGAATCCGAGCGACTCGCCGATTCTCATCATTGCGCTGACTTCAAAGATATACACGACGGCGGCGATGTACGACGCCGCTTCGACGATCATGGCGCAGCGATTGTCGCAAGTGCAGGGCGTAGGGCAGGTGGGCGTGGGCGGAAGTTCGCTGCCGTCAGTGCGGGTGGAGTTGAATCCCACGCAGCTGAACAGTTACGGCATCGGTTTGCAGACGGTGGCGACGATGCTGAGCCAGCAGAACGCCAATCTGCCGAAGGGCCAGATCGAGACGAAAGACACGAGCGCGGACATTCTGGCGAACGATCAGCTTTTGAAAGCGGATCAATATAAGCCGCTGATCGTTGGGTATCACAACGGCGCGGCGGTGAAGCTTTCGGACGTGGCGGACGTGGAAGACTCGGTTGAAAATATTCGCGCCGGGGGGTACGTCAACGGCCAGCCAAGCGTTTCGGTGATCATCTTCCGGCAGCCGGGCGCAAACATCATCGATACGGTAGACGCAATCAATGCGGCGATGCCGTCGCTGAAGGCTTCGATACCGGCGGGCATTAATCTGACAACGGTGGTCGACCGCACCACGACGATTCGGGCCTCGGTGGACGACGTGGAGCAGACGCTGCTGATATCGGTCGCGCTCGTGATTCTGGTCGTTTTCCTGTTTTTGCGGAACGGACGTGCCACATTTATTCCCAGCGTAGTCGTTCCCGTGTCTCTGCTCGGTACCTTCGGCGTGATGTATTTGCTGGGCTACACGATCGACAATCTTTCGCTGATGGCGTTGACGATATCGACGGGATTCGTGGTGGACGACGCGATCGTGGTGATCGAAAACATCACGCGCTATCTGGAAATGGGCCTGCGGCCGTTTGAAGCTGCGCTAAAAGGGGCGCAGGAAGTAGGGTTCACGGTAATTGCGATGAGCACGTCGCTGATTGCCGTGTTCATTCCCATTTTGCTGATGGGCGGCATCATCGGGCGGCTGTTTCGCGAATTTGCGGTAACGCTCTCGGCGGCGATCGTGGTTTCCATGTGCATCTCGCTGACGGCCACGCCGATGATGTGCGCGCAACTCTTGCGCCACAATGCCGAGGAGATTCACGGACGTTTCTACCGAGCCAGCGAAGCTGCCTTCAACGGGATGCTCCGGCTCTACGAGCGGACTCTTACCGTGGTGCTCAAACACCCCGCCTTCACATTGGGGATCTTGCTCGTGACGATCGGCGTCAACGTGTATCTGCTCGACATCGTGCCCAAGGGCTTCTTCCCGGAGCAGGACAATGGGACCGTCTTCGGCGGCATTCAGGGAGCGCAGGATAGCTCTTTCACGGCGATGAATGTGCTGACGCAGCGGTTCGTGAAGATCATTAAAACCGACCCTGCCGTCGAAAATGTGTTCGCGTTTACGGGGGGGCAGGGCTCGACGAATAGCGGCTTTGTCTATCTGGGGCTGAAGCCGTTGGCCCAGCGGAAGATCAGCGCACTCGGGGTGATCAATCGGCTGCGGCCGAAACTGAATTCCGTTCCCGGAGCAAGAGTATTCCTCCAGCCTGGCCAGGACCTTCGCATCGGCGGGCGCCAAAGCAATGCGCAATTTCAATATACGATTCAGAGCGATAACGTGGACGATCTGGTGAAATGGGGGCCTATTCTGCTCAATGCGCTGCAGAAAGAGCCTGAAGTTACAGACGTCAACAGCGATCAGCAGAACAGCGGACTGCAGGCACAACTGATTTACAATCGCGAAAACGCTTCACGCATGGGAATTACACCGCAGGCGATCGATAGCACGTTATACCAGGCGTTCGGCCAGTCGATTGCGTCGACGATGTACACGGCGCTGAATCAATATTACGTGGTGATGGAAGTAGCGCCGGAATTCTGGCAATCCCCCGCGGGTTTGGATGACGTTTACCTGAATCCTCAGCAGGGCGCGGAAGTTCCATTGAGCGCCGTGGCGCGTTTCCAAGCGACGACGGCGCCTCTTGCGGTGAATCACCAGGGACAGTTCCCATCGGTGACTGTGTCCTTCAACCTTGCTCCGGGAGTCGCGCTGGGAGAAGCCGCGACTCTTGTGACTCAGTTGCAACGTCAGCTGGGGATGCCTTCCACAATTCATGGAATGTTTTCGGGCACGCTTGAGGCTTTTCAACAATCACTTTCGACAGAGCCGTTTCTGATCGTGACGGCGCTGATGGCGGTTTACATCGTGCTGGGCATGCTCTATGAGAGTCTGATTCATCCGATCACGATTCTCTCGACGCTGCCCTCGGCGGGCGTGGGGGCGGTGCTGGCGCTCTTTGCGTTTCGCACGGACTTGAGCATCGTGGCGATCATCGGCATGCTGCTGCTGATCGGCATCGTGAAGAAAAACGCGATTTTGATGATCGATTTTGCGATTTCGGTGGAGCGGCATGAAGGCGTGAACCCGCGCGACGCCATTTTCGAGGCGTGCATGCTGCGATTCCGGCCGATCATGATGACGACGATGGCGGCTCTTTTCGGGGCTTTGCCGCTGGCGCTCGGCACGGGCGCGGGATCCGAACTTCGCCGGCCTCTGGGCATTACCATCGTGGGCGGTCTTATCCTGAGCCAGGCTCTTACGCTTTACACGACTCCGGTTGTTTATCTCTACATGGACCGCCTGAGCTTGTGGTGGCGACGCGGTCATCGCCACGGTCATCCGGCGGCGAGCCCGCAGCCGGCCGATTAAAAACAATCTGGTGAGGAAGAGAAAGAAAGCATGGCTAGAAGACTGAGTGTATTAGGGGCGGCAGTCGGCGTTGCGCTGCTGAGCGGTGGCTGCGTGGTGGGCCCGAAGTACCACACACCGGCGGTGCAAGTGCCGCCAGCCTATAAGGAAGCGGCGCCGCCTGCGGCAGCGCCGTCCTCTGCGTCCCAGCCGAGCACAAACGCGATGGAAACTGCTGCGGGCACGCCTTCAAGCACGACGCAAGCCACGGCTGCGACGCCAAGCACGCAGTCTAACGTGACTCCGCCCTTTCGTGTGGCCCAGCCGAACGACAATGCGATTCGGGGTGATTGGTGGGCGATGTTCAACGACCCGGAACTGAATCAGCTTGAGGCGCAGGTAAACGTGTCGAACCAGACGATTGCCGAGGCGATGGGGGCCTATTTCTCGGCGCGAGCGCTTGTTCGCGAGGCACGCTCGGAGTATTGGCCTGTCATTACTGCAGACCCCTCGATGACGCGCGAACGTGCGGCGTCCACGCTGGGCCAAAAAGGCTCGCTCGCAGATTTTTCGGCACCGGGCGATGCCAGTTGGGTTCCGGATTTGTGGGGCCGGCTTCGCAACACTGTGACAGCGAATTCCGCGGCTGCCCAAATCAGCGCAGCCGATCTTGAGAATACGCGCCTGAGCATGCATTCGGAGCTGGCTGTGGATTATTTCGAGCTGCGCGGGGAAGACAATCTGAAGCAGTTGCTCGATTCGACGGTGGTCGCCTACCAACAATCACTGGACCTGACGAACGTGCTTTATCAGACCGGAATCGACAACGACGAGTCGGTTGCACAGGCGGAAACGCAGCTGCAATCCGCGCAAGCGGCTGACACGAACGTGGGCATACTGCGCGCCCAATACGAACACGCCATCGCCGTTCTGGTCGGGCAACCGCCTTCCACTTTTGCGATCGCGCCGCTGGCCAAGCAGCCGGCGCCTCCGATAATTCCTGTGGCTGCACCTTCTTACTTGCTGGAGCGGCGTCCGGATATCGCGGCGGCGGAGCGTGCCATGGCTCAGGCAAACGCGCAAATAGGAATTGCGACTGCGGCCTATTATCCTTCGGTTACTTTGACCGCGACGGGCGGTTTTCAGAGCACTTCCATTGCGGACTGGTTTTTATGGTCGAGCCGCATCTGGTCGATTGGCGCTTCGCTGTCGCAGACGGTCTTCGACGCGGGCCTCCGCCGAGCGACGGTGCAGCAGTATCGCGGAGTGTTCGATGAAGATGTTGCCACCTATAGGCAAACAGTCCTCACAGCGTTTCAGCAGGTGGAGGATAACCTTTCGACGGAACGAATTTTGACGCAGGAGGTGCAGCAGCAGGATGCCGCTGTGGCGTCCGCGCAGCGCTACCTGACCCTTGCCACTGAGCGATACCGGCTTGGGATCGATCCTTACCTGAACGTGATCACCGCGGAAACGACACTCCTGACGAATCAGCAGGCGGCCGTGAATCTTCGCACGGAGGAGATGACGTCGGCCGTGGATTTGATCGAGGCGCTGGGTGGCGGATGGGATGTGAACCAGTTGCCTTCGATGCGCGCGGTGGCGCAGGTCTCGACACCCACCGCAACACCTGCTGCCGCGCAGCCTGCGCCGGCGAATCAATCGAACCAGTAGGGCGGAGCGGGATTCAGGCTTTGCGCTGATGGCTGCGGGGAGGACTTTGCTCCGGAATCACGAAGCGGTAACCGACGCCGCGCACTGTGAGCAGGCGCTGGGGGTTCGAGGGATCTTCCTCGAGATAGCGGCGCAGGCGCACGATGAAATTGTCGATCGCGCGCGTATCTGTATCTTCGTGCAAGCCCCAGACGTCTTCGAGGATCGACTTCCGCGTCACAACTTTGCCTCTATTCTCGATCAGATGGCGCAATAATTTTGCTTCCATCAGCGTGAGGTGAATGATCGTGTCACCGGAGCGCAATTCGAGCGTACCGAAGTCGATGATTTTGCCATCGAAGGCGTATACGTCGCTGGTTTCTCCGTCGTCGACCTGCTGATCACCTTGATGCTCGCCGCACTGAGCGTGCGGGCCGCTCTCGCGCAGCCAGGCGCTTCGGCGCAGCAAGCCTTGCAAGCGCGCGAGAAAGATCGGCAGCTCGAAGGGCTTCGGCAAGTAATCGTCCGCGCCAGCGGCAAAGCCGCGCAAAACATCTTCCGGCCGGCTGCGCGCCGTGAGCATCAGCACGGGCGCATAATTCTTTGCGGCACGCATCGAAGCGACTACCTGGAAGCCGTCGCGAAACGGCAGCATCACGTCGAGCACTACGGCGTCAAAGGACTCGCGTCGACGAGCCAGCCTGGTAACCGCCGTCTCGCCGTCGGCGACGATTTCGACGCTGTGGCCTTCCGCTTCCAAATTGAATCGCAACCCGTCGGCGAGATGGGTCTCGTCCTCGACCACCAGCACACGGCTCATGCAGCGCTCCGGGGCAATTCAAGGACCACGGTTGTGCCGCGACCTTCGCCTTCGCTTTCGATCGAGACGCGACCGCCGTGCGCGCGCGCGATCGATCTGACGATAAAGAGTCCCAGCCCCGTGCCCTTTACCTGTGTTCTTCCGGGGACGCGATAAAACCTTTTGAAAACGCGCTTGATTTCGTGCTGAGGAATGCCCACGCCTTCATCGCGTACGCGCAAGGCGAGAAACCCCTCATGTTGGGCGGTTAGGTCTACGCCGACCGCGACACGTCCGTTCGAATATTTCACCGCGTTGTCCAGAATATTTCCGACGGCGATCCGTAAATCGTCCGGATCGGCGTTCACCTTTGTGGGCTCGCCGTTCGCCGGAGTCATTTGAATGGCTTCCGCGGGCAAGTGATGACGTGTTCGGGCGAGGTCCACGCATTCGGCGACGAGCTCGGCGAAATTTACGTCAGCGCGATGCAGAGCCGTGCGGCCGTAACCGACTTCGCCGGCTTTCAACACCTGGTTCACGGTGCCGAGGAGGCGCGAAGTGTCGTCGAGCATCGACTGGTAGAACTGCCGGCGCTGGGCCTCGCCCACATCGCGACGCTGCAATGTTTCGAGATACAAACGAATCGAGGCGATCGGCGTCTTCAGTTCATGAGTGACGGCGTTCAGAAAACTGTCGTGCTGTTCGTTGCGGCGGATTTCGCGGAGAAGAAATCCGGTGTTGAGGATCATTCCGAGAATGATCGCCAGGAAAAACGCGACGCCGAAAAAGAGGAGCACGCCCTGGCGCCAATGCAGAATGATCCATCCCACGTTGAGCACGACCGCGACGGTGAGGCACACCACGAGGACGATGAAGGCGATGATTTTTCTTCGGGTAGTTACGGTGATTCGCATAGCCTATGCCCAGATTGTGGCACAGCCGGCATGGCGCGGCCAATGCGCCGACGTTTTCTTATAAATAGAAGTCTTCGGATGCGGTGCAGTCTCGCGCAAACAAAAAGGCCGCGAACGCCTGAAGGCGTCCGCGGCCGATGCGTTCAGATCGGGTTCGCCTCAGGCCGAAATGCCGGGCGCTTCGGCCGAAGCAGTCGCCGACGAGGCCACATGTGCCGGGACGGCGCGCTCCGGCTTCTCTGCTTCCACGCCATCGGGTGAGAGCATGTAGCAATAGACGTTTTTGGCGAGACCAAGCTTCTTCAGCGTCCAGATGCCGTACCAGTTCAGGTCAAATTCATACCAGGCGAGGCCGTGCCGGGCGGAAGTCGGATGGGCATGGTGGTTGTTATGCCAGCCTTCGCCGAACGAAAAGAGCGCTACCCACCAGCTATTGGTGGAAAGATCGCGCGTCTTGAAGCGGCGCGAGCCCCACGAATGCGTGGCCGAATTCACCAGCCAGGTTGCGTGCAGGCCGAGCACGGTGCGGAAGAACATGCCCCACAACAGGAGCTTCCAACCGCCGACCGCAAGCAGAATCGCCCCGAGGATTACGTTGGGCACGTAATGATATTTCGTGAGCCAGACGTGGAATTTGTCTTTGGCCAGGTCCGGGACGTAGCGAGCGAGGGTCTCCGAATCGTGATGCATCGACTTGCCCATGAGTATCCAGCCGATGTGCGCCCACCATTTGCCATCGATGGGGCTGTGCGGATCGCCGTCTTTGTCCGAATGCTGGTGATGAATCCGGTGCGTGGCGACCCAGAAGATTGGGCCGCCTTCGAGGGCGAGCGTGGCACAGATGGTGAGGAAATATTCCACCCACTTCGGGGTTTTGTAGCCGCGATGGGTGAGGAGCCGGTGATAGCCCATGCCGATTCCCAGGCTACCGGCAACCCAATAGAGGAAGAGAGCTATGAGAAAATTAGTCCAGCTGAAGAAAAATAACGCGGCAATCGCACCCGCGTGAAAGATAATCATCGCGATTGAGGTCACCCAGTTGATGCTGTTGTCGTCGTGTTGGGTGTGTTCCAGGTCGATAAGTTCCATTCGATGTCCTTAGTTCCGGCTGTACCGCTAAGTTTTTGCCCTTCTTCAGCATAGCAGCGCCCTAGACCCCGTTCTGTAATAGTTCTGTAATACCATCTTTCCGCCGAAAGAGTTACCTGTACAAACGGCCGGTGCGTCTATTGCTCGATCCCCTGGATTAGAAATAGTTAAGATGCGGCCGTCTTTTCACACTTTTTTTGGTTCCACGATTGCCGTGTCCGCTGTGTACCCGTCTGCCATGAAAATCATCTTCCTTGCTCCCGGGCTGACCCGCGTAAAGCGGGGTCTGGAACGTTTTTTCCTCGAACTCTCGGGCGAACTCCGCAAATCGGGGCTCGACGCCACGTGCTGGGGCACTTCCGAAGCGCCAGGGGTCGAAGCCATCCGCGTTCCTTCGCGGATCGAGCTGGAGGAACTCGCGAAAGAGCATCTGGGCCGCATCCCTGGTCTGGGGCCTGTTCCCGGCGGCGCGGTCCAAACCTGGGCGCTATATGCCGAGGACCAGCTTTTTGCGATTCCGGCGGCGCTGCGTATTCGCCAGCTTCTTGCGCAAGGCGAATTTCCGGTGGTCTACGCCCGTTGGCAAGGCGGGCTCGTGGACCCGAGCGGCGACTCGACTGAGCTGCTGAAAACTCTCGCGCCGGCGATCCATCAAGGAAAAGCGGCGCTCCTCATTCACACGGACTATATCTACCCTCCCATCGACGCCGTTCTTTGGTCCGCCGGCGCGTGCTTCCACTCGCTGGGGCCATGGCTGACAGGGCCGTTGCGGCAACAGGGCGTCACGCCCGACGCGATCGTCGAGCTTCCGATGTGTATCGAGGGGCTTCCCTATCGTGACGCCCGCAGCAGGCGTGCGGAAATTCGCGCCGAATACAAAATCCCTGCCGATGCGTTCGTTGTCCTGAGTGTTGGCGCGTTCGACCTGGCGGCGAAGCGCCACGATTACATTTTCGCGGAACTGCAGAAGATCGGCACGGGGAATGTCTACTGGATCGTGGCCGGCTCGCGCGGACGGGAGGCGGCGCCCTGGGAATCGGAGGCTCGCCGCGTGCTCGGCCCGCGTTTTATCGCGCTCACGGACGTGCCGTTTGCAGAAATGCCACGCATCTATGGCGCCGCTGACGTTTTTACTTCGGCCAGCCTTCACGAAACGTTTGGCCTCGTTTATCTCGAGGCGCAAATGTCGGGTCTGCCGGTGGTGGCGCACGACACGCCGATTACACGTCATCTCTTTTCGCAACTTCCCGAACGATTCAAGTCCATTTCGCTTGTGGACATGCGCCGTCCTGGCGGCGCGGCGGCGGCGATCTCGCGCTGGATCGCTCTTCTTGCGAATCCCGCGGGCCAAGCCTCGGCTCGCTGCGCTCTCGACGAATTTGCCTGCACGCAAGAGCGTCAATTTTCGTGGGAAGCGATGGGAGCGCAGTTCGGGGCCGCATTCCGGCGCAGGGCGGAGCCGAGTGCACAGATCGCGGCCGGGCGGCGGAGGGCGGCAGCAGGGCCGGATGAACAGCTTCACGATCAGGGCGTTCAACTCTTCCAGGAGGGAAAACTTACCGATGCGCTCGTCTTCATCGCGCGCTCGATCGCTGCACGCGAAACTGCGGAACGCTGGAATGACTGGGCGACGGTCCAGTGCGCACTTGGGAATCCCCGGGACGCAGAGCAAGGCTTTCGCCGCGCTCTCGCGCTCTCGCCCAACCACGCACAAGCCGCGGCTAATCTGGGAGCTGTCCTCGCGACCGCCGGGCGTTTGGCCGAAGCGGTTGCACTGCTGGAACAGAGTGTCGCCGGCCTGGACCCCGCACAGCGGGCCGGTTTCACGCAACTTCTACAAGGCAGCCGCGCGAAACTGAGTACGCAGGGTGTTCTGGCCCAAGCGGAAATCGTGACGTTTCTGGAAGCGGCGGATTCGCGCGGGACTGTCTCTCCTGGTCGCGCGGAACGCTTGGCCTACTGCTCAGCGCTGCTCATGCAAATTCCGTGCTCGACGCCCGGTCAACACCTCCTCGGGATTGGCCCGCACGACGATCTACTTGTGCCGGCGCTGCGGCGCTTCCACTCCTTTGAGAAAATCGAATGGAGCGCGGCAACGCTCGAGAATTTTGCGTTGGATTTTGCGGACGCGTCCTTCGACATTGTCGTATTCGCGCAAGCGCTCGAATCCGTCGCTTGCGATCCGATGCATGCCATCTCCGAAATCAACCGGGTGCTCAAAGCCGGCGGCATCTTCGTGCTCACCGCGGCGAACATCGCGAGCGCCAAAAGCCTGCAGGGCTTGCTGCGTGGCGCTACGCCCTACGTCGATGGCCGCTTTTCGACTGAGGCCGGCGCTTCGGCGCGTCATCGGGAATACACTCCTTCCGAGATCGAGGCCCTCGCGTCGGCAGGCGGATTCGGCGCGATTGAAATCGGGACGAAGGATATCTTCTGGAAATCGCCCGAATCGCTTCTGACGGGGCTTGTCGCTTCGGGCTTCAGCGTGGCGGCTCGCGGCGACACGATCTTTCTTCGCGCGCGCAAAGAATCGTCCGTGCGCGACCGTTACCCCGCGAGCCTGTATGATTTAAGCGCCATGCAATCTCGCGTTTTGAAATTGGACAGTGGCGCCGCGATGCGCATTCTGGTGATTTTCGAGACGCTTCCGCTGGCTGAGGGCGGCGGCGCGGATCATCGGCTTTTGCAAATAATCCGTTTGCTGCGCGAGCAGGGACACTCGGTCACGTTTCTTGCGCCCCGCAGCGCCGGCGACGGTAAACGTTCCGCAATCCTCGAACAACTGGGCGTGAAGGTTTACATCGAAGACGCCGAGGTGCTTCGTCTCGAGCGCGTCGACCTGATGCCGAAATGGACGCTCCACGAGGTTCTGCGCGAAGGCCAGTTCGATCTGGCGTTCGTGAGCCTCTGGTTTTGGATGGGCGTGACGCTTCCGGAATATTATTTGGATGAACTTCGCCGACTTTCGCCCTCGACGCGGGTTGCCATTCTTACGGACGATTGCCACGGCATTCGCGAAGAGGGCGGCGCTGAAATTTCCGGGCTGTGGTCGGACCGCGAACGCGCGGTGGATTTCGCCGAGCGCGAAGCGGAAATCTACCGCCGCGCCGATCTGGTGATTTCGATTTCCGGATCGGATGCCGACAAAATCGCGCGGGACGTCCGCGACGTTCCGATCGAAGTGCTTCCAATGATGGTGGAAGCAGGCCCGCCCGCAGGCGGTTTTGCCGAGCGCGAAGGCATCGTTTATCTAGGGCACTTCAACAACCCGCCCACGCTGGACGGGCTGGAGTGGTACATCCGCGAAGTCGCGCCGCTCGTGCGTCGCCAGTTGCCGGAGGTGAAGCTTTACGTTGTCGGCGCGCAGTTGCCCGAAAGCTGGAGCACGCCGGACCCGAACGTGGTTCGCGTCGGCTTCCGACCGAATCTGGCCGCGGAATTCGCGCAGCGGCGTATGCTCGTCTCGCCCGTGCGCTTTGGCACCGGCATCAAAACGAAAAATCTTCACGCCATCGCCCACGGCTTGCCCATCGTGACAAACCCGAAAGGAGCGGAAGGCGGGAGCTTCGTTTCCGGCGAAACGGCGCTCATCGCCGAAGACCCAGAGGAATTTGCCACCGCGGTCGTAAAGCTTTATACAGACGAGGCTCTTTGGAGGAAGATTTCGCAAAGCAGCCGGGCCCACGCCGCAAAATACTTCTCGAAAGAGGCGATGAACGCGACCTTGCGAACTATTCTCGATAGGACGCGGGTCTTGCGTCCGCAGGGGCATGACCCGAATCACATCTGGTCGATGCGGCTCGTCGAAAAAATGTTCGCGGAGGTTTCGAATTACCAGCCCGCGGCGCAGCGGCATTCGATTCGCGTCTTCGCCTATGCGCGCGCCGCAGAGGAGCTGCTCGCACAAGGGAATCGGACCGAAGCACGGCGCCAGTTGCGGCACGTCTTCAACTATTTCTCGCACTCTGTCTCGCGCACAATCTTCTTCGGCAACCTGCTCGGCGTGGCGGAATCGATGGACCGAAGTTATCGCGCCCTCGGCGAAATCGCCGGTGCGGAAGAATTTCGGCGCGAAGGGCGCGAATCGTCCGCTTCGGCCTTCGCCGAAAGCGGAGCGCCGAAACCACCGGCCCGTTCCGCCGAACTCGAAGCCGCCCCTGGAACGATTCCCGATCTCTCCGGCAGCAGCGAAAAGGCGGCGGGCGCGACGATCCCGGCAAAATCGAGGCGAAACGGGAAAGACGCGAAACTCGACTTCACTGTGGTGCTGCCGACATATAATCGCGCCGACGTGTTGGCCGAATGCCTGGGCGCACTCAACCGGCAATCGCTCTCGCCGCACCGGTTCGAAGTCATCGTTGTCGATGACGGGAGCACGGATGCTACGCGGCGACTCTGTTCGCATCATCATCCGCGCCACGAATTCGTTTATCTGGGCCAGCAGAACGCGGGCGCCGGAGCTGCGCGCCGATTTGGAGTTGAGCGCGCGAGAGGGAAATTTCTGTTGCTGATCAACGACGATACTATCGCAGATCGCGAGCTACTCGCGCAGCATCTGGAACTGCAACGGGCCCACGCCGGGGAAACAATCGCGGTGCTCGGGAATTTCCATTACAGCGAAGCTGCGAAAAAGCGCGCGTTGACATGGTTCTTGGGCACGCAGGCGTTTCTTTTTCCTCAAGTTGGGCTCAAGCCCGGCATTTACACGAATCATTCTTTCTTCATCACGTGCAATATTTCCGTTCGGCGCGATCTCGTGCTTGCTACGGGTTCTTTCGATCCCGAGTTTCGCGTCGCCGAAGACACTGAACTTGGCGTGCGGCTCATGGGACGCGGCTTGAAAGTGCTGTATGAACCGAGGCTCGAGGCGACCCACGAGCATCTCGACTTCACGATTGCGGATCTCATCCGGCGCGCAGAAGTCTACGGGGCAAAGCTAATCGATCTTTTCAAAAAGCACCCCGGTCTAGTTGCGGACGGCAAAGGCGTGCTCGGCACGCTCGATGGACCTTCGCTGAGTAAGATCGATTCGTTCATCAAGGAACACGAGGCGGAAATTCCAAGCGCCGTGGAAAGCCTCGCGAAATTCGATTCCATCGACTTCACGCCATTTTTCTCGAAGCGACTCGACGGCCGCAACGCCGCCGAAACCGTGATGGACCTTTTCACACGCTCCATCCCGACGGTCTATTGGTACTACCTTTTCCGCAGTTTCCTCGCTGCCCGCGGTTCGGACGCGGGTCCTGGCATCGCTCAATCGCCACAATCACGGCCGACAGAACAGGCTGCCCCTTAGAAGGTGCGACACCGCGTGAAACCAAGCTGCGCGAAATGTTTGACCGCAGAATTGTGATACGTCAAAATAATCGGCGTAAGCGGTGTTGGAGTTCACCGTAAACCGCCCCCAAAGTGGGGCAGATGACTCCTACGATGTGCAATCGTGCTCGAGTTGTCTGCTGCTGCTTCCTGCCTAGGCGTCGAGCACCCAAGCGAGCTGATTTTGAACATGGGGAGAAGTGATTTAAACAAGCCTGAATTTACATCGACTTGCGGCACAGCTCTGCTGCCATGAACAAATTTCTTCTCGTGGCTCTCGGCGGCGCCGTGGGATCGGTAGTCCGCTTCTGGATCGGCGGATTGGTCGGTAACCGGTTCGGGGCGCGATTTCCTTACGGGACGTTTATTATCAACGTTACTGCGTCGTTCCTGATTGGATTCGTCCTCACCCTGTTGGCCGAAAAGAGCGGATGGAGCCCGAGTTGGCGCTATCTGATCTCGGTAGGGTTCCTCGGCGGCTACAGCACGTTCTCCACGTTTGAATATGAGACATTTCGCGTGTTCCAGGACGGGGAATTTCTCGTCGCTGGACTGAACGTGATCTTCAGCGTTGCCGTGGGGTTTGTGTCCGTGTGGTTGGGCTATATCGTGGGGAAATTGTTCGCATGAGTCTTGCAAATATGAAACCGGATCATAATGGAGGCGCGGGGCGTCGTTCCCGACGCCTCGGAGGGTGAAATGCTCGGAGCCGGACCAGCGAAAAAAGTAATCATTTACGTCGGCGAAGAGCACCAGCACCACGGCCAGTCTCTCTACGCGGCGATCCTGGATTTTCTTTTCTACCGCGGCATTTCCGGCGCCAGCGTGGTGCGAGGCATCGCGGGATTCGGCGCGGACCATCACTTGCACACGGACCGGCTAGAAGTGCTAAGCCAGGATTTGCCGATAAAGATCGAGTTCATCGAATCGCCGGAGAAGGTGGAAGAGGTGTTGCCGAAGCTGCGGCAGCTGGCGGGAACAGGCCTGATCGAGATTCAGGACACCGTGGTGGTGAAGGCGGCAGAAACGGCATCGCAGAAAGCCTCGGAGGCGGCGCTGCCCGCGCTCAAGCGTGAAGGCAAAGCCAAAATGATGCGGATTTTCATCGGAGAGAACGATAAGTGGCGCGACAAGCCACTCTACAAGGCGCTAATCGAGAGCATGCGCGCCAACGACATTGCCGGCGCCACGATCTATCAGGGAATTCTAGGCTATGGAGCCAACCGGCGCATTCACAAGGATACGGCGCTTCATCTCTCGCATGACCGACCGATGATGATTTCAGTTGTCGAGACGGAAGAGAAGCTCAAAGCGTATTTCCCTTTGCTCGATGAAATGGTCCAGCAGGGGCTGGTGGTACTCTCCGATGTGGACGTGGTCAAGTACACGCGCGACGCGGGCGCGAGGCCGCAGGAACGGAAGGAGGTGGGCTGATGAAACTCGAGGGCAAAGCGAAAATGCTGCGCATCTATTTCGGCGAGGATGACAAATGGCATGATAAGCCTTTGTATCGCGCCATTGTTGAGAGATGCCGCGAACTAGACATCGCAGGGGCGACGGCCTTCCGCGGAATCGAAGGGTACGGAGCAAGCACATTCATTCGCCACGCGCACCGGCTGGTTTTCTCGCATGATGCGCCGCTCATGGTGAGCGTAGTCGATTCGGAAGAGAAGATCCGGGAGCTTCTGCCAGCGCTGGACGAAATGGTGAAGGACGGCTTGATCGCGATGTCCGACGTGGACGTGATCAAATATGTGCATCAGGGCGGGCTTCGGTCATGAGGGCCGAGGCCGGTAAGTGGCCGAGCTCATGCGCCTGCTCCGACACTTTTTGATCGCCCGAAACCGAAGAATCCCCTGAAACTGCATAAGCCACGGCTGCGCCGATCAAAGAAGGAATAATGAAAGCGTGGCCGCCGGTTGCCTCCGCCACGAAGACGACCGCGGCGAGAGGCGTCTTGTATCCGGCCGCAATGAATGCCGCCATACCCACCGCTGCGAATAGCTCAAGAGAAGGTTGATGGATAGACTGAGCGAATGCTGTGCCAAGCGCGCCTCCGGTGAGGAAGAGGGGAACGAACATTGCGCTTACGCCGCCCGAAGCGAGCGTGCAAAGAGTTGCGAGCAGCTTCATCACTCCGAAGAGCACCAATTCCGTGATGCTGTGGCGATTGCCGAGAATCAGCCCGACCGCTTCGTAGTTGGGGCCGATCGGCACGAGCGGGCCGCTGTAGACATGGAGGAAAATGACGCCGCATACGCCTGTGAGTGATCCGCCGATTGCCAGCTTGAACCAGTGCGGGGCGTCCCATCGAACCACAAAGGTTCGGACGCGCCGGAAAGTGATCGAGAAAACCATTGCGATCAGCCCAATCGCGACCCCCAAAACGGCGCAGAGAACAAGCTCGCGACGATTGAAGACGGTGCTGCTGGCGAAATTAAAAAGCGGTTCCGAGCCGAGAAATGCGGCAAGCGTCATGTAAGAGACGACCGAGGCAATGAGCGACGGGAGCAAGGCTTCATGCGCGAGGTCGTCCTTGTAAGGCATTTCGAGAGCGAAGACGATTCCCGTGAGCGGGGCACGAAAAACGGCGCCCATGCCTGCGGCCGCGCCGCTGATGAGCATGATTCGCCTGTCGCGCGCGCTAAGACGCAGACGACGCAGCTTCGTCCACAACCACGAACCGATTGCCCCGCCGCTGTAAATGCTCGGGCCCTCTAAGGCCGCGCTCCCGCCCATCGCGACGGTGGCGATTGCAGCGAGCAGCTTTGGCACGAAGCTGCGGAAATCCATCGCACCCTGTTTTTCGTGATACGAGCGAATCACCTCCTCAGTGGAATGCTCGTTTGGATCGGCCGTGAAGAGCTGCATGATGAGGCCTGCGATGACAAAACCCAGAGTGAGCCCGGGAATAATGGCCCAGTGATGCCGGAGAAAATACAGCAGCAGAACCGGCCAGATCCATCCGAGAATGATGACGACGAGGGCCGTGATCGTCAGACCGGTAACAATTCCGATGATTGGCGCGATCAGGAGCCATTTGTGAAGATCGCGCGAGTAAGTGGCGAGCAGATCGTCGCGCACAAGCGGCAGATACTTGCGGAATATCCGCGGAGTAGTTGCCTGAGAAGGCTCCGTTGCCTCCGCCAAGGTGAGCCTATCGGAATGACCGGCGTTCATTATTTCCTTCCGGAAAAATCGGACCGAGTCCGCTTGCGCGTTTCGGCCATGTGCAGCAATCCGGCACGAAGCTGGCCGACCTGCACGCGGTGAAGCTTCGAAAGTTTCGCGAGAACGGCCTCCCCCTTCTTCGTGAGCGAAACGCGAACGACTCGCCGATCGTGGGTGTCGGTGGTCTTGCGGACAAGCCCTCGCTTGACGCAGCGGCTTACCAGTTCGCTGACGCCATGATGACGCTCCTGAAGAAACTCCGCCAATTGCGACACAGTGGCGCGGCCTCCCTGAGCATATCCGGCCACGCCGAGGAGCAACTGGTGCTGCTGGGGCGTCACGCCGTGGCTCTTCGCCGCGCGCTCGCTGAATCGAAGAAATTTGCGGAGGCTATAACGGAACCAGGCGAGATCGCGAAGGGCTGTGTGATCGGGATCTACCGCCTTGGTCCCGGGCTGGCCGCGGGATCGCCGGTTCGTCATACTCGATATTATATCGTGGTACGACCATTTATGCACGAAGGGAGCTGACGTCTTGAGGTTACGTTTAAGTCGAGTACTATTTGCGATTTGGGCAAGCGAGGTTTGAAGCGCGGTTCTCACAGGTCTCGCGTCTTGTACGATGTTGGAGGAAACATCTTTATGCCACGACTTTTGGTACATCATGCTGACCGCCATTCACAGGTATTCGAGTTGATTGGAGACAGGCCACTTTCCATCGGCCGGGCAAAATCGAGCGATCTCATATTGGACGATCCGGGAGTTTCGCGCCTTCACTGCGTGGTGCGCGTGAATCCCGACAGCCGATGGGAAATCATCGACCGCAGCAACACAAACACAATCAGGATCAACGGTAAACCGAGCAAGGAAGCTCTGCTTGCGTCAAACGACGAGATTTCCGTGGGGCCGTTTCGGCTTCGCTTTGAGGATTCCGCCGAACGCAAGATCGTAAGCTACGGGACAGCCGCGCTTCCCGGCAGCGTTGCGAAGCTGGTTGGTGAGCGCTCTTATTCGAGTTCGTTCATGTCGGTTGAGCCGGTAGGATCGCTTTCGGCTACCGACGCGAAGGGCAAAGCCGACGCTCCAGTCGTGCGGCTGCAATCGCTGGAACAGGAAAACCGATTGCTGAAGGTGCTCTACCGCGTGAATCAAGCGCTGGGGCAGATCGAGCGAGTGGACGATCTCACGCACCGCATCCTTGACTTGGTGCTCGAAATTCCCGGTGCGGAGCGCGCATACAGCATGTTGCTGGAAGAGAGCCCGGGTTCGAAGGCCGAGTTCGCCAAGGGGAATTACACGTTTAAGCCAGCCGTGATTCGGCACCGTGCCGAAACTTCCCGAGACTCGATGGGGGCTCCGCAGCTGATCATTTCAAGAACGATTATTCGCCAGGTGATGCAGGCCGCGATGCCGCTGCTTGTGACGGACGGGCAGGCGGATCCGCGCTTTGCGGCGACGAGCAGCGTAATTAACGCGGGAATCCAATCGGCGATGTGCGCGCCGCTTGGCATGGCCAACCACATTCGCGGCTTGCTCTACGTCGACAATCTTTCAAAGCGTGGTATGTTCAGCGTCGATCATCTCAATGTCTTCGCGGTGATCGCGGTGCAAGCGGGGCTCGCGATCGACAGATTAGAAGGATATACCGAACCGGCCGTGATGATGCAGTAGAGCGGCCTGGGCCTCGCCGCAGCATTCGAGTCGGCCTGCTGCCAGGCAAACCGTTCATTGTGCCTGGGCTGCGTAACCGAAAATCGCCTTGAGTTCGAGGAATTCCTCGATACCGGCCTGGCCCCATTCTCTTCCATTGCCTGATTGCTTATAGCCGCCGAAGCAGGCGTCGAAGTCGAGGCGGGCGTCGTTGACGTGAACGTTTCCCGAGCGAATACGTTTCGCGACGCGGCGAGCGCGGTCGAGGTTTCCGGACGCTACGTAACCGGAAAGCCCGTACGGCGTATCGTTGGCGATTCGTATGGCATCCTCTTCATCGCGATAGGCGATGATCGAAAGAACCGGTCCAAAGATTTCTTCGCGTGCGCACGTCATTTCGGGCCGCACATTGGCAAGAACGGTCGGTTTCACGAAATATCCCTTTGTGAAGCCCGCGGGCTTGCCCGCGCCTCCCGCGGCTAATTCGGCGCCCTCCTGAATCGCCTGCTGAATCATCCGCTGCACTTTCTCGAATTGCGCTTTGTTCGCCAGGGGCCCCATCGCGGTGGAATCTTCCGCCGGAGCGCCAACCGCGAGAGATTCCGCCGCTTGCTTGGCCACGGCACTGGCCGCAGCCATGCGGGATTGCGGAACAAGCAAGCGGGTGGGCGCATTGCAGGATTGTCCGGTATTACGGAAGCACGCCAGCGCGCATGCCTTTGCTGCAGCGTCAAGGTCAGCGTCATCCAGAACGATATATGCGGATTTGCCGCCTAATTCCTGCGTCACGCGTTTGACCGTTGACGCAGCTGCAACGGCTACGCATGCCCCGGCACGAGCCGAGCCGGTGAAGGAAACCATTGCGATGTCTGGATGGCTCGAGATCGCAGAGCCGACGCCCGCGCCGTCGCCGTTCACAAGGTTAAATACGCCGGGCGGAACGCCAGCCGCGTGAAGAATTTCCGCAAAGAGATACGCCGAAATCGGCGCAAATTCGCTGGGTTTGAGAATCATGGTGCAACCGGCGGCGATGGCCGGCGCCACTTTGCACACGATCTGATTCATTGGCCAGTTCCACGGTGTGATGAGCCCGCAAACGCCGATCGGCTCTTTGCGCATCATCGTGGAACCTTTGACGGCCTCGAAATTCAGAGTGGAGAGAGCGCTGATTGCAGCGGATAGATGACGCACACCGACGGGCGCCTGGGCCGCTCGTGCAAGCGCCATTGGCGCGCCCATTTCAGAGGAAATTGTCGCGGCCATTTCCTCCATTCGCGATTGATAGACGGCCAGGATGCTGCGCAACAGCGTGAGCCGCTCATCCACGCTCGATTCAGAAAACGATTCGAAGGCTTGTTTTGCGGCGACTACGGCCTTGTCGACGTCTTGCGCCGATCCAAGAGAAATGACGGCAATCGGCTCCTCTGTCGCCGGATTTATAACGGTCCAATCGTTTTCGAGTATGGGATCGACCCACGCGCCATCGATGTAAAATTGCCGACAGCTTCTCATCGCGCTTTCCTCGTGAACTCGAACCCAAACGGCCGGGGCGCTGGGAGACGCGACTCGAGGCACCGGCGGAATCTGAACTGGTTCGATAGTCTTACGATACATCGAAAGAGCCGAGCAATAAACACTTCGGGCTTCCGATATTGCCGATTGTGTAGAATGAGCGCCGCTATGAAAGAACAGACGGATTTTCCTTTGCCTCCGAATCTGCCGCGACCGGTCGACGATGGAGCCGCGGCGCAGTTGCCCGGCAAGGAGATGCCTTCGGTGAGTTTGCCCTCGACCCGAGGCCGGCTCGTAAATTTGGCCACGCTACCCGCGCCTCGCACGGTGATTTACGTCTACCCGATGACGGGAGTGCCGGGCCAGCCTTTGCCTGCCGGATGGGACGAAATTCCCGGGGCGCGCGGCTGCACGCCGCAGACATGCTCCTTTCGAGACTCCTACCGTGAATTTGGGGGTTCGGACATCGAAATTTTCGGGCTGAGCACTCAAACCACGGACTACCAGCGCGAGATGGCGAATCGGCTCGATCTTCCGTTTGAGGTCCTGAGCGATTGGAAATACGAATTTTGCGATGCACTGCGCCTGCCTACATTTGATGTGAACGGGACGAGATTGCTGAAACGGCTCACGCTACTCGTGAGAGACCGCCGCGTCGAACATGTTTTCTACCCCGTCTTTCCACCAAATGAGAACGCAGCCGAAGTGCTGCAATGGCTCCGGAATAACCCCGGATAGCATCGCGACAAGCCAATTTGGCGATCTCTAGGCGGGAGAGGCTTGCGATTACGGAAAGCAAAAGCATGATCCTCTGTTGAAATGAGGCTTCGGCGCGAGATACTTTTATGAGTCACCATAATTGAATCGGCAGGCGTTTGGCAGGGATGCGCCCTGACTGCACGTGGGCCGTCGACGGGCACCTCCGCGAATCCACCGCAAGTGAGGAAACATGGTCGCAACAGGCTGGTCCAAAACATGGACATTCATAGACGGAAATTGGATCGAGGGACCGGTACCGATCATGACTACGCGTACGCATGCCGCGTGGCTCTGCTCGGTCGTGTTCGATGGAGCCAGGGCTTTCGAAGGAGTGATGCCGGACCTTGATCTGCATTGCGCGAGAGTGAATGACTCCGCGAAGAAGCTTTACCTGAAGCCGGACGTGCCAACCGAGCGATGGATGGAGCTTGCACGCGAGGGCGTCGCGAAGTTTCCGGGGGATACGGCCGTCTACATCAGGCCTATGTATTGGGCTGAACGCGAGGGGCTGTGGGTGCAAGCGCCTGATCCCGAATCGACGCGCTGGTGCATGGTTGTTTATGAGGCGCCGATGCGCAAACCGACGGGATTTTCGGTGACGCTTTCTCCTTTTCGCAGGCCGACGCTCGAC
This sequence comes from Candidatus Aquilonibacter sp., assembly GCA_035507075.1. Taxonomy (GTDB): domain Bacteria; phylum Acidobacteriota; class Terriglobia; order Acidiferrales; family UBA7541; genus Palsa-295. The sequence continues at coordinate 27,243 of DATJOL010000191.1, read as the reverse complement.
ACCATGCCCGTCGATGCAAAAGCCGGCTGCCTTTATCCGAATAACGCCCGCGCCATCTTCGAGGCGCACTCTCGAAAGTTCGATAATTGCGTGGTGTGCGACGTTGCCGGCAATGTGGCCGAACTGGCGACTTCCAACATCTTCATGGCGAAAGAGGGCGTTGTGTTTACGCCCGTTCCCAACGGCACTTTTCTTGACGGCATCACTCGGCAGCGCGTGATCAGGCTGTTGCGCGCTGATGGCGTGACGGTGATCGAAAAAAGCCTCAGATATCAGGATTTCGAGGGTGCGGAGGAGATTTTCTCCACGGGCAATTATTCGAAGGTCGTGCCCGTGAACAAAATTGGCGACCGCGCGCTTCCGCTTGGTCCGATGTACACCAGGGCGCGTGAGCTCTATTGGGACTTCGCTCATTCGCGGACGAAACCCATTGGTTGATTTTGATAAGCCAGCGACATCACCTTACGCCATGCTGCTTGAGGGCGATCATCGATGAATGGTGCAGAGAGTTTGGTCCGCACGCTCGTGGCTGCGGACATAAAGACGTGCTTCACGAACCCAGGTACCTCGGAGATGCATATCGTGGCGGCGCTGGACCGCGAGGAAGATCTGCGCTGCGTCCTTTGCCTGTTTGAAGGCGTCGCCACCGGAGCCGCGGACGGCTATGCACGGATGGCAGAAAAACCGGCGTGCACGTTGCTCCATCTGGGGCCGGGATTAGCTAACGGCACCGCGAATCTGCACAATGCGAGCCGCGCACGGGTGCCGCTCCTTAGCATTGTGGGTGAACATCCCTCCTACCACCTTCGATACGACGCTCCCCTGAATTCCGATATAGAAGCCATCGCGCGGCCGTATTCGAAATGGCTGCGAACTTCGCGCGCAGCAAGCGAACTGGGGCGCGACTGCATGGAAGCAGCCGTGGCGGCGCGCACTGAGCCGGGCCAGATTGCCACGTTGGTTGTGCCTGCGGATGCTGCCTGGGGAGAGGGCGGCTGTGTTGCTGCGGTGGCCTCGTGGCCTGATGCTCCCGCTGCGCCGACGGCAAATATTGAAAAGGCGGCGGCGATCCTTCGCTCGGGCGCTCGCGTTGCTATTTTGCTGGCTGGGAAAGCGCTTTACGGCGAGGCGCTGACGAATGCAGGAAAGATTGCGGCCGCGACATCCGCACGGCTTTTCGCTCCATATCCTTTTACACGGCTTCGGCAGGGAACCGGCCTGCCGGTTGTGGAGCGCGTGGCATATATCCGCGAGCAGGCGGCAGAACAATTCAAGGAATTCCAGCACCTCCTTTTAATAGGAGCCGACGTTCCGATCACGTATTTCGCGTCGCAGGGCAAATCCAGCGAGGTCGTTCCGCAGAGCTGCGAAATTCATACGGTTGCGCTGTCCAACGAAGACTGCCCGGGAGCACTTGCTGCTTTAGCCGGTGCGCTTGGGGTCAAGATAGGATCAGCTGCGGAGGATCGTCGCGAGTGTTCACAGAAACCTACAGGGGCGATTTCTCTTTCTGGAATCGCGGTGGCGATTGCGGCAACTTTGCCGGAAGAGGCGATCGTGGCGGACGAATCGATGACGTCCGGCCGCGCGATCCTGCCGGCGACGCGCGCGTGCTCTCCGCACGATTGGCTTGCTTGCACGGGAGGATCGATCGGGATAGCGATGCCGCTGGCGGTTGGGGCCGCGGTTGCGAGCCCGGAGCGTCGCGTCCTGTGCCTGACGGCGGATGGGAGCGGAATGTATACGGCGCAGGCGCTGTGGACAATGGCGCGAGAGAACCTGAACGTGACGACGGTCATTTTCGCGAACCGCGCCTACGGAGTGTTGAAGCGGGAATTTTTGAACCTGGGGATCGGTACTTATGGTCCGCGGGCGCAGGCGCTGTTTGAGATCGGGCGGCCAGATATCGATTGGGTCTCGCTTGCAAAGGCCTTGGGCGTGCCCGGGAAACGGGTGACGTCACTCGATGAGTTGAGCGATAGCTTGCAAGATTCCCATCGGAGCGAGGGGCCAAGCCTTATCGAAATACCACTGTGAAAGCACGGTTTGCGCCCCGAAATTGTTACCTCAGGCGGAACAATCCAGCACCGCGGATCCGTTGATCCGATCCGCTTTCAGATCATTCAATGCAATATTCGCTTCGTGCAGCGGATACATCTTCACCTGGGTTCGAATCGGTATCTCAGCCGCGACGCGCAGAAACTCATTCCCGTCCTCGCGCGTGTTGTTTGCCACGCTGCGGATCACGCGCTCCTGGTAAAGCAAATCGTAGTCGAACGATGGGATCGGGCTCATGTGAATCCCGCCGAGCACAAGAACTCCTCCTTTTTTCAGGGCTTTCAGCGCGGGCGGGACGATTTCGCCGGCGGGCGCGAAAATGATGCCCGCATCCAGCTTCACAGGCGGCACGGCGAGCGCGTCACCCGTCCACACCGCGCCGAGTTTCTTCGCGAGTTCCTGATGTTTTTCGCCGCGCGTCGAGGTATAGACTTCCACGCCCCAGTGCAACGCGACTTGGATCGCCACGTGTGCTGCCGAGCCGAAGCCATAAAAGCCCAGCCGCGAACCCTTCTTGACTCCCGAAAGCCGCAAGCAGCGAAAGCCGATGATTCCCGCGCAGAGCAGAGGCGCGGCCTGATCGTCGGCGAATGCATCGGGTATCGGATAGACGAAGTCCTCTGGCGCGACTGCATATTCGGCGTATCCGCCGTCGACCGTGTATCCGGTGAACGATAGGTTGTCGCAGAGATTTTCCGTCCCCGCGCGGCAATACTCGCAACTGCCGTCCGCATGGTGCAGCCACGGAATGCCGACGCGTGCACCCTTGCGGAATCGTCCTGCTCCTTCGCCTAACGCAGCGATTTCGCCGACGATCTGGTGGCCGGGAATCAGGGGAGATTTGCGCGGCGGCAACTCGCCCTCGATCACATGCAAGTCCGTGCGACAGACACCGCAGGCCTTGACGCGCAGCAACACCTCGCCATGCCCGGGCTTGAGGTCGGGGACTTCCGTATAAACCAGCGGGTTGGTGCGAATATCCGCCGTCGCCCGCAAAACGCACGCTTTCATCGCGCTAGCGCCTTTCGCAGTCCAGCACTTTCCGCTGCCTCGAGCGCTACGGCGGTCCAGTCCCAATCGGCGCGGCCTTTCGCCATCGCGGCGAGCATCCGGTCGCGCATCAGGCTTGCAATTGGCATAGGCATTTCGCTGGCAGCAGCGGTTTGCAACGCGAGATTGACGTCTTTCAGCCCGAGCGCCAGCCGAAACCTTGCCGGCTCGAAATCTCCCTGCAGAATGAACTTGCCGTAGCCTTGATAAATCGGGCAGGCGAAGAGCGTCGCGCTCAGCATGTCAGCGACGCCAGCCGGGTCGACGCCGTTCTTCTCGGCGAGCGCGAAAGCTTCGGCCATTGTTTCGAGCGCGGAAGCGATCATGAAATTGCCGCAGAGCTTCACGATGTTTGCCGCGCCGGCGTCTTCCCCGAAATCGAACGTCCGCTGGCCCACCGATGCGAGCAGCGGCCGGATTCTCTCGCGCGAGGCGCTCGGTCCCGAGACGCAAATCCACAATTTTGCTGCTGCCGCAGCCTCCGGCCGGCCAAAGACCGGGGCCGCTACGTAATCCACGCCCAGCTTGGCATGCGCTTCAGCCAGTTTCTTCGACGTGGCCGGCGCAATCGTGCTCAGCGACACATGAACACCGCCCGCGCCGAGCCTTTCGACAAACGACGGCTTCGCCGCGCAGATTTCTTCGAGCGCCCGATCGTCGGAGACCATTGTGAAGACGACGCCGCCGGCGGTCCCGACATCGGCTGTGTGGGACACAACGGTCGCGCCTTTTTCCTTGAGAGGAGCTGCCTTCGACGCAGTGCGGTTATAGACCTTCAGCTTGTGGCCCGCAGCAAGCAAATTTGCAGCGATGGGCTCTCCCATCCCGCCTAAACCGATGAAACCAATGTTCTCCGGCATTGCGCCCCTCCGAATTTTGACTGTGTGCACAGCCTGTGCATGCGCAGTTGGGACTGCAAAACGCCCCAAAACCGGCGCTGCGCAGATATAATCGCTGCCTGACGCGCCTCATTAGGAAGGATACTCGGAGCGATGCCGAAAAAGAACTTCAAAGACCTCACCGAAAACGAAATTCTTGCGTTGGCCATCCAACTCGAGGATGAAGACAGCCGAATCTACGGCGACTTCGCGGAGGGCCTGCGCGAATCCTACCCCTCGACGGCGAAGATCTTTGAAGAAATGCAGGCGGAAGAACGGAAACACAGCCAGAGCCTTCTCGAAATGTATCAGCGGCGGTTCGGAGACCATATCCCCCTGATTCGCGCGCAAGACGTCCGCGGATTTGTCGAGCGGCGCCCGATCTGGTTAGTGCGGCCGCTTGGAATCAACGCGGTGCGCAAGCAAGTAGGTGTGATGGAGCTCGAGACCCGCCGGTTTTATGAACGTGCGCTCGAACGAATGTCAGATGCGCCGACCCGTAAACTCCTGAGCGATCTGATTGAGATCGAGCGCCAGCATTCAGCCTTCGCCGAATCACTGCAGGAAAAGCACTTGACCGGCGAAGCGCGCGACGAGGAGGAGAAATCGCGGCGGCGGCTTTTCATGTTGCAGGTGATCCAGCCGGGGCTTGCGGGGTTGATGGACGGCTCGGTCTCGACGCTCGCGCCGATTTTCGCAGCCGCTTTCGCCACGGGCGAAACTCACGCGGCGTTTTTAGTCGGACTTGCCGCTTCGCTTGGCGCGGGAATTTCGATGGCGTTTGCCGAGGCTCTTTCGGATGACGGTTCGCTCACAGGCCGAGGACGTCCCGTGTTTCGCGGAATCGTTACCGGCGCAATGACGGCGGCCGGGGGGCTCGGCCATACGCTGCCTTTTTTGATTTCAAGCTTCCACGTGGCGTTTACGGTAGCGGTGCTTGTAGTCGCGGTTGAACTCGCGATCATCAGCTACGTACGGCACAAATACATGGATACGCCACTGCTCTCCTCGGCGATGCAGGTGATTGTCGGCGGCACGGTCGTCTTCATTATCGGAATTTGGATCGGAAGCTCGTGAGCCACACGGACGGCTGCTGAGGAAGCGAATTAGTCTGTGCTAAAGCGCTGTTCCTTAAATGGGTCGCCGTAAATGTGGTAGCCGCCATCTTCCCAGAATCCCGGCGTCGCCCCTGCCATGAATTCCACGCCGCGCACCCACTTCACGCTTTTCCACGCGTAAAGATGCGGCACTACGAGCCGAAGTGGATAACCATGGTCGGCTGGCAGAGGCTCGTCATTATGTTTCAACGCGAAGAGTGTCGTCGGCCGCATTAGGTCCTCGATCGGCACGTTGGACGTGTATCCCTGCTCTGCCAAAATCATCGCGTGCTTGGCTTCCGGCTTGATCCTCACGAGCTTCGCCACTTCGCTGAACGGGACGCCTTCCCAGCGCACGTCAAAGCGGCTCCAGCGCGTGACGCAGTGCATATCCGCCGTGATTTCCTTCATCGGAAGCCGCGTGAACTCATCCCATGTGAGGCGAACCGGCTGCTCGACCAATCCTTTGATTTGAAAATCCCACTTCGCGGGATCGAATCGCGGAACGGAGCCTACATGCAGAACGGGCCACTTCAACGTGAGAGACTGCCCAGGGGGCAAACGGCCCGCTTCGCGCATCTCGCGCTCGAGCTTCTTGCGCTCGGTGATCTCTCCAAAAATCATGGACGCCCCGACTCAGTATACTTTATCCCGAAGGCCGCGACTCCTTCCGCGCCAGTGTCAACGTCTGCAGCGCAACCGCCTCGCCGCAGCGTGCTATGATCAAAAGTCCGGGGGACTTACGTGCGAAAACGGAGGGGAATTTGTCTGCGCGCACTCTGAATGGCAACGCGATTCGCGATCAGATCTACGCCGAGCTTGCAGGCGAAATCGCCGCGCTTGCGGCTGCGGGCATAAGGCCCGGGCTTGCAGCAGTGCGTGTGGGCGATGATCCGGCCTCGAAGCTTTACGTGACCAGCAAAATCGCGGCCTGTGAAAAACTCGGACTTGCCAGTTTCCACGTCACCCCGCCGGCAACAATTTCCACGGACGAACTGCTGGCGCTTGTCGGGGAACTGAACGCGCGCGACGATGTGGATGGCATCCTCGTACAGATGCCCCTCCCGCGCCACATTGACTCGAAACGAATTCTCGATGCGGTGTCTCCGGAAAAAGACGTGGACGGTTTTCACCCGGTTAACGTCGGTCATTTGGTCGCTGGCCGCCCGACGCTCGTCGCGTGCACACCTGCTGGTGTGATGGAAATTTTGCGCCGCAGCGGAATCGCGACGGAAGGCGCAAACGCGGTCGTTATCGGCCGTAGCGACATTGTGGGCAAGCCGATGGCTTTGCTTCTGTTACACGCAAACGCAACGGTGACGATCTGCCACTCGAAGAGCCGCGATCTGCCCGGCATTGCGCGCCGTGCGGACATTCTCGTTGCGGCGATCGGCCGCGCGGCCATGGTCACGCCGGACTTCGTGAAGCCGGGCGCTGCCGTGATCGATGTGGGTCAGATCGTGGTGCGGGACTCGGGGGAGGCTGAGCGCATCTTCGCGAAATTTCCAGCCAAGCTCGAATCGCTCCGCGCCAAAGGCTCGGTTCTCGTTGGCGATGTTCACCCCGAGGTGGCCGAAGTCGCAGGCGCCCTCACGCCGGTTCCCGGAGGCGTCGGGCCACTCACCATTGCGATGCTCATGAGCAACACCGTTCGGGCTGCGCGCGTGAGGCGTGGAGTTGAGCTTGTCGGCGTCGTCGGAAGAGCCTGATGTTGCGCGTTGGCCTGACGGGCGGAATCGGCTCGGGGAAGACAACCGTCGCGGCGCTGCTGAAAAAGCGCGGCTACGAGGTGCTCGATGCGGATTCGCTGGGCCACGATCTCATACGTCTTGGTCAGCCGGCTTATGATGATGTCGTCCGTGAATTCGGGGCCGAGGTACTTGCGCCGGACGCGTCCGTGGACCGCGCCAAACTGGGCGCGATCGTTTTTGCCGATCCGGAAAAGCGCGCGGCCCTGAACCGGATTTTGCATCCGAGAATTCTGGATGCTGTGCAGCGTTGGTTCGCGTCGCTGGACCGTGCGGGCGGTCCCGAGTTTGCCTTCGTCGAGGCTGCCCTCTTAATCGAGGCTGGCTATCGAAGCGCTTTGGACCGCCTTGTTGTCTGCTGGAGCCGCCCGGAGCAGCAGATCAAGCGGATGGTGGCACGCGGGCTTTCGGAAGAGCAAGCGCGGCAACGCTTGGGTGCGCAGATGCCGGTTGAGGAAAAGCGTCGCGTAGCCGATGACCTCATCGACTGCTCCGGCACGCTCGAAGAAACGGAGCGCCAGGTGGACCAGCTCGTCGACAATCTGAAGCGCACGGCCGAACGCAACGTTTCCTGATTCGGGCACGTATTACAGACAGAATGGCGGGGGATAGTCGCTCGGTGAGAAAGTAGGTGGGCACCATGCTGCAGCCCAATAGTGGCCGAAACGCGTTGCGCCTGCTGGTGATCGGATTGATCATCGGTCTCGGCTCCTATTGGATCGGCTCGCGCTACGGCCAGCACTCTTCGCCAACGGTCGAAGCGCTGCGCCTGCCCGCCGATACTGTGGCGCCGACGCTTGATCCCACCGAAGCTGAAAATGTCCGCATCTATAGGCAAGCGGCGCCGTCGGTTGCCAATATCGTCACGCGAGCCGTCGAGTATGACTTTTTCTATGGCCCGGTTCCGACGCAAGGCGCGGGTTCAGGCTTCCTGATCGACTCCGACGGTCACGTCCTCACGAACAACCACGTCGTGGATGGCGCGCAGACAATCGAAGTCACCTTCGGCGGCTCTGACAAAACCCGCTACCCGGCGAAGTTCATCGGCGCGGATACGCGCAACGACATCGCCTTGCTGAAAATCAATCCCGGGTCGCACAAATTCGTGCCGCTCGTTCTGGGCGATTCCGCAAGTTTGCAGGTTGGCCAGCGCGTGCTCGCCATCGGCAATCCCTTCGGATTTCAGAGCACGTTAACCACAGGCGTGGTGAGCGCTCTCGGGCGCACCGTGCAAACCGGCGACACGACCTTCATCGATCAAGCCATTCAGACCGATGCGGCAATTAATCCCGGCAATTCCGGCGGGCCGCTTTTGAATTCGCACGGCGAAGTGATCGGAATCGATAGCGCGATCTCATCGCCCACGGAATCGTCGGCCGGAATCGGTTTTGCCATCCCGATCAACACGGCGCGGCGCGTGGCAGAGGACTTGATTACGGAGGGCCATGTCGTTCGCGCGACGTTCGGCGCAGACGGGCGTGCCCTGTGGCCGGAATTAGCGAATGCGCTAAATCTTCCTGTCGACCAAGGCATCCTGATTGAGCATGTGGACCCCAACGGTCCTGCCGCGCAGGCCGGTATTCGCGGCGGAACGCGAACGGTGATGGCGGGCTTGCAGGAATTGCGCATCGGCGGCGACGTGCTGATCGCTATCGACGGCACGCAGATCACCAGCGCATCTGACCTAAACCTGCTGCTCAATCGTCATCAGCCCGGCGACGTGGTAACGGCCACGATCGTGCGCGATGGCAAGCAGATGAACGTGCAAGTGAAACTTGGCAGCGGCTAATCGTTTTTGGCAGCGCTTCTCGCCCCACTCCACTCTTCGCGAATCTGATCGCGCTGCTGTTCGCTCAATCCAAACCAAGATTCCGCCAAATCGCGTACGTGTTCGAGGGCACACTGCATTTCGCCCTGTTTCTGTTTCATGACGTCGCTGTTCGCGTCTATGGGAACCCGAATCGGCGGCGCCACGAACATCACGACGCGCGAAAAGGGACATGGCAATTGAAAAAGATCCCAAGACTTGCGGAATGTATGCGCATGCTTTACGGCAGCGTGGAAGACTGAAATAGGCTTCCCGGTGCGCCTCGCAAGTATGACGGGGCCAGGTTTTGCCACGTAGCGCGGGCCTCGCGGCCCATCAATCGTGAAGGCAACGTTGCGTCCTTCTTCCAGGCATTTCGCCATGGCCGTGAGGCCTTCGACTCCGCCGCGTGTCGAACTGCCTTGGACCGTCTCGAATCCCAGCCGCTCAATTGCGCGGCGCGTCCACTGGCCGTCGAAATTCACCGTATTTAGCACCACGATGCCGCGGTTTTTCCAAATCCAGATCGCACTGAAAATGCAGCGATGCCAAAAAGCCCCAATGCCCGGCTCACCCTGATTCCGAATCTGCACCGCATTGTGAACGCCGACGATTTCGGTTCGCAGCGTGGGTCCGATCAAGCGCACAAGCCCGTACGCGGCCGCTGCAATCATGGGGATTTGCATTCGCCGCCAGCGCGAAAGCCGGGGTGCGCGGGCCTCGAAAGGCGAGTTCGGCGCGTTGGGGCTGCGCGGCTCGGCTGGTCTGGAGGACGGGTTCACTACCGTATATTATAGGAAGGTTTCGTGCGCTCTTATTTCCATTTCGCCTCGCACGACTTTTCTGCCCGGGCTGTGCGCGTGGTCGTGTGCGCGGCTGCGCTTGTCGCCGCCTCTAACGCCGCGCAACCGCGCGCGCAAACTGCTCCAGACATCATCGCTCGCATCGGGGGCAACGATATCTCGATCAACGGTCAATCGCTTGTGCCGGTGTCCACCCTCGTTTCCGTCGCGAACGGAAACGAAGTGACCGTGCATTCCGGCGAAGCGAGCATGCGACTGGCCGATGGCGGAGAAATTTCCGTGTGCGGCCCGGCGAAATTTACCCTGCTGGCGAATTCGGACGGCGCGATCACTCTGGCCCTTGATTTTGGCCGCATGCACGTCGAGCTCCCGGCTTCCGTCAGCCTGCGCGTGCTTACTCCTTCCATCGTGGCCACGCCCATCGAAATCAATGGAGGCAAGCGCGACGTCACTGTCGGCCTCGACCAGAACGATTCCCTGTGCGTAATCGCGGCGGTCGGCGCAGTCCAACTCGAGCAGCAGTTTTCCGGACTGCGATTGATCGTGCCGGAATCAAGCGATTTTTCCCTGCAGAACGGCCAGCTTGTTCCTATCATCGGTTCAGCGCAAGCCTGCACCTGTGGTGCGGTACCGCAACTACGTCCGGAGGAAAACTCCGCCGCGCCGGAAACGGCGTCCGAGCCGCTGCCGCCTTCTGTGGTACAGTCCTCCGCGGTGCCATCCCCTGCGCCGGGCGCTGCGGAAGAACCGGTCGCTGTCGGCGCCCTCGCAACCACGAACGAGAGTCACCCCGTCGCATCGCCGAAGTCGATCGTGTCCGAGCCGCCGCCGGCGCCCGATTACAAAATTGTGCTGCCACCCCTCGTATTTTCATCAGAGTCGCCCGAGCCGCCGAATGTGCCTACCGAACAAACTGCTATGGTCATTCGCGAAATCCACGACGATCCTGATTGGGAATTCACCGGCCATGTCGAAACGCCTAGCTTCGCGCAAGCCATGAGCAAAGCGCTGGGAGAAAGCGGCGAAACTTCGCAACCGCAAACTTCACCGTCGACGGGCTCGGGAGAAAAGAAGTCAGGCGGCTTCTGGGCGACGCTCAAGCGGCTGTTTATAGGCTGACCTGTAGCCGAAAGTTTACATCCCTTCGTAGTTGGGGCCGCCGCCGCCTTCCGGTGGCACCCAGTCGATAATCTGGTAAGGATCGGCGATGTCGCAGGTCTTGCAGTGGACGCAATTCGCGGCATTGATCTTCAGCTTCGGCGTGCCGCCTTCCATCGTCATTTCGTAAACGGCGGCCGGGCAAAAGTACTGGCAAGGATTGCCGTATTCGCGCACGCAGCGGTCGCTGCAAATATTCGTATCAAGCACATGCAGGTGGCACGGCTGGTCCTCCTCATGCCGCGTTCCCGAATGATAGACGTCTGTCAGCCGGTCAAACGTAAGCTTGCCGTCGCCTTTGAATCGCGTTGATTGATCCACGAGGACACGGTCGCGCCCAAGTTGTTTGTATTCCTTGTATCCAGGTTCCGTGCGCATTGGGTCGACCAATCCGCGGCCCCCGGTCACGAATTGAATTCCCGCCTCGAATAGACCACTCCAAAGGCCGCCGTGAAACGCCTGATGGAAATTGCGCACGCCCCAAAGCTCTTTCTTCAGCCAGCTCGCATCAATCTTTTTCTGGTAAGCGGAAAGCTTGTTTGCCGAAGTATCGCCGGCGCATAGCGCTTCGTAGATCGTCTCGGCCGCGAGCATCCCACTCTTGATCGCCGTGTGGATTCCCTTGAGCCGCTGCGAATTCAGCAGGCTGGCGCTGTCTCCCGCGATCAGTCCACCGTCCACATAGGCGCGCGGCATCGAGTACCATCCTCCGTACGGAACGGTTTTCGCGCCATATCGCACCAGTTTGCCGCCCTCGAGCACTCGCTTAATAAAGGGATGAGTCTTGTAGGTTTGAAACACCTCGTGCGGATCAAACAGTGGGTTTGCGTATTCGAGCCCGACTACCATGCCAACCGAAACGCGATTGCCACGGAGTCCATAAAGCCAGCCGCCGCCATACATTTTCGAATCAAGGGGCCAGCCAAGCGTATGAGCCACGTATCCGGTCGCGATGCGTTCTGGCTGAACATCCCAAAGCTCTTTGATCCCTATGCCGTAAACCTGCGGATTCAGCCCGTCAAGGTGCAGCCGGTTCACGAGGTCTTTCGTCAGCGAACCGCGCGAGCCTTCGGCCAGGACCGTCACTTTCGCGCGCAGTTCGTAGCCCGGCGCGAAGTTGTCCTTCGCCTTGCCGTTTTTATCGATGCCCTTGTCTTCCGTGAGTACTCCCGCAATCCCGTTGCGATCGTAGAGAAGCTCGCGCCCGGCGAACTGCGTGAACAAATTCACGCCCTTCGCCTCGACGAGGCCGCCAAGCCACTTCACAAGCTTGTTGACGGAGATCACGTAATTGCCATGGTTCTGCAGTGGCGGCGGCGTGATCGGAAGCTTGAATGACCCGGTTTCGCCAAGGTAAAAAGCTGCGTCACCGGTTACGGGCGTGTCGAGCGGCGCCGTTTTCTCGAAATCTGGGACAAGCTCCCGGAGAGCGCACGGATCAAGAATTGCCCCCGAGAGTTGGTGCGCCCCGATTTCGCGCGCCTTTTCAAGTACATAGATATTTTCGGCGGAAAGCTTGGGCGATTTCCCTGCGCCTTTGTGTTGATCGAAGAGATTTGTGAGATGCAGTGCGCAAGCGAGGCCCGCAGGCCCTGCGCCGATGATCAGAACGTCGCCTTCCAGGATTTCGCGTTCGCCACTCACGCGGTCATATTAGCAGACACCGTGTCCGGCGCGGTCCGTGAGCAATTCCGATGAAACAACCTAGATACCCGCGTTTCCCAGCAGACCATCGTCCGCCTCTTCGGCGACGCCAAGCATCTGGACTTGGATCGCTCGATCGCGCGGCCCATCCAGCTCCGCAAAGATCACCGACTGCCAATACCCGAGCGCCAACTCGCCGTTGCGAACCGGCAGGCAAAGCGTGTGGCCCAGCACCATCGCACGCAGATGCGAATCCGCATTCTGCCGGCTGCATTCGGAAAGCCGCGGGTCATTGTGCCGCCAGTAATCGAAGCGGCCCACGAATTTCTCGAGGAACGACTTCATGTCGTCGAGCAGCGCCTGCTGAAACTCATTAATAAAAATAGCGGTAGTCGTATGCAAAGTCTGCACGAGGACCAGTCCCGCCCTCACGCCCTGTTTCCGCACCAGTTCGTTTATGTCGCGAGTCATATTGATCAGTTCGAGCCGTTCGCGTGTTTTATAAGAAAGCGTTTCCAGGTACATTCGCAATCCGCCGGAAGGACGAGAGCCGGTGGCCAACTTGTTTGACGCATCCGTGGTGGACATGGACTTCGATGATTCCCCTCAGCAGTAGTATGAAGACACTGGGCCGATTAAGCACTTTGATGCTCCAAACAGGCGGGAGTTGCATCCTCAATGAAAAGAATCACTTAGCTACAGGAACTTCGATCAGACATTCTGATACTGGAAAAGCATCATGAATCCAAAGTCCATGTGCGTCTGGTTATGGCAATGAAAAAGAGTGGCCCCGGGATTGTCGGCGGTGAAGTCTACCTCTGCCACACTCTGCCCCGGCACGAGCAGCACGTCCTTATTGAGGCCCGATAGCGTCTTGCCTCCCCATCGAGTCACCTCGAAGCTGTGGCGATGCAGGTGTAACGGGTGATCGTCGGTGCTACGATTGTCGAGTTGAAGCCGGTATCTCTTGCCCCGCTCCAGCATAATCGTGTCGGTATCCGGATACGACTTTCCGTTGATCGTCCACGAATCGAATGCTCCTTGCCCGTGAAACTTCGATTCAAAACGCAAAGGAATGATCTTGTCCGGCTGCGCAATCGAAGACTGGCTCAAAGCGAAGGGATGATAATCCCACAGTGTATCCGGCGGCTCGATCCACCGCGCGCGCCCGGATTTATTTTCATATTCGAAGACGATTCCCATGCCCATTTTTCGCACAGGCTCGCGCGTTTCCCCGAAAACCCAAGCACCGGGATTATTCATCGTGACCACGGCGTCGATCCGCTCGGCCGGCCCCATCCGAATCGCGCGTACATTCGCGGGCGCGGGAACGGGATTGCCATCCATCGCCACAATCTTCATCTCGTGGCCCGAAAAGGCGAGCCAGTGAATCATGCTGGCGCTCGCGTTCAGGACGTGCAGCAGGACTCGCTGGCCTTCCTGCACCTTGAGAGGGTCCCCAAAACCGAGCATGCGATTGTTAATCGTCGCATAGTCGTAGGACGCTTCCATCGAGGAATCCCCGCTCGCTGCCATATAAGCATTCCAGTCGTGGAGAACGAGGAAGAATTCCCGATCATATGCGCCCGGTTCGTTTTGGGGCTCGATATAGAAGCAGCCGAACTCTCCGCCGTACGTCCCGCGCTTGAGGTCATGACCCGCAAAAATGTGGGTGTGGTAGTAGCGAAAGCCTGCGGGCCGTGGCGTGAACGCGTAGCGAAAGTGCCCGCCCGGCGCGATCATCGGGCTGCCTTCCTCGGCAGCGCCGTCCATGCCGGACGGAATCCATTGCCCGTGCCAGTGCACGATCTCCGGGATGTCGCTCCGATTAAAGACGTCAATCGCGATCGGCTTGCCTTCCGGCCAACGGATGAGCGGGCCTGGAGATTGTCCGTTGTAAGCGACCGTGCGAACCACTTTACCCGGCGCAATTTCCAAAGCGAGTGGCGCGATCTCGAGTTTCACGTCGGGCGCGGACTGAGCCCATACGGGCGTCAAGCACGCCAGCGCCGCGCCTCCCAATCCCAACCCTGCTTGTGCAAGGAAATCGCGCCGGGTAATGGCGCGCTGAGCAGAGAGCACTCGCCTACTGCATGCTGCCGGAGCTGCCGGCTCTATGGTGCGACCAGTCAAAGTAGCGTCCTATCACACATTTCACGATCAGATGGTCAGTTCCGGCCGTCGCGCCCCAGCCCGCGCCAAAATTGATTTCCCACTTCGGTGAAACAAACAAATTCACGGCCGGGAAAAACTGCTGCTGTTGATAATGGACCGGCACAAACTCGCCGAATTGCCCGTAATAAGAATAATATTCCACGCCGAAATTAAAGTATTTCGAAGGCGCGTACGTGAGCGTCGCTGCCGGCCCAAACGTCAGCCCTTTCGGCGCCACATACTCATAGTAAGCCGCCTTTTGCGCGGGTGTGTAATTCGGCGGCGGTGGGACCACGTGGACGTCATAAACCATCGTCGTGTTCACAGACCAATACCACCGGCCAATCGTCTGGTCGACGATCGGCATGATCTGCCACGACCAAGTAGGATTGGAATATGCCGGCCTGGCGTAGCCAAACTCGGTCGAAAGACTGACCCCCACCGGCCAATGCCAGCTGGGGGGGATTCTCACGCGCGGCCGGATGTGATCACCCACCCACTGCATCCCGTGTCCGTTCTGTTCCGCCGTGAAAAAGTAAAATCCGACCTCCGACCAGTCGTTTATTCCCTCAGTCAACTCGACCGTCTCGTGTTCCTGATCTTCCGTGGGCAGCATCCCGAACTCAGTTGCAGTGCTCCCTTGAACCGTGAAATTGCTGTGCAATTCGGTCAGCAATGTGTGGGGCGCCATCGTTTCCGAAGGATATACTTGAATTTCGTAGTTATCCTGCGCATGGCAAATGCTCGGGAAAAACAAAACGAAACAGGCGAAGCAAATAAGTTTCAGGCCGGCAGAGGTTTTGAAACCACAAATTGTTGTTTCCATTTTCCCTGATGGCGTCCAGATTCGATGTGGAACAGTGTTCGGTGTCAACATTCGCACGCAATTTCCATCACTTCTGCCCTGGCATTTAGGGCCCGCCCGCTCGCCCTGCGCCGCACATTTTACATCGCTTTAATTCCGATAACCTGAAGGTTGGCTTAAATTCTCTTGAGATCGAGTCGCGTTACGCGTGGGGGTGGCTCTTGTCGTAGACGGCCATCAGCTGCTCGACGCTTGCTTGCGTATACCGTTGCGTGGTGGAGAGGGAAACGTGACCCAGCAGCTCCTGAATAGCCCTCAAATCCGCACCGTCGGCCAGCAGATGTGTCGCAAATGCGTGCCGCAGCGAATGTGGATGGAGATCCCAGTCGATGTTTGTCAGCCGGCCGTATTTGGCCACCATCGCGTGTACCGCGCGCGGGGTAAGTCGCCCGCCCCGGTGATTCAGAAAGACTGCCTCGTGATCGGGCCTCGTTCTGGGCTGTGCGAGAATCCTGTCGCGCACGGGCCAATACGCCTCAAGCGCTTCCTCGGCCTTCGATCCATACGGGATCACGCGCTCTTTCAGCCCTTTGCCCAAAACGCGCAGCATCTTGCTCTCGCGATCGATGCTCTCCAAATTGAGCCCGGTCAGCTCGCTTACGCGCAGCCCGGACGCGTACATCAGTTCCAGAATCGCACGGTCGCGTTTCAGCATGAGCCGCGCTTCCTCTTCAGCGCGCGGCGAGCGCTGCCGCTTTCGTGGTTTTGCATCCACTGGGGCCCCGGAAAGAACCTGGTCGAGCAACGCTCCCATTTCGTCTACGGACATCACTCGTGGGACCCGCTTGGGTAGCTTTGGCGCGCTTACCACTCGCGCCGGATTCTGCTTGATCAGGTTCTCGCGGACGCAATATTTGAAAAATGCCCGTAAAGCCACCAGCTTCCGCGCCACGGACGATTTCTCCAGCCCGCGATCATATAGCTGGCTCATGAATTCCCGGATCACGCGATGATCGATTTGCTCGAGTGGCAAAGTCTTTTCGCCGGGCGGAGTGATGAATTCATGGAACTGCAGCAAGTCCGTCGCGTAGTTCGTGATTGTGTACGGGGAGCAGCGCCGTTCGAAGTGCAGATATTGCAGGAATCTGTCAATCAGTCGTTCCATCGGCAAGGCGAATATTCGTCCGTTACGGGAAAAGTCCGCGCACGAGCGTGGCGTCAGACACGCGACCGACCGCGAGCACGTATGTTCCCGTCCGCAGGTACGAACGGTGCTTGCGCATAGACTCGTAGCATTCGAGGAACGCACGCCGCATCACGGCTTCGAGCCGGGCGTTGACCTCCTCGGCAGACCAGAAAAAGCTTTGCAAGTCCTGCACCCACTCGAAATAGCTGGCCGTCACGCCGCCCGCGTTCGTCAGGACGTCGGGCAGCACTGTGATGCCCCGTCGCGCCAGCACTTCATCCGCGTGTGGTGTCGTCGGCCCGTTCGCGATTTCCGCCACGATCTTCGCCTTGATCTGGTCGGCATTATTTAGCGTGATCACCGCTTCCAGCGCGGCCGGAACCAGCACGTCGCACTTCATCGCCAGCAAATCCTCGTTCGAAATCCGCGAAGTCCCGGGCATGCCCACCACGGTGCCTGCACGCTCTTTGTAACGCATCGCCTTCAGCGGATCGATTCCGCGCGAGTTAAACACGCCGCCGCGGGAATCGCTGATTGCGATCACTCGCGCCTTCTTCTCGGTGAATAGCCGCGCCGCCGAAGCGCCCGTATGTCCGAACCCCTGAATCGCGACGCTTGCTCCGCGCAGCGACATCTTTTTCACCTTACACGCTTCCTCAACCACCACGACGCAGCCTCGCGCTGTCGCATCGTTCCGTCCTTCGCTTCCACCAATCGAGAGTGGCTTGCCAGTCACCACCCCGAGCGTCGAATAGCCCTTCGTCATGGAATAGGTATCCATGATCCAAGCCATGGTCTGCGCATCCGTATAAACGTCGGGCGCGGGAATATCCTGTTCCGGCCCGATGATCGGCAAAATTTCAGAGGTGTAGCGTCGGGTCATCCGCTCCAACTCGCCCTTGCTCATCCGCTTTGGATCGCAGATCACGCCGCCCTTGCCGCCACCGTACGGAATATTCACGGCCGCGGTTTTCCACGTCATCCACGCGGCCAGGGCGCGCACCTCATCCAACGTTACGTTCGGATGGTAACGGATGCCGCCCTTGGCTGGCCCCCGAGCCGTATTGTGCTGTACGCGGTAGCCGGTGAAGACTTTCACCTGGCCGTTGTCCATCTTCGTCGGAATCGAAACTTCCATCACGCGCTTGGGCGAACGCAGAATCTGGCGCAAGCCCTGGTCGAGCTTTAGGTACTCGGCTGCCATGTCAAACTGGATCTGGGCGATACGGAAAGGATTCAAGTCCTCGCGCGGAGCAATGCGCGGTATAGGCTGGGGAGCAGCGGCGGCAGCCTTAACAACCGTGGCCATTACTTCCTCCTGAAATAACTTACGGGGCCTGAATGCGCGCGGGACCTGCCAAGAAGCGTAAGTCCTGCGAAAGCCGAAGTTTATTCGAGCCGCAGGGGAAGTCAATGGAAACTGGGACAGTGGTGGTCTGCCCTGCACCTAAACGCAAACAGGCGAAAAGCAAAGCGGCTGGCCTGTACTAGTGTAACTAGCTCATTCTAGACAGCTTAGCAATCACTCTACATCGTGGCACGGGTGTTGACGTTTTGTGTCCACTCTCCGTATCTCTTTGCAAACCGTGGGGTTGTCAAAGACTAGACCGCCGAACGAGGCTCTTGGCTTGCGCTCTTCTGCTCTCTTCACTTAGAGCGCGCCCGCGGGAATTCGATCGACCCCCATATAGGGCCGCAGCGCCTCGGGGATCACAACCGATCCATCGGCCTGTTGATAATTCTCCACGATCGCAATCCATGTCCGACCTACGGCTAATCCCGATCCATTCAAGGTGTGCACGTATTCGCTCTTCCCACCCTTCTGCTTGAAACGAATGCCCGATCGCCTCGCCTGAAACGCCTCTGTATTCGAGCAGGACGAAATTTCCATGAACTCGCCGCTCGAAGGCAGCCACACTTCCAGATCGTAGGTTTTGGCGGCGGCGAAGCCAATATCCGCCGTGCACAACAACATCGTCCGATGGTGCAGTCCAAGCTTTTGCAGCACCGCTTCGGCATTGCCTACAAGCGATTCGAGTTCGTCATAGCTCTGCTCGGGCCGCGTGAATTTGAACATCTCCACTTTCTGAAACTGGTGTTGCCGCTTGATGCCGCGCGTATCTTTGCCGGCTGCGCCCGCTTCCGAACGAAAACACGCGGTCCACGCGCAAACCTTGATCGGCAACTTCTCCGGATCGAGAGTTTCGTCGCGATGCAGGCTGGTCAACTCCACTTCCGAAGTGGGCGTAAGCCACAGATCGGTGCCTTCCAGATGAAACATATCGGCCGCATACTTGGGCAACTGCCCAACTCCCGTCAGCGACGCCGTATTTACGATGAACGGCGGCAGAATTTCCGTGTAGCCGTGCTCTTTCGTGTGAACGTCGAGAAAGAAGTTTGCAATGGCGCGTTCGAGCCGCGCGCCCAGGCCTTTGTAAACGGCAAATCGCGCTCCTGCGATCTTGATTGCGGACTCGAAATCCAATACGCCCGCCGCTTCGCCAATTTCCCAGTGCGGCTTCGGCTTGAAATCGAATTCCGGCGGCGAGCCCCACAGGCGCACCTGAACGTTATCTTCCGAGCCCTTTCCGACTGGAACGCTTGCATGCGGCACATTCGGAATCGTCAGCAGAAAATTCCGCATGGCTTCGTCGAGTTCGCTGACGCGCACATCGTCGCGCTTGATCTCGTCCGAAACTTCCTTCATCCGCGCCAGAATTGCGGACGCATCCTGCCCTGCGCGTTTGAGCTTGGCGATTTCGTCGCTGGCCTTGTTCCGCTCCGCTTTCAGCCGCTCGGTAGACGTGATCAGCTTGCGGCGCTCCGCATCCAGCTCGCGGAATTGCCCCATATCCACGGGCTTGCACCGCTCGCGGCTCATCTTCTCGATCAGTTCGATGTTTTCGCGGACAAATCCAAGGTCTAGCATGGCGAACTAGAATAGCAGGTCGGGCCTTAAACTTGGGCGGTTTCGATCGGCGCGCCAAACGGATTAAGGGGTGGGCTGCCGCGGTTTGTGGTGACTCAAAAAAGTGAGCGGCCGGCGGGGGAACCGGCCGCTCTGGGCATGGGGAGGTGATGGGGCCTTGAAACTCGGGTTTGAGCCGCCGGCCTTGGGGAGCCTTCGTGCTGTTCCCGAATCCACGGTGATAGTGCCTGTTACCCGCGGCGGCAGCTATAGCTCGTTGGGTTTAATTAAGCTCGGTACGAAGGTACTTCCCGCGGCGTTCGTGTTGCATTCGCCGCTTGCTGGCGGGAAGCAGAGTGATGCTGACGGAGGCCCCTTTGTCGGATGAGACTCGCTGGAAACCTGAAGCCGTGATTTTCATCGGCGTTCAGGGCTCAGGAAAGACGACGTTCTATCGCGAGCGCTTTTCCGATACGCACGTCCGCATCAGCCTGGATATGCTGCGCACCCGACGCCGCGAGCAGCTCCTGCTCGAGGCTTGCCTGGCGGCAAGGCAATCCTTTGTGATCGACAATACGAACCCCCTGCCAATCGATCGGGTGCGGTACATAGTACCCGCTCGCGCGGCCGGCTTTCACGTCACGGCCTATTTCTTCGAGACGTCATTGCAGGACGCCATTCGCCGAAATAACCAGCGCAGCGGAAAAAAGCGCATTCCGGTCCCCGGAGTGGCCGGCACGTTTCGCAAACTGCAGCCGCCGACTACGGGCGAAGGCTTCGACGCGCTCTTTCTCGTCACCATATCTTCAGATGGCTCATTCATCGTGAAACCCGGCCGGCATTAGCCACGGGGTGCGACCGCGCGTGATGCTGCCGGAAAGATTTTGCGGCGAAAGCTGCGCCGTATTAGGATGAGCGACGCATGGAATCGCCTACAAAGGCCGCGTCCGGGGCGCGCGGCGAAATGCTGTGGGATTTTTGGTACCCGGCACTGAGGAGCGACCAGATCGGTGCGCGCAAATTGCGGCGAGCGCTGTTGCTCGATGTGCCGCTGGTGCTGGGAAGAGACGCTGCCGGAAAACCGTTCGCTCTGCTCGATGTCTGTCCGCATCGGGCCTATCCCCTTTCCTTCGGGCAATTCGATGGACGCGCGGTCGAATGCGCTTATCACGGGTGGCAATTCGACGCGCATAGCGGGCAGTGCGTGCATATCCCCTCGCTGATGCCGGATTCGAAATTGAAATGCGATCGAATCCAGGTCGGCAGCTTTCCTTGCGCCGAACGTGACGGCCTCGTCTGGGCCTACATGGCGAATCCCGAAGGGCGCCCTGTGACGGACGCGAGCGCCGTGCCGCCAGCGCCTGAGTTGCCCACGTTCAGCGAGAAATATGAAACAGCGCACCTCTGGGCCGATCTGCCGTGCAACGTCGACCAGGCCATCATCGGCCTGATGGATCCGGCGCACGGCCCGTTCGTCCACCAAGCGTGGTGGTGGCGGACGCGGCACAGCATCCGCGACAAGTCCAAAAAATTCGAGCCGATCGCGAATGGATTTCGCATGACCCCGCATGCGCCCTCGGCAAACAGCGCGCCTTACAAGGTTCTGAAACTCCTCACCGGCGAGCCGGCCACGACCACGATTGATTTTGTCCTGCCGAATATGCGTTTCGAGCAGATTCGCGCCGGGCGCTATTGGCTTTCCAGCCGCACCACGGTTACGCCGGTGCGGCAGGATTTCTGCCGCTTGGATTTCGTGGCGGCGTGGAACATTCTGCCGTGGTTTCCGGTCGTCTCATTCATTCTGCACGTGCTCGGGCCGCGGTTTATCCGCCAGGACACGGAAGTGATTAAGAAGCAATCACTTGGACTGCAATACTCGGACCGGATGATGCTGGTTGACGATGCCGACCGGCAGGCGCGCTGGTATTTCGAGCTCAAAGCGGCCTGCGTCGAATCGCGGCGCACCGGAGAGCCGATGCGGCATCCCATGAACGGACCCGTCACCCTGCGCTGGCGATCCTGACCTGAATTCCGCGACTCGCACTCGCGATTCGCGACCGTTCGCCTTTTATGCGCTTTTGCTCCTTTCCGAGGGGCTGTTTTTCTATCGATTAGAAATTTTTATGTGATTGAAAATGCTGTACTTGCGTCGATTTCTAATCGTAATTACTATCGATTAGAAATTCCGCGTTTTGTGAGCCACTCCCGGTGATGCACACCCCTCCTCTCTTATTTCCGCACCTTTTTCGCGGAATTTTTTTCCGCGGCTGCGCGGATTTCAGCTTCAAAAAACAGCCAAGGTTAGCATGCGCAAAATGCGATTTCTATTGTGGGAAATACGCAGTATGGAACTCATAGGACTGGGAAGCAGAGGAGGTTGAGGAGGCACAGGAGGCGGAGGAGACGGCCGGGCTGCAAATTTGGCACGTTAAAATGGGCTAAATTGCACGGTTTTTACGCTTAAAAAGGCTTATTGGCGCTTATTTCCCGGGTTCGCGCGGGTGAGTATCGGAGGGTGCCCGTTGAAAGCTCGATTTATAATAAAACCGCTGGGGATATATACATTTTGGGATATTGCCTACCTGCGAAGCGCAGTCTGTGAGTACTGGACGGCTGGAATCGGGAAGCAAAGGCTGGGGCGCTGCAGCATGGCCGCAAATAAACGCGCCGTGGGGCTTTCGCCACGCACGGCGCAGAAGGTCGCTATCGCTAGCGTTGCCTCACGCAGGTGAACCTGCTTACTAAGATAAGCAGGAACCGCTGCTGGGATACACGGGTGTATAATGCGCCCGGTTTAACCAACCTGTCAAGGAGCATTTATGCCTGACGAGCGGATGCGCGACTACGTGCTTGGGATCGATTTAGGGACGAGTTCGGTTGGGTGGGCAATGATCGCACTGATCGACGGCGAGCCCCATCATCTCATTCGCGCGGGGGTTCGGGTCTTCGAGGCCGGGATGGAGGGTGACTTGGCTTCGGGCCGCGAGGAATCGAGGAACCTGAAGCGGCGGCAGATGCGTTTGCAGCGGCGGCAGACGTGGCGACGCGCGCGCCGACTGAGGAAGATCTTCAATTTGCTCCAGAGCTACGGGCTGCTGCCGCAAGGCGTAGTTTCCTCCCCGCAGGAGCGGCAGGAATTTCTTAACCAGGTGGATGAAGGGATCCGCGAGTCGGCTTGGTTTAGGGATAGGGCCTCATCGGGAGTGCATCCTGAGCCGCAGCACGTGATGCCGTATATTCTCCGGGCTGCGGCTTTGGACGAGGGGCTGGAACCGCATTTCCTGGGGCGAGCCCTTTATCACCTTGCGCAACGGCGCGGCTTCTGGAGCAACCGCAAGCAGGTAAGCAGCAGGAAGGATAAGGATGATGACCCAGGAGTTGTCGAAGAAGGAATCGCCGCCTTGAGCGTCGAGATGCAGAAAGGCGCCGCGCGCGCGCTGGGCGAATATTTTTCGCGTTTGGCACCGTCGGAGGAGCGAATTCGCGCTCGGTGGACAGCCCGCGGCATGTTCGAGAAGGAGTTTGATGCGGTGTGGGCAGCGCAGGCGAGGCATCATCCTGACATCCTGACGGAAGCGCGTCGAAAGCGACTGCGGCACGCTTTCTTCTTCCAGCGTCCGCTCTGGTTCGACCGCAACACCATCGGGCGATGCGACCTCGAGAGGGGTAAGCGGCGGATTCCCGCGTACTTGCTCGCTGCACAGCGCTTCCGCCTGCTTCAGGCGGTGAACAATCTCACCGTTTCGCCGCCGGGCGGGGCGGAATGGCCACTTGCCCCGAGCGACCGGCAGAGGTTGGTCGACGAATTGGAAGCGAAGGGCGATCTGAAATACGACCGTGTGCGAAAGCTGCTCGGACTGAGAAAGGACTATGAATTCAATCTGGAGCGCGGCGGAGAGAAGACGATCCGAGGCAATCGGACAAACGCGAAGCTGCTGGAGGCCTTTGGCGATCGCTGGCTTGTAATGACGCCGGCGGAACGCGACGCTGCCGTTGAATACGTCCATTCGTTCCAAAACCCGGCGAAACTCGAGAGCGCGGCGGGAAAGTATTTCGGATTGAGCCCGGAGGCTTGCGAAAAGCTGGCGGCGATATCGCTTGAGCCGGATTACATGGGGCACTCGCGAACGGCCATCGAAAGGCTCTTACCTCTGCTCGAGCAGGGGATCGCTTATAGCGAGGCGCGCAAAATTGCGTACCCGGGCGCATTCCAGGCGGGCCAAGCAGCGGACCTGCTGCCCCCGGTGGAGCGCGCGATGACTGGGATTCGCAATCCGGCGGTGATGCGAAGCCTTACCGAAATGCGGAAAGTCGTGAATGCCATACTTCAACAATATGGCAAGCCTGCGCAAATTCGGATCGAGCTGGCGCGCGACTTGAAGAAATCGAAGAAGCAGCGCGAGGCAATTTCGGAGAGCCACCGGCGCAACGAGAAGAGCCGCAGCGCAGCGGCGGAAGAGATTATTAAGGCCCAGGTAGGGATTAAAGAGCCCAGGCCCGACGATATTCGCAAGTACCTGTTGGCGATTGAGTGCGGCTGGCAGTGCCCCTACACCGAGAAGAGAATCACGCCGCGCACTTTGTTCGGGCCGGAGGCGCAGTTTGATATCGAGCACATCATCCCGTTCAGCCGGTCGATGGACAATTCGTTCCAGAATCTCACGCTATGCCACCTGGCCGAGAATCGAAACGTGAAGGGGAATAATACTCCTCATCAAGCGTACTCCGGCGATTCGGAGCGGTACGAACGGATGATCGAGCGCGTGAAACAGTTTGCGGGCGAGAAGAGAACCGTGGCCGCAAAATTGAGACGCTTCCTGATGAACGACGATGAGCTGGAGAGCTTCCTGGAGGATTTCCGCAACCGGCAGCTTAACGACACGGCATACGCGACGTCGCTTGCGGCGCATTATCTGGGATTGCTCTACGGTGGTCTGGTCGATGCGAACGGGGCCAGGCGCGTTCAGGCGACTTCAGGGGGGGCGACGCATGATTTTCGCAATCTTTGGAAGCTGAATTCCATTTTAGGCGATGGCGAGACAGCGAACGGCGGCTATCTGCGCAAGAGCCGGACGGACCACCGGCACCATGCGATCGATGCCGTTGTGATCGGATTGACAAGTGCCGCGATGATCCAGCGGCTTACGGACGCGGCCCAACGCGCGCCAAGCGAGCACCGGCGCCGCTTTGCCTCGCTGGAGGCGCCGTGGCACAACTTTGTGGATTCGGTTCGGGCGGAAATCAACAGAATCGTGGTGTCGCACCGGGTGTCGAAGAAGGTCTCGGGGGCGCTGCACGAGGAAACGATCTATTCGCCGCCGGAGAAGACAGGCAAGCCGCGCACGAGAAGGGTAATCGACCCGAGCCGACCTGGCAAGCGCCTGTCGAAGTCGGAGGTCGATCAGATTGCGGACGCCGCAGTCAGAGGCGCCGTCGTGGAAAGACTCAGGGCGCTGAGTGCTGACGACCCGCAGAAAGCGTTTATGGAGCCAAGGAATATCCCTTTTCTGCCCAATAAGAACGGTAATCCTATTCCCATTCGCTCTGTCCGCGTTGATATCCCGGATCGGGTCTTTGCCGTTGGAAATAAGGCGTGCCCGCGATTTGTGGCGACTGAATCGAATCATCATGTGGAGGTTGCGATTACGCGCGGAGTGCGAGGGAGGGAGAGTTGGGAGGGGCGTGTGGTCTCAAGAAAAGATGCTTACGAACGGGTGAAGGCGCTCCTGCCCGTGGTTGATCGCGCCGCCGAAGCTGACGGCGCTTTCCTATTTTCCGTGGGTCCTGGCGAGATTTTGGAATGCCGGCGAAATGGGAGCGGGGTGGAGCGGCTGGTGTTCAAGGGCGCAAGCCAGTACAGCGCCGGGCCCGTGGTCATAAGTTTGCTTCCGATCAATGACGCTCGGAAGAGCCCTAGGCTGGTTCGGATCGTGCCTAATAAGCTCCGCGATTGGGGAGCTCGGAAGATCGTGGTGGGCCCGCTAGGAGACGTGAGCGAGGCGCATGACTAATCAGGTGCTGGATCTTTCGGAGCGGCCAGCGCGGCTTAGCGTTCGAAATTGCCTCTTGGCAATTCAGTTTGAGGGTGGCAAGCGCGCGGAGAAGCAAGACAGCGACGGCGGTTCGGAGCCGGCAAAAGTCTATCGATGCGAGCGGGCGGGAAATCCCGGCGAGGTGACGATCCCGCTGGCGGATATCGCAGTTTTGATCGTATCGCATCCTCAGGTTTCCTTTTCGCATGCCGTGCTTTCCGGGCTGGCGGAGGCGGGCGGGGTGTTCGTGACGTGCAACGAGAAGCATATGCCGGTGGCGATGCTACTGCCTCTAGCGGTGCATTCCCTGCAGACGGAGAGATTGGCGGCGCAGGCGGGTGCAGCGCTGCCGCTGAAGAAGCGGCTTTGGCAGGAGATCGTGCGGGCGAAGATTCGGGCGCAGGGTCGGCTGCTGGAGGAGAAAACGGGAAACGATCGCGGGCTTGGAGCGATGGCGGTGCGAGTGCGCTCGGGCGATGTAGGAAATCTGGAGGCGCAGGCGGCGCGGATTTACTGGCAAAATCTAATAGGCGGAAACGGCTTCAGGCGCGATCCCGATGCGGGCGGCCCGAATGCGTGCCTGAATTACGGCTATGCCGTGCTTCGGGCAATCGTGGCGCGGGCCATCTGTGGAGCGGGACTGCATCCTTCGCTTGGGGTACACCACCACAACCGATACGACACTTTCTGCCTGGCCGACGACCTTATGGAGCCGTTTCGTCCTATCGTGGATAGAGAAGTGGCCAGGCTGACGGATTTACCCGGCGCAGATTTCCCGCTGGACCGAGAATCCAAACGCGCCTTGTTGAAGCGCCTGCTGGGGCGGTTCAGCAATGAGGAAGAATCAAGGACGCTATTCGACTGGATTGGACGTTCGGCGTCATCACTAGCGGGCGTAATCGAGGGGCGGTGCGAGCGCCTGGAGCTCCCGGATGTCACAATCGACGGTGAGTGAGGGCTCATGCCGCGGCACGAAGTTGCTCTTTCGGGGTATAGAGCGATGTGGCTGTTCGCGATGTTTGATCTTCCGGTCGATGAGCCGGAGTTACGCCGCGAATACGCGCAGTTCAGGAAGTCATTGCTGAAAGAGGGATTTGCGATGCTGCAATATTCCGTGTACGTCCACTACGTGGCGAGCGAAGAGGCCGAGCAGGTGTACCGGAGGAGGGTGCAGCAGTCGTTGCCAAGCCACGGGCAGGTGCGCGTGATCTCGCTAACGGACCGCCAATTCGAAAAAATGGAGGTTTATGTGGGGAAAAAGCGGAAGAGAGCGGAGGATCCGCCGCACCAACTTATGCTTTTTTGAGGCTGAGGGGAGTGTATCTCCCCGAAACCCAAGGGGTTTCGGGGAGAAGAGTGTATCCCAGCAGCGGTTCCCGGCAAACCATAGCCCACGGAGCATTTGTTCGATTACGTGCGCGAGTGTATCCCAGCAGCGGTTCCCGGCAAACCATAGCCGGTGGATGAAGCGAAAAATCCGGCCGGCGAGTGTATCCCAGCAGCGGTTCCCGGCAAACCATAGCGTACGTTGACTACGTTAACGTATCTGACTTAGTGTATCCCAGCAGCGGTTCCCGGCAAACCATAGCTTATGGCATGGCCGGCACAGCGGATAGCCGAGTGTATCCCAGCAGCGGTTCCCGGCAAACCATAGCAGCTCGCATCCATCTCGGCGCGGCCCTTGAAGTGTATCCCAGCAGCGGTTCCCGGCAAACCATAGCGGCCCAGTGCGCCGGTGGTTTCGGGCGACTAGTGTATCCCAGCAGCGGTTCCCGGCAAACCATAGCAACCACTTCGACGGCGTCGCAAACGCAAGCAGTGTATCCCAGCAGCGGTTCCCGGCAAACCATAGCCGGGGGTCGATGCGGTGGTGAACCTGGACGAGTGTATCCCAGCAGCGGTTTCCGGCAGACCA
>DATJOL010000190.1:0-52158 GCA_035507075.1 Candidatus Aquilonibacter sp. | reverse complement strand
CGCACAATGCCGAGGCAAAACCTTTTGCGTGGACCAAAAGCGCCGAGGAAATCCTGGCCAGCATCGCCCGCTTCGCCCAGCGCACGGCGGATGCCCACGCCACGGAACTTATGTCATGAACCAATGTTACAGGACACTAGGAGCGGACAACGTCGTCTAATCAGTCATCACAAGCCAGTGCGATTCTATTTATCTAAGGTCGCAAGGAACTCATTTCGGAGTTTGGTAAAAATCTCGAACACGGCTTCGGAGTTTGGGTCAAGTTTTTTCATTTCATCCGTTAAGGGCGGAAGAGGCGGCGGCACGATTCCCGGGGGAATGTTGATCTTCCCATTTACCCTCTCATGCGCCTCGATCTGTCCGCGAAGCCAGTAAACCATGAGCTTGATCTGGGGCCAAGGCAGCGTAATTGTCGAATGAATGACAACCTTCGACTTTCCCTGACTTTGGTCTAGCTGTCCAAAAGCAAATTTCAGGTCCCAAACGCTCGCCTCATAAAGAACGTTGTTCGCGTACCCCTCGTAAAGATCGTCACGAAATTCCACTCTTGGTGGCAACAGATAATCCGGCCTATCGCCCATAGTTTCTCCCTGCCCCGTTCGCCACGGCAGCAGCCACAATGTCGTTAACAACGGGCCTTGATGGCCACACGATTACATTCCCAAGCGGCCTAGATTCTGGTAAATCTGGTAAAGACGACCCGCTCAGGGCAGAATCCAGTTTCATTTGCGTTCCCTGACCGGCTATTGAGGCATCGCTAGGGGAGACTACCAATCCAGCGATGGGTGAAACCATAACCTCAGCTACGCAAGGCCAGGGTGTACGCGGATTTTGTTTTCGAGATCGTTTACGTCTGGTCCGTGGTTTTGATTCCAAGAATTCGACGTCATCCCACAGGCGCGTAACGTCGAAAGTGTCTTGGTTGTAGCCATTTTCCCACTCAAGCATTTCGCTGAAAGGGACGAACTCGACTTTCATACCAACGCTCAGAGTGGCCGCCATCCTCACCAATGTTTCCTGATTGAAATTTACTTTTCCCGGAGTCTCCATCGCGGAAATTCGAGACTGCTTCATGTCAGCCATTTGGGCTAACTCCGGTTGCGTTTTGTGCTGGTGCAAACGAAGGGCACGCAATTGCGACGGGATCAGTACTTCGAGCTTGGCCCTAATGTAATCAGCTCGAAAATCCCTGTCGGCGATAAGCCTAGAGACTACCCCCTCCCGATCGCTCATATAATTTACATTCTCCCCGATCAAGTAATGTCTTTCGCTCAAGTGCGGTCGCTAGCGCATTTGGGGGCGTGTAGGCATCGCCCTTATGGTAGTAACCGATCAGGAAAACGGCCTTTTTCTGCCCCCAGAAAGCACCAAGCATCCGGTAAGCAAGTTCTCCAGAAATGCGCCATTGCCACACCCCCCGACCCTTGAGCTCACCCCTCATGTGCTTCTCGAGACCGCTCCAATCGACATGATTCGCGATCTTCTCATTGTTCTTCACAAGTCCATCGAAGGAAAATCTTGCGCGGTCCGATATCTCATTTTCACACCATGACTCTATCGGTCTCCCGCCCGACAAGTAGCCGAAGTCAAAGAAACTCCATACCTTGGAAGGGGGCTGACCTGGAAATTGTATCACTTCTCTATGATGCGTCAAGCGGGACCCTTGACTCTTTTGTATCACTTATTTACGATAATGAAACAAGGCAAATGGCATCGAATTCACGGAATCCGAAAGGCGCTAGCACGTCCCGAGGAGGGCCCAATCCTCCGGGGCCGTAACCGGAATGTTATCATGACAAGATGAAAATTCAAGGCAAGCCAGCCCCTCATCCCGAAGGCGAAGGCACGTCCTGAAGGATTAAAAGGCAGCGGTCCTGCAGGGTTGGCTCGCCTCCGGCCTGCGCACGCAGCACGTTCTCTGGACGCAGGCTGCGCAAATTAAACCATTCAGCTCAAATCGCTCTCCCGGAACACACCAGTGCCGTAGGCACGGCACAACCCTAGCCCGGTCCCGTAAGGGGAGTCGCGACAAGAACGAAGAGCGCTGTAGGCGCGGCACAGACCGACCCCGCCCGAGCCCCCGATCAACCGCCCGTAAACGGACCCTTGCCAATCACGCAAAATAAGCCCATTTAAGGTCCAAAACGCGACATTTAACACCATTTTAACCCCGGCTGCGGCGGCACAGCGAAAGCGCACAAGCGCCGCAGCCCGCCTGCCGCAGGCAGGGCCTGCCTACCGTAGGCACGGCGCGATTGTACTTAGCCCGGCATGGAGCGAATCGGGAACCATACGCCCCGAAAGATAAAGCCCCGGAGGGGCGATTGACCCGTGGCATCGTCACACAGGCCAGCGCCCACAGTTCTGTCCGGTCTTCAGGAGGTCGGCACTTCAGTGCCGACATAAAAGACCGGCGCGAATCCCCAACCGCTTGCGCAGCCTCACCCGCGCAAGCTTTCCTGCGCCGCCGCCCCGATAAACATTCCGTACAAATAGCCGCATTTAGCGTGCAAAACGCGACCTTTAAGGCCATTTTAAGCGCACAATTTCGACCCACTCCGCAGCGCACCGCGCCCCAAATCATTCCCAAATCGGGAAAAGCAGTTCTAGTACCGAGATAGTGGTTGACAAATGAGTACACGCTGTGATAAACTCCTCTCCGAGGATTTCACAATGAACGAGCCGTCTTGCATGGCTGTTTGGAGGATCCCATGGGGAGACAATGAATCGCTGCGGGCGGCTAATTTCTAATCGATAGTAATTTCGATTAGAAATCGCCGCAACTCCCGTATTTCGAGTAACTTGAAAATTTCTAATCGATAGAAAAACAGCCCCTATGAAAGGAGCAAAAGCGCACAAAAGGCGAAGCAAAAAGACCTGCGATGACGGCGAGTCACCCGGCTTGCCACGCTGCAGCGAGGTTCTCGCGCAGGCCGGAAAATGCATAAAAAATCGAAATTTCTAATCGCAAATGAATAAAATTAAAAATCGACCTAAGTCGCTGAAAACAAAAACCGAAAAAATTTCTAATCGCGGTCAGCAAGGGGGGTAAACGAGCGCCGCGATTAGAAATGCATAAAATCCGCGGCGGCTGGGGCCGAGCTAAAAGCCTCGTAGAAACAGCAACTCGACCGCCGCAGCGGCGACGAGGCAGTAGACGCCGAAAAGGTACCATTTGCCGTTTTCGAGCCAGCGGCTGAGCCATTTCAGCGCCAGCAGCCCGGCAAGGAAGGCGAAAACGGTCCCGACAAGGCTTGGAACGATGGCCGAGTGAAGCGCGCCAGCGCCCGTGTGCATGGTTTCGAGCAGGCGCAGAAGCTCGCGGCCCACCGCAGCCGGCGTGATCAACACGGCGAGGGCGAAGCTGAAGTCTTCGGCCTGCATGCGCGGCACGCCGTCGAGCATTCCGGTTGAGATCGTCGCACCGGAGCGGGAAAACCCGCGGAACGGCAAGCAGAGGCCCTGAACGGCGCCGATCAGCAGCGCCTGTTTCGTGGAAATCTCACGCGAAGGAGCGTCTTTTTGATACTTGCGCCCTTCGAGCAAGCCGGCAATCAGGATCAGGATTCCGGCCGCGGCAAGCGCCGGCGCGATCAGGTCGAGCCGGTCGAAGAGCTGCTCGACCCAGGCATGAGGTTGATTGCGGAAGACGGTCTCCTCGATGCCTTTGATGATGCCGTAGCCGACGACGCCGGTCAGGACCGTCGCCCAGATCAGCGCGGAAATGAATTTCCAGGATTCGCCGGAGTTTTGAAAGAAGGCGCGCTTCCATCGCTGCCAGAAGTAGACGATCACGGCAAACATCGTACCCGTGTGCAGCATCACGAGCAGAAGCGTCATCGCAGGCGTGGAAGGGTCCATGCCCATCAGCTTCTCGGCCACGATCACGTGAGCCGAGCTGGAAACCGGCAAGAGTTCGGCGAGGCCCTGAACGATGGCCAGAATAATCACACGAAGAAGCGGCATTTTGCGATCTGTGACCTCGTTGGATTGGAGTGCGGCGCGCTTTGAATGGCGAGCGCGGCGTCTTCGGCATGCCTTCTAGTCCGCGAGCGTTTCGGTCATAACGTCTTCACCATCGCAAAGGCGTCGCGGCCATTGGGATAGTAGCCTTTGCGGACTCCGATTTTACGATAGCCGTGCTTTTGCCAGAAGGCAATCGCGGAAAGATTGTCGACGGCTGTATCGAGAGCCATGCGGCGAACACCGGCCGCCGCCAGCCTTTTTTCGGATTCGGCAAGTAGGGCCGTGCCGACGCCGCTCTTGCGGAATGGCTCGAGGACGTCGATCGTCACGATGTATCCTTCGTCGTCTTTGCGCGTGGTGATGCAGAAGCCGCGGATCTGGGAGTTGAATTCGGCCACCTCGCAGTCAGCCCCCGGCGCGTTCAAATAGGCGCGCATCTCGCGGCGCGAATAGGTGATCGCAGGCTCGTAGCAGGCGCGGTCGATTTCGCAGAGAGTGTCGAAATCGGCCGCCTGGTATGGCCTGATGCGAAGGTTTTTGGATGTTCCGGTCGCGGCCACAAGCAGACTCTCCGCTAAGTAGAGTCTCTTGGCAGGGGCGCTAGATCAAGCGGTCATAATTAGCGCGCATCGGGCTGGATTGGCGCGCCGGCCGGTCCGTACGGGCCCACGAGCCTCCGGTTGGCTGGTTGTCGCCGGATTGCGTCGAGGGCACAAAGCCGCGAAAGCGTTGCGAAACCTTTGGATGGCTTTCGCCATCTGAGCTAAGATGCTTCTTTGCCTTGGGGTTGTGCCTAGATGCGCCTAGATTTATCGCGAAAAACGCTGCAGCGTCTGCTGGCCGTGGCGATGGTGATAGCCGTCGTCGCGCTGACGACGGACTCTGCCACGCACTGGCACACCAGCGCGGAACAGGAAGCGCAGTGCCAAGTCTGCCATGTGAGCCATGCGTCGGCGCCTGGGCCTTCAGCACCGCTGGCGGTGCAGGCTCCGGTCGCCCTCGAGCGGTTTGCGTTTGCGGAAGAGATTAGCGTTGACCTGGCGCCTTACCACGCGCCTAGTATTCCCCGAGCACCACCCGCCTAGCTTCAAAAATCGCAAAACCCGATTGATCGCGTGCGTCCGCTTACGGCTTATGGCGGCGCGGGCGCTCATTTTTCCTTTCCATTCCTTCATTCTTCGCCATGCGCAAAGCGCAATGGCCGCATTCATATAAATGGAGAGAATCATGAGATTTTCGAAGTTAGTTGTCGCCCTGCTATTTGTCTGGACGGCAGCGGCTATTTACGCTTTGCCGGTTCGAGCGCAAGGAACGGGGAATGCATCGTCGATTACCGGGACGGTGACCGACCCCACGGGTGCAGTCGTAGTGGGTGCCACGGTGACCATACTGAACCCGGTGAGTGGATACACTGAGACGGCCGTCACGGACGGCTCGGGCAATTTTTCGTTCAACAATGTCCCGTACAATCCCTATCACCTGACGGTGACCTCAAAGAATTTCTCGCCATACGTGCAGGACGTCGAGGTGCGTTCGGCGGTGCCGACCAACCTGAAGATCACGCTGCAATTGGCGGGGGCGTCATCAACGGTGACGGTGACGGCGGGCGCGGACTTGCTCGAAACCGTGCCGACCGATCACACCGATATTTCGCGGCAATTATTCAACGAGGTCCCGCTGGAGAGCGCGTCGTCGTCCGTTAGCTCGCTGGTAACGGAGACGTCGCCAGGAATTGCGGCCGACTCGAACGGCCTTTTCCATGGTCTTGGGGACCATGCGGAAAACTCGTTTTCCGTGGACGGCCAGCCGATCACGGACCAACAGAGCAAGGTCTTCTCGAATCAGATTCCCATCGATTCGATTCAGTCGCTCGAAGTGATCGATGGCGCTCCGCCGGCCCAATATGGCGATAAAACGAGCGTCGTGATTGATGTGACGACTCGGTCAGGTCTCGGCGAAACCACTCCGCACGGCGATGTCACGGCCAGCTACGGAACCTTCGGCACCGGGACCGGAGCGTTCGATGTGGGCTATGGCGGAAACAATTGGGGCAACTTCGTTTCGCTGAGCGGCATGAACAGCGGTCGATTTCTCGATCCGCCAGAGTTCGACGTGATGCACGACAAGGGGAATGAGGAAAATGCCTTTGACCGAGTCGATTATCGGTTCACGAACCTCGATACACTGCAATTGAACCTGGAGTTCACACGCTCCTGGTTCCAGACGCCGAATTCGTTTGACGCCACATACGCGTCGCCGTGGTACGGCGTCGTCACGGATGCCGGAGGCATTCCGGGTGATTCGCCCGATCTGTCAACGCCGGGGGGGTGTGTCATCGCGGCTTGCAGCGAGTCGGTGCCCGCTACCGACCAGCGTTCGCAGATCCTGACCTATAATGTCGCCCCAACCTACACGCACCTGTTTGGGTCTTCGGTCGTGTACACGCTTGGAGCGTACGTTCGGCACGACCAGTACAACTACTACCCAAGCAGCGATCCCTTTGCTGACCTGGCCCCGACAGATCTTCAACGGGAAACCGTCAGCCAGTTGCGCTTCCTCACGAATGCGGGTGTGCGTACGGACCTTTCGTACGTGAAGGGAATTCATAACATCAAAGCCGGAATCGTCGTGGAGCATACCTTCCTGACGGAGAACGACAACTTCTCGATCGTCGATCCGACGCTTGGGCCGTCGCTCGGTTGCGAGAACCCCGATGGTTCGCCGATGCCCGGTACTACGTGCGCTTACGACCTGACGAACGGCGGAGGATACTACCTTTTCAAAGGACACACCGACGTCAAGGAAATCGGGATGTACGTGCAGGATTCGATCACGAAGGGCAGCTGGAACTTCAATCTAGGCGTTCGCGGCGATATCTACCACGGCATTACCACGGCGAGACAGGCCGAGCCGCGCGTCGGGATCGCGTACAACATCAAGCCGAGCAATACGGTGCTCCGTGTTTCCTACGCGCGCACGCTCGAGACTCCATTCAATGAGAACCTGGTGCTTTCCAGCATTGGTTGTGCCAACCCGATCTTGAACCCCCTGCTGGCTTGTACGTCCAGTGCTCTCACCCCGATAAGTCCCGGTTACCGGAATGAATTTCACGCGGGGTTGGAACAGGCCTTCGGGAGCCACCTGGTTTTTGACGGGGAATATATCTGGAAATACACCCACAACGGGTACGACTTCAGCGTGTTTGGCAACACGCCGATCACTTTCCCGGTTGAGTGGGCACGGTCGAAGATTCCAGGTTTCGCAGCTCGCCTGAACTTCACCAATTTCCACGGCTTTACGGCTTATACCGTGATGTCCAGCGTGGCCGCGCGGTTTTTTGCTCCTCAGGTCGGTGGTGCAGGCGCCAATCCAACTGCGCCGAGCGGCGTTTTCCGTATCGATCACGACGAAAAGTTCAATCAGGAAACGCACTTCCAGTATCAGATAGGGAAGCGGGGACCATGGGTTGGCTTCAACTGGCGTTATGACAGCGGACTGGTGGCCGGCGCCGCACCGTGCTACGGCGTGAACGCTAACAACGATTGTCCACAGACCGATACAGCTACCGGCGGCATCCTAATGGAAGACCCGTTCGGAAACCCGTTGAGCGCCGATCAGGAATTCGAAGCCGGATTCTATTGCGGAACATCTCATCCAGCTCCGCCCTCGGCCACAAACCGCACAGGCACCTTCATCACCTCCAGCTTGGACGCGGAATCTGCCGTGCCCGGGGTGGCGGAGTGCCCGGCCTCGCAATTCGGGTCGACGTTGATCTCCGTGCCTCCTCCGAACACCGAGGACGATGACCATCGCCCGCCACGCATCGCACAACGCAATTTGTTCGATGTGTCGCTGGGAGACGACAACCTTTTCCGCGGCGATAAATACAAATGGAGTGCGACGATCACCGTGATCAATGTGACCAACAAATACGCGCTCTACAACTTCCTCTCGACGTTCAGCGGCACGCACTACGTCACACCGCGGACCGTCACGGGGGAAATCGGCTTCCACTTCTAAATAGCTGTGTTGGTGAGGATCTGGAGGGCAGCTGGCAATCGGTTGCCCTTCGGCCTCGCTCATCTCTTTCGGTATTGATTAGAACGATCGTTTCATGCGGCTCTCGATAAAGGCGCATCGGGCGGAAATTTCCGCCTCAAGGGACCATCGTGGACAATTCAGCAAAGGCTGCCCTGGTCACGCTGCTGCTTTTGTTCCTCGGACGGGCGTCTGCGCAATCGGTGAAGTCGAGCGACGAGGAACCTGTGGCAGTCGTCGAGGTGGGCGCGGCTCCGACCCAGAGCCTCAAGGGTGGCGGATTCACTCTCGGCCCCACGGTAGCGGTCGAAATTACCCCCATAGAGAATCGGCTCGAACTGGAGGGAGGCGTAACGGCGCTTTTCGGAAATCACTCGACGGAATGGGACACCGATCTCCTGTTCAAGAAGCCATGGACGCTCTCGAAGAAAGCGGAATTCATGCTGGGTGCCGGTCCGGAGTGGATCCATACAAGAAACCACGGAGCGGTGACGAATTCCGCTGGCGGCGAAGCCGCGCTGGATTTTATGTTTTGGCCCAAGCCGAAACACAAGCTCGGTTGGTATCTTGAGCCGAGCTACGATTACGACTTCGCGCATGGACATGATCAATCAATCAGCATAACCGGCGGCCTGCTGATTGGAATTCCTCGAAGGCACTGAGTGCCGTCCAGCGCATTGTACCGCGATCTGTGGCGAGTAAAAACGTGAAGATGCCAGATGACTTCGACAGGCGAAGGGCGCAAAAAGGCGCGCTCTCATGGATTACGAGATGTAAGGCTCAATTGGCTTTGGACTTGGTTGAACTGTTTGTGGCTAGCGGCGGGGCGGAGCAGCTGGAGGCGCGACCGGCGTGGTGGTAGGGCGCTTGCGCTCGGAGGGGTCCCAATCCTCCGGCGGAAACGAAATGCGCCAGAATAGCGGCGAGGCTTCGGCGAACTCGATGCCGACCTCGGTCTTACCAGCGTCTTTTTTCCCGAGGAACATTACAGTGCAGGGAAGCTCTTCGGTGGTCTGCGGGTTGACAAGGAAGAGTTTCTGGGTGCGCACAACGGCACCCTGGAGGCGGATGAGGCAGCCATTGGCGTTGACAGAGACGGTTTGCGTCTTTTCTTCAAAGGGCGGCTTTGATTCGCGGGAGCGCACGATAATTGGCATGGCGATCTGAACGCGCTGGGTACGGCGTCGTTCGGAGCCGGAGCCTTCCACCGATCCGTGCACGGAAGTTTTTATCTCAGCCATCGGCGAGTTCCTTTGGGCGCAGAAACAGTTTACACCCGGCGAAATGGACACAATGCTGGCTGTGTCCCTCTAAGCAAGAGATCGTCCACGGGTTTAAAGCACTCCAGCGAAAGGGGCCGAGTTGCACAATCGACAACGCGCCCACGCGGCGCGCTGCCCGGCAAAAGCCAAACCGAACGCAAAAAGGGCGGGCCGTTTCCCGTCGGCCCGCCCTTTTCGAACTAGAGGCTGGTAACGTTCGCCGCCTGCAAGCCTTTCGGGCCGCGGGTGACTTCAAATTCAACCGCCTGGCCTTCGTTCAGCGACTTGTACCCCTCCGCCTGAATCGCGGAAAAGTGTACGAAGACATCTTCGCCGGACTGGCGCTGGATGAACCCATACCCTTTGCTGGCGTTGAACCACTTCACTGTTCCTTGTTCTCTCACTGATGTTTGACTCACTTTACTTTAAGCTATTTGTGCTTCTTCACAGCCTCCAGCCGTGGTGCTAAAGAGACGCGACATCACGATCGCATTCCCCTTAAACGGATCTACAGGGTGTAGCAGAGCAGCAAACGCACCAGAGAGCCTACCAGAAGAGGCTCCTTTAAACCTAATGAATTCTGTGATAGGCGTCATTCACCCAGGCGATACTTCGGCCCTGCCTTGATTGCCGCTCCCGGCCTCGCGAGGGTATGATGAAGCCCTTGGGAGAGCATACCTCTCCGCCATGTCGCTGCTCTCCGGAGACCCGCCATGAAAAAGGTTCTGGCCATAACCGGTATCGTAATTCTCGTCGTCGTGATTGTGATTGCCTGCATTCCTTTTTTCATCGATGCGAACAGCTTTAAGCCGACACTTGAAACCGATTTGACGTCCGCACTGGGCCGGCCGGTCCAGATCGGGAACATCAAGCTCAGTGTCTGGTCGGGGTCCGTCGCGGTCGATAACGTCGCCATTGCAGACGATCCGGCCTTCAGCTCACAGCCTTTTCTCACGGCGCAGGAGCTGAAAGCGGGGGTGGCGTTGATGCCGCTGATTTTCTCGAAAAGGCTGCAAGTGCTGTCGTTTACCATCGAGGATCCGCAGGTTTCACTCGTTCGGTCCGCATCAGGCACATGGAATTTCTCGAGCCTCGGTCGTAAGTCTCCGAAATTGCAGCCCGCGAACAGCAGTTCAGCCCCTGCGGATATTTCGGTGCAGAAGCTCGACCTCACGAACGGGAAAATGACGGTGACCGAGCCGGGCGGGAAGACGCGTACCTATGACGGCGTGAACCTGGTCGCCGAGAACGTTTCGTATACCTCCGAATTTCCGTTTCAGTTTTCGGCCAACACGCCGGGTGACGGCACGATCAAGCTCACCGGGCAGGCCGGGCCCGTTAATGAGACAGATGCGGCGGCGACCCCGCTGCACGCGAAGATCGATGTCTCGCATTTCGATCTGGCCTCGACCGGATTCGTCGATCCATCAACCGGCCTGGGCGGGATTGTGGATTTCACCGGCAATGTCGATTCCGACGGCAAGTTGATCGATTCGCACGGCAGCGTCACGGCGAATTCCCTGAAGTTGACGGCGGGCGCGTCGCCTTCCACCGTTCCCGTGGATGTGGATTACGAAACGACCTACGACCCGAAAAGCGAGACCGGCTCGCTGAAGGAAGGAACCGTTCACGTTGGAAAAGCCGTGGCGAATTTGAGTGGGACGTACAACGCATCCGGGGCAGTAGCCAGCGTGGATATGAGACTGGTCGGCCAGGGGATGTCGGTGCCGGACCTTGAAGGGGTGTTGCCCGCGGTCGGCGTGAAGCTGCCCTCGGGCGCATCGCTTCAGAGCGGGACGCTCGATACGACGCTAGCAATAAGCGGCCCGGTCGATAAGCTGGTGATCACGGGGCCCGTCGACCTTTCGAACGCGAAGATGGCGGGATTCAGCCTGAAGGGCGCGCTTGGAGCGCTCAGCGCGTTCTCGGGCCTCGGCGGGAGTTCCGGTTCGGATACGGATATTCAGACGCTGAAGGGCGACGTTCGCGTTGATCCCTCTGGCCAGCAGGTGACAAATCTTGACGCGGTGGTCCCGGCGATCGGGACGGTGACCGGCAGCGGCAATGCCACAGCTGCTGGCGACCTCGATTGCAAAATGGTGGCGGCACTCGCGGGTGCGGGCGGGGTAGTCACGTCCGTGCTCGGCGGAGGGTCGAAGGGTATTCCTTTTCTGATCAAAGGCACGACTTCGCACCCGGTGTTTCAGCCGGACATGGCTGACATGGCGAAGGGGTTCCTGAACACCGGCAAGACTGGAGCGGGAGCAACCAAAGGTGCGGCCGGAACCGCCGCAGGAGCAGCCGCGGGCGCGCTGGGCGGAATATTCGGAAGGAAGAAAACACAATAGCTGTCGCCCGCTCTCAACTATTTGACCATCATCGGCACGCCCCGGCAGGCGAGCGGCGCTGATCGGGCCGCTTGCGACCAGTCCTTACCTACCGTTCGCGAGGCAGGGGAGTTCTCATGCGTCGGGAGAATTGCCCGCTGTCCAATGCACACTAACTGCGTGCAAATCGACTGAAAATCGGGGGTTCGCCAAAGCGGGTGCGTCCTCGATTTCCGCTCAAAGATTTGCATGGTGTAGTGTGTAGCGATCAGCCGGGTGCATCAGCACCCGAGGGTGAGTCCGAGTGGGGCAGAGAACACGCATTACGCTGGCTGGCGCAATCGGCAACCTGCTCGAGTGGTATGACTTCGGCCTTTATGGGCTGCTCGCGCCAGCGCTGGCGTCTCTCTTTTTTCCCGGCCACAACCGGGTCGCCTCCCTAATCGGCGTCTACGGCGGATTTGCTGCGGGCTTTGCCATGCGGCCGCTAGGTGCGCTGGCTCTGGGCCACTTGGGCGACCGTGTCGGTCGACGATTCGTGCTCACTCTTTCCGTGCTGCTGATGGGAGTGTCTACGGTCGCCGTCGGCGTGCTGCCCACCTACGCGACCATCGGCATTTGGGCGCCGCTGCTGTTAATCGTGGTGCGGCTCTTTCAGGGATTTTCAGTGGGAGGGGAATTCGTCGACTCGGTGACGTATCTGGTGGAAGCCGCTCCGCCCGGACGCCGCGGTATTGCTGGAAGCGTCGCTAATCTCGGATCAACTGCGGGCATGCTGCTCGCAGCGGGTGTCGCCGCAGCGGTGACGAGCCTTGCAGGTCCCGCGCTGCTCACGAGTTGGGCCTGGCGCGCGCCGTTTTTCCTGGGGGGCGTGATCGCCTCCGCGGCCTATTTGCTGCGGCGGCACCTTCCGGAGACGCGCGACGAGCCGGATCTTGAACCAGGGCCCAGACGCAAACGCGAACCGCCTATCTGGCGCGCGATTCGCGAGCAACCGCGAATCATGCTGGCCTCGCTTTTGTTCACCTCCGGCTACGGAATTGTCGATTATCTGACGATGGTGCTCCTACCCACGTACGCCAATCAGTTTGGCGGAGTGGGCGAACATGAAGCGCTGCGCATCAACGCCATTGGGCAGGCGCTGGCCTTGTTTGTGGTGCCGCTTTCGGGGTGGCTCTCGGACCGGTGCTGGAGACGCCGCACGATGCTGATATCAGTGTTCGCGGCGGAGGGGCTCTTCGCGTGGGAAGGCTTCAGCCTCGCCCAGCATCACGGAATAGCTGGGCTCTTGGTCGCGCAATTGGTGTTTGCCTTCCTGCTCGCGTTGGTAATGGGCATAGCGCCCGCGATGCTGGCCGAACAGTTTCCGCCCGGGTATCGCGTCAGTGCTCATGCGGTGACTTTTAATATCGGCATCGGGATCGCAGGTGGAACGGCGCCACTCGTTGCCGTCGCGTTGATTCGCGCCACGTCGCAGCCGATGGTTGCCGCATGGTATCTGATATTCGCGGCGCTGCTCTCCGTTGTGGGGGCGCTGGCATTGCACGATTCGAGCAGAGCAAAACTGGAGTAGCGCGAGCCGTCAGACGGCCGTGAAAAGGCTCTGCGCGAACGGCCACTCGGAGTCGACCCACTGGCCGGACGATTGGAATCCCGCGCGACGACCCATTTCCACCGCTTGCTCGGGCGTGTATTTGTGTGAGCTCTCCGTCCAGATCGTTTCGCCCTCGCGCAGGCAACAGGAAAAGCGCGCTTTGCGGATCGTCACGCGTTGCCAACACGTGGAGAGCAG
This sequence comes from Candidatus Aquilonibacter sp., assembly GCA_035507075.1. Lineage (GTDB taxonomy): Bacteria > Acidobacteriota > Terriglobia > Acidiferrales > UBA7541 > Palsa-295. The sequence goes on along the minus strand of DATJOL010000190.1, from coordinate 38,773 downwards.
GTGCATTTCGATCCGCTGCTCAGCCTCGTCATATCGGACAGCATGTTCGAAGCAGCTCAGGTCGAAATCTGCGTCGAGCTCGCGGTTGATTCGAGCGAGAAGGTTCCTGTTGAAAGCAGCGGTAACGCCCGTGGGATCGTCATACGCGAGCAAAAGAGTCGGCTTGGGCTTTTGCAGGTCTGTGGCGAGCAGCAGGGAATCGTCTTTTTGCAAAATGGCACGCACTTCCCGAAGGAAATGCTCGTCGGCGCCGCGATCGAAATTGCCGATGGTACTGCCGAGAAACAGGACGAACAATCGCTCGCCGTCGCGGCGGCGCGCGGCGACTTCCTTCAGGCCGTCGAGATAGGCGCGCTCGAATCCGAGCAGACTCACCATGTTCAACTGCCCGATTTCCTGGCGGCAGCGGTTCAGCGCGCGGCTGGAAATATCGATCGGGTAGTAGTTCACCCGCTGCCGGCGTGCGAGCGCTTCGAGCAGTAGGCGCGTTTTCTGCCCGCTGCCGCTTCCGAGTTCGGCCACGACCACGGGGCTTTCGAGCCGGCTGATGATTTCCTGTGCATGCCTCCGCAGAATACGGTCCTCGGCGCGCGTAAGGCCGTACTCGGGCAGCAGGCAGATTGCATCGAAGAGCGCCGATCCGAGTTCATCGTAGAGATATTTTGAGGGAAGTTCTTTTTGCCCCGGCTGGCCCAAGCCGATCACGACGTCTGAGTAAAACTGCGGCTCGGAGAAGCCCGAGCCGGAGTCGCGTTCGAAATGTTCAGCTCGCGATGGAGTCGCCATAACTGATTCCAATCACTTTGCGACGCAACGGAACGTTGCGTAGACGTAGGGATAATGCGGCTGGAACCAATTCCGATAAGTTCGGCGGAGCATGCACGCATCCGTGCGCTGAGATCCGCCCTTCATCACGAAATGCTTGCCGTCGAAGAAATTTGCAGAATATCCCTTGTAAAAAGAGAACGGCTCGAAGCCTGGCAGCGGACCGAAAGGCGTCGAAGTCCACTCCCATCCGTTTCCGAGCAGGTCGTGCACGCCAAAGGCGCTCGCGCCCGCGGCGTGACCGGTGACGGCCGTGGGTTCCCATCGCGCGTGGTGGAAGTTGCCGCGCGTTGTATCGGGTGGCGCCTCGCCCCAGGGATATGCGCGTTCTTTGCCTTCGGGCGTGCCGTATGCGGCGCGCTGCCACTGGGCTTCAGTGGGCAGTTGCTTCCCCGACCAGTTTGCGAAGGCGCTCGCTTCCGCGTGGCTCACAAACACCGGCCAGGAAGGCGGCAGCGGAGCCGTGCCGAACATTCCTCGATATTCCCAGTCATCGCATGAACCGCTGCCGGGCGCGTTTACGCGGCGCTGCCAGAAATGCGGGTGCTCGATTCGCTCGCGCTGTTTCCATCCCCAGTCCTCTGGCTTCCAATAATTCGCGTTGTCGTAACCGCCCGCGCGCACAAATTTCAGGTACTCATCATTCGTCACCGGGAACACATCAATCGAGAAACCCCGCACGTCGATTTGCTCCACGCCAAATTCGTTGTCCCAGCCGAATCCTGCCGATCTTCCCCGTGGCTTTCCTAGCGTGGCGAAGCCGCGCGGAATTTCCACTTGACGGGGCTGCGGCGCAGGGCGCGAATCCCGAGGTTCGGCTGGATGCGCCACTTTCTTCTCCGTAGCCAAATTGTGCAGCAAGTACGCAAGCGTCTCCGCATGCATCAGGCGGTGTTCGATCGCGACGTTGATGAGCGTTTCCAAATCAGTATCCGTCCCCAGACTTGCCGATCCTGCCGCTTGCAACTTCGCGTCCAAGCCGGAACGCACGCGATGGTTATAACGCTGCACCTGGCCGATACTCGGCCAATCAGCCGGAACGTCCGTGGGCAAACCGCCATCGACGGGATCGATGCCAAACGCAAACAGCTGATCGGATGCCGGATCGTGGGCTCTTAGATTCAAGTATGGCGCAAGAAGATTCCAATCGAATGCTTCGAGATGGCCGAGATAGAAGATCAGACGATGGCGCTCCGGAATCGGGCGCTCGTAGAGCGAGCCGGGAGGGAGTAGATCGAAAATCCGGTCCGTTCGATCCCGCGACTCGCCCAACCGCGCCAGCAAATGATTCTGCGAGACGAGTACAGCTCGTGAAGTGGCCATGTGTTTTTACCTCTGGCGAAGAAATCGAACCGGGTAGGCAGCTTCAGTCTATGCCGTTGTGCGCCTTGTATACGGGTATCGCTGTACGAAAAGACTCTATCGCTGCCCGCGGGAACTGGCAAGCTGAATCCCGCCGCAAAAAAAGTACGGCCGGAGCGAGGTCGCTTCGGGCCGTATTTTCGTCCGCGGAGGAATCCCGATTGCGGCTCCTTAACCCACCTGCACCCGATTGCCTCTTACATTGATCGCGACGTCTTGATTAAGCCGACGCTGCGTCCTCGGTGAATAAAGGAACTCGTGCCCGATTTTCCTGCCGGGATAAAACCATTTCATCAGCGCGTCTGGGGCGTAATTGCGCTGCTCGGCGAAAGTAAAAATGCTCTTGCCCGTTCGCTGCGCGCGGTAAGCAGGAACGCAAGGTAGCATCGCAATGAGATGATTTCGCTGCGCATTGTAAACGAGCACGTCGTTGCGATCGATTGTCGTCCCTGCCTGCGGCATCACCAGCCAGTATGTGCCCGGCGCCAAAACTTTATTTCCCGGCACCTGCACAGGATTATTGAACGTCACGCGCGTCGACTGATTCCAGCCGTCCGCCCGCGCGCCGGGCAGGAAAGCGGCAAATATGATAATTGCGGCCAGGAGAGCTAATGCGGATCTGAGAGCCTTCATATTATTTCTCCTTTCACTTGTTTAGACGGGACGCGCCCGAAGCGGATAGAACGAAATGGGCCGATTTTGCTCCGGGTTTATTCCCTACATCAAGTGAAGTACGACGGCGGTCTGCGGAAAATGTCAATTATTTCCGTAAGAAACGAAGCTGCAAAGAAAAAAGGCGTCCGCATCAAGATGGACGCCTTTTTTTCTTTCCCCACCACCCCATTGCGCGGCTTCGCGTTTCGCAAAGCCCGTTCGCATCCCAAGCGGGCGCGGTGATCGCACCCGGAATCCGTTAATTAAATGTCGTAATAGAGGCTGAACTCATACGGGTGCGGACGCATCCGCATCGGGTTCACCTCTTTCGTCATTTTGTAATCGATCCAAAGATCGATGAAATCTTTCGTGAAAACGCCGCCTTTCAGCAGAAACGCATGATCGTGATGCAACGCCTTCAGCGATTCTTCGAGCGAGCCCGGAACCGAAGGAACATGTCTCAATTCTTCCTTCGAGAGCTCGAAGATGTCCTGGTCGAGGGGGCCGCCTGGATCGATTTTGTTTTCGATGCCATCGAGCCCGGCCATGAGCATCGCCGAATACGCGAGATACGGATTGCACGACGGGTCGGGCGGACGGAATTCAAGGCGTTTCGCCTTGGGGTTCGCCGAATACATCGGGATGCGCACAGCCGCGGAACGATTGCGGCGCGAGTACGCCAGGTTCACCGGCGCCTCGAAACCCGGAACGAGCCGCTTATACGAATTCGTCGAAGGCGCTGCAAATGCGACGATTGCGGCGGCGTGCTTGAGCAGGCCGCCGATGTACCAGAGCGCGGTTTGGCTCAGGCCCGCGTATTGATCGCCCGCGAAAAGCGGCTTGCCCTTGTTCCACAGCGATTGATGCGTGTGCATTCCAGAGCCGTTATCGGAATAAACCGGCTTCGGCATGAATGTGGCCGTCTTGCCATATTGCTGCGCCACGTTGCGGATCACGTACTTGTATTTGCACATGTTGTCAGCGGCCTTGATCAAAGTGTCGAAGCGAAAGTCGATCTCGCACTGGCCGGCCGTGGCCACTTCGTGGTGATGGCACTCCACGTCGATCCCGATCGCTTGCATCTGAAGGACCATGTCCGTCCGCATATCCATGAAGTGATCTGTGGGTGGAACGGGGAAGTAGCCTTCCTTATACCTTGGTCGATAGCCGAGGTTGTGTTCCGCGCGGCCGCTGTTCCAGCGCCCTTCATCAGAATCCACTTTGTAAAACGCCGTGTTTTCCTTCGAATCGAAATAGACGTTGTCGAAAATGAAAAATTCCGCTTCGGCTCCGAAGAAAGCCTGATCGGCAACGCCGGACTTCATCAAATAATCTTCCGCGCGGTGTGCCAGGTTGCGCACGTCGCGTTCGTACGGCTTGCGCGAGATAGGGTCCTGCGCGTCGCAGATCATCACCAGCGTTGGCGTATCGCGGAATGGATCCATGAACGCAGTATTAGGGTCGGGAATCAGCAGCATGTCCGACTCGTGAATCTGCGCCCAGCCGCGAATCGAGCTGGCGTCCATCCCGAAACCGTCGTCGAAGGACTCAGCGGTCAACTCTTTTATGGGGTAGCTCACGTGCTGCCAGATGCCCGGGACGTCGATGAATCGCAGGTCGAGGATTTTTGCGTTGTGTTTATTGGCGTACTCGAGAACGCTCTTCGGGTCCATGAAAGCCTCCACTGAGTGCAGCTTGTGGAAATTTACGGGCGGAGGGTAGCGCAAGAGTTCAGCGAACGTCAAGCGGTCAAAGCGGGAGCCCATAAAGATTTTATAAATGTCCCCCATCGCATTTTTGGATGGAATCTGCAGGTTTTGCTTATGCGTTCGACGAGACGTCCGAGATTGATTCGCGTTTCAGCCCCTCTCCGATTGGAAATTCGGCCGGCCGGGGTCAATTGGGGGCGTGCGGCCGCTCTCTCGGCCGCCGACGAGAGGAGTCCCTGGCGCGTTACTGCCCGGCCTTTTAGATATCTCGTGCCGCTGCGAAGCTCGGCTTTGGACACATCGCCGCCTACGATATTGACGCTCCCCGTGAATCTGAATAGAGTCGTATCGTGCCCGCGCGAAAGGTTCAGGTTGGTCAGGTGTGGAAAAAAGAGGGCGGCAGCGAGACGTTCCTCGTGACGAAAGTCTACAACGAGGCGCTGGCGACATTTGCCGTTCTGCGCAAGACCGGCGCCGAAACCGAGCCGCCGATTCGCGTGAAAGTATCGAACGCGGCCGGCGCACAATCTCTCCCGGGTTTTGCCTACACGCAGGAATCCGACGAATTTTAATCGCCGTGCCGCAGCTTCAGGTCCCAAGTCATCAAATCGAGCGGACGGGCATCCGCACCACGTCATCTACCTGCATTGTTTCTTTCACCACGAAGCCTTCCGCGTATTTCACGCCGATCATACGGCCATAATGACGCGCGATCGAACTCATCCGGTCCTCTAATTCATCGAGCGGAAGCGCGACGCGCGACTTGCGGTCTTTCTTCGGCGGGCGGAACTGCGAGGCATAAGTGAGAATCGCCTTCCTGCGGCGCTCATACTCTTCCGTGATATCGACGGCAAACGTTGGCCGCACATCGGCATACGCCGCAGCATAAATAATCTTGAAGGGGCGAAACGGCAACCCCGGCAGCGAATAATTTTTCAGTCCCGCCACAAAGCATGCCTCGTAACACATGCGCCCGGCTGTGTAATGATCGGGATGCCGGCCCTCCCAGTAAGGCAAAATCACAGTGTGAGGCTCGAATTCGCGAATCACCTCGGCTACCGCCATTTTGTACGGTTCGCTATTTTCAAGGTGCGCGTCAGGCAAGCCGAGATTGCGGCGAATCTTCACGCCCATGATTTCCGCGGCCCGCGCGGCCTCTTTCAGGCGCGTTTCGGCTGTTCCGCGCGTGCCCGTTTCGCCGCGTGTCAGGTCCAGAATTCCCGTCCGGTGTCCCGCGCGCGCCATTTTGATCAGTGTGCCGCCTGACGTGAGCTCCGCGTCGTCCGGATGCGGCGCGATTGCCAGCAGATCGAGTCTCATTCCTCCTCCGTTCGCATATATAAATCATCTCACAAGACGCAGCGGTGCGAGTCGCGCAGGTCGGCTGCGAGCACCCTTTGGCGCAGGCCCGCTCGCGCTCGGCGTGAAAAGCGATCAGACCAGAAATCAGTCAGTGAAGTTGATAAGGAGTTTCCGGCTCGGGAATGACGTCCGGCACTTTCGGCGCCTCGATCTTCGCGGCGCCCGCCAGGCCGGTGCCGGTCACGTTATACAAATTCAGCAACGAGCCCTCGTAGCCTTTCACGGCGATGTTGCTGAACTTCACGTCTTTTGCGTTCGCCAGGAAGATTCCCTTTTCGCACGTGCCGGTCACGTTCGAGAGCGTGAAGCCCTCAATTGGTTTTTGCGGCGAGATGTCGACCGCATCCACGAGTGTGGGCACGTCCGTGACGCGAATATTCGAAAAGCGAAAATCCTTCACGGCGGGAATTCCGGCAAGGCCGGGCACAGGATACTGATCTTGAATGCCGGACGTGAGCACCTCGATACGCAGAAATCCTTGCTTCATGCCGGAGACGTCGAGGTCCTCGGCAACGATATCTTCGATGAACGCGCCGCGCCCGATGCGGCTCTTGATGTAAATCGCGTAGCTTCTTGCCCCAATGAACTTGCAATGTTCGACCCGGGCGTTGCGAACTCCGCCCGAAAGCTCGCTGCCGATCCCGATGCACGCAAAAATGGAATCAGCAAACGTGCAATTCGAGATCAGCACGTCTTCCGTTGCATCCATCAGCGCATACGCTTCTTCCCCACGCCCTGATTTCAGCGAAATGCAATCGTCTCCCGTCGAGAAATTGCAGCCGTCGATCACTACACGTTTGCAGGAGTCGATGTCGACCCCGTCGCCGTTGCCGCCCGTGCTTTGCACCGTCAGATTTTTAATCGAGATGTTCTCGCAATTCGTCGGATGAATCGACCACATCAGCCGCATGCTGGTCGAGAAATCTTCCAGGCGAATGTCATTGCAGTTGATGAACTCCATCAGGCATGGATGACGCAGCGGGTTCTGGGCATTCGGCCGCCCGCCGAGTGCTTCATTGCCGGTGATCTTTCCCGGCCCGACGACTGCGATGTGATCGGCGTCAATCGCGTAGACCAGCCCGATGTGGCCCTGAATCCAGCGGCCTTCCCACCGGACTTGGGTCACGGGATAGTCCGCGAAATCCGCCGTACCCACCAGGTTTGCACCTTCCTCCAGCCGCAGCACTGTATTGCTGCGCAGCGCGAGCGACCCTGTCCAATAATTGCCCGCCGGCACCAGCACCTCGCCACCGCCCAGCACTCCGCAGCGGTCCAGCGCCTCTTGGATCGCAGCGGTATCCTTTGTCTGGCCGTTGCCCGTCGCGCCGAAATCTCGGACGTTGAACGTAAGCGGCGGTTTCGGAGGAGCCGCGGCCGCCGCACGCTTCTGCCGACTGTGACCCGCAGGCGCGGGCTTTTCGACTTGCTTCGGGCTGCCCATCTGAGCCGCGACCAACGGCGAAAGCGCCGAAGCTGCAAGCGTGCCCTGGACTGCCTTCTTCAAAAAGCCTCTGCGTTCCATCAGTCTAGCCATAACGAAATCCCTCGCGTTTTATTCCCTAAAAAGTCCGTCCGCTCGTTGAGCGCGGCGGAATCTTCGGTCCGCTGAAATCGGTTGTCAAATAAATTTCCTTCGCCGAGGCACTCAGCGCTTTGCAATCGGCGCATACCCGGAACAGCGCAGCACAGGAAGGCGCGGATATTTCGCGAAACGAGGGTCGCTCGCGGCCAGTCCGCATTGCCAGAACACAGAGCCGCGGTCCGAAACGATTGTTTTTGCGTGAAGGCAATTGGCGCAAAGGCCGGCCGCTGCATCACTTGGTTTCGGGTCGCTATCCATGGTTCGAGGATATCGCGGTCCGCGCAGATCGCGATCGTGGGCGCAGCGAAAGCCAGTCCCGCGGCCTGGGACCGCAAAGGGTCTCCTGTTATTATCTCGGGCCTATGAGCGAAAAGAGATTTTCAGGCAAGGCGGCCTTGGTTACCGGTGCGGGCAAGCGCATCGGGCGCAGCATTGCGCTTCGCCTTGCTGCGGAAGGCGCATCGGTTGCCGTGAACTACAGCAAATCGCGCGCCGAAGCGGAACGCGTCGCCGCGGAGATCAATGCAACCGGTGGCTGCGCGGTGGCCATCCGCGCGGACGTCAGCCGCCGCGCGGACGTTGAAGAGCTTTTCGCCAATGTCGATAAGAACTTTGGAAGGCTCGATATTCTCGTGAACAACGCCGGCATTTTCTTCCCGGCAAAATTCGAGGAGCTGACCGATGAGCAGTGGGATCGCATCCAGAATACGAACCTGAAATCGCAATTCCTGTGCTCGCAGATAGCAGTTCCCATGCTCCGCCGGGCGCGCCGCGGGCACATCATCAATATTTCGTCGCTCGGCGCTTTTTTGGCGTGGCCCTCGTACACGCATTATTGCGTCTCAAAGGCTGGCTCCGTGATGCTCACGAAATGTCTCGCGGTGGCGCTCGGTCCGGAAATCCTGGTGAACAGCGTGGCGCCCGGCACGATTGCCTTTCCGGGAGAGCCCCCACACGAGAATTTCATCCGGCGCGTCCCGGTCCATCGGACTGGAACCGGAGAGGATATTGCGGACGCCGTTGTCTACCTTGCTTCGTCTAAGTTCGTGACGGGCCAAGTGATCGCCGTCGATGGCGGTCGCCTGCTCGTCTGAGGGGCATCGAATCCGCAGCCTGCTGAGTTCCGCTGTGTTAGAATGCCGGGTTATGCCGAAGGGCGAAGATCGGGGGAAGGTGTGAACGCGCGCAAAAAGTTTGTCATCGGCTCGTTTGTAATCATCGCCACGCTGGTTGTGCTCGCTTATGTCGGCTACACGCAAAGCAAAACCTATTACCACACGATCTCCGAAGTTGAGACGATGCACGGCTCTATTCTCCAGCAGCGCATTCGCGTTTCAGGCAACGTCGAGCCCGGCTCGATCCAGCACGTCGATGGTCATATCAATTTCGTGCTCGAGGAAGAGGGGAAAACCCTGCCGGTGAGCTACACCGGCACCGATCCTCTACCGGATACGTTCAAGGACAATGCCCAGGCTCTCGTCGAAGGGCATCTCGCTTCGAATGGCCGTTTCCAGGCCGAAGAGGTACAAGCTAAGTGCGCGTCTAAATACCAGGCAACGCCGCCGGGCGTTACGCCGTCGCAGTCCCCTAGCCAGACCATGGCAAATCCCGCGTCGGCCTCCGGCAGCGGTAGCTAGGACACAAAACCCCGTGGATATTTTCGGCTCATTTGCACTGCTTCTCGCACTCGTCGCGGCGGTCTACGCGTTCGTAGCTGGCATCGCCGGGATCATCACGCACCGCGCCCTGCTCATCAAGAGCGCGCGCAACGCAGGCATGGCCGTCTGCGTCCTCGTAGCCGTTGCGGTTGCCACTCTCGAATTCTTCCTCCAAACGGATAATTTCAGTCTCGCCTACGTGGCCGAGCACAGTAACACAGCGCTGCCCTGGTATTACAAATTCGCGGCGCTCTGGTCCGGGCAGGAAGGTTCGCTGCTCTGGTGGACGTTCCTGCTTTCGATTTACGTCTTCTTCGCGCTCTTCCTCAACCGCAAGCGCCATCCTGAGCTGATGCCCTACGTCGGCGTCATCCTCTCGGGTGTCCAAATCTTTTTTCTTACGCTGAATAACTTCGTCGCCAGCCCGTTCAGCGTGCTGGGCGCCGCGGATGGCTCCGGCGTGATGCACCTGGCTCGCATCGCGGAGGGCAGCGGCCTCAATCCGCTGCTGCAGTATCCGGAGATGGTGATCCATCCTCCCATGCTGTATTCGGGCTACACGGGATTCACCATCCCGTTTGCATTTGCGCTCGCGGCATTGCTCGGCCGCTATCCCGGCGAAAAATGGATCCACATCACGCGCCGCTGGACGATGGTCGCTTGGACATTCCAGACCATCGGCATTTTGCTTGGCGCGCACTGGGCTTACGCCGTGCTCGGTTGGGGCGGCTACTGGTCGTGGGACCCGGTCGAAAACGCATCGCTTCTCCCGTGGATCACGGCCACGGCCTTTCTGCATTCGGTGATGATGCAGGAAAAGCGCGGCATGATGAAAATCTGGAACGTGTGGCTCGTCTTCGTCACGTTCATGTTATGCATTCTCGGCACTATGCTCACGCGCTCCGGCGTGGTCAGTTCCGTGCACGCCTTCGCGGAATCATCGATTGGCGGCTGGTTCGTCGGCTTCCTTGCGATCATCCTCGCGGTCTGTCTCGTAGCCTGGTACAGGAACCGCGATTATCTGCGCAGCGACAATCAACTCGATTCGCTTGTCTCGCGCGAATCGAGCTTCCTTTTCAACAATCTGATTCTCCTTGCCGCCTGCTTCGCGGTCCTCTGGGGCACGCTCTTTCCGGTCTTCTCCGAATGGTTCACCGGCAGCAAGATCAGCGTCGGGCCGCCCTTCTTCAACAAAGTGAACGTGCCGATCGCGCTTTTCCTGATTTTCCTCACAGGCGTCGGCCCTTTGCTCGCCTGGCGCAAGACATCGCTCGACGGCCTGCGCCGCAATTTCGCTTGGCCACTCGCCGTAGGAGTCGCCTCCGGCATCGCCGCGTATATTTTCGGCTTCCGCAATTTCTACGCGCTGATTTGCCTGATTCTCTCGGTCTTCGTCACGCTGACCATTTTCTCCGAGTTTTATCGCGGCGCTCGCGTCATCGCCGCCCGCGACCACACTGACCTTTTCACTGCCGCGCGCGAACTCACCATGCGCAATACACGCCGATACGGTGGCTATATCGTTCACTTCGGCATGATCGTGATTTTCATCGGCATCGCGGGCTCCGCCTTCAACAAAGACGTCGAGCGCCAGATGCACGTCGGCGACACCCTGCAAATCGGGCCTTATTCGCTGCTCGTCCAGAATTTCGACGAAACCACGAACGCAAATTACGACGCGCAGCGCGCCACCATCGAAGTCTTCCGCGACGGCAAATCGCAAATGATGCTTTTCCCGGAGCGCCGCACATATTCAGCCAGCGGAGTCACCGAAACGATTGTCGCCGTCGAAAGCTCTCCGCTGCGCGATTTGTATGTTGTCTATTCCGGCATCAGCCCTGACACGAACCAGCCGGTACTCCACGCGTACTTGAACCCGCTGGTGAAATGGATTTGGTTCGGCGGCGTGATCGTGGTCCTCGGCACAGGCCTCGCGATGCTGCCCAATCGCCGCAACGCAATCGTCTTGCGCCCCGTCGAATCGCGCATCAGCGACCCGCTCACCGGCGGAGGTACCGTCGTTCCCGCAGTCGGCCCGATCAGCCGAAGTACGAGCACCCATGAGTGACTTACTTCGAATCGAATTGTCATCCGGAGCGGCTTCGCGAAGGGGACGCCCGAGAGATCTACAATCCGGCCCGCCAGCCGTGCCCTTGTACCGTGCGAGAGAGGTTCGCGGCTCCGCTCGTTTCCTCATCTATGTCGCGGCCTCACTTTTGCTGGTCCTTGTGACTTGCGTTTCCGCTCCCGCCCAAGAGGGCGCGATCAACGCCCCTGACGCAACTCTCTCTCCCGCCCAGGCCGCGCGCGCCGAATCACTCGGCAAGCGCGTCAAATGCATGTGCGGCGGTTGCGACGACGCCGCCGGCATGTGCACCCACAGCGGCGGCAATTTCGCTGGCCCTTGCGATGTAGCCAAAGCCGAATTGAAGGAAATCGATGATCGCGTCGCGAAAGGCCAATCCGACGACCAGATCCTGCAAGCCTTCGTTCAGGAATACGGCCCCACGGTGCTGATCGAGCCTCCGAAGAAGGGCTTCGATTTGCTCGCGTGGGTGATGCCCATTGCGCTGCCGATTATCGCCGTGCTCCTCGTCTGGGGCGTGGTCACGCGCTGGCGCGAACGCTCCTCCACGCTTGCTCCCGCCGGCGGCCCGCCCGTTGACGCGAATCTTCTCGCCCGCGCCCAGCACGAATCGGGGCAAGCCGATGAGTAACGTCGATATCGTCGTGGCCTGCGCCCTGCTTCTCGCAGCCGTGATCCTCTTCGTGTTCAACGTCCACATCGAGCCCTCGGACGTCGCCGCTCACCGCACCAAGCTCGATCAGCTTATGGAGCGCCGCGACGCGATTTACGACAACCTGCGCGATCTCCGCTTCGAGTATCGCGCCGGAAAATTTTCCGAAGCCGATTACGAAGAAACCAAGCAATCGCTCGAAATTGAGGCCGCGCGTGTCCTCGCCGAAATGGATACGCTCATGGGCGCCGTGCCCACCGCCGCCACGCGCCAGGCCGCATCAGGAAAAGGACGTTCAGAATGACTTGCAGCGTCGCATCGAATTTTGCCCGCCGCTTCGCTAAGCGGTTTCTCCTCGCTTCTTTGCTTCCTTGCCTCCTTGCCACTGTCACCCTTGCTGGCACCGTTTCCGGCACGGTCACCAACGGCACCACCGGCAAGCCCGCCGCCGGCGTGGAAGTCATCCTCATCCAGCTTCAAGGCACCATGCAGCCCGTCGCGAACACCAAGACCGACGCCCAGGGCCGCTATCAGCTCAGCAGCGACATTCTCGGCACCGCGCCCATGCTCCTTCGCGCGGTCTATCGCGGCGTTTTCTATCATCAGCCCGTCCCGCCGGGCACCACCACTGCGGACGTCCAGGTCTTCGAGCCGACCGATAAAGCGAGCGCGTTTTCCATCACCGCGCACGCCATCATCCTGCAGCCCAACGGCAGCAGCCTCACCGTCGGTGAGGAATTCAACATTTCGAACACCACGAATCCGCCCGTAGCCTATTACCGCCCAAACGGCTCCTTCCTCTTCACGCTGCCGCAGGGTGCCCAAGTGCAGGAAGTATCCGCCGGAGGCTCGTCCGGCATGCCCGTGATCCAGACGCCCATCGACAAGGGCAATGGCGTGCAAGCCATTGATTTCCCCTTCCGCCCCGGCGATAGCGAGGTTCGCGTCACTTACAGCGTGCCGTATTCGGGCGACCAGACCACGCTTCACACGAAATCGATGTACGACGCCACAAACGTCGCCTATTTCGCCGCGCCCACCGTCCACGTCACCGCCGACGGTTTTTCCCCCGCCGGCACTGAACAGGGCTACGACGCGTATCTGCGCAAAACCGTGCCCGCGAACACCGAACTCGTCGCCTCGATTTCCGGCACGGCCCCGCCGCCGTCGAATGCGGACTCGTCGTCCAGCGGCGATAATTCGCAAAACGCCGCCGCCGGTACAAGCGGCGATTCGAGCGCCAGCAGCACGCCCGCCGCGAACATCACCACCATGCCCGCCCGTCTCGATAGCCTGAAGTGGGTGCTTGCCGCCGGATTCGCCGTAATCTTCGCCCTCGGCGCGATTTTCGTGATGCGCCGCCCTGACGCGCTCGCCGTCGCCGGCACCGGTGAAGCCGCCGCCGTGCCACCGCCTCCGGTTGTTCCCAAGCCCAAACCCGCGCCTCCCGCGCCCGCTTTTAAAACGGTCAGCGATCTCGACGGTGCCGTCGGGACCAGCCTCGATCAGCTCAAAGACGCGCTTTTCCGTCTCGAACTTCGCCACCAGGCCGGCACGATCTCCGTCGAAGACTACGGTCGCGAGCGCCAGCGCATCGATCAGAAGCTGCGCGATCTCGTGCAAGGTTAAGCCGCGCCTTGGCCTCCGCCGCCGCGCCACCTCACACTGTGCAACAAGGTCTTGGCATTCGATTTGACCGCGTCGAGCGGCGCTTCGGCTCGCTCGTCGCGCTGCGCAGCGTCTCTCTCGAAATTATCCCCGGCGAATTCGTCGCGCTCCTTGGCCACAACGGAGCAGGGAAGACCACTTTGCTCCGCATCGCAGCCCAACTGATGCGGCCCAGCCGCGGCGCCGTGAAATTTGTCGAGGCGCGCCCTGACGCGTCCCACGCCGATCCCTCGGACAAACTCAAAGACGAAGTCCCCGACGTCTCGGTGAAAGCGCTCATCGGCCTCGTCGCTCACAGCCTCTTGCTCTACGACGAACTCTCCGCCGCGGAAAATCTCACGCTCTTCGCCAAGCTCTACGCGCTCGACAACGTCCCCGTCCGCGTTTCAGCCGCACTCGAAGCGTGCGGCCTTGCCTCCCGCGCCACCAGCCAGGTGCGCACCTTTTCCCGCGGCATGCGTCAACGCCTCGCCATCGCCCGCTCGCTTCTGCATTCCCCGCGCCTTTTGTTGCTTGACGAACCCGCCGCAGGCCTCGATGCCCAGGGCCTCGCTTGGTTCAGCGCCACTCTCGAACGCCTGCGCGGCAATGGCTGCACCGTCCTGATGAGCACTCACGCGCGCAATGAGTCGCTCGATCTTGCCACGCGTGCCGTCGTCCTCGCCGCGGGGCGAGTTCGTCACGACACCGGACCCGGCAACGATCCCCGCCCGCTTCTCGAATCGCTCCGCACTGAGGCCTGAACGATGAAAGCGCTCCGCGCCACATGGACGCTCTTCGCCAAGGAGTGCCGCCTCGAATTCCGCACGCGTGAACTTCTCACCGCGACCGTGGTCTTTTCGCTCATCATCATCGTCTTCTTCAGCTTTGCATTCGATCCCACCCCGGCCGAGTCCCGCCGCTACGGCCCCGGTCTGCTCTGGATCGCCTTCTTCTTCGCCGGCTCGCTTATGGTGAACCCCTCCTTCGCCCGAGAGCAGATCAATGACACGCTTGACGCGCTCCGCATGGCGCCTGTCCCCAGCTTCGCCGTTCTCAGCGCCAAAATTCTGGCGAATTTGCTCTTTCTCTCGATCGCTGAGGCTATCCTTGTCCCGGTCTTCAGCGTCTTTTATAACGTGTCCCTTGTGGGAATCGTGGGGCGCCTCATTCTTGTTCTCGTTCTTGGCACGGTCGGACTCGTGATCACCGGCACCGTCTTTTCGGCGATTTCGGCGCACGCGCGCATGCGGGAATTGCTTCTGCCCGTCTTGCTGCTTCCCTTTCTCACGCCGGTTCTGATTGCCGCCGTTTCCACCACCATTTCGCTTTTTGGCGATGCCCGGGAGCTCGATCGTACATGGGTCACATTCCTCGCGGGATTTGATATCGTGTTCCTTGCGGCTTCCTGGATTCTTTCGGATTTTCTTGCGGAGGGGTAAAGTCTGCTTCAGATGAAAGCTCGCATCCCAATAACGCTGCTCGTCGCCGCCCTCGTCTTTTTCGGAGGCTTCGCCGGCCTCTTTATCGCGCCGGACGAAGCCACCATGCACGAAATCCAGCGTATCTTCTATTTCCACGTCCCGCTGTGGACCGCGATGACCCTGGCGCTGTCGATCTCTTGTTTCTCATGTATCGCGTGGTTGGTTTCACGCCGCGCCACGTTTGATCTGCTGGCTGTCGCCGGCGCGGAAGTCGGCGTTCTCTGCTGTACCGGCGGCCTGATCACTGGAATGCTTTGGGGAAAGCCCGTTTGGGGCATTTGGTGGACGTGGGACGCGCGCCTCACCAGCACATTCGTTTTGTGGCTGCTTTATATTTCCTATCTGCTGCTTCGCGAACTGATCGAAGATCCGCACCGCCGCGCCACTCTCTCCGCCGTATTCGGGGTTTTCGCCTATCTCGATCTTCCCATCGTCCTTCTCTCCACCACGCTCTGGCGGACGCAGCACCCGCAGCCCGTGCTTTTCGGCGGCCCGAAGTCGATCAACCACACCATGCTCATGGTTTTCCTGCTGTGTATGGTTGCCATCGTCGGCGTAATGATCCTGATCCTGATTGACCGCTATCGCCTCGAGCGCCTGCGCTTCGAACTCGACGAACTCCGCGTCGAAATCGAGTCTCGCGAAATGGACGCGCAGCAGCTTCCGGCTAAGCAGGCGGTTCCCGGCAAAGAGCTTCCCGCGAAAGGAACGGCATGAGCGATTTTGATTTTCTTTTTACCGCATGGATGGTCGTTTGGGCCGTCTTCTTCGTGTACGAGATCTCCGTGGCTAAGCGCATCGGCCACGTCCGCGAAGAAATCGACCGCCTCAAAGACCAGCTAAACAGCCAGAAAGCCTAGCGCTAAATAGCCAGCAAGCCTAGCGGCCATCTTCAGTGGGCGAGTTGGTTTCGTCTTCGTAGCGCCTGGCTCGCGTTCCAATTGGCGCCTTTGCATTTATGTAGAAGCGCCGGCGTCTTGCTGGCTGCCCTTGAATTGCCTTTAATCTCAGCGTTCCTTCCCCGTACCTGCCGCCTGTCTGCGCAAATCGATGACTTGTGGTATAAAGAGTGTTCCCAGCGAGCTGTATCGGTGGCAAACGTGTCTGACGGCAAAAGAATCGGCGTTGTGGTTTTCCAACTAGGCGGGCCGGATACGCTTGAGGCGGTCGAGCCGTTCCTCTATAACCTCTTCTGCGATCCGGACATTATTAATTTTCCCGGCTCCTTTCTCGCCCGGAAGCCGCTGGCCAAGCTGATCTCCACCACGCGTTCGAAAACCGTCGGCAAGCACTACGCCGAAATCGGCGGGGGATCGCCCATCCGCCGCCTCACCGAAGAGCAGGCCGTCGCCCTCGAATTGGCCCTCAAGCCGCACATTCCGGCTCGCGTGGTCGTCGCCATGCGCTATTGGCATCCCGATACTCAGGAGGCCATCGCCGTGCTCGAAAGCGAACCCTACGACGAGCTCGTGCTCCTGCCGCTCTATCCCCAATATTCTTTTGCCACCACGGCCAGCAGCCTCAAGGAATGGAACCGCCGATTTAAGCCTAGAGTTCCCGTCCGCCTGATCGAGAATTTCTACGATCATCCGGACTATATCGCGGCCATCGTCGAGCGCATTGACAGCGTCCTGAGCACCGTCTCCGATCCGAGTTCCGTCGTGCTGGTTTTCAGCGCGCATGGGCTGCCCCAGGTCCTCGTCGATAAAGGCGATCCTTATCCCAAACAGATCGAGGCCACCGTCCAGCTCGTGCGCCAGCTCGGTGCTTGGAACAACCCGCACGTTCTCTGTTTCCAGAGCAAGGTCGGCCCGCAAAAGTGGCTCCAACCGTCGCTCACCCACACAATCGAAAGCTTGGCGCGCGACGGCGTCCGCCGCGTCCTGGTAATTCCGATTTCTTTCCTCACCGAGCACATCGAGACCCTTCACGAGATCAATATCGAGGCTCGCGAGCACGCAGAATCGCTCGGCATCCACGAATTCCACACCATGCCCGCCCTGAATGATTCGCCTTTGCTGATCCGCGGTCTTGCCGACCTGGTGCTCCGTGCCGTCGGCATGCGCGCCGGCGTGGCCTCCTTGGCAACCTAATTAGACACGGTCCGCTCCCAGTCCGCCTAGGATTCGTCCGCCCCCACCCTAGCGATCGATCTTCGGCCAAGACGATGGGAATTCTTCAGGATTTCTTCATCGCACGTTAATTTTCGCTTAAGCAGATTGCCCGCAATTCACAAAAAATACAGGCTTTACGGTATGGATCAGCCCCCTCGCAGACACTAAGCTCGTTCGCATCTGATGTCGGCGGGAGCTTCGCCGAAACGTTGGAAGCAATCAAAGCGGAGACTCACGATCTCCCAATATTGCCTCCCTATACTACCAACGTTTCATCACGCGGCGCGGCTCCCGTCCTTCCTTTTGGGTCTCCTTCGCTATCTGATCGCCTAGCCGCGTTTCCTCTTCAGCGCTTGCCTTCGTCATCCTCTCTGTAGAACTGCTGCATCAGGTTGTGCCGCCGCATGAAATCGCCCACCCGGATTAGTTCGGCCACACCGTAAGCAGTGCCGCCAAGGGCGTAGCGCGTGGCATGGAGCCTGTCCGTCTTTTCGCACAATTGTAATTCGTCCCTTCGAGCGTCCAGTATCTGGGCGCTTTCGTTCGAGTGCTGCGTCACCATGTTTGAAAAAGCGTCACGGTCGAATATAAAGTGCTCGGGAATATCCCAAGCAGCCGCGTCGGCCCGGCACTGCTCGGGCGTCGGCGCATGCTCCACTTGCGCGCTTCTCGCAGGACGCGAAAACCAAAATATTAAGGGCACAGTGAGCAGAACTGAGAAGGTCAGCTTACGCATAGGGTTACAGCCTCCATGCGTCGAATCGTATCACGCGCTGTCCGCTGGCGACTTACGTACGCGCCGTCCGCGCACCCAAAGAGACAGTAAGCACGGCGTCACGGGGCTTGCCCGGACCATCCAGAGCTGACGCTCTAGGCTTTAGGGAAATCAGGCTGCGGCACCGCGGGCGACTTGCGGCGTGACGCGCTTCAGCTCGAGCGAATACATCCCGACCCGGTCGGCGTCCTCAAGCAAACCCATCAGAGAGAGAAATGTGGTCAAAACGGCGTCCTTCGACCCGTTCGACAAACGCATATTCGAAGCGGCCCGTGAAAGCACTACGGCGGACTCGACTGCGTAGCTGGCAAGCTGGTGGCGATATTCTGGGCTGACGGCGTGTGTGGCCACTTGGCGACGTATCACGGCGCAGGTGCGTTCCACCGCCGCGATGTAGTGCGTGAAGCAGAGTCCGGTCGCCAGAAGCTCCTCGGGAAGAGGCGTTTCGAGGCAAACGGTACAGGCCCCGTGATCTGCAATAGGCGCCATCTGCGTTTCCCCCAGATAGACCGGCATCTGCACGAAACGTGCCGCACCCGAACACTTAGGCGCAAACTGTTGCACTCTCGCGCTTTAGCCCAGATCAAATCGCCGCAAAGGGGAACTCTGCACGGTCGCAGAGCGAGTCGTAAGTTATAGCAAATAAATTGGTTGCACCGGACAAAGGGTCGTCGCCGAAAATATGCGAGTCAGAAGCGAAGAAAAATCCAACAATCGCCAGCGCCCCATTTCCGGGGGATCAATGCTTCGCGCCCCGACCCACAGGCGCGTTACAGATGAAGTTAACCGCCGCAGTTGGGTAGTTTACTTCCCATTTCTTCCCAGACTGTTCCCATCAGCTCCGCGCATTGGGACTGGCCCGAACGGCGCCGCCCCCGACTCCGGGCCCGAAGACCCAGGCGAAAGGATAGCGAATTTTAGGCGGCAATTTGCGCCAAATCAGCCGTTTTTAGCCACGCTTAGGCCCTATTTAAGGTGCCAAATCCGGTCCCAAAACCGCCTGGGTCCCGAACCCACCCTCGCCGGTACTGGTTCTTGACAGAAACCACAGGATGGGGCAAACAAGAAATCGTATCGTGAAAACAAAGTGAGGACGTGCCTTGAGGCTGCCAAGCGGCCCGCCGTCCAGGACCCTAAACGGCGCAGAAACAGTCTCTCCGGCTGCATTTCTAATCGATACAGAAAACGATTAGAAATTCCACCAAGTCATCTAGAATCAATACGATAGTAAATTCTAATCGATACAAGTTCAGGGTATTTTTACAAACGCAAAGCGCGCAGCCGAAGCGCATTCGAAATCACTGAAACGGAGCTGAGCGTCATCGCGGCGCTCGCGATCACAGGGCTCAAAAGGAGGCCAAAGAACGGATAAAGAACTCCGGCGGCAATCGGCACGCCCAAGGAATTGTAAAGAAACGCGAAAAGCAGGTTTTGCCGGATATTGCGCATGGTGGCGTGGCTCAGTTTGCGCGCAGCCGCAATGCCGCGTAAGTCGCCGTGGAGCAATACGATACCGGCTGTCTCGGCCGCCACATCCGTCCCGGTGGACATGGCAATACCCACCTCGGCCTGCGCGAGTGCCGGCGCGTCGTTCACACCGTCGCCCGCCACCGCGACAATGCGCCGGCGCGGATCCGCATTGCGCGAGCCGCCGTCGCGACGGGTCTTTTGCAGCGATTCGACGATGGCCCGTTTCTGTTCCGGGAGCACTTCGGCATGTACTTCGTCGATGCCGAGTTTTTGGGCGACAGCTTCAGCGGTCGCGCGATTATCCCCCGTGACCATCACGACGCGGATTTTCGCAGCATGAAGATTCGCCACCGCGTCGGCAGCCGTGGCCTTGATCGGATCGGCGATGGCCATCAGCCCGGCGGGCGTGCCGTCGATAGCGACGAAAACGACGGTCTGTGCTTGCGCCTCGAGCTCGCGCGCTTCCGCGGCGAGTGCCGCTAGAGCAGCTGTATTTATACTGTAACTAGCAATCAATACGCGGCTGCCGACCGCCACCTGCTTGCCCTCGACGCTTCCGGTTGCTCCCTTGCCCGTCACCGAACGAAAGCCCGAAACATCCGGCGGCTCGATGCGCCGCTCCTTCGCCGCAGCGAGAATTGCCGCCGCCAGCGGATGCTCGCTTGCGCGCTCGATCGCCGCCGCTGCCCGAAGCACTCGCGTTTCGGCCAATCCTGGTGCTGCGATGATCTTCGTCACGCGTGGCTTGCCTTCGGTGAGCGTGCCGGTCTTATCGACAACGACGGTGTCCACTTTTTCCAGCAGCTCGAGCGCCTCGGCGTTCTTCACCAGAATGCCGCTGAGCGCGCCGCGGCCCGTGCCTACCATGATCGCCATCGGCGTCGCCAGGCCGAGCGCGCAGGGGCATGCGATGATCAACACGGCCACGGCGTTCAGCAGCGCGTGCGACATTCTGGGCGCCGGACCAAGCAGCGCCCACGCGACAAACGTAACCGCGGCGATCAGTACCACGGCTGGCACAAAGTAGCTGGCGACACGGTCGGCGAGTTTTTGCACCGGCGCGCGGCTGCGTTGCGCTTCGCCCACCATGCGCACGATCTGCGCGAGCATCGTCTCGTTACCAACACGATCTGCGCGCATGAAGAGTGCTCCGGTCGCATTTACCGTGCCGCCAACCACGCGGCTGCCTTCGGATTTTGCCACCGGTAGCGATTCGCCGGTCATCAATGATTCATCGACGGAACTCGCGCCATCGAGGACGATGCCATCGACCGGGACCTTCTCGCCGGGCCGCACGCGCAAAGTGTCGCCCACGGCGACCGCGGCGACAGGGACGTCAATCTCGGTGCCGTCAGCACGCACGAGGCGCGCCATCTTGGGCGTTAAATTGAGCAAGGCGCGAATCGCCGACGATGTCCGGCTCCGGGCGCGCAATTCGAGAACTTGTCCCAGCAGCACAAGCGTCGTTATCGCAGCCGCTGCCTCGAAATAGAGCGGCACCTCTCCGTTTGCCGTGCGGAACGACGCGGAAAACACGGATGGGAAGAGCACCGCGGCAACGCTGTAAATGTAAGCCGTTCCTGTCCCAATCGCGATCAGCGTGAACATGTTCAGGCTGCGATTCACGATTGATGCCCAGCCGCGCTGGAAGAAAGGCGCCCCGGCCCACAGCACAACGGGCGTCGAGAGTGCCAGTTCGATCCAGCCGAGGCTGCTTGTGACCCGCACGCCGGGAATCATGCGCGACATCCCGAAGCCGATCACCGGTATTGTGAGCGCCAGGGCGATCCAGAATCGTCGCGTCATCGCGGCGAGTTCGGGATTCGTTTCTTCGGCGGCGACAGTCTGCGGTTCGAGCGCCATGCCGCAGATGGGGCAAGCGCCCGGCGCGTGACGGACCACCGCGGGATGCATCGGACATGTGTATCCCGTCCGCGTCGTCACGACCGGAACGGCAGGCCCAAGATCCATCCCGCATTTGGGGCAGGCCCCCGGATGATCCTGCGAAACCTCGGGGGCCATTGGGCAGACATAGGTTGCTTTGGTGCGGCTACTGGAAACCTTGCCACGTCCTGACTTCGCAGCTCCCGGACCAGGTGTTGGTGAGCCAGGCGCCGGAGCCACGTTTGCGGCCGGACCAGTTGCAGCAGCGGCATGATGCGCATGCGCGATGGGCGCGGACGATTTGATTCCGCCGAGTTGGATGAGCGGCGCCGCGGCTGTCATCGGCTCGGTTACGCCGCCATCCAAATATCTTTGTGGATCCCCGCGAAACTTTTTGGCGCAGCCTTCGCAGCAAAAGAAATAGGTTTTGCCGGCGTGGTCGGCGTGTGCCTTCGCGCGGCTCGGGTCAACCGTCATGCCGCAAACCGGATCCTTTTGGGGCGTGGCGTCCATTTGCAGAACTCAATTATTACGTGACGCGGCGACGCATGGAAAGGATTCACTCGAATTGGGAGAGAGAAAAAGCGCCGCTTCAACCGCGCAACTTTAGGGAAGAAGCGAGCTTTCCTGCACGGACTGCTTCCTGGGCGCCAGCGCACTGATGTAAGACAGCATTTCGGGGCTCGTCCAATCCTGCGCGCCTATGATCTTGCGCTCGAATTTTCCATCGGGCCCAATGATATATGTTTCCGGATACATCTCGGTGCCGAACGCCGCGGCGATTTTCTGTGAGGTGTCCAGGTACGTGGGATAAATGATCGAATTGTCTTTCAAGAACTTTTCGTAAGATGCCTCATCTTCAGGAGCGACATCTGCATCAACGCCGAGAACCGTGCCGCCTATGCCTGTGATATGTTGCTGTAACGCGTTTAGCGATGCGGCTTCCTCAACGCAGGGCGGGCACGACGAAAACCAGAAGTTCAGCACCACCACATGACCGCGCAAATCCGAAAGGTGCATCGCCTTCCCGTTCAGCGTGAAGGCAAAGTCCCTTGGAGTCTGTCCGGCAATGCTCGGCTCGCCTTCGCGATACGCGGGGGAAACGAACACGGCGATCAGTGCGGCGATAAAGAGGCCCACGGCGCCGGTGATGAGTTTCTGTTTCAAATCCCGCATCCCCCCATTCTATAATAATGCATCCGCGAATCTCCGGTGCGGCGGTTCGGTTTCCGCGCGGATTGGAACTTTAATTTTATTTCCCTCCATTATTTCACGCGATGACCGGGAAGCGCCAGTTCCGCGTAGTACCGCATATCTGCCCGGTTTGCCGGAATCTTTTGCAACCCGCGCCGATCAAATAGGGCTTCCGGGGCTTGCGGCGCAGAAAGGGCGTTGAATCGCAAATGCCGCCTGGAAATGTCTGAGAGCGAGGAAATATGAGCAAAACAGTTGAGATCGAGGGGCCCCCGGCAGTCGGCTCGGAGAGCATTGCGCAGCTGATGCGCAAAATTCTCGTTCAGGTGGGCGAGAACCCGGAGCGCGAAGGCCTGAAAAGGACGCCGGAGCGATTCGAAAGCGCCTTTCGTTACATGACGAGCGGCTATGCGCAGGATCCCGAGAAGGTGCTCAATGGCGCTAAGTTCAGCGTTTGCTATGACGAGATTATCGTCGTCAAGGACATCGAGGTTTACAGCCTCTGCGAGCATCATCTGCTCCCGTTTTTCGGCAAATGCCACGTCGCGTATTTGCCTGACAAGCAAGTGGTGGGCCTCAGCAAGATTGCGCGCCTGGTGAATCTTTATGCACGGCGCCTCCAGATTCAGGAGCGTTTGACGAGCCAAATCGCTCAAGCGATCGAGGATAAGCTCAAGCCGCTCGGCGTCGGCGTAATAGTCGAGGCGCGGCATATGTGCATGGTCATGCGTGGCGTGGAAAAACAGGGCTCCGTTGCCGTCACCAGCGCGATGTTGGGTACCTTCCGAACGAACAAGCAGACGCGTGATGAATTCCTGTCGCTGGTTAGGGGCAAGAGTTTGTAGCGGCGCTCATGCTGCGGTGGCGCTCGGGTTCCCGGCGCCTTTCGGCCGCTCAGTTTGCCCGAAGTTGGCGCTCGGCGGGGAACGCAGCACGGCCATACTCGTGATCAGCATCCAGAAGACAAGAAGGCCGCACGCGGTCACCAGTTCCACGCGGACCAGTGCGTACCCTTCGGCCGGCGGTAAAGAGGCTGAATCAGCGATCCATCGGGATTCGCCAGACGTGCCATCAGCGGCCCCACCAAACTGCGGTTCCAATCACCAGCAGCGCTTCCAAACACATGCCGAATCTCACGGCCGATCTCGGTATTCCGTACGGTTGCATCCAGAGCATCAGTAGGAAAGCGAAAAACGCGCTCACAGCCGGTGCCAGCACCACGAACCAGATGCTGCGCCACCGGTCCGTGTGATAGGCTGGCAGTTCGCGGGCGCCTACATAACGCCACAAGTAGTAGCTGGAAACCTGGACAACCGACACTTGGCCGACTCCGTAGAAGGTTAGGAACGCAGTGGCCAGCAACAGTCAGTCGCTAGGCGAAATCGCACGAATTTGTTCCATGTCACCTTTCTCCACATCAACTAATATCAGCCGCACGGGCCAATGCGATTCGTAATTCCCGTGTCTGAGGATACAGCGATGAACAGACCTTCCATGAGAGCTCTTGCCGCGTTCGGCGGAGTCGCCGCATTTCTGGTTGTGATATTTGCCTCAGCTCTCTCCGCGCGGCGCGCCGATGACGTTCATGCGCGCTGGAACGCGTTGGTGGATGATTATTTTGATCACGTCTATTTCGTTTTCAGCCCGACGTCGGGAACCTCCGCTGGATTCCATCAGTACGATTCGAAGCTTGAGGACTATTCGCGCGCGGGTGTGGACAGGGAAGTCGCCGCCTACCAGGCCTTTGAAAAACGAGTAGAAGATTTCGACCCAGCCGGCTTGACGCAAGAAGAATCCGCCGATCGCGAAATTGTACTTTCAAACATCGAGAGCACACTGCTCGAGCTTCAAGAAATCCGCCCGTGGGAAAAGAATCCTGACTTCTACTCAAGCGGCTTGCCCGAAGCCGGCGGCGGTATCACAAACAGCGCGTATGTAATCATGGACCGCAGCTTTGCGCCGCCCGACGACCGGCTGCGCTCACTGATCGCACGCGAGAAGCTGATGCCTGCGGCCCTGATGGATGCGCGGCAGAATCTGAAGGATCCCGCGCGAATTTTTACCGAAATCGCGCTCCAGCAGCTTCCCGGCGACATGGGCTTTTTCCAGCACGATCTACCATCAGCCTTTACGGATGCGACCGATCCTCAGCTAAAGAGAGAATTTGCGAAAACGAACGCTGCCGTGATTGCGGCGCTCGAAAGTTACGAGAAGTGGCTGCGGGATGTAGAGCTGCCCTTGTCGCATGGCGACTTCGCAATTGGCGCGGACACTTATTCAAAAAAACTGCTGTACGACGAAATGGTCGATGCGCCGCTCGATAAGCTGCTCGAAATCAATCACGCGAACATGGTCGCAAACCAGCAGGAATTCGCCCGCGTGGCAAAGGAACTGGAGCCGAACAAGACGCCGCGCGAAGTGCTCGCGGAACTCGAAGCGGACCATCCCAAGCCGGATCGACTCCTTCAGACCTTTCGCGATACGTTTAGCAGCCTGATCGCATTCATTCAAGCCAAGCACATCGTTACGATTCCGAGCACTGTCCGTCCAATCCTCGAAGAAACGCCGCCTTTCATGCGCGCCACGACGACCGCATCGATGGACGCGCCTGGGCCTTTTGAAAAGGTGGCAACGGAGGTCTATTTCAACGTGACGCTTCCCGACTCAACCGACACGCCGCAGGAAGCCAACGAGATTATGGAGGACTTCAACGTCGGGACTATCATCTCCACTTCCGTGCACGAGGCCTATCCGGGCCACTACATTCAGTTCCTTTGGCTGCCGCAGGCCCCTTCAAAAGTGCGGAAGCTGCTCGGCGCCAATACGGACATCGAAGGTTGGGCTCATTATTGCGAGCAGATGATGCTCGATGAAGGCTACGGCCAGCCTGGCTTTGGCGCAAAGAATGAGCGCGACGCTAAACTCATTCGCCTCGGCCAATTGCAAGACGCTCTGCTGCGGAATGCGCGGTTTGTCGTCGGCATTGAAATGCACACACATCAGATGACGTTTGATCAAGCCGTCGATTATTTCGTGAAACAAGGCTATCAGACGCGCGCCATTGCTATTGAAGAAACGAAGCGCGGAACAGAGGATCCCACCTACTTGTACTACACCCTGGGCAAGCTGGAAATTCTGAAACTGCGCGCCGACCTCCAGAAGAAGGAAGGTGCTGCCTTTTCCCTCGAAAAATTCCACGATGATTTCCTCAAGCAAGGTTTTCCGCCGGTGAAAATTGTGCGAGAGGCCTTGCTCGGTGGCAACTCGCCGACGTTGTGAGGCGCCGCTGTAAGGCTGGCACCTACCGAACGTTCCACTGGTGAGCTAGGCTTTTTCAATACTTTTTGTTGGCACTACAGTGGTCGTGTGCTAGGCTGATTAAGTCGAAGAAGAACAAGGATAAGAGCAGGGCCACGACGCTTCAGGGGAGGGCGCAGTTGAGCGATGCCAAATTTGGTGTAATCGAACAGTATAGAACGCATCCGCGGGACACGGGTTCACCGGAAGTGCAGATCGCGTTGCTGAGCGAGCGCATCAACTACCTCACCACTCATCTAAAAGCCCATGCAAAGGATCACGCTTCGCGGCGCGGATTGATCATGATGGTCAATCGCCGCCGTCGGCTGCTGGACTACCTGAACCGCCGCGACCCGGATCGGTATCGCGAGATTGTCGAACGTCTTAGTTTGCGCAAGTAGCATCCATTCCCTGAGCGGCAAATCTAGCCGTAGCATTTTCCCTCCGTACAAATCGGAGTCGCAGGGCGCGATGCGGGGTGTCGTAGCCGCGCGCTGAGCATTCGTCCGTTCTCCCTTCTTCGTACTATTCCAAGTACATTTCTGTTGATTTCGAATAAAATCCCCGGCGATCCGGGGCACAAAAAGGAAGTGAAACACATGGTTGAGCAGACCAGTCTGGACCTGGGTGGAAGAAAACTGACGTTTGAAACAGGAAAAATGGCAAAGCAGGCGCACGGCGCGGTGGTGGCGCGTTATGGAGATACGGTGGTGTTGGCGACGGCATGCATGGATACGCATGCGAGCGAGAAAGATTTTCTTCCGCTGACGGTGGACTACCGTGAGTACACGTACTCGGCGGGAAAAATTCCCGGAGGCTTTTTCAAGCGCGAGGGGCGGCCATCGGAGCGCGAGACGCTTACGTCTCGATTGATCGATCGTCCCCTGCGCCCGTTGTTCCCCGAGGGCTGGGCCACCGAAACGCAAGTGGTCGCAATGGTCCTCTCCGCGGACAGCGAAAACGATCCCGACGTCATTGGTGTAACCGCCGCCTCCGCCGCACTCTATATTTCGAAGATTCCCTTTAACAATCCCATTGCTGCCGTGCGAGTCGGCTTGCTCGATGGCAAGCTGGTGATCAACCCAACCGTCGCCGAGCAAAAGACCAGCCTGCTGAATATCGTCGTCGCTGGTTCGGAGCAAGCGATCGTTATGGTCGAGGCCGGTTCGCTCGAAGTTTCCGAGGATACCGTTGCGGACGCGCTGGAGTTCGGCCATGCCGCCATCAAGAGCGTCATTGCTGCTATCAAAGAACTCGGCGTAAAGGCCGGCCAGCCGAAGATCGACGTGAAACCGCCCGCTTTCGACGAAGACCTCTACAAGCAGGTCAGCGCGAAATACACGGAGCGGATGCGCGACGCGCTGGACACCGCCAAGCACCCAAAGCTCGAAAGCTACGGGCTGGTTGACGGAATCAAAGCCGAAATCCTGGCCGAAGTTCCCGAAGACGACGAGGACAAGCAGAAGCTTGCATCGCGCGCCTTTGAGCGCCTTCGCGAGCGTATCTTCCGCGACGATATGCTGATTCGCCGCCGTCGTCCCGATGCCCGTGCATTTGACCAGATTCGGCCCATCAGCTGCGAAATCGGCGTGCTGCCCCGGGTTCATGGCTCCGCGCTTTTTACGCGCGGCGAAACGCAGGCGCTGGTCACGACCACGCTGGGCACTAAGGAAGACAAGCAACGCCTCGATCTTCTTTTCGAGGAAGAATCTTTCAAGCGTTTCATGTTGCACTATAACTTCCCGGCATTTTCTGTCGGCGAAGTGAAGTTCCTCCGCGGACCGGGCCGTCGCGAAATCGGGCACGGCGCACTTGCCGAGCGCGCGCTCGCAAACCTCGTGCCCGCCGAAGAGGATTTCCCGTACGCCATGCGCGTCGTCAGCGACATCATGGAATCCAACGGATCCTCATCGATGGCCAGCGTCTGTGGCGGCTCGCTTTCGCTGATGGATGCGGGCGTGCCGCTCAAATCTCCTTGTGCGGGAATTGCGATGGGACTGGTGATCGAAGACGATAAGTACGCCATTCTCACCGATATCGCCGGCGCGGAAGATCATTACGGCGACATGGACTTCAAAGTTGCCGGGACGCGGCAGGGAATTACGGCGCTCCAGATGGACATCAAAGTCACGGGTGTGACCATTTCGATCATGCGCGAGGCTCTTGAACAAGCCCGCAAAGCGCGATTCGAAATTCTGGACATCATGGCCAATACGATCACGACTGCCAAGCCCGAAATCTCCACCTACGCGCCTCACCTGCACATGCTCACGATTCCCACGGACAAAATCCGCGACCTGATCGGCCCTGGCGGCAAGAAGATTCGCTCGATCATTGAAGCCACCGGCGTCAAAATCGACGTCATGGACGACGGCAAGGTTCACGTCTTCGCGAACAATGGCACGGCCGCCGAAGCCGCTCTCAAAATGATTCGCGACGTCACGGCAACGGCCGAGATGGGCAAGACGTATCTCGGCACCGTAGTGCGCATCGCCGATTTTGGCGCTTTCGTCGAGCTGTTTCCGGGCACCGACGGTTTGCTCCACATCAGCGAAATAGCCGAAGCGCGCATTCGCTCGGTTCGCGACGAACTGAAGGAAGGCGACCAGATCCTTGTAAAGGTTCTCGCAATCGAGGGCAATAAGATCCGTCTCAGCCGCAAAGCCGTTTTGCGAGATCAGCGTGATAAGCAGCAGAAGAGCGAAGCCGCGAGCTAGGTTCCATCAGCGAGCCTGCCGTTTAAAATAAAAAAGGGAGGCGAGAGCATCGCCTCCCTTTTGTTTTTGCAGGCTACGTCTGCCGCTTAGGTGATCGGTCCAGGCGCAATTCCCGGAACCGCGTTGTAGTCTTGCGGCGCTGGAGCCGGGGCATTGGAATTGGGCTCAGCTGGTTGCGGAGCATTTTGATTGTATGGCGCCGGATCCTCGCCGTACGGACCATACCCGCCTCCATAGAACTGCGAGTAATCAGGGTAAATCCAAGGATCGCCAAAACCGAAGTCCGCAACGGGTCCGCAATACGCTCCGTACCAACCAAATGAGTACGGATAACCGCACGATGGCCCCCACCAACCAGCATCCCAATACGGCCAGCCCCAGCCGAAATCAAGGCCTAAGCCGCCCCATCCCCAACCGAGGCCCCAACCAAGTCCGAATCCGTCGCCGTAGCCCCAGCCACCGTAACCCCAGCCGCGTCCGCGGATCGGGCCGCCCCAGATGCCGCGGTTGCCAAACCCGCCGAGGCCACGATTACCGAATCCGCCGCCAAATCCCCCACCGAATCGATTACCGAGCGGTGAACCAACCCGGCCATTCCCAAAACCGTTGATGCTGCTTCTGCCTGCGAATGCATCGCCGCGACCGCCGAAGGAATGCCACGCTCCGTCGTTCAGTGCGCTGTTCCCGCCGCGGAATCCTGCACCCGTCGTCCCGGTCCGGCCGCCGCTGAACGAGTGCCAGTTGCCATCCGCGTTCCCTCTTGGTGCAAATGAACGATTGAACGAACGTCCGCCGTCGGCACCGAGCCGGCCGGCACCGGAAGGTCCGCCAAAGCTGCGTGCGCCGCCAAAGCTGCGGCTTCCCCCCAAAGATCCACCTCCGGGGGAGCGATTGCCTCCAAACGAGCGCGCTCCGCCGAACGAATTGCCTCCGAAGCTTCTGCCCGTGCCGGACCCGCCGAAAGAACGACCTCCGCCCGAATTGCCGCGGCTGAATCCTCCTCCGCCGAAGCCCCCGCCTCCACGAACGGCTCCGCCGCCGAAACCGCCATGAAACCCGCCGCCTCCGCCGCCGTGAAAGCCACCTCCACCACCACCGTGGCCTCCGCCACGTTGCGCGAATGCGGGATTAGGAAAAATGGAAATCGCGAAAACAGCACTCAAAACCAGAAAGGATTTTATTAAGGCAGGCTTGAACATTCCGCTCACCTCCATTGCATGCCTAGAACTGACCGAACGCAGATGGGTCTGGCGGACCAAGTCTATCTTACTCTTTTGGATGCACCGAGGCTAGGACGGAACATTCCAATGCGCAGCGCGCTCGCAAATCCCTCCGGTTTTGCAATTAATGCAAAATCCAGAATAGGGGTGCGAGGCCGAGCGCGGCGAATATGAGCAACAAAGTGAGGCTTTCGATCCCCGTCCGCCGGTTGCCGAAGCCGAAGGCGTAAAAGCCCTTGATCACATTGTTGCTCGCGCTGGCGATCAGAATTCCGGCGCCCGCCAGCGCCAGCGTCGTCACCGTGCCGGCCGATTGCGTCAAGCTCAGCACGAAAGGATCCACATCGCTCACGCCCATCACCGCGGCCAGGCCGAATACCCCCGCCTGACCAAGATGCTCGACGGCCCAGGTCGTCATCACTAACATCGCGATAAAAATCCCTCCGAAGAGGAAACCGACCCAAAGCTCCAGCGGATTCCGAGGGACGTATTGCTTCTTGATTTCGATCGGGTGCTTATCCGGACGGCGTGTCCACAGCCAGCCGCCCGCTAGCCCGAGCGCTGCCATCGCAAGCAGTGGCGTCACAATTCGCGTAAGTAGCGCAAAATTGAAGATCGCAATCAGGACTGCAAGACGAAGATACATCACGCCCGAAGCCATCAAAATTCCACCGGCGAAAATGTGTGACGCGCCTTCCACATCCTTCGAGCGCTTGGCCAGAACCACCGTCGCAACCGTCGACGAATAGGCGCCGCCGAGCAGCGCGGAAAGGATGATGCCGCCCCTCCCCTTCGTGAAGACTTGCAGCAGATAGCTGCCGTAGGAAATGGCGCTCACCGCCACCACCACGAGCCACGTCTTGAAAAGATTGATTTTGTAGGGCCCCAGATTCTGATCCGGGACGATCGGCAAAATCACAATCGTCAGAAACAGGAATTTTGTGAACGTGAAAATTTCCCGCGCCGGAATACGGCTGGAAAGTCCTTCCAGAAAAGTTTTCAGCTCCAGGAGCAGAACGCTGAGGATGCCGAGCGTGCCTGCAATCCAGAAATGGTCGAGCGAAACAAGCGCGCCCACCGCGTACGTCGTCAGAGCCGAGATTTCCGTCGTCATGCCCACAGGCGCGCCGCTCTGTAGTTTGTGTTGATAAGAAAGCCAGAGGAATGACGCGATCACCGCAAACCCCACGGCTACTGGCACGTGTTGCGGACCCGAGACGAGCACGAGCGCGTACCCGAGCAGCCCAATCAGTGGGTAAGTGCGTATTCCTCCGAAAACGTACCGATCGACGGTTGCTTTGTGCTCCTCGCGTTCCAAGCCGATCAGAAACGAAAGGAAAAGCGTGAGGATGATCTTCGTTGCTTCCGGCGGCAAAAATAAAAGAGGGTTAGCGGCCATCACAATCGCCATGGATCTTAACACGCGCCGGCGCGTCCCGCCCTGCCTTTGCTTTTCTAGCGGGCATCGTCGTGACCCTGAACGCCGCAGCGAAGGGTTGCGCGCGAAGTTTGCGCGCGCTTCTCGGCGGGCGTCTTCAAACTCGGCTCGGGCTGGAGCACGTTCGTCCCGAGTCCGCTTCTATCCCTGCGGCTGCTTGGCAATCTTCAAAAGAACAAAATGGGTAGGCAAATAAACGACGATGACCATAAACAAGAAGATTACGGCGACGTGCACCGGCGCCGGGCCCCACTGCCGATGAAAGAAAGGGTCCGTGTAAGCGTAATTCATATTCAGCGCGGGGTTCGTAAATCGCGACGC
Source organism: Candidatus Aquilonibacter sp. (assembly GCA_035507075.1). GTDB lineage: Bacteria > Acidobacteriota > Terriglobia > Acidiferrales > UBA7541 > Palsa-295. The sequence continues at coordinate 7,322 of DATJOL010000190.1, read as the reverse complement.
GATAAACGCAACCAGCGCGATGCCGCATTGCAGCATCCAGCCGCGCCGGTCGTAGCCGTACCGCCAAACAGCCCACAACAGCAAGCTCGGCATCGCCACGTGAAATAGCGAAAGCAAACGCACCCACAGCGCAATATGCCGATCAAACATGTACGCCGCCCCGCCAAAAACGTAGCGGCCGAACAACAGTTTTCCCGCTACATCAGCGATCCAGGCCAGATCGACAAGAAGCGACGCAACGGCCTGGCTCGAAATCAGCAGGGCATTATTGAAAATGAAGCCGATACAAGCGAGAAAAACAGCGATATCGCAAAAGTGCAGAAAATTGATCGCGCCCCATGTCCGCCAATACGCCGGAATCCATATCGCAAGCCAAACAATCGCGCCCCAGCGCAGCGCGGCGGGATACCGAGTGCGTACGCGTTCATTCATGGGCGGACATGCTACCAAATTACCGTTTATTGCGCGTCAAGAGCCGCAGTTTCTCCCAAAACTGCCGCACTGCAGACGTTTTTGCGCCACGCAAGTGATGCTACAATCGACTCCACAATGCAGCAAACTCCTTTCACCATCGCTATCGTGCAGGATTACGCGACGCCGGACATTCCGGCCAATATCGCGCGCGCGGAAAAACATATCCGCGAAGCCGCCCGGCGGGGCGCGCAGATCATCTGCCTGAAGGAACTCTTCAACGCTCCTTATTTCTGCAAGTCCGAGCAACACGATCGCTTTGATCTGGCCGAGCCTATTCCGGGCCCCACCACAGCACGCATGCAAGCGCTCTCGAAGGAACTGGGCGTGGTGCTCGTCGTTCCCATTTTCGAGCGAGAGGCCGCCGGAGTTTATCGCAATTCCGCCGCTGTCATCGACGCAGACGGCGCCTTGCTGGGCGCTTATCGCAAGCTGCACATCCCTGACGATCCTCTCTATTACGAAAAATTCTATTTCACTCCCGGCGACGTCGCCCCAGCCTCGGGAAACGGTGTCGTCCGAGAGGTTCCCGGTTTCAAAGTCTGGAAGACGCGCTACGCGACCATCGGCGTGCTCATCTGCTGGGACCAGTGGTTCCCGGAAGCGGCTCGGATCATGGCGCTCCTGGGCGCCCAGGTACTCTTCTATCCGACGGCAATCGGCTGGCACCCCTCCGAAAAGCGGGAATGGGGCGCGACGCAAGTGGAAAGCTGGCGCACGATGCAGCGCGCGCACGCCATTGCCAACGGCATCTACGTGGCTTCTCCCAATCGCATCGGCCACGAAGACGAGCCCGGCACGGACGGCATCACGTTTTTTGGAAATTCTTTCATCGCCGATCCTTCGGGGCGGCTGCTTGCTTCGGCAAACGATGAAGAGACGGTGCTGATTGCAAAGTGCGACCCCGCCGAAATCGAATCGACGCGCCGTAATTGGCCTTTCCTGCGTGACCGCCGCATCGACGCCTACGCTCCGATCCTGCAGCGGTACCTCGCCGAATGAGTCCTCTCGCTCTGCCTCTGCGGATGCCCGCGGAATGGGAGCCTCATCGCGCCACATGGATCGCGTGGCCTCATCACGAACCCGACTGGCCTACGAAATTTGAGCCGATTCCGTGGGTGTACGCGGAAATCGCGCGCGTCCTCGCGCAGCACGAACCTCTCGAGATTCTTTGCCAGTCCAAAGGTGCTCTGGAGGCCGCGCGTACTTGTCTCGACGCGCATGCGGTGCGAGCCGATCATGTTCGCCTGCACATCGTGCCGACCGATCGCGTTTGGCTCCGCGACAGCGCTCCCACCGCCGTCCTCGACGCCAACGCGACGCCGGTTCTGCTCAATTGGGCGTTCAACGGGTGGGCGAAATACGATAATTGGAAGCTGGATGCGCAAGTTGGCCGCGCCGTTGAAAAGATCACAGGTCTGGCGCGGTGCGAGCCGCAGCGCGCGGACAATAAAGGCCGCATCGTGCTCGAAGGCGGCGGTATCGAAGCCAACGGTCAAGGTCTCCTCATCGTCACCGAGGAATGGCTGCTCAGCGAGCTACAGGTCCGCAATCCCGGACTCGATCGCGAGCAATACGATTGCGTCTTCCGCGATTGGCTCGGTGCGCGCAAGACGATTTGGCTCGCCGCAAGCTGCGTGGGCGACGATACGCACGGTCATGTGGACGACGTTGCCCGCTTCACCTCAGCCGATACGATCGTGCTTGCCTTCGAGCCTGATCCGGCTGACGATAATCACGCGCTGTCTCTGGACAATCTGCGCAGGCTCGAGTTGGCCGCGTGCGATCCTTCGATAGGACCGCTGAAAATCGTGAAGCTGCCCTTTCCCCAGCCGGTGACGATGCTCGGCGAACGCCTCCCCGCCAGCTACGCCAATTTCTATATCGCAAATGGCGTCGTGATCGTCCCCACCTTCAACGACGCTAACGACGCGGTGGCGCTTCGCACCCTCGCGGACTTGTTTCCGCAGCGAGACGTTGTGGGAATCCACGCGCGCGATCTGGTCTGGGGCCTCGGAACACTCCACTGCCTCACCCAGCAGGAACCGCTCGGCTGCCGCGCATAGGAGACCCATGACAGCTCATCGTTACACTCGCCGCCGGTTTACAGCGTTACTCCTTTCCGCGCCGTTCTGTGGCGCAGCGGCGTCCTATGGAGCGGTCTCCGGCGAGGCTTCCATCACCGACTTCGGCGCGGTCGCCGACGACGCCACCATCAACACCAAATCCATCCAGGCCGCTATCGACCATTTGGCCGCAAGCGGCGGCGGAACGGTCGTCGTGCCGCAAGGCGTCTTCGTGAGCGGCGCGCTGTTCTTCAAACCCAAGGTCAATCTTCACTTGCAAAGAGACGCCGTGCTGAAATGCTCGACGGACGTGACGGCCAATTTTCCTCCTCAGCGCACGCGCATCGAAGGCCACTTCGAAAACAAGTTCAATCCCGCCTTGATCAATGCCACCGGCTGCGACGGCTTCCACCTCAGCGGCGAAGGCACGCTCGACGGAGCGGGCCGGCCGATCTGGGACCTTTTCTGGAAGCTGCGCGCCGCGTCCCCCGACCCGCGAAACTTTCCAAACATCGGCATTCCCCGCGCCCGTATGGCGCTGATCGAAAACTCACGCGGCGCAACGGTTGAAGGCGTCACCTTCAAAGACTCGCAATTCTGGAATCTCCATCTTTACAAGTGCGACGGCGTCGTCGTTCGCGAGACGCGGTTCCAGGTGCCGGACGACTATAGGCAGGCGCCCAGCACAGACGGAATTGACGTCGACAGTTGCCGCAACGTGACGGTCGACGGGTGCTATTTCTCCGTCACCGACGATTGCATCGCGTTAAAGGGCTCCAAGGGCCCGAACGCCTTGCAAGACAAAGACAGCCCTCCGGTCGAGCATATCCGGGTCCGCAACTGCACCTACAAACGCGGCGGCGGCGTGCTGACTCTGGGCAGCGAGGCCACCATCGTGCGCGATGTGAGCGTCGAAAACTGCAAAGTGATCGGCGAAGTCGGCGTCGCCACCGTGAAGCTGCGTCCAGACACGCCTCAACAGTACGAAAACATTTCGTTCCGCGGCATCACTCTCGATAATTCCCGCGCTTCCATCGTGTCCATCCGGCCATGGTCCCAGTATGCGAACCTCCTGGGTGAAGCTCCGCCGCATTCGGTGGTTCGCAACTTCAGCATGACCGGAATCACGGGACGTTCCGGATCATTCGGCACCATCCGCCCGAATCCCGGCCAGACGACGATCAGTGACGTCACGTTCAAAGACTTCGACGTCACGCTCGAGAGGCCGAATCTCGAGGTTTCCGGCGTGACCAACCTCAAGTTCGATCACGTGATCGTCAACGGCAAGCTCGAATCCGCCCCGACGGAGCAGAGCTCCTAGCCGCTTATGCGTTTCTAATCGCGGCGCTCGTTTACCCCCCTTTCTGACCGCGATTAGAAATTTTCGCGGCCTTTGTTTTCAGCGATTTAGGTGGATTTCTAATTATTTTCATTTGCGATTAGAAAGGCCGTGACTTGTGATTCGTGGTTCATGACTCGCGCCCACGCCCTTGCCATTCGCCTTTTGTGCGCTTTTGCTCCTCCAAAACAGCTGATTTACTATCGATTAGAAATTCGGATCTATTGCAAATACTAGAGTTGCGGCGTTTTCTAATCGCAGCGATATCGATTAGAAATGGCCGGTTTGGGGGCTTTAGGGGTGGTCTCGGGCGCGCGCAGTGGTGCCTCTTGATCGGCGATCAGCACCAGCGGCCACGGTTGGCATGAGTTAATTTTGAGACGATAGTTTACCACAGGTTGACGTCCCGTGTCAATATCTAAGTGTGTGTCATATTTGACACAGTTTGCTTCGCGGCCCCGCCTATGGCTAAGTTACCGGCCCGGGCGAATGGGCAGGCTGGTGGCGGCCGAAGGCCTCGGGGCAAGCGCACGAACCGCGCTTCCCCCGAGCTACATGGACCTGTATGGGGCCGAGTCGGCCCGCGATGAGAACGATGTCGCTTAAAAGGGCGTGATTTCGACGCTAAAAACGGCTTAAAAACGCCATTTGGCGCTCAAAAAACAGGTATTTTCACGTTACAATTGGAGAAGCGGGTGAGCCGGGTGATCGCCGGTCCGTCTTGCGCAAGCAGGGCGGACGGGAGGAAAGTCCGGACTCCGGAATCCCTCTTCCGCCTTCGCGGGACGGGGATTTAGGGCGACGCGCCTGATAACGTCAGGGGGCCGCTCCTTGCGGCGCGCAAGCGCGGCAGGGAATCCGGCTACGGAAAGTGCCACAGAGAATAGACCGCCGGTGAGCTTCGACCTCGGCGGCCGGTTTCCGGTGATACCGGGAGCTGACCTGTTCGGACGAAGCGCATTTGGCAAGGGTGAAAAGGTGGGGTAAGAGCCCACCGCCTCGACAGCAATGCCGAGGGCACGGAAAACCCCGCGTGGAGCAAGGCCAAATAGGAGGGGAGGGCCGGCCCGGCCCGACGACCCTCGGGTAGGCTGCTTGAGTCCCGGAGCGATCCGGGACCTAGAGGAATGATCGCCGCCGCGCGCAGTTTGCGCCGAACGCAAGTCCGGCGCGATTGCGAACGCGGGCACAGAATCCGGCTTACAGGCTCATCCGCTTCTAACTATTGTAATTTCTGCGGCTTGCGATTTTCGACCTGCACATTTGTAGTGCATCGTGCCAAAATCGTGCCATCGGCGTTCTCTATTCCTTCGCCATTTTCTGACAAACGACGGGTGTTCGCCTCGAAATGGCTGCGCGCCATTTTCAGCGGCATTACCGGGACGGCCCTCAAACACCGCAGGATTTTTTGCGATGAGGTCGCATTCGACAAACCACACGCGCCACAGGATACATACGGCGGCACGCACACCGAATCAATCGCTGTATGGCTTGCAGAGGAAGATTAAGAAGCACGCCAGAAGACACCCGCGACAGGTGAAAACTTGCGGCATCGAGCGAGCCGCCAGACCCGAGCGGCCTCTCGTATTTTCTCGGAACAGTTTCTTGCGAGCGGACGTTCCTTGTTTTTCTATGAAACCATGCTTAAAGTTTCGTTCATCATGCACCGTCTAGTCGTCATGTTAGCCGCCATCCGTTGGCGAGCAATGGGCGAGGGATTGTCTGGAGTCCTGACCCTCGTCATAGGTGGAACTGTGGCATGGATTGCTTATCAGCAACACGTAATCACTCGCCAGTAGTTCCGGTTGGCCCTTTTTGAAAAGAGGATGGCCGTCTACAACACAACGATGGCGTTCATCGCCGATGTGATGCAGACCCTTAAGCCTGGCATTGCAGAATGTATGGAATTCATGCGAAAGACACGCGATCATGAGTTCCTTTTTGAATCAGAAATCGGCGACTTTATAAACGAGCTGTACAAGCAAGGAATAAATCTGGAAACGTACAATGCGGCCGGTCCGGCGACACATGCTAATGAACGGCATGAAGTAACGGAGTGGTTTTCCAAGCAGATGGGCGTTGGACGCAAACTGTTTCTTAGGTACCTCCATTTTCGCAAGCCGGATTCGCGCTAAAAGAGCGGGCGGTCCCGCTTTTTGCCTATCCGGTCTGATCTGTGCCGTGGCATCTCGTATTTTCTCGGAATACAAATTGCCTTTCCGGGTATATGTCACGCTGATTTTTTGTCTGGAACGCTCAAAGCAGCTTTGATTGTCTTCGGTTGCTGTTTCGCGTAAGATAGCGTAAGCGAGAGTCATCCATGAAGTTCGTTTATAAGCCAATAAAAGCAGCACAAGCGGCCGCATACTTAGTGCGTCTGTCCGGTGGGACGATGGACGTGTACGCGCTGATCAAAATTCTGTACCTAGCGGATAGAAAGTGCCTTGTTGAACGCGGGCGCTCCATCACAACCGACGCGATGGTATCGATGCCTCTCGGTCCTGTTTTGAGCCGCATCTATGACGAGACAAAGGCACCAGCCGAGATTCAGAATCGTTATTGGCGTGAGTACTTGACCGAACGGGAAGATAATCTAGTCTCTCTACGTAGAGAAGACTGCCCGACAGACGAGTTGAGCGAGTACGAGCGTAGACTTCTGCGATCCGTTTATGAGGAGTATCGTCACCTTGGATTCACGGACCTAAAAAGTCTAACTCACAGCCTCCCTGAATACACCGATCCGCAGGGCTCTAGTCTGCCGATTGATCCAGCACTTATTCTCGAGCAAGCCGGTTGGTCGGCCGAGGATATTCAGGACGTTCGCATGAGCGCTAACGAAGAAGCTTTCGCTCGTGCGCTCTGCGGATGAACGACGGCGATACATATCTCATGCCGGACGCCATCGGCACACACTTGTATTGCGTGCTCGGTGTGCTTGAAGACGGTTCAATCATTGTTTGTCACCTTACCACGAATCGTCGGCACTCTGATCCCACTTGCATAATTAAGCCTGGTGAACACACTTTCGTAAAACAATATACATGCGTTGCTTACTTTTCGGCCTATATATGTTCTGCGGGAGATCAGCTAGCTGCGTTTGAGCGGCAGATCCGGAAACCGTTTGAGCCTCTCAGCGATGCCCTATTGGCACGGATGAGACAAGGGGCCATCGACTCTATTGAGACCCCGGATGTCGTCAAGAATGCAATAAGACGATTCATTAAGTAGACCTCTCGATTCTCGTTAGCTAATCTCGGCGTTCGGTTCCTTTCGCGCAATCGCCTGCTTGCAGCGTTGTGAACAAACTGACCTGCCCCCCGTTTTTGGTCCAGTCATAAGTTAGCACTCGGGGTTTGGCTTTCAACCTCCAGGACGACGGAGGACGGATCGCCGCCGTCGTGGCTGGGGGAAAGTGGGAATCCCGCGTCGTTTGCGGGATTTCCAAG
>DATJOL010000189.1:0-80018 GCA_035507075.1 Candidatus Aquilonibacter sp. | reverse complement strand
AAAATTCGCGAGGCGGCTGAAAGGGTCGCGCGGTCGGAAGGCGTCGAAGTCTTCGACGTCGAGTGGAAGGTGGGAAAGCAGCGGTTTTTGCGCGTTTATCTGGACCGCCCGCCTGGACCGTCTAATCCGGAGAACTTGGGCATCTCGCACCGCGACTGCGAACGCGTCAGCGAACAACTGAGCGTGATCCTAGACGTGGAAGAGTTGGTGCCGGGACCAAGTTATATCCTGGAGATCAGTTCGCCAGGTATGGACCGCAAGCTCGTGAAGGAGTCCGATTACGAGCGCTTCGCGGGCCGCCGGGCAAAGATTTGGTTGAACGAGCCGTTCGAGGGCAAAACGTTTCTCGAAGCGCGGCTCGTAGGTATGGCGGACGGCGCGGTGAAGTTGAACATCAAGGATCATGACGTCGCGGTGCCTTACGCGTCGATAAAGAAAGCTAATTTGGTAGTGGAATTATAGGTTAGGGAGAGCGGGAAATGGCGAGTCTGCTGTACCAGACGATCGAGCAGATCAGCCGGGAGAAGCACATCGAACCGGAAATCATCGTCGCGGCCATCGAGGACGCGATGGTGGTGGCGGCGCGGAAGTATTACCGCACCGAGGAAGAGCTCCGTTCGAAGTTCAATCCCGAGACTGGACACGTGGACGTGTATTCCGTTCACGTCGTCGTGGAGGAAGTCGCCGACCCGCTGAAGGAGATTTCGCTGGCGGACGCGCGCAAGCAGAATCCGGACATCGAAGTCGGCGGCGAGATCACCGCGACCAAGCCAACTGAAGTCCTCGGCCGAATCGCCGCACAGACCGCAAAGCAGGTGATCCTGCAAAAGGTCCGTGAAGCCGAGCGTGACACGATCTACAACGAATACCACACGCGCGTCGGTGAGCTGATCAACGCGGTGGTGAAGCGCATCGAGGGCCCGGACATGATCGTTGACATGGGCCGCACCGAGGCTCGCCTGCCCAAACGCGAGCAGTCGCGGCTCGAGTCATATAACGTCGGGGACCGCCTGCGCGTCACGATCCGCGCCGTCGAGAAGGCCGCCAAAGGGCCGCAAGTGATCGTTTCGCGCGCTGACCCCGCCCTGGTGCAGCGCCTTTTCGAGATGGAAGTGCCGGAAATCTATGACGGTACCGTGCAAATCCGCGCCGTGGCTCGCGAATCCGGCGAACGCACCAAAATCGCCGTCGAAAGCCGCGACAAAGACGTGGACCCCGTGGGCGCCTGCGTCGGGATGAAGGGTATGCGCGTCCAATCGATTATCCGGGAACTTCGCGGCGAGAAAATCGACATCATTCCTTACAGCGAAGAAACGATTGCCTTTGCGCAAAAAGCGCTCAGTCCGGCGAAGGTCTCGCGGGTCCAGATCACCGATCCGGAAGAGAAGCGGCTCGAAGTAATTGTGGAAGACACACAGCTTTCCCTTGCGATCGGCAAGAAGGGCCAGAACGTCCGGCTTGCTAGCAAACTGATCGGCTGGAACATCGATATCAAGAGCGAGGAAGAGAAGCGGCGCGAAGTCGAGGCGCAAATGGCCGCCCTCACCGCTCCGGGCACAGCACTCAGCGAACTGCCCGGTATCGGCCCGAAAACAATCGAGAAGCTCGAGGCTGCCGGCATCACGTCTATCGAGAAGCTCGCGGACATGACGCCCGAGCAGCTCGTCGAAATCCAGGGCATCGGCGAGAAAATGGTGGAGAAAATCCACCAAAGTGTTGCGGCCTACTTCGAAGGACTCGAGTCGCAGGGGGGAGCCTCGGCGGCTGAAGGGGCCGTTCCGGAAGAGGCCGTTGCGGATGCGGGCGCAACTGAAGGTGAGTCCGCCGCTGAAGAAGGCATGGCGGAAAGCGAAGCCGATGTCGATGGATCTGGCGAAGGCCCCGTGGAAGAGATCGAAGCTGTAGCGGAATCGCAGCACGGAAATGAATCAGCGCCCGAAGAGGGCGCGGAGAAGGCGGAAGGCGCAACAGGAGAGTAGCTGGTGGGCTCAGCAATCACTACTCACCGGTTACTACTCACTAGAAAATGGCTGAAGCAAATCAAATCCGAATTAATGAATTGGCCCGCGAGCTGGAAATCAAGGCCAAGATGCTGATTGATTATTTGCCCGAGATCGGCGTCACAGAGAAAAAGACGCACTCGAGCTCGATCGACGTCGAGCACGCTGAATTGGTGCGCAAGCATTTCCAGCAGCTCGCTGCGGCTGAAGCTGCCGCCGAAGCCGCAAAGCTTGCGCCAAAGGCCAGGTTGCCCATTCGGCCCTCGCCACCTCCGGCTCCATCCGGTGCGCAACCAGCACGGCCCGTGGGCATGGCCCCGACGGCGCCTACGGCTGGCGTGAGCGCGCCCGCCGCGGCGCGACCGGCAGCTCCAGGAACTTTGCCGCCTCGAACCGCTGCGCAGCCAACGCCGCAAGCACCGCGGCCATCGGTACCGCCCGTGGTGGTCGCTCCGGCGTCGGCACCGAGCGCTCCGACAGCCGCGGCCCCGCCACCCACAGTTCATCCGCCGTCCGCTCCGCCAGCGACGCCTCGGCCCACTCCGCCGGCTGGCGCAGCGCCTGGCATTCCCGCACCGCGTCCGGCAGGCGCGCCGCCAACGGGTCCGCGTCCAGGCGTGCCACTCCGCCAGCAGCCAATCGGTCAGCCCGGCGCTCCGGCAGGGCAGCGTCCGGCCGCAGCAGCTCCAGGAGCAACACAGCCTGGCGGTCAGGCGCCACGGCCACAAGGGCAGCATGGCGCTCCGCAGGGTCAGCGCCCTCCCTTCCGGCCCGGTCAAGGTCAATTTCAGCCGCGACCCGGCGGGCCCCCTCAAGGTTTTCGCCCGGCAGGGGCATCTGGCGCCCCGCGTCCCGGAGGTGGACCACGACCCGGTGGCCCCCCTCAACGCTTCCCGCAGCGCCCGGGCGGCGGTCGGCCCGGCGGCCCTGGACAAGCTCCAATCGGGAGTCAGCGTCCCGGCGCAACCGGGGTGCCCAAAGCCGAACCTGGCAAACCACTCTATGCGCGCAAGCCCGCTCCAAGCCGCGGCCGTCCGACCATGGAGAAGCGCTACGCCGAAGGCGAGCGCAAGCTTCATCCCGTTCGCACCCGTGCCGGCGCAGGCCCGCGCACAACAGCCGAACCTGTGGCTCCCGTTCAGCGCGAACCGCGCGAACTGACGGTTACCGAAGGGATCACCGTTCGCGAACTCGCCGAAAAGCTTGACGTTCGCGCAAAGGATTTGCTCAAAGTTCTCCTCGACCGCGGCGTTTTCGCTAGCATCAACCAGGCGTTGGACGTTCCCACAGCAAGCAGCCTTGCCGAATCGTTCAACGGAATCGTGCAAGTCGTCACTTTCGAAGAGCAGCTCGTGCAGGAAGAAAAGATCAAGGAAGAACGCACGGGCAATTTGCAGCCGCGCGCGCCGGTCGTGACGGTCATGGGTCACGTCGACCACGGCAAAACCAGCTTGCTCGACGCCATTCGTGAAACTGACGTCGCCGCGGGCGAAGCCGGCGGGATTACGCAGCACATCGGCGCCTACGAGGCCCACCTTGGCGACCGCCGCATCGTTTTCATCGATACGCCCGGCCACCAGGCATTCACGCGCATGCGCGCCCGCGGAGCGAAGGTCACGGACATCGTCGTGCTGGTCGTCAGCGCCGATGATGGCGTGATGCCCCAAACCGAAGAAGCCATCGCGCACGCCCAAGCCGCGAAAGTACCGATCATCGTGGCGATCAACAAAATCGATAAGCCCGGCGCGCAGCCCGAACGCGTAAAGCGCCAGCTTACGGACAAAGGCCTGATGCCCGAGGAGTGGGGCGGCACGACAGTCATGGTCGAAGTTTCGGCCAAGACCAAACAGAACCTGCCGCGCTTGCTCGAAATGATTCTGCTGGTCGGCGACCTCGCCGAACTCAAGGCCGATCCAGAAGCTCCCGCAAGCGGGACCGTGCTCGAATCGCGCGTGGATCGTGGCCGCGGTCCTGTGGCGACAGTGCTCGTGCAAAACGGCACACTCAATATTGGCGACTTCTTTATCGTCGGCGCGGTGTTCGGCAAAGTCCGCGCCATGTTTGACGATCGCGGCCAGCCCATCAAGAAAGCGGCGCCCTCCACGCCCGTCGAAGTTCTCGGTTTGCAAGGCGTACCCGAAGCCGGCGACCAGTTCCAGGTGGCCGACGAAGCTAAGGCGCGGCACATCGTCGAATATCGCCAGGCCAAGCAGCGCGAAGCTTCTCTCGCCAAGTCCTCCACCGGACGCTTGACGCTGGATCAGCTGCACGAGCAATTGCGGGCGGGCGAAGTGAAAGAACTGCCCGTCGTAATTAAAGCGGACGTGCAAGGCTCGGTCGAAGTCCTCAGCGAAATGCTGCCAAAAGTCTCGAATGACGAAGTGAAGATCAAGGTGATTCAGGCCGGCGTCGGCGCCGTCAACGAATCGGACGTTATCCTCGCTTCGGCTTCCAATGCGATCATCGTTGCTTTCAACGTGCGACCCGAGCGCAAAGCGGACGAGTTAGCGCAGCGCGAAGGTGTCGACATTCGCAAGCATACGATCATTTACGAATTGCTCGACGAGCTGCAGAAGGCCGCCGCCGGATTGCTCGCTCCTGTCATCAAGGAAACTTACCTGGGCCGCGCCGAAGTTCGCGATACGTTCCGCGTCAAGGGCGTGGGCACGATCGCCGGCTGCTCGGTTCAGGACGGCATCATGAAGCGAGACGCGGACGTACGCGTGCTGCGCGACAACGTCGTGATCTATACGGGCCGCATCATTTCGCTGCGCCGCTTCAAAGACGACGTGAACGAAGTGCGCCAGGGCTTCGAGTGCGGCGTGGGCATCTCGAATTTTAACGACATCAAAGTGGGCGACGCGCTCGAGTGTTTTAAGATCGAGAAAACGGCCGCGCTGGAAGCTGTTGCCGCCGCCGGCGAGCGGTCACGCGGCTCAGCCGAAGGCGCTGAAGCCCGCCGCGGCTGATTTCGCGAGGGTCGGCGCACCGCTTCGGCCCGCTGCGTTTCGGTCTTCGAAAAAATCGCCATAATGCCCTGCGGGTTGTTCGTGGTGCGGAAATGCCGGTTGGCCTCCTGACGCTCGAAATTCACATCGAAGATGCGCAGTCGCTGAAAGACAAGCGCCAGATTTTGCGCAGCCTGAAGGATCGCCTGCGCGCGCATTTCAATGTCGCAGTGGCTGAACTCGCGCACCAGGACTTGTGGCAACGTTCGCGCATCGGCGTCGTTACTGTCTCCGGCGACGCGAAGCATCTCGAGGAATCTCTGGAGGCGATCGCGGCAGAATCCGAGCGCGTTCTCGGGCGCGATCTTGTCTCGCAGGAAATAGAATATTTCGAAGGAGAATTCGAGGCGCAGCCATGACGGTCGGCGGGCATCGTTCGGAAAGAGTTGCGGAGGAAATTCATCACGAGATGAGCCTGATGCTCGCGGGCGAACTGAAAGACCCGCGCCTCACGGCGGCCACGGGCGTCACGGAAGTTCGCATGACCCCGGATATGCGCACTGTTCGCGTATACGTTCAGCTTGTGGGTGACGATGACGCTCGCGGGCGCGCTATGGAAGGCCTGCGCGCCGCGTCGGGATTTGTCCGCCACGAATTGACCGAGCGCTTGCACCTGCGCCGTTCGCCCGAAGTGCTCTTCGTGCCGGACACCTCGGAAGAATACGGGCACCGCATCGACGAGCTTCTGAAAAAAATCAAACACCAGTGAGAATCGTTGACGCGCGATGTCATCCTGAACCGCTCTTTTGATTCTCGCGGTCAGTGATCTGCAGTTTCTTTTTCTATGTGCCGTGAGTTTTTGCTTTGGCTCGTTCGCGAACATGCCGAAAAACATGCAACCCGCTCAGCTTGACGGAATTCTCGTCGTGGATAAGCCGAAAGGCCGCACGTCGCACGACGCTGTCGAAGCCGTCCGCCGCCTTGTCGGCTTTCGCCAGATCGGCCATCTCGGCACGCTCGATCCCTTAGCCACTGGCGTGCTGGTCCTGGCGCTTGGCCGCGCCACACGGCTCGCGCGTTTCTATGCGGGCCGCCGCAAACGCTACACCTGCGCGGTCCGCTTCGGCTTCGCCACAGACACGTATGATTCTGACGGCGAAGCGCAAGGCGAGGATTCGGCCCCTGTGTTGAATCGAGGGCAAATCGAAACGCTTGCGGGCGGATTCGTCGGCAAGATCAATCAGATCCCGCCGCCGTTTTCCGCAAAGAAAATCCACGGCCGCCCGGCGCATGAACTCGCGCGCAAACACAAACCGGTCGACCTGAAACCTGTCGAAGTGGAAGTTTTTGAATTCCGCATGACGGGTATGGAAGGGCCGGTTGCAAGATTTTCTGTCGAGTGCGGCTCCGGCACGTACATTCGCTCCCTGGCGCACGAAATGGGCAAACTGCAGGGCTCCGGTGCGCACCTTTCTGAGATCGTACGTACAGCCGTCGGAGAGTTCACGCAAGATCACGCCATGCCGCTCGCTGATCTTGAGCGCGAGGCCCGCGAAGGGAAAATCGCCGCTCGCCTGATCCCGATCGAGAATCTGCTCGCCGACCTGCCGCGCGCAGTCGTGCTGCCGGTCATCGAAAAGCGCATCCGCCACGGCGCCAAGTTCAATCTGCCGCTGGCGCAAATTCAACCTGGCCAGGTCGCGGTGGCCGAAGGCGCGCCCGCGCAACTCGATTCCGGCGATTGGAAACCCAGCCGTCTGCGCGTGTTCAATCAGCAGGGTCAACTGATCGCTATCGCCGAGCCCGTTGTCCCACGCACTTATCAACCTGTATTGGTCCTCGAGACCAGCGCGTGATTTCGCTTCGCAGGAAGGCTCACGTCGAGGGCGTGGGTTCCTTCTCAGGCCACACCAGTGTCAATAGCAGCGCCACGCCGATCCCGATCGAGACTTCGGCGAACCGGTCGAACGCGGTGCGCCACGCAGGCGTCACATGCGGAGTCAAAAGAACGATCATCAGCGCAATGCCGCCGAATCGATATGCGCTTCGGTCTGCGCGGATGGCAAAGCACAACGGGCCGAGCACGAAAATTCCCACAGCCAGCACCCACAGATGCGTCCCGAAGCGGCTCACCGCGATCGCGCCCACTGCCGCTCCCAGCGCCGTTCCTATGAACCGCTGCCATGAAACCTTCAGCGCCGCGCCGAGGGACGACTGGGTGATCACGATCGTCGTGATCGGCGCCCAGTAGAATTCCGGCAAACGGCACAGACGCGCCACCAGTAGCGAGACGATCACGGCCATCGTAGTCCGCGTCGAATGCACGAGAACGGAAATTATCGCCTGAGATTCTGTTTTTTCGGCATCGCTGAGGCTCGGCATGAATGGATCGCTCCGTCTTACGAAACATCTGCCGCATTGCGGCGCGATCTCGTCACACCTTCATCCCAAGCTTCTTTTCCAGATAATCCTTGCTGATTTCAGCCGATTCCTTCGGGCTTCGCGAAGGGTCATTCTCATGGTCCAGCTCCACGATCGTCCATCCACGGAAGTGAATCGCATGCAGCGCGTCGAAGACCGCGGGCAAATTCACCATTCCACGCCCGAGTTCGACGAAATCCTCCAGCCTGTGCGGGTCGTTCGGCCTGTCAAACGGTTTTCCCAAATCCTTGATGTGCAGGCAGACGATGTTTTCTTTATATTGCCGAATGGCCTGTACAGGATCGCCGCCGCCCGCCTGATAATGTGCGATGTCGAGAAGCAACTTCACATAACGCGGATCAACCTGGTCGAAGAGCCGCCGTAGCCCTTCCGGATGCGCGCTCACCGAGTTCAGGTGATTGTGATAGACGAGCACCACGCCCATGTCCGAAACGCGCTTCCCGAGCTCCGTCATCAGCCCCGCAAGATATTTATAATCCGCAGCGCTGAACGATTCCTGCCCCAACTCCTGATCGATCAGTTGTAAATAGACCCCGCCGGCCCCGTGCAGGTATTTAGCATTCGCCGTGTGGAATTCCAGGTCGCTCGCGTGCTGCGCGGGATCGATGTGAATGTCGCCGCTCGAAAGCGCCACAAATTTCAGCTTGTGCTGCTGCAAACCCTCGCGCAACGCGGCAGGCTGAAAACTTTTCGTCACGTCATTTCGCAGCTGGATTCCCGGGTAGCCAACCGCGGAAATATCGTCAATCGCTTGCGCCGCTTTGTCGCCCCAGGTGATGGCCGCGTAACCGAAACGAATTCCTTCATTCGCTGACCCGGCTTGCGGCACACCCGCAAGACCCCGGCCCGCGCTCGCGAGTGCGGCGGCCGCGCTCAGCGTAGCCGCTTCAACAAGAAATCTGCGCCGTGAGTATTGCCAGTCCATCACCCTCCTCCAATAAGAAATAAGGAAGCGAAGTTGCGGTTCGAATCAGTCTGGCGTAGAACATAACGTGTGAAGGGCCAAGAATCCTCGGACGTCCGACGTTGGCTCTTACCGCGATCGCCAGCACCAATAACAGCGCCAATAGGATGCCTGGTTTTCATGGCGATATCTTAGCCCGTAAGCTGTCCCAACTAAACGTCTTCGATTTCACACGAAAAGCACAGCAACAAATCGGGAAACCCGGTCAGATAGCCCTTATCTTTTGCACCGCCGACCAGCGGCTCTCCCTGAAGCCCGACACGTGTCCGCCCGCCGCCAAGAACTCTTTCCAAGTCACGCCCGTGAATAGGTCAAGCCAATAGTTGCGAGGGCTTATAGTCAATGGTTAGGTAACAGTGCGGGATTATAGCAGGACAAGCGCCTTGCCAGAGCGTTAGCGCCTCACATGGTCAACCTTTAGCATTCATTCCGGGAGGCATACCGGGCCCTTGCACCAACTGCCCCTCGGGTATGGGGGGTTTATCCCCCACGTCCTCTACTTCCTCCACCTCCTTTACTTCCTTTACCTCCTCCACCTCGATCCCCCGCAGCAGTTCCGCGTGGCGCACGCTGACATTGCGGGCAAAAGTGGCTGCTGCGGCCGCCGACAATGATGCGGCGAATCGTGGCGCCGCAGCGCGGGCACTTCTTCCCTTCGCGTTGATAGACGCGATGGCGCTGCTGGAATAATCCGCGCTGGCCATCCGCGTCCACGTAATCGGAAACCGAAGAGCCGCGAAGGCGAATCGCCTCGTTCAACACGGACTGAACGGCGCGATGCAGCGCGCGCACTTCCTTTCTGGAGAAATTCCCCGCGACCTGCATGGGATGAATCTTGGCGCGCCACAGGCTCTCATCCGCATAAATATTCCCGATCCCGCGAAACACATGCTGATCGAGCAGCACGGATTTGATGCGGGCCCTGCGCCCGCGCAGTTTTTCCACGAACTGTTCCTCGGTCGCTTCTAGCGGCTCGATTCCGAGTTTGCCGAGCGCGACTTGCTGCGTGCCGTTTGCGAGAAATGCGATTCGCCCAAATCGGCGGATGTCCGTATAGCGAAGCTCGCGACCGTCATCCAACCCGAAAAATGCGTGCGTATGCGCCGGGACGGGCACCTCAGGTGCGGAAATCATTAATTGGCCGGTCATCCCCAAATGGACCAGCAGCGAGGATTCGGGCGTGGCGCCGTCCGGCGATTCGAGATCGAAGAGCAAGAATTTTCCGACCCGCCTCACAGTAGTAATCTTCTTACCGGGCAGTTCCCTTTCGAGAGCCGCCGGATCGTCGATGAAATCCGTCTTCCCCAGCCGCACAGCCATGATCCGGCGACCTGGCAGCACGGCGCGCAGCCCTCGGACGACGGTTTCGACTTCTGGCAGTTCAGGCATTTCGATGAATCAAGATAGCAAGAATTGTGACATAAAGGACACGCGCGTGAGACACGCGCAAATAACGTGCAAAAAGCCGTTTTTAAGGCCTGTTAAGCGTCATCCTGCGTCAAAGTTGACGATGCACTTGTTGCAGTAAAATCCGGCACAAAATCCTTCAGCGTTTAAGGATTTTGTGCTTGCCCGAGGCGCGGAAAAGCTACGAAATTGAGGCGAATCGATGGCAAATGAGGCGAAAGGGCTGGTGGGGGTGCGCGTGCTTTCGCTGGAGAGCAGGCGGGCGGCTGAGATGGCAAAGCTCATCGCGAATTATGGCGGCAAGGCGATTGTCGCGCCCTCGATGCGTGAAGTGCCGCTTGAATCGAATACGCAGGCGCTGGATTTCGCGCGGCGGCTTGCGGCGGGCGAGTTCCAAGTGGTTATTTTTCTTACAGGTGTGGGCGCTCGCGCGCTGGCCAGTGTGGCTGAGACAGTTTATTCTCGCGAAAAGTTCCTCGATGGATTGAAGCGAGTCACCGTGGTTGCTCGCGGCCCAAAACCAGTCGCCGTGCTCAAGGAATTAGGCGTGCCCGTAGCCGTAACTGTGCCGGAGCCGAACACCTGGCGGGACCTTCTGGAAGTGATTGATAAGAATGGAGTTCAGCTTCAGGTAAAAGGTGTCGCAGTGCAGGAGTACGGCGAATCAAACCCGGAGTTGCTCGCGGGACTGGCTGAGCGCGGCGCGAAGGTGATGCAAGTGCCGGTGTACAAATGGGATTTGCCGGAAGATCAAGAACCGCTGCGAAAAGCGGTTCATTCGGTCGTGGCGGGCGAGATTGATCTCGTCCTCTTCACCACGTCCGTCCAAGTGATTCATTTCCTGAGGGTTGCAAAAGAAATGAACGTTGAGAAGCAGTTGCGCGAAGCCCTAACGCGCGCGAGAGTGGGATCGATTGGCCCCGTCACCTCCGAAGAATTGCACGCACAAGGGATTCACGTGGATTTCGAACCGGAGCACCCCAAGATGGGCTATCTAGTCAACGAAGCCGCCCGCCAAATGTCCGCAAAGAAGGAAAAGTCCCGCTAACCGAAGGGGTTTTACGCTTAAGTTCGCCGTCGCTGGCTGGGCGTCGGGGTGGTGGGGGGATGTCGATACCCAGCCGCGCGGCGAGTGAAGACACCTTAGCAGCAAAGCGCGAATGCTGTTCCGTCAAATATCCGATCAACATAATTCAAAATCTGAATGATCCCCAGAGAGCGCTTTGCATCGCATTTGAAGGTCAAATGTTACGCACATGTTACTTTTTATGCCGCAAGAACTCTTCGAACATTTCCGCGCTCGCGAGAATGTGCAGGAGCTTTTTTCGTTCGCCGGGATCCATTTCGCGGGAAAAAAGCTTGTCCCTCGCCTCACCTAGAACGCTGATCCAGTCTTCGTATTCCGGGCCAAATTGCTTTTCGAGCAGCTTGCGAATTCGCTGCGCGAGCGCCGGGCTTTTGCCCGCCGTGGAAATGGCAATTTGTAACGCCCCTCGCCGGACCACCGAGCCATAATAAAAATCGCAATGCGGAGGATCGTCGACCACGTTGCAGAGAACGCGTTGCCAGCGAGCCTCAGCAAAAATTTTCTCGTGAATGGCCGATGAGGACGTGGCCGCAACGACCAGGAATGTGCCCTTGAGGTCTGCGGGCTTAAATGGACGCGCATGCCAGCGGAGTTTTTTTTCTCGCGCTAGAGCGTGGATACGTTGCGTTGCTTTGGGAGCGACGACACGGATTTCCGCGCCGGTCGACAACAGGCCCTCGATTTTTTCTTCGGCGATTTTTCCGGCGCCGACGACGAGGCAGCGGCGGTTCGTAAGCTTGAGAAAGATGGGGAAAAGGGTCATGTAAGGGGAAATGATACGACGAAACGGACGTTGCGCGCCGTGGCCCGCTTCATATCAGGTTTCGCCGCGGACCAAGTCGCCGTAGGATTGGCGCTTGCGAACAACTCGGTATCTGCTCCCCTCGACGAGAACCTCGGCGGGCCGGCGGCGCGCGTTGTAATTCGAGGATTGGGCGAAGGCGTAAGCGCCTGCTGCCCAGACTACCAGCAAGTCGCCGGCGCTGACCGGTGCCAATGGCCAATCGCGAGCAAGAAAATCCCCCGATTCACAGACGGGGCCGACCACATCCACTCGTTTCATCCCGGCACGATTCGCTCGCGCGCCAGGTTGCTTCACAGGCGTGATGGGGTGTGTCGCATCGTAGAGAACGGGCCGGATCAGGTCATTCATCGCGGCGTCGACGATGACGAAAGTCTTCTCACGATTTTCCTTCACGTAGAGAACACGTGTGAGAAGGACGCCAGCGGACCCAACGATCGCACGTCCAGGCTCGACGATCAGGTGACAGCCAAGCGGGCGAACCGCGCGGATTAAGGTGCGTGCGTATTCGGCTTGGACGAGCGGCGCTTCATCGGTGTAGCGGATGCCGAGACCACCGCCGATATCGAGATAATCGAGCCGAACACCCATGCGCGCAAGATCGCGGACGTAAGACGCAAGGCGGGCGACCGCGCGGCAATACGGCGCAACTGAGAGTATCTGCGAACCGATATGCGCACTGATGCCGCGCCAGGAAATCCAGCGGGAATCCTTGTGCGCGAGATACAGGTGGCGGGCCGGCTGCCAATCGATGCCGAATTTGTGATGGTGCTCTCCGGTGGAGATGTGCGGATGGCCTCCTGCCATGACGTCCGGATTAACACGGATGGCTAATGATGGGCGCGTGCCACCCGACGAGACGTGCCGCTCGGATTCCTCAACCAGCAACTCAAGTTCGGCCTCGGATTCCACATTAAAAAGGAGAATTCCCGAGCGAGACTTAGCGGCGCGAGTGCTCGGGCAGCGAAGCGCGTCGCGAATCTCCTCGCGCGTCTTACCGACTCCGGAGAAAACGATGCGGTTTCCAGACACACCGATGCGCCGAAGCCGGTCCAGTTCTCCGCCGGAGACAATGTCAAAACTACTGCCTAACTTTGCAAGAAGGCGCAGGACCGACAAGTTGCTGTTGGCCTTCATGGCGTAGCAAAGACTGTGGGGAATGGCGGTAAGGGCCTTGTCCAACGCCCTGTAGGCGCTTTCTATGCTTGCGCGGCTATAGACGTACGCAGGTGTGCCGACCTGCTGCGCGATTTTTTCAAGCGGTACCCCCTCAGCAAAGAGGGATTTTGTTTCGGCGCCTCCTGACGCTTTATAGTCGAAATTCGGCGTGAACGCGGCCGGGTCAACCGGGCGCACTCGCTTGCTCGATTTGTGCTTCGTATCAGCCAATGATTCGGAAATTAAACGGCGAAATATCATACAACAGCATACGCGGACCGGCCTCGAAAGCATTGGGTAAGCATCTTCAATGCACACCCGGAAGCGACACTCTGATGGAGTTACCTACTGGACAAAGTACTATCGCGTAGCTGGCAGGAAGCGCGCACACTGTTTTTCGTATTGCGCTCGGGGAAATGGAGAGACTATGCGGAGTATCTGCTCAGTATTGGCCATTTTGGCTTTGGCAATGTCGATTCAGGCACAGCAGTCGTCCAACGGTCAGCAAAGTTCACCGACGGCGCCAGTGCGAATCGAAATGGTCTGCCGGGACATGGAAACCACAGGCAACTACCTGGCGCCGAATGAAACAATGATTGCCAACAAAGCGTGCCATCCCGTAGAAGTACAGCCCCTTGGCAACGGCCCGACCGCGGCGGCAGAAACAGCAAAAGCTCCCCAGCCGAATGCAGCGCAATCTACGCTCCCGGCTGCGCCGACTCCGCCGGATATTTACGCGACGTCTATCGCTGCTGTTGCAAATCCGACGGATAACTCGATTCGCGTTTTTGTGACGGACAGCGAGTCATGGGCTTCGCGTGGCGGTTGGAGCGGGCAAAAAAGTGCGACGCCGGCAACCCCTGAAACTGCCAAGCAAGCGGCGAACACCGCGGGGGAAGTGGACAAGCTGATTACCGCGGTGAACGACCATTGCCCGCAGGTGCTGATCACCAGCGACATCGCAAAAGCCGGGTTTGCGGTGACGCTGGACCGCGAGGGCAAGAACCGGATGTCCGAACGGAACAAAATTGTTGTCTTCAACCGGGGTGGTGACGACATCTACAGCGCGGATACTCGCGGGCTTGGCGACTCGTTGGATGACGCGTGCAAGGCGATCCTGTCGTCGGCAAATAAGAAGTAGAGCGAGCCACAGACGGAGTCTTGATGAATCGGGGAGGGGGAGGGCGTGCAGCGCCGAAGCCCGCGGCGCCACGTTTAAACCTCAAACCCCGGTGCGTAGCAAATGGCCGGCGATGAGGAAAGCTTCGTTCGCGGGTTTCAATTAGTCGGGCTATAATGCCGTCAAAATGAGAGCGAATATCTGGTTGCGACGGTCGGCAGTCGTTTTGCTGATTGCGGTTCTAATATTTGGCGCCGTCTTTCATCGTGGCGCAGCCTTGCCTGCCATCATTCTGATTCCACTTTTGTTTTGCTTTGCGGTGGTCCTCTGCTTTACGAAGCTCGGGCTCGCAGATCTCGTCCCATTCTTAGCTGCTCCAGACCTGCCTGCGTTGGCGTCCCGGCCTCCTCCTTCCTTGCTTCCCTGAATTAGCGAATCGCCATTGACGCGTGGTTCAGCGAGTGGGCAGAGCTGACGCCATTGCAGACTGCGCAACGGGCACGGCAGCTCCTTGCGGCCTGGCGGCGATCCGATGCGAGCGCGCACGGCTACGCTTCGATCATCGGCCCAGCAGCCAGCTCATGTGAGGTTAAGGAGCGCACTGATGAAGCGAAAGCTGCTTACTGTGATTTTTTGGGGGCTTCTGGGATTGGGAGTTGGCTCGGGACCGTACGATCCGAAGAAAACCGAGGATATGGCCCGCATTATGAACGAAACCAAAATCGAGATCGTTCTGGAGAAAGCGGACGGTCCACCGGATTCCGATGCGATGATGGAGATTATCGAAGTTGAGGGGCAACGCACCGCCGAATTGCAGAATGGTCGAAAGCCGAAACGAAGCCGGCGCTTGGACCGTCTGAAGAATGCGGCCGGCGCTTTTGGGGGATGGTTTCGGCGGGGCCGCAATCAGCTTGAACCAATAGTGCGGCTTTTCATGCAAAATATCGTGGTGCAAGTGCCTGCAGCGAGCCCTGCTCGTGTGAACTGGCGGATTACAATTGGAAATGGAACAGATGAAACATAGGCAGGGAGTTATGCGAACCGGCCGAATGGCAGGATCCGCGATCAGTGTCGTGTCCCGCGGCCTTCTGACGGCGCTGGCGGGCTGTTGTTTGTTGCCAGGAGTTCTGGAAGCGCAAGCCCACAGCGTGGTGTGCAACAACGGCGAGGGCCAGTTTCAGGTGCAATTCAGCACGGGCGTGGGCGTTTATGTGGGCCCTTCGACGCATGGCGATCTGGAGAGCCGGTCGTGCGATGCGACACTGACCTGGGAGAAAAAGACGATCGCGGTGGCGAGCGATGCTCCGCAAACTCATATTGACGCGTTGGGAGCGGACTTGGGATTCGGACAGCCCGTAGTGGCTTTCGAGTTCAAGGGCGCGGATTCGCGTGGTCGCATGACATACGAGATCTACTCGTTGCAGAAAGCGCCGCGGCTGCTGAAGAAGATTACGGGAGGGGACTTTTATCGCTCCGCAGATACGGATATGGATGGGCGCGTGGAAATCTGGACGGGCGACGTAGCGGCTGTCGACGGATTTGACGGATTGCCGCTCGGCGATTTCGAATTTGCGCCGACCGTGGTCCTCCGGATAGAACGCGGCCGCGTAATGGACGTAAGCACCGAATTCCAGCCCGAATATGACCAGCAGATCGCCAAGGTGCGGGCGGAATTCGGCCCGGAGGATTTGAGTGATTTTAAGGCGAGCGATGGCAAGACGCCGGCTGCGCCGTCTTTATCAGGGGCGCGTCTTGATCAGTTGAAACTGACAAAAGCGAGAGTGCTGGAGATCGTGTGGGCTTATCTTTACAGTGGCCGCGATCAGCAAGCTTGGCAAGCGTTGGAAAAGATGTGGCCGGCCCAAGACGTTGCGCGCGCACGCTCCGCCATTGAAGCTGCGAGGGCGCGCGGCATCCGTACGCAAGTGGATGGAAATGTGACCGATGCGGCGAAAGACAAGAGAAAGGATGCAGCGTTTGTCTATGACACGCCGAACAGCATCGACGAAAGCCTGGTAAGCCCTACGCTACAAAACGCGCGCACGCCGGAAACAGCTCCGGCGCAAACAAAAACACAGACGAACCCCGTCTCGGACACTACACCGACAGCGATTCTGCTGCATATGCGCGTGGCGAATGGAGAACAGCCCACGTTCCCAGCAGGCGGCGCCGTGTTGGACCTGGTGATCGACTCGGCCGGTAAAGTCGAACGGGCTCAGCCGATAGGGGATGTGGATCCCGGCGTGCTGCGCGCATCGAAGGACTGGACATTTATTCCAGCATTCAAGGATGGGCGCGCCGTGGCCAGCCGCATGAGGATGGCAGTCAGCTTGAGCCAATAGCCCGGGCTCGAGTGCCGATTTCGACGCCGCCGATTGGTTGGAGACCGCCGGAGAGGCAGTTTCTTGACGGGCGACGAGGCGGGCCGCTAGACTTAGCAGGTACTTGATAGAGGCGCGGAGGCCATGACTAGCCGAGCGGCGGTTCCGAGCAGCTTCGGACGCTTGGTGAAAGGGGCAGAAGGCAGGAGGCTCCGCCGAAATTGCCACGCGGGCTGAGGCGCGGTAGTTGGGGAAGCGGCTTAACGCCGGTTCACTGTCATCCTGGTGCGGATGGAGCGCTATCGAGGAGCGAGACCCCTGCGGTGTCCTTCCTCTCTGTGCGCCTCGTCTTTATCCCAAAGTGGCAGTCGTGATCCGTGAGGGCGCGGCTCCGCATGCACGTTTGCTTCTGCCGCGAGTCGTTATGGAAAAGAGATGAACGTCTTTGAGCTGACGCGTGCCTTGGTAGATATCGAGTCGACGTCTGAGTATGAAGGAGACGTCGGCGAACATCTGTTTGCGTATCTGTCGCAGCTGACGGGGGCGAGTACGGGGACCGTTGAACGCATGGACGTGGCGAAGATCGAATCTGCGCGGCGGCGATTCAATGTGCTGGCGTATTGGGACGAGCCGCTGGTGACGCTTTCGACGCACATGGATACGGTTCCTCCATTCTTTGCTTCGCGGGAGGATTCGGAATACATTTACGGGCGCGGCTCGTGCGATGCAAAGGGCATCATCGCTGCCATGATTGCGGCCGCCGAGAGACTGATCGCAGACGGCGTGCGGAAATTCGGGCTTCTGTTTGTGGTTGGCGAGGAACGAAGTAGTGCGGGAGCAGCGACGGCGTCGCGGTCTCCGCGTGGGTCGCGCTATTTGGTAAATGGCGAGCCCACAGAAAATAAACTCGCGCTTGCATCGAAGGGGGCGATGAGGCTCGAGGTGATCGCCAAAGGTCGCATGGCGCATTCGGCGTATCCTGAGCTGGGCGAATCGGCAATCGATGCGCTACTCGATTCATTGGAGGCGATTCGGCGCGTCAAGCTACCGAAGGATGAACTACTGGGACCGAGCACGCTGAATATCGGGACGATTTCCGGCGGGCGAGCGCCGAACGTGATCGCGGATGGGGCAAAGGCCGAGATTCTGTTGCGGCTTGTGGGCGAGCCGGACCCGTTGCGGCAGGCGTTTGCGGCGGCAGGAACGCGTCCGGGAGTGGAGATCAAGGAAGTGCTTTGCATTCCTGCGATTCGAATGGAAAAAGTGGAGGGGCTGCCGACGACGGTGGTGTCGTTTACGACGGACATTCCCATGTTTAACGGCGCGTGGGGGAAGCCGCTGTTGATCGGTCCGGGAAGCATTCATGTGGCGCACACGCCGGACGAGAAGATTTCGAAACGCGAGTTGAGCGAAGCGGTGGATATTTATGTGGCGATTGTGAGGAAGCTGCTTGCTGCGTGAGACGGATTCCGTATGAAACTGGCGATCGTAGGTTACGGGAAAATGGGGCACAGCATCGAGCGGCTGGCGCCGGAGTACGGCTGCGAAGTTTCTTTGCGGCTGGACATCAACAACAACGCCGATTTCGAGGGACTGACGGCGGAGAACTTTCGCGGGATCGATGCGGCGGTAGAGTTTTCGACGCCGGCGACTGCTATTGAGAATATCCAGCGGCTGGCGCGGCTGGGCGTCAATACGGTCGTGGGGACGACCGGTTGGCTGAAGGATATCGACCGGGCGCGGGCGGCGGTGGAGCAGGCGGGAACAGCGTTGGTTTGGGGCGCAAATTTTTCCGTTGGAGTGAATCTTTTTGCGCAGATTGTGGCCGAAGCTGCCGAACTCTTTGCGCGGCAGAAGGAATACGGCGCGTGGGCGTGGGAGATTCACCATGCGACGAAGAAGGATGCGCCTTCGGGGACGCTGCTGGCACTGGTCGAACGAATGAAGAAGAGCGGGTATGATGGGCCCGTCGACACGGGAAGCAACCGGGCCGGCGCGCATCCAGGTACGCATGAGGTGGGGTTCGATTCCGCGGATGATTCGATTACGCTGCGGCACACGGCGCGAGGGCGAGATGGGTTTGCGCGAGGTGCGTTGCGGGCAGCGCGTTGGATTGCAGGCAAGAAGGGATTTTTCGAGTTTCGAGAGATTGTGAATGAGCTGTAACCGGACGGAACGTCCGTGAATGGCGGGAGGATGAACATGTTTACGGGATGCGGCACTGCCTTGGTGACGCCGTTTCGGCGTGACCTTTCGCTGGATGAGGATGCGCTGCGCCGGCTGGTCCGGCGGCAGATCGATGGGGGAATCGATTTTCTTGTGCCGTGCGGAACGACGGGCGAAAGCCCAACGCTGAGCCATGACGAGCAGGTGCGTGTGGTTGAGATCACCGTGGAGGAAGCGCGCGGGAAAACGCCTGTGGTTGCGGGAGCGGGCGGCAACGACACAGCGCACGTGATCAAGATGGCGCGCGAGTTTGCGGCGCGCGGCGCGAATGGAATTTTGTCGGTGGCGCCGTATTACAACAAGCCGACGCAGGAAGGGCTCTATCAGCATTTTAAGGCTCTGGCCGAGGCGGTTTCGCTGCCGATCATTCTGTACAACATTCCCGGGCGGACCGGCGTGAACATCGAACCTGGCACGCAGGTGCGGCTGGCGCAGATCGAAAATATCGTGGGAGTGAAGGAAGCGTCCGGGAACATTTCGCAAATGGCGATGATTTTGGCCAGCGTGCCAAAGAGCTTTGCGGTGCTCTCTGGGGACGACGCGATCACTTTGCCCTTGATGGCACTGGGAGGAGGCGGCGCGATTTCCGTCGCGTCGAATGAAATCCCGGCGGAGATGACGCGAATCGTGAAGCTGGCAAATGAAAACAATTTTGCCGCCGCGCGCGCGTTGCACGATCGGTGGTTCCCGTTGATGGATGTGAATTTCATCGAGACGAATCCCATTCCGGTGAAGGCGGCGCTGGCGCTGATGGGATTGTGCGAGCCGGCGTTACGACTACCGCTGGTGGCGCCGAAGCCGGAAAATCTGGCGAAAATTCGCGGCGTGCTGGAAGCGAGCGGGTTGCTGACGCAGAAAATCTATGCTGCAAGGTGAGATCGAGCGGCTGTTTGAAGCCAGCGCGAGCGATTACAGCGAACACGATCGGCGCGTTTTTCAGGAATTCAAGAATGCGCTGAACTCGGGGAAGATTCGCGCGGCGGAGCCGGACGCGACGTCGAAGACGGGGTGGCGTGTAAATGCGTGGGTAAAAAAAGGCATCCTGCTGGGATTTCGCATCGGCGCGATTGTCGATATGTCGATCGACGTGGAGAAGCAGCCCTTTTTCGATAAATCGACGTACCCGGTGAAGCACTTTCATTCCGGTTCGGGCGTGAGAATCGTGCCGGGCGGATCGAGTATTCGCGACGGCTGCTATGTGGGGCGCGGCGTGACTTGCATGCCGCCGATGTATATCAACGCCGGCGCGTTTGTCGATGAGGGAACGATGGTTGATTCGCATGCTCTCGTGGGGAGTTGCGCGCAAGTGGGCAAAAAATGTCACATTTCGGCGGCGGCACAGATTGGCGGCGTGCTCGAACCGGTGGGGGCGATGCCGGTAATTATCGAGGATGAGGTGCTGCTCGGCGGGAACACCGGTGTTTACGAGGGCACGATCGTGAAGCGGCGGGCGGTGCTTGGCAGCGGGACGATTCTCAATCGGTCGACGCCTGTCTATGACATTGTGACCGGTGAGATTCATTCGACTAGCGATGACGAGCCGCTGGTGATTCCCGAGAACGCCGTAGTGGTGGCGGGATCGCGGGCGATTTCGCATGGGCGCGGCAAGGACTGGAGCCTTTCGCTCTACACGCCCGTGATTGTGAAGTACCGGGACGCGAAGACCGACGCCAAGGTGCAGCTGGAAGACTTGCTGCGCTGATCGCTCCCGGCGGGAGCAGAATCGCGAACTCTTGCGGATTTCTAATCGCAACGCTCGTTTACCCCCTTTCTGACCGCGATTAGAATTTTTTCTTTCCTTTATTTTCAGCGACTTACGTCGATTTCTAATTATTTTCATTTGCGATTAGAAAGGCGTGAATTGTGATTCCGTGACTCGTGCCCTTTCGCGGTTCGCTTTTTACGCGCGTTTGCTCCTCCAAAACAGCTGATTTACTATCGATTAGAAATTTGGATCTGTTGCAAATACTAGAGTTGCGGCGTTTTCTAATCGTAGCGATATCGATTAGAAATGGCCGGTTTTGGTGCGTTTTGGGGTGGTCTCGGGCGCGCAGGGTGGTAGCTGTTGGTTTCGGATTAGGGCCTACGGCCACGGTTGGCATGACTTAAATTTCAGAGGGTAGTTTACCACAGGTTGACGTCCCGTGTCAATGTATAAATGTGAGGAAGTGCGGGGGTGGGGGAAGCAGGGGGAGACAAAGGAGGCAGAGGAAAATCAAGGGTGCCAGTACGGAGACTGCGCTCCCAAGGGTTGGGCGCGAAAGTGGCACGTTAAAATGGCCTTATTTGGCCTTAAATGTCGCGTTTTGCACGTTAAATGCGCTTATTTACGCCTATTTGAACCCAGGCACGAAAAGGGCGTCTCGGATTCGACGATGAGAGGGCAGAAACTGCGGAGGTAGCGGAAGCAGAGGAGGTGGAGGCGAAAAACGCGGCAGCACGGGAGAGGTCAATCGTCCCTCCGGGACTTTTTTCTTTGGGGCGCTGTTCCCGGCATTCCGCTTCGCTGCATGCAGGGCTAAGTACAATCGCGCCGTGCCTGCGGCAGGCAGGCCCTGCCTGCGGCGGCCAGGGTGCGGGGCTTGTGGGATACCTGAGATGCGAGCATGTTCCCGGTCGTGTGGCCCGCAGATCACGGGGTCTCGGGATGGCGCGCTTCGGTATGGCAACCACCGCTGCGGGAGTGGGTTGTCAGCGGCCATGGGAAAACGGTGATTGGTTCGAGCTGGCGAACGAAAGCCCTCACCGATTGCGACCTTTCGTTAGGCACCAGAGGGCAAGAATCCGCGCACTGGAGCGATCGATGGATCTTTATCGATGACGCAGCCAAAGGAAGAAGCCGCAGAACGCGCCTACGATTGCCGCAGCGCCGAAAAACGGGCGCGCTTCGGGGATTCCTGCCAGGACCATTACGAACAGGCCAAGGGCAATGACTATTCCAATGGGGTTTCCTGTCCAAAGGCCCGCGCCATAGCGGCCGAACGGAATGATCTCATTGAAGGCGTGAGGCTCAGAATGCCGGTGCACGAGGGTCTGCACGGGGTCGTCGTGACGAGGTGTGCTCCCAATCTCCATTGCTAACAATAGCTCCTTTGCACCTTTCCGGGCAATCGTGGCGAGGCACGCCACCAACGAACGGATTTCCCCTGGGCAGGAACGCGATCAGGTCAGTCTGGGATTGGTGTTTCGACGCGGTCGATGACAACGACCTCCGGCACAAATTAGCCAAATCTGGTGCGATCGTGGTATATGCGATGCGAGCATCGCCGGCTGCGGCACATGCCTCATACATACGCCCAAAATACATTGCATATCGTATTCAGCACGAAGGACCGGCGCGCCGCGATTCCGGCGGAGTTTCAGCCAGAGATGTGGACCTATGCCGCGGGTGTCTGCAAAAACATTGGCGTGGGAGTCCGCGCGATCGGCGGCACCGACAATCACATGCACATGCTTTTGCATATCCCAGCCTCACTTTCGGTTGCGAAGGCGGTGTCCGCAATCAAGTCAAATACCTCGCGATGGGCAAGCGAACGAGGAAAGAAATTCGCGTGGCAACGGGGCTATGGTGCGTTTAGCGTGAGCCATACGGTGATTCCTGCCGTAACGCGATATATTCAAAACCAGCGAATTCATCATCGGAAAATGGATTTCGAAACGGAATTCGCGGGGTTTCTAAAAAGGCACGAAATCCAATTTGACCCGAAATTTACGTTCGATTAGGAAATTTCGCCGCGCGGCTTGTGCCGCACCTACGGTGCTCGGTATTTTGTTGGCCTTACCCAGTCCTTACGGACTGGGCTAATTTTGTGCCGCGCCTATAGCGCTGATTTTTGTGTTTCAGTTTGGCGTTGGCTGCTCGATATGGTCGATGACAAGAACGTCCACTGGCGCCGTTTGCGATTCGAGCTTGAGGCCGAGTTGCTCCTTTAAAGCCGTGAAGATCGATGGTGGACCCGATTGATCCGTTGCGTTTGAAATATCGCCAGGAGTGAATCCGGGTCCCAGGGCCGGAGCAAATTCCAGTGAGTAATCGAAGCTGCCGGTAAGCCCAGTCCGGTTCAATACCTTGCGATCCACCGATTCACCGAGGAACTGCGCCAGCATATCCATCGTTATTCGATTGCCAGTCTCTCGCAGGTCGCCGGGACGCGGATTTATAAAGAAACCGCCGCAGTATGAAGGCATTGCTTCAGTCGGCGACGGTTGCGGCAGCGGCTTGCCGGCGGTGCATTTTGCCTTGTCTGAGTGCCTTGTAAGCCGAGGCCCCGTTTTCGCTGGTTTCGAGACAACGAGCACATACACAGGAATCTGCCGTATTTCGTGATACACGACCAGCTTGAAACGATTCTCAAGCAGCGATTGCAGCATCAAGCTGTACTGCGGATGTTCGTCGCGGCCTTCTGCCCTGGCGTCGATGTCAAAGTGCTCGGAGTCAATCCAGGCTGGGCCGCCAAATATCAATTCACCCTTCGGAGGAAACTCGCCCAAATATGCGGTCGCGATCAACGCGCGCACCGAAGCGTTTGACGCGCTGAATAGTCCGCCGGGCAGAGGGCGAATATATGTCGCTTGGCTTCCCGTTCTGTTCACCTTGATCGAGGCAACCTCGAACGTCGGTCGCGCTAATGCAGGCGGAGCGCTGGTTAGCTTTTCCTCAGCATTGGGTGCATTATCTCCGCGTGCGTCCGCAGCCGACGATGATTGCGCGTGAAGCAACGGAGCATTGACGATCCCGAACATGATGGGAGCCACCACCGTTGCGATCCCAAGCGCCGATAACAGCAGCTTTCTGGCGGGGCCGAGATTTTCGATCCGGGGATTGGTCATCACGTTGACGACCCGCTTCTTGAGGTCTGAGCCGGAGATTCCGGACACGCAGGCGATCGGCGATTCAACATACGATTTGCAAACGGCGAGGATGGTCTCCGCGTAATCCACCGGCGCGCCGCCCATGCGCACCACTTCTTCGTCGCACGCCCGTTCCCGCTCCTCCGCGATCCGACGGTCTAGCCACCGCACCAACGGATGAAACCAGAACAAGGCCTCGACCAGCATATGCAACGCCGCCGCAAGATTATCCCGTCGCCGCACATGGCAGAGTTCGTGCGCGAGGACCACGCGCAATTGCTCCGGACTCAACTTCTCAGCGATGCCTTCGAGCAGCACCAGCACCGGCCGAAAAATCCCGAACACCCCCGGCTCCAGCCGCGACGGCACGCAAACAACAGGAATGGGCATCGCCATCGCCACAGGCGTGGCAGCGCGCACCATGTTTTGCAACCGAACCCACTCCCACACCCACCCCGCGGCAACAATCAGCGACCCGCAGCCCCACACCAGCCAAACCATCAAAGGAAGCAAAGCGACATGGTCGGGAACAGGATTTGCTGCGGCAGTCGGCATCAGGAAAGTTGGCGCGCTGATCGCATCGGTAACGGTCGAAACGGCGTGCGGCAAGGCGGCAGGCGCGCTGCGCCATTCAAACAAACGCCCGAACCTCACCAGCCAGGAGAAAGGCAGCAAGAATTTGTAGGAAGCCGCCAGCAGGATCGCGTAGCGCACGCGCGCGTGATTCCGGCGCAGCGCCAGAGTGAGCAGCACCGCCGCAGCAGCGAAGAGAGTCGATTGCCAAATGTGGCTCGCGATGGGAGCGAGTTCCGTCGGAATCATTTTGACTTCTCCTTACGCTTCAACTCGCCGGAGTTACAGCCAACAGTCAATTCGGCGAAGGCTCCTCGATGTGGTCGATCGTGATTGTCTCAACTGGCGCTTTCGTCAATTCGAGTTTCAGGCCGAGTTGATCCTGAACCGCCGCGAAAATCGAAGGCGCGTCGGGATTGGACTCGGCGGATTCGGCGCCAGAGCCTCCGGGCTGATTCACGGCGGGTAGGCTGCTCTCTGAGAATCGCAATGTGTATTGATATGTGCCTTTGAGGCCGGTTCGATCAATAACCGGTTGACCGAGCAGCACCGAAAGCCTGTTTACGAGATCCGCGATCGGCACGGCATTGGCGATTCCGATTTGCACGCCGTTGATTGACTCACCCATACTCATGCCGGGCGCTGGCATTGGAAGTGGCCCATTGGCCGGCGGAGGCGCAGGAGGCACGATCGAAGCGGAGGGATCGGGCGGCGGCACCTCCTTTAGTTTTGATCCGCCCTTTGCTACGACGAGCGCGAGCACGGCGCCTTCTTTAGTGGAGCGAGTGATTTGCAGCTTGAATCGGTCTACGAGCAACGAACGAAGCATCAGCGCGGTTTGCGCTCGTTGCTGCTGGCGGGGGAGCTTCTGCAATTGAGCGGCAAGCGAGTCGTCGACTTTCGCGTCGATGTCCCAATGCTCGGAGTTTATCCAGCTGGGACCGCCTGAAATCTGGAAATCTTTGACGCTGTATGCGGTGGCAATCAGCATTTTTGCCGTCAGGTTCGACACGTGGAATTGACTCACATCTACGCCGCCCATAAAGACGCGAGTAGGCCCTACGCCACCATCATCGGCGTGCTTCTTGATGGAGGCAACTTCGAATGACGGCAACAGTTTGTCGCCGCCCTGCATGTTTGACGCGTCGGCCGATTGCCCGTAGAGCAACGGAGCATTGACGATCCCGAATACGAGTGGAGCTACGATGGTCGCGATTCCGAGTGCCGATAACAGGAGTTTTCTGGCGGGGCCGAGATTTTCGATCCGGGGATTGGTCATCACGTTGACGACCCGCTTCTTGAGGTCTGAGCCGGAGATTCCGGACATGCAGGCGATCGGCGATTCAACGTACGATTTGCAAACGGCGAGGATGGTCTCGGCATAGGCGACCGGGGCGCCACCCATGCGCAGCACTTCTTCGTCGCACGCCCGTTCCCGCTCTTCCGCGATTCGACGGTCCAGCCACCACACCAATGGATGAAACCAGAACAGGGCCTCGACCAGCATGTGCAACGCCGCAGCAAGATTGTCCCGTCGGCGCACGTGGCAGAGTTCATGCGCGAGGACCACTCGCAACTGCGCGGGACTCAACTTTTCCGCAATGCCTTCAGGGAGCAAGAGCAACGGTCGAAAAATGCCGAACACGCCCGGTTCGAGCGGCGAGAGCACCGACATTGCCGGGATCGGCAGAGCGAGCGGGAGCGGCTTTGCGACACGCACGACGGCGCGAATGCGGAGCCACTCCCGCACCCACCCCGCGGCAACAATCAGCGACCCGCAGCCCCAGACCAACCAAATTGCCAACGGAAGCAATGCGAGATGATGGGGAGCGGGAGTTGCAGCAACAGTCGGCATCAGGAAAGTCGGCGCGCTGATCGCGTCGGTAACGGTCGAAACGGCGTGCGGCAAAGCGGCAGGCGCGCTGCGCCACTGAAATTCCCGCCCAAGGCTCACCAGCCAGGAGAAAGGCAGCAGGAATTTGAAGGAAGCCGCCAGCAGGATCGCATAGCGCAGGCGAGCGTGATTGCGGCGCAGCGCCAAAGTGAGCAGTACGGCGACGGCAGCGAAGAGAGTCGATTGCCAAATGTGGCTCGCGATGGGAGCGAAGTCCGCCGGAATCATTTTGACTTCTCCTTCTGCGACAGCTCGCGAAGCATCTCCTCGGCTGCTTTGATGTCGTCGAGCGTCAGCTTTCCGGATTTCACGAAATGCGCCATCACCGGCCGCGTGCGGCCGCCCAGCATGGCGAGCAGGTCGTCAATCAACGAGCCGTGCCCCTGTTCACGGGAAATGGTGGCCTCGAAAATGTCGGCGTGTCCAATTCTCTTGGCGCGACGGACGATATGCCATTTCGTCTCCAGCCGGTAGATCGTCGTTTGCACGGTGGTATAGGCGGGCCGCTTCTTGGCCGGAAAGGTCTCCTGGATCTCCCGAATGGAGCACAGCCCGTGCGTCCAAAGGGCCTCCATGATTTGAAGCTCGAGTTTCGTGAGTTTCGGCGGCGGCATTCGCAGCTCCTATCTCGGACTGTGATGCTACTATCGCGATATGCGGTACGTCAAGTACGGTTTTGAGGGGAAGACAAATTCGAAGGCAACGGCAACAGCGCCCGACTGGAAGGCGAGTCGGCCGCTACAAAACCAATTCAAAGACGCCCACCGAGAAACGCGCGCGAAAATCGCGCGCAACGGTGGCCGCTACAAAGGCAAACCAACACCAAGAGGCAAGGCTGCCCGACTGAAGGGCGAGCCCGCTAAGGAGGCAAAAACCGCGCCCAGGACTGTCCCGCCTTGCCGCAGGATTAGAAGCATACAAAGGGCATGGCCGTTATTGCTGGGAATGGCGCAAAAGACGGCTAATTCCCAGGTGCGGCGTCTTCGTATAGAATTGTTACGTTCTCGTAAAGGTTAACGCTGCGTGCTCCGAGGCACAGATGATCCTCGACATTGACGCCATACGTAAAATTCTGCCCCACCGGTACCCGTTCCTTCTGGTGGACGGCATTGAAGAGATGGAATCGCGGAAGCGAGTGGTCGGCATCAAGAACGTGACGATCAACGAGCCATTCTTTCCGGGACATTTCCCGAGCAAGCCGGTCATGCCCGGCGTCCTTATTATAGAGGCGCTGGCGCAGACGGGCGGCGTTCTATTGCTCTCGGAAGTGCCCGACCGCGATAGGAAGCTCATCTACCTGGTTGCCGTAGATAACGTGCGGTTTCGCCGGCCTGTGGTTCCCGGCGATCAATTGAAGCTCGAATTGATCGTCGTCAATATCCGCGGGACGTTTTGCCGGATGGACGGCAAGGCGCGGGTGAATGGCGATGTGGTGGCCGAGGCCTCGATGATGTGCAAAATGGTGGACCTGAGCGAATTAGAGCAGCCAGCGCCGGAGCCGGCCGGAGCGGTGCGATAAAATTCTGTGAACGGGATGAATGAATGAGTGGAATTGCGCAACTGACGGAAATCGATCCGCGAGCCGTGATTTCGCCGACGGCTCGATTCGGAGCGTGCGTGAGAATCGGCGCGTACGCAATCGTGGGCGACGATGTGGAATTGGGGGATGGCTGCGTGCTCGATCATCATGCGATGGTGCAGGGACCGGCGAAACTGGGACGCAATAATCGCGTTTATCCCTTCGCGGCAGTGGGCGGCGATCCGCAGGACATCACGTTTCGCGGGGAGCGCGTGTGGATCGAGGCAGGCGACGGCAATACGTTTCGCGAATTCTGCACCGTGAATCGCGGCACCGAGAAGGGCGGCGGCGTGACGCGGATGGGCAATCACAACCTGATCATGTCTTACGCGCACATCGGACACGACGGCCAGATCGGCGACCACACGATTTTCGTGAACAACGCGTCGCTTGCGGGGCACGTGACCGTGGAGGATTACGCGCAGATCGGGCCGTTCTGCCAAGTGCACCAATTCTGCCGGATCGGGAAGTACTCGTACATGGGCGCGAACAGCATCATTTCGCAGGACGTGCTTCCCTACTCGATCGTGGTCGCCCCGCGGGCCACAAAATGCTATGGCGCGAATAAAGTGGGCCTGGAACGCAATGGCTTTTCGCCCGAGCGCGTTCAGGCCATCGAACAGGCGTATCGATTGCTGCTGCGGTCGAAGCTGAATACGTCGCAGGCCGTGGCGAAAATGCGCGAAACCCTAGGGGACTCGGAAGACGTCCTATCTTTGGTGCAGTTTATCGAGTCGGCCGAGCGCGGGCTCACGAAGTAGCGCGCAATGACGCCAGCGGGCGAAAGCGCTGCGGGAAACTGGGGCCTGATTGCGGGAAACGGCGATTTCCCATTTCTCGTGCTGGAGGGTGCGCGGAGCCGCGGGATCGAAATGGCCGTAATCGCGATACGCGAAGAGGCTTCGCCCAACCTGGAACGCGCCGCGAAACGGCTGCACTGGGTGAGTCTGGGAGAACTAAGCCGAGCCATCGAGTTGCTTCACAGCGAAGGCGTGAAGCGCGCGGTGATGGCCGGCCAGGTGAAACATAACAAAATTTTCAGTTCGATCCGCCCCGATTGGCGTCTCGCGAAACTCCTCTTCTCGCTCAATACCAAGAACACCGACGCGCTGATCGGAGCCATTGCGCGCGTTCTGGAAGATGAAGGCATCGAATTGGTGAATTCCACGGAATTTCTCGGAACGCTTCTGCCGAAAACGGGCGTGTTGACGAAGCGCGCTCCCGATGCCGCGGAACGGGCGGACATTGAGTATGGCCGCGAGATCGCGCGGCAAATCGCGGGGCTTGATTTGGGGCAAACGGTGGTGATTCGCGACCGGGCCTGCGTGACGGTCGAAGCGATGGAAGGCACGGACGAAACGATCGAGCGCGCCGGGCGAATCGCGGGCGGGCAAAGGATTGTGGTGGTAAAGGTGAGCAAGCCGAAGCAGGATATGCGGTTTGACGTGCCGGTGGTGGGACGGAAGACGATCGAAGTGATGAAACGGGCGAAGGCGACGGCCCTGGCAATCGACGCGGGCAGAACGTTGCTTTTCGAGCGCGAGGAATTGATTCGCGCGGCGGACGAAGCGGGGATCGCGATTGAAGCATTCGCCGTGGAACGCGCGGAAACGAAGGGAAAGGCGTAAGTGCGAGGCCGGCAAATTCGGGTGGCGGTGGCCGGTGCCGGCGGCTTCGGGAAAAATCACGTGCGCATCTGGAGCGCGATGGAGGGCGTGGAGCTGGTCGGGATTGTCGACGAAAACAAAGATCGCGCAGAGCAGATCGCCGCAGAATTCAAGACCAGGGCGCTCAGTAATCTCGATGCGCTGGTTTCGGAAGGAGTGGAGGCGGTAAGCGTGGCTGTACCGACGACGGATCACGCCGAAGTCGGCTGCAAACTTCTGGATGCGGGCATGGATGTGCTGGTCGAGAAGCCGATGGCCGCCTCTCTGGCCGAGGCCGACCAACTGATTGCGGCCGCGAAACGGTCAGGGCGAATTCTGCAGATCGGGCACGTGGAGCGTTTCAATGGGGCCGTGGCAGCGGCGCAAAAGATCATTTCCAGGCCGATGTTTTTCGAGGTTCACCGGCTGGGAATCTTCACGCCGCGCAGCCTGGACGTGGACGTCGTGTATGATGTAATGATCCACGATCTGGACATTTTGCTCGCACTGGTAGACGCTCCTGTGGTGGACCTGAAGGCGGTGGGTATCCCGGTGATCACGGACAAGGTGGATATCGCGCACGCACGCATGGAATTCGCGACCGGCACGGTGGCGAATGTGACCGCGAGCCGCGTCTCGACCGAGCGGGTCCGCAAGATGCGCTTCTTCCAGGCGCACGAATATGTATCGCTCGATTTTGCGCGGCAGGACGTGCTGCGCATTCGCGTGCAGCCGGATGCTCCGCCCCCGGGCGTGGCCTTTGAGAAGGTGCCCGCAGCGGCGGGAGAGCCTCTAAAGGCGGAGCTTATGGCGTTCGCGGAGAGGGTTTGCACGCGAAGGCAGCCGATGGTGGATGGCGCGGCGGGGCGACGCGCTCTCGAGCTGGCGGACCGGGTGATGGCGGGCATCCAGGAACACGCCAAGCGCGTCCAAGCAGGGGCCTTCGCTTCTCCTTTAATCCCGTGACACGACAATGATCAGCCGCACATTGGTTCCCCGTGACGTCAAGCCCGTGACCCGCGACGAGCTGAAGAAGCCGCCCGCGCGCATCACGACTTACATGGATGACCGGACCGTGGTTCCCGCCGGTCCATCGGATGCACCGCCGCTGAACGGGAAATCCAGCATCCCCGAGCATATGCCGCTCGGCGTTTTCGTTGATCGAACGCTCGTTCCGCGCGGGATGCCGATCAAGCCGATCGAACGGTCGGTCGAAACGCAGGAAAAGGGAGCGATGGCGCTGGAGGTGCTCGACGCGCGAAAACTGGTGCCTGCGCACATCAAGCCGCTCGAACCGGAGCAGGAGCGAGAGTTAGCGAAACCGGTGGAAGTGACGGCGGCCCTGCGCGAAGTGGTGGAGCCGGACATTTTTATTACAGGCGACGCCAATCTTCTGATCGAGCCGGAAGATAAGCGCGACGCCAAATGGGACAACCTCTCGCGGTTCGGTTCGATTGCGGCGCATATTGCGCTGATTCTTTTCCTGATCAACATCGGACGGATATTCAAGCCGCACGTGCCTACGGCGGACGAGATCGCTACGGCGCAAAAGGAGTTGAGCTTCATTTATACGCCTCCGCCGACTCCGGTAACGCCGCCTCCGCCAAAGCTGCATATCGATCCGAAGATTCTCGAGCGGATGGCGCCACCAGTCGAAAAGCCCGTGGTTCCCGAGCCCGCGCCGCAGCCACCGCCTCAGCCTGTGAAGCCGCAGCCAGATTTGCCGGAAGCTCCGACGCCGCATGTTGCCCTGCCTCCCGCGCCGCGGCCGCAACAGCCGCAGCAACTCGCGCAAAACATCAAGCCGGCGCCGTCGGAGCTGGAGCCGATTCGCCCGAATCCCAACACCCACTTGAATCTGCAGCTGCCGGACTCCTCGCCGGGGCAAATTCTGCACCAGCAGGAATTGGATGCCATCAAGAGCCAGGGGCTGGGAAGCTACGTTCCCCAAAACCAAATGCCGGGCAGCCCGGGCGGCAACGGGCCTCCAGGCAACAACGCGGTCAATATCTTGACGCCCACTGAAGGGGTTAATTTCAACAGCTACATCCAGCGGATGCTGGAAGTGATCCAGCGCAACTGGTACGCGATCATGCCTCAGTCTGCGATGCTGGGCGATAAAGGCGTGGTCTACATCACGTTCCAGATCAACCCCGATGGCAGCGTGCAAGCGCCCGATCCCATCATGGAGCGAACCTCGGGGAAGCCGCCGCTCGACAACGCCGCAATGTCGTCGATTCGCGCTTCAAACCCGTTTGAGCCCCTGCCGAAGGAGTTCCACGGGCCTTACATGCGCTTCGGAATCTTCTTCCTGTATAATCTGCCGGTCCAGTATCTCAACCAGCACTAACAGAGCTTCCGTGCAAATCAATCGCACTCAGGTGACCGGCGCCCTGTTGCTCGCGGGCTTGGCTCTGCTCATTCTCTTGCTTCGATATTGGAAATTCTCCGGATGACGGGCAAAGAACCTGACTTGGTCCCGTTGATCGTAATTCTGGGGCCAACGGCGTCGGGCAAGTCCGCTTTGGGAATCGAACTTGCGCGCCGCTTCAACGGTGAAGTCCTTGTCTGCGACTCGACCCAGGTCTATCGTCACTTCGATATCGGCACGGCGAAAGTCCCGGCCGCTGAACGGCAAGGCATTACGCATCACCTGACCGATCTTGTGGAAGCTACGGCGGTTTTCACGGCCGGCGAATACCGGCGAAGGGCTATCACCGTCCTCGATGACCTTAAAGGCCGCGCGAAGCTACCAATCATTACGGCGGGCACGGGGCTGTATCTTCGCGCACTGCTGGAGGGGCTCGCCGATGCGCCCGAACGCTCCGAAGAACTGCGCGCTCGCCTGCGCGAGATCGCGGAGCAGCGGGGCCCAGAGCATCTTCATCGCATCCTAGGCAAAATCGACCCGGAGGCGTCGCAGAAGATTGCGGCGCGAGACGCGCAGAAAGTGATTCGCGCGATCGAGATCCGGAAACTCGCAGAAAAGCCCGTCGCTGATGTTCACCGCGCCGGCCGGAGACCCTTGACCGGTTACAGTGTAACGAGAATCGGGCTTTCGCCTGACCGCAAGGCTCTCTATGACCGGATCAACGATCGAACGCGCGCCATGATAGCAGCCGGCTGGATAGACGAGGTGCGGCAAGTCCTCGCAAGTGGCGTGGGGCCTGACGCGAAACCGTTTCAGTTCATCGGCTACGCCGAGATACGCAGCCACCTGGAGGGGCGGCTCACCGAAGAGCAAGCCGTGAGGGAGATTCAGCAGGCGACGCGCCAATTTGCCAAGCGCCAGATGACATGGTTTCGGCGCGAGACAAATGTCCAATGGATGCGCGGTTTTGGCGACGAGCCGGCCCTCGCGGAGGAAGCGGTGAGCATTGTGAAGGACGCTATTTCCTGAGCACGGCCACGGTTGACTACACTGACAGTACGCGCGCGTCTGCAAGACCGCCCGGTCGAACAAAATATGTCGCTTGACCGCCAGTCACCCTGCGGGTATCTTTCAAATTTACATACGCCCACGTATGGCATCTCCTTCTCCTGCTCGGGCTTTGCCTCTTCGGCCAGAGGACTGGGTTCGCGCTGGCTTAGTGCAGTTGGCGCGTGAAGGCATTGAGTCCGTGCGCGTCGAGGTGCTGGCGCGTCGGCTCGGCGTCAGCAAAGGAAGTTTTTATTGGCACTTTCGCGATCGCGATGAGCTGCTGATGCAGATGCTCGACCGCTGGGAAAGATCCGAGTCGGAATGGCTTGCCGCGGAAGAGTCCAACGAGTCTGAAAAGCCGGCACCAGCCGCACGATGGGCGCGATTTGTGGAACGCACGGTTGAGCCAGAGAGAATTCGAGAAGAAATCGGGGTTCGGGCTTGGGCTCGGAGAGATGAGCGGGTCGCGACACGGGTAGTAGGCGTGGAGACGCGCAAAGTTCACGTAATCGCGGGCGTTTTGGGCGAGATCGGCTTTGCCGCTGAGGCGGCCGAGTCATTGTCCGAGTTGGTTTCCCTGGTTTGCCTGGGATGGCTCGATCGCAGCGCGCGGGACGGCAATTTCCGGTCTGCGGGACGCGGACTGGGTGAGTTTCTTTCGGACCTGGTCCTTGCGGCTTCTGCCAAGGTGTCCGCGGCAAATCGGTGAATCGAAGCTTTTTATCGCGCGTCTAATTTGGCGCGAGGTGTGGCAGCCGCATTTCCAGGTACAAGACGCGTTCTTTACGTCTGCCACGTTCCGTGCTGTCCCCGCCGGTGCGATAATACGGAGCACAATAATAGAAACCCGGCTCAGGCGAGAAGCTCTCCCTCTGCCAGTGGTTGCTCAGGAGCCCCGAAGCGATGTGGATTGTCAGGCTCGCGTTACGCAGGCCTTACACGTTTGTGGTAGCCGCGATTTTGATTCTTATCGTCGGCATCGTCTCGATCCTGCGCACGCCAACAGACATTTTCCCGAACATCGACATTCCCGTCGTCAGCGTCCTTTTTAATTACTCGGGTTTCTCTCCCGAGGACATGTCGAACCGGATCATCTACATATACGAGCGCGTGCTCACAACGACCGTCGACGATATCGAGCATATCGAGTCGCAGTCACTGGACAGCCGGGGCATCGTGAAGATCTATTTCCAGCCGGGAGTGCAGATCGCTACGGCGATCGCTCAGGTGACGTCGGTTTCGCAAACGATCATCCGGCAGTTGCCGACGGGCACGACGCCTCCGCTCGTGATCAACTACAATGCCTCCACGGTTCCTGTGCTGCAGCTTGCGCTGTCCGGCCAGGGACTAAACGAGCAGGAACTCTCCGATTCCGGCCTGAATTTCATCCGTCCGCAGCTGGTGACCGTACCCGGCGCCGCGGTTCCCTATCCCTATGGAGGGAAGCAACGCACGGTCATGATCGACCTCAACATGCCCGCGTTGCAGTCGAAGGGCCTCTCTCCGGTCGACGTCACCAACGCGATCGCGGCGCAGAATCTGATCCTGCCCTCGGGCACGGCGAAAATGGGGGATTTCGAATATGCCGTGGATATGAACGGCCCGGCAGCCACAATTCGGGACATGAACAACATACCGGTGAAGACGATCGGCGGGTCGACGATTTACGTCCACGACGTGGCGAACGTAAGAGACGGGTTCATCCCGCAGACGAACATCGTTCGCGTGAACGGGCAGCGCTCGGTTCTTATGTCGATTCTGAAATCCGGCAGTTACTCGACGCTGAGCGTGGTGAAAGACATCAAGGACAAGATTCCTTACATCGAAAACGTGATCCCTTTGAAGGTGGATATTCATCCGGTTTCCGACCAGTCGATCTTCGTTCTGGCTTCGATTAAGGGTGTTGTGCGCGAGGGCGCGATTGCGGCGTTCCTCACCGCGCTGATGATCCTGCTCTTTTTGGGGAGCTGGCGCAGCACGCTGATCATTGCTGTTTCGATTCCGCTTTCGGTGCTCACTTCGCTCATCGTGCTGGGCGCGCTGGGGCAGACGATCAATATCATGACGCTAGGCGGCCTTGCGCTCGCCGTCGGCATTCTGGTTGATGACGCCACGGTCGAGGTGGAAAACATCAACCGCAATCTGGATCAAGGCAAGGAGATCATCCAGGCGATTCTGGACGGCGCTTCGCAGATTGCGGTTCCCGCCCTTGTCTCGACGCTCTCGATCTGCATCGTGTTCGTGCCGATGTTCTTCCTTTCGGGCGTGGCGAAATACCTATTCGTTCCACTGGCCGAGGCGGTTGTCTTCGCGATGCTGGCTTCATACCTGCTCTCGCGAACACTCGTTCCTACGATGGCGCGATATCTCCTGGTTCAGCAGACCGAAGAAGAGCGACGCGACCTGGTCGAAAATTCCAAGAATCCGCTGGTGCGAATGCAGGGCAAATTCGAACATGGCTTCGAGCGCTTTCGTGATTCTTATCATCGTGGACTTCAAGCCTGCGTGAAGCACCGCAAGCTCTTCACGATATGTTTCTTTTCCGCCTGCATTCTGTCTTTTGCTTTGCTTCCATTGGTAGGAGAAGACTTTTTCCCCCGTGTTGACGCCGGCGAGTTCAAGTTTCACATTCGGGCGCCTATCGGCACACGCATCGAAGAGACCGCGAGCCTTTGCGATCAGATCGAAGCCGATATCCGCCGCACGATCCCGCCGTCGGAACTGGGGACAATCATCGACAATATCGGCCTTCCCTATAGCAGCATCAATCTCTCCTACAGCAACTCAGCGCCGATAGGCCCGGAAGACGCCGATATACAGGTGGAGCTCACGCAAAATCACCGGCCGACGATCGATTATGTTCGCGCGCTGCGCAGACAGCTGCCGCGGGATTTCCCCGGCGTGTCTTTCTACGAAATCCCCGTTGATATTGTGACTCAGATTCTGGACTTCGGACTTCCGGCTCCGATCGACATTCAGGTCGTCGGCCGGAATCTGGTCGCCAACCATCAGTTTGCGGCTCAGCTGATGGGTAGATTGAAAACTGTGCCCGGCATTGTGGATTTGCGCATTCAGCAGCCTTTGGACTACCCGAAGCTGCACATTGACGTTGACCGCACAAAGGCGAGCGAAG
Organism: Candidatus Aquilonibacter sp.; assembly: GCA_035507075.1. GTDB lineage: Bacteria > Acidobacteriota > Terriglobia > Acidiferrales > UBA7541 > Palsa-295. The sequence goes on along the minus strand of DATJOL010000189.1, from coordinate 44,446 downwards.
TGGGCCTTACGCAGCTCGACGTGGCCAACAACCTTTTGCTCTCTTTGAGCGGAAGCGGCCAGGTGCAACCGACTTTCTGGCTCGATCAGGCGACCGGCGTGAGCTATTCGGTTGACGCCATGACGCCGCAATACGACATTGATAACCTGCAGGACCTGGAAAATATCCCGATCACGGGCGCCCCGAGCGCCGACCCACAGATTCTTGCCGGCCTTGCCAGCATCAGCCGCACGGGAGAGATGGGAGTTGTGTCGCATTACAACATCATGCCGGAGATCGATATCTACGGTTCGGTGGACGGGCGCGACCTGGGCAGCGTGTCGCGTGCGATCGCGCCGATAATCGATAGCAGCAAGAAGGGGCTTCCGAAAGGTTCTGAAATTGCGGTTCGCGGTCAAATTGAAACGATGAATTCGTCGTTTATCGGGCTGCTCGGGGGGCTGGCGTTCTCGATCCTGCTGGTCTATTTCCTAATCGTCGTCAATTTCCAATCGTGGCTTGATCCGTTCATTATCCTGATGGCGCTGCCCGCCGCACTCGCGGGAATCGTGTGGTTCTTGTTCGTCACGCAGACTACGATCAGCGTCCCAGCGCTGACCGGCGCGATCATGTGCATGGGCGTGGCGACGGCAAACAGCATTCTCGTTGTAAGTTTCTCGAAGGAAAAGCTCGAAGCGGGCAAGACAGCCTCAGAGGCGGCCCTCGAGGCGGGGTTCACGCGTTTTCGCCCGGTTCTGATGACGGCACTCGCGATGATCATCGGAATGTTGCCGATGTCGCTGGGTATGGGCGAAGGCGGCGAGCAAAACGCGCCTCTGGGCCGCGCGGTAATCGGCGGATTGATGCTGGCAACAGTGGCGACGCTGTTCTTCGTGCCCGTATTCTTCAGCCTAGTTCACAGCAGCAAGCGCGAGGATTTGTCCTCGGAGGCGGATTAATTTCTGAAAGGCAGGATCATGCAGAGCGGAGTGAGCAACGTTTCCGGCAAAAGAGAACACCAATCGGGCAAAATCAGATGGTCGCTGATTATCGCTCTGCTGGTGGTGGCGGGCATCGTAATCGCCGGGATAGTGCCACGCATGCGCGCCAAAGCGGCCCTGGCAGTGACGACGGACGAGCTTTCCATCCCGACGGTCGTCGTCCTGCAGCCGAAGGAGGGTTCGCCGCAGACGGAGATTGTCCTGCCGGGCACGATCGAAGCATTCGAGGACTCGCCGATTTATTCGCGGACGGACGGTTACCTCAAAGAGTGGTATTTCGATATCGGCGCTCACGTGAAAAAAGGACAGTTGCTGGCGGAGATCGAAACGCCCGAAGTGGATCAACAGCTCGATCAAGCCCGGGCTGACCTGAAGACCGCGCAGGCAAATTTTGAGCTGTCGCAGATCACGGCAAACCGCTACGAAGATCTTGCGAAAAGCGATTCGGTCTCGAAGCAAGACGTGGACAACGCCGTAGGGGACTTCGAGGCCAAGCGGGCCATGGTCGCTTCGGCGCAATCCAACGTCAATCGTCTCGAGCAACTGCAATCATTCGAGAAAATCTATGCTCCCTTCGATGGAGTGATCACGGCACGGAACACTGATGTGGGCCACTTGATCAACGCGGGAGCAGGCAGCACGCCCGGCAGCGAACTCTTCCACGAGGCGTCGATCGACAAGCTTCGCGTGTATATCAACGTGCCGCAGCAGTACTCCGTGGCAGCGAAACCGGGCCTGAGCGCAACGCTCGAACTGCAGCAATTTCCTGGGAAGACTTTCAAAGGCACGTTAGTGCGCACGGCCGATTCGATTGACCTGGCGTCGCGCACTCTTCTGACCGAAGTCGATGTCAACAATCCTACCGGCGAACTTTTGCCCGGCGCCTTCACGCAGGTGCATCTAAAAGTGCCGACGACGGTTCCATCCGTGATCATCCCGGTGACGGCCTTGATTTTCCGCGCGCAGGGCTTGCAGGCTGCCGTAGTCAATGACGGCCAGCACGCCGAGCTTCGCAACATCACGCTCGGCCGCGATTACGGCAACGAAGTCGAAGTCATCTCCGGCCTGACGACGCAAGACCGTGTGATGGTCAATCCGCCTGATTCGATCGTGGACGGCGAGGAGGTGCGCATTTCGCAGGACAAGAGCACCGGCCCTTCGCCGGAGGACCAGCAATCGGCTCGTTGATTGCGGGGGAAGAAATAGCCGATCGGTGCGCTATTTTCACTTTTCACATAGAAAGAAAGGGAGTTTGCGTATGGAACGCGACAAGATGTCTGTGGCAGCAGCCATCATCGCAGCGGTCTTTGCGCTAGGGACGATCGCGGCGATTGCCGCCGATACGACGCCATTCACCGACTTCCACGGCGAAGCGCCGGGAAAGGTCCATCACATCACGGCGGCGGACCTCCCGAAGCCCTTCGCCACCCAGGGCGTTTCGAACAACGCGCACATCGTTCCACGGCCGGCGAATGCGTGGCCGCAGACGCTGCCGGGATTCAAAGTGGAGCTCTTCGCAAGCGGCCTCGAAAATCCGAGGCTCATCACCACTGCGCCCAACGGCGACCTGTTCGTCGCTGAAAGCGGCCCCGGCACAATTCTCGTTTTCCGCGGAATCACGCCGGATGGAAAGGCGCAAACGCAGGAGACATTCGCGACCGGACTGAAGCAGCCCTTTGGAATCGCCTTCTATCCGCCGGGGCCAAATCCTCAATACATTTACGTGGGCAACACGGATTCCGTGGTCCGCTTTCCGTATCAAAACGGCGATTTAAAGGCGCGCGGCAATCCCGAAACGATTATTCCTACGCTTCCGAGCGGCGGCGGCCACACGACCCGCAATATCGCCTTCTCGCTGGATGGTAAACAGATGTTTATCGCGGTGGGGTCGGCTAACAATGTGATCGATACCGACACAACGCTGGTGGAACGAAATCGCGCCAATATTCTCGTCGCGACTCCTGATGGCTCCGATCTTCACGTCTATGCGTCGGGCATTCGCAATCCCGTTGGACTCACCATCGACCCGAACACCGGCGAAGTCTGGACCTCCGTGAATGAACGCGACATGCTCGGCGACAACCTGCCGCCCGACTACATCACGCACGTTCAAGAGGGGGGCTTCTATGGCTGGCCGTGGTATTACACCGGCGGGAATCCCGATCCGCGCATGAACGGCAAGCACCCGGAGTTAAGAGATAAGACTATCGTTCCCGACGTCCTTCTCGAACCTCACAACGCTTCGCTCGAGCTTACGTTTTACGAAGGCAAGCAATTTCCTGCCGAGTACGACGGCGATATTTTCGCGGCCGAGCACGGCTCGTGGAATCGTTCCGTTCGCACCGGTTACGAAGTCGTGCTGGTGCCTATCCACAATGGCAGAGCGAGCGGGGAATATGAGGATTTTGTGACCGGGTTCGTGACGCCTAATGGGGACGTTTGGGGGCGGCCGGTGGGCGTGGCCGTCGCACCCGACGGATCGCTCGTCGTGACAGACGACGGCTCGAACTCGATTTGGCGCGTAAGCTATGAAAAGAAATAGAGGGCGCTCGCGTTTGCGCCATGCAAAGTTTCTCTTCGCCGCGAGCCTTGCTGCAGTTGCGCTCGATGGGTGCACCGTCGGACCGAAATACGTTCGGCCCGCTGTGACAACGCCCGTGGCTTACAAGGAGCCTGGCCAGGAATGGAAAGTCGCCGCGCCCAGCGACGCCATCTCGAAAGGCACTTGGTGGGAAATCTATCAGGACCCTCAGCTTGACGCTCTCGAAGATCAACTGACCGCAGCCAATCAGAACCTGAAGGCAGCGGAAGACCAGTTCGCGGCAGCGCGGGCCGCGATCGCCAGCGTGCGCGCCGAATATTACCCGAACCTTAGCGTTAGCCCCAGCGTCGCGGGCTACGGCCAGTCGCAAAACAAAGCCCTCTACGCGAATAACGGCAATCAAACATACGCCGATTACCAAATCCCCTTCGATGTTTCGTACGAGCCGGATCTTTGGGGCCGCGTCCGCCAGAGTGTGGAGAGCGCGCGCACGCAGGCTCAGGCCAGCGCGGCGGACGTGGCAAACGTCGCGCTAAGCATGCACGCGGAGCTCGCGCTCGATTACTTCGATTTGCGCAGCATGGATTCCCAGGCAAAACTCCTCCAATCCACCGTCGAATCCTATACGGAGGCTCTCCACCTGACCCAGGATCTTTACAATGGCGGCCTGGCTTCGGCTGTTGACGTGGCGCAGGCACAAACGCAGCTCGAAACCACACGGGCGCAGGCCGTGGACGTAGAAGTCGAGCGAGCCGCGGATGAGCACGCCATCGCTGTGCTTGTTGGCCAGCCGGCTTCCACTTTTTCGATTCCGCCGTCGCCACTGGGTGCGCCCCCACCGGCAATTCCGCCCGGCATGCCGTCCGACCTGCTTGAGCGACGACCGGATATTGCGGCCAGCGAACGCGTGGTTGCTTCGGAAAATGCGCTCATGGGCGTGGCGCGGACCGCATTTTTCCCGGATGTTCTGATCGGCGCGGCCGGGGGGTTCGATAGCGCGAAAATCACCACGCTGCTCGAAGGGCCGGCGGGATTCTGGTCCCTTGCCGGAACTGCGGCCGAGACAATCTTTGAAGGAGGCGCGCGGCACGCAGCGGTGCGGGAAGCCCAGGCCAATTACGATCAGTCCGTCGACAATTACCGGGAGACGGTCCTGACGGCTTTTCAGGAAGTGGAAGATAATCTAGCGGCGCTGCGAATTCTTGAAAACGAAGCCACCATCCAACAAGGAGCTGTGGCCGCGGCACAGCACTCGCTTTCTCTGTCTGAAACTCGCTATCGCGGGGGCGTCACGAATTATCTTGAAGTTACAACAGCGCAAAGCGCGGCGTTAGCGGATGAGCGAACCGCCGTCGATATTCTGGCCCGGCGCATGGCTGCCAGTGTTCTGCTCGTAAAGGCGATAGGCGGAGGCTGGAACGTCTCTCAGATTCCCCATCTATAGTGCGTTCGAATTACTCTTCCTCGGCAGAACTCGCCACTTTGAGCACGGACAGGAAGGCTTCCTGCGGGATGTCCACTTTCCCCACGCGCTTCATTCGTTTTTTGCCCTCTTTCTGCTTTTCCAGGAGCTTCCGCTTGCGCGTAATGTCGCCGCCGTAGCACTTGGCGAGCACATTCTTGCGAATCGCGCTGATCGTCTCTCGCGCGATCACGCGGCTTCCAATCGCCGCCTGCAGCGGCACCTCGAACATCTGCCGCGGGATGAGCTTTCGCAGGCGCGAGACCAGCTCACGGCCGCGTTCGTAGGCCTGGTCGCGGTGACACACGATTGTGAGCGCATCGACCAGTTCCCCGCCCACCAGCACGTCCAGCTTCACCAGGTCAGAGTCACGATATCCCGAAAGATGGTAATCGAGCGAAGCGTAGCCGCGCGAGACGCTCTTCAGCCGGTCATAGAAATCGAGGACGATCTCGTTCAGAGGCATTTCGTAGGTCAGCATCACGCGCGTGGGCGAGAGGTATTCGAATTTTTTCTGCACACCCCGCTTTTCCTCGCACAACTGCAAAACGCCGCCGATCGATTCATCCGAAGTGATGATCATTGCGGTAAGAATCGGCTCTTCGATCTTCTTGATCGAACTGGGCGGCGGGAATTTGGCGGGGCTATCGACCTCGAGCACTCGATCGTCGATCGTCGTGATCCGGTACTCGACGCTGGGCGCCGTGGTGATGAGATCGATGTTGAATTCGCGCTCCAGCCGCTCCTGTGCAATTTCCATGTGGAGCAGGCCCAAAAACCCGCAGCGGAATCCGAATCCGAGTGCGACCGAATTTTCCGGCTCGTAGAAGAATGCGGCATCGTTCAACTGCAATTTCGCCAGGGCATCACGGAGCAACTCGTAATCGCTCGCATTCACCGGATATAATCCGGCGAAGACCATCGGCTTGATCGCTTCGAATCCCGGCAGAGCTGGAGCAGGGCGGTCCGCTTCGACCACGGTATCGCCTACACGCGCATCCGCCACGCGCTTGATGTTGGCGATGATGAAGCCCACGTCGCCCGCTGCCAGGTCGTCCAACGCGACCGCCTTCGGTGTCAACACACCCAAATCTTCCACTTCGTAGACCTCATTGTTGGCGCACAGCCTGATCTTCATCCGCGGCGTGATCCGCCCTTCCATCACCCGAACCAGCACGACGGCGCCGCGAAACGGATCGAACCACGAATCGAAAATCAGCGCCTGCAGCGGGTTTTCGGCGGAGCCCTTGGGCGGAGGCACGTGTTTTACGACCGCCTCAAGTACCTCCGCCACTCCCAAGCCGCTTTTTGCGCTGATCAATAAAGCGTCTTCGGCGGGTATAGCCAGCACATTCTCAATCTGCTCTTTCACGTGATCAGGCCGCGCCGCGGGCAGATCGATCTTGTTGATCACGGGGAGGATGGTGAGATTGTGGCACGCAGCAAGGAATGAGTTCGCAACGGTCTGCGCCTCAACGCCCTGGCTCGCATCCACCACGAGCAACGCGCCCTCGCAGGCCGAGAGCGCCCGGGACACCTCGTAGGAAAAGTCAACGTGGCCAGGGGTATCGATAAGGTTTAGCCTGTATTCGTGTCCGTCCGGCGCTGAATAGTGCAGGCGAATGCTCTTTGCCTTGATGGTGATACCGCGCTCGCGCTCGAGTTCCATCGAGTCGAGCACCTGCGCCTGCATTTCACGCCGGCTCAGCGCGCCGGTCAGCTCGAGCAAACGGTCCGCGAGCGTGGACTTGCCGTGATCGATATGGGCAATGATGCAAAAATTTCGAATGTAGTGGGGATCCATGCGTCCATTTGAGTTTGCCACAGACTCCGAAATGGTCCAAACGGCCAATCTCACAGGCGCTTTGCTGTTTCGCAGTTTGCCGGCTTCACTTTTCTAAATTCATTCCCCCTGAGGAAATGAATTCGCCATATTTGGCACTTTGTCACCGTCCTATACCTTCGGGCCGATATGCGACGTCTGCGCCGAGCCGGTAAGCTCTATCTGGTTTCTCGGCACACCGCTAAAGTCCATCCGGTGAATAAAATACAAGGGTAGATCGACTGAATAGCGATGAATGGCGGCGCTGATGTGCGAACCCGGAGATTGGAGCGAGCGTGACTCGTGGTCACTGAATTGCAGTTCTCGTATCGGGGACAGGGGTAAGGGCCATCAGTGATCAGCAGTTTTCAGGACTTTAGGGCTAAGTTCAGGGCTTGGGATCGGGATTTCGGCTGGACCTACCGGACGGCAATCCTCGTAGCATTCCTCGTCACATTAGTCAGCGCGCCTTTCTGGTTTTTGCGCCATTTTGATTCGAGCGCAAACGTCGCGCGGCATCAGTCGCATACTGCGGCGAATACGGGTGCTTCCAACGCAAGCGAATCCACATTGGCGAGTTCGTTCGATGCCACGAACGACTCGAGTGGCGGAGTCGCGCAGCGGACGTTATATCCCTACTCCGTGATTCCTGGCGGTGCCTACAGCCAAGCGGAGCTTGAACGCGCGATCGCGAACGATCCGGTCGTCGCCCGGCACTATGCGGATTTTGATGTGAGCAGGACCCGCGTCGAGCGCCTTGAGCGCGCGGAAGCGATGTACGTCTCCTATCGCATCCAGAACAGAATCTACTGGACACAAAGAAAGATTACTTTGCCAGCGGGCGAATTGATCCTTACGGACGGGAAGCACACGGCGCGCACACGCTGCGGCAACCGGCTATCTGTGTCACCGGCGACGCCGATTTCGCAATATCAGCCTGACACGATGGCCATGGATACTCCCCCCGATCTGAGGCCGGTCGCAACGGTACACCCAGCGTCCTTGCCGCCCATCTTCCCGCCACCGATGGAGTTTGCGCCGATGCCGGACATGCCGGGCTCGCTCAGCCCAATCGCTGATACCCCAGAGTCTGCGGAGCTTGTTCCTGGACCGCTTCCGCCGCCCTATTTTCCGATCATCGGAGGCGGAGCGCCGCCTATGACGCCGATCGTCCCGCCGCCCCCTCCGGTCGCGACGCCGGAACCGGCCACGCTCTCGCTTCTGTCTACGGGGCTCCTCTTTATGGCCCTTATCTCTTGGCGCCGGGCGAGCAAGCAGCGGCGGCCTTAGTTTTCGTCTCTAATGGCGGCGCTTGTTTACCCACCTTCCTCACCGCGGTTAGAAATCGAGGCTGTCGATGTTGCTCTTATTGATGATGAGCGGCGCGCCCAGGATGATCTGATCGCCTTTGACCTGCAGCGCGCCGAGCCGCCCCGCCTGGATCGACGTCGCACCAGCGGGAATCTGCTTATTGGCGAGCAGATACGCGGCGTAAACGGTCGCGTAGCCGAGATCGTGCGTGTTCCAAAGCACGATGGTCTGCACGCTACCATCCTTGATATAAGGCTTGCAGATGCTCGGCAGCGAAAGGCCGATCACGTCGACATCGTGACGCCCTGATTGCCGCACCGCTTCGCCCGCACCGGGCACGGCCGGCGCCGAAATGGCCATCACGAGTTTTACGTCTGGATAAACTTTCAAAATCGTCTGCGTTTGTGCAAACGCTTTGTCGCGGTCATCGTCGCTCGGCAGGATCGTCGCCAGCTTCAGCCCTGGAAATTTATCCGCCATTCTTTTCTTGATGAAGGCGATCCACTCATTCTGATTTTCCGCGCTCAGTGCGCCGGTGATGATTGCGAATTCGCCCTTGCCGTTCATGAGTCTGGCAGCTTCTTCGGTCAAGGTATTGGCGATGCCCTCCGGCGTCGCCTGGTTCACGAAATAGTCGCGCGCGTCCGGCTCCGCGTCGGCGTCCCACGTGAGCACGCCAATGCCGTGCGCCCGCGCTTTCCGCAGCACGGTGGAAATACCGGCCTTGTTCTCCACGGCAACGGCGATTACGTTCACACCGCGTGTGATCCAGTCCTCCACGACCTCGTTCTGCCGCGCCGCGTCGAGACTCGTTGGACCGTCCCAGATCAGTTCGATGCCAAGCTCTTTGGCTGCCTCTTCGGCGCCTGTGCGGCAGCTGACGAAGTAAGGATCGCCCTTCGCTTTCGGCATCATCGCCACAGTGATTCTGCGCCCGTTTGCGGGCGGTGCGGCGGATTCATCGCCCATGGTCGCTACGAAGCTGCCACTCGGCGCCCGCAGCGAGCGTACGAGCCAGACATTCGTGGCCGCGACGATCACCGCGCCGGCCAGTACTGCCGCGCAAATCACCGCAACTTGGCTGTTCTTCACGGAATCGGTTTCCTCTGGCGGCTGCGCCCCCGGAGAAGATACCAAAATTCTCCTGGTCCGTGTGCGCAACCAGTCGGCGCTCAGCACGATGATCAGCAGCGCGCCGGTCAGCACGCCGGTCAATTCCGAGGGCAGAGCCGCGAGCTGCACGCCGTTCTGCAAGACCGAAAGCGCGAGAAGGCCAAGCAGCGTACCCCAAAGCGTGCCGCGCCCGCCAAAGACGGAAGTCCCGCCGAGCACTACCGCCGTAATCGCGTATAGTTCGTAACCCGTGCCGGTATCGGCGCGCGTCTGCCCCAAATGCGCCACGAAGATAATGGCGGCAATGCCCGACACCACTCCAGCGAGCACGTAGACCAACCCCACGCGGCGACGAACCGGGATGCCAGCATAGCGTGCGCCGCTCGCCGTAAATCCAATGGCGTAGAGAGCGCGCCCCACTACCGAGCGGTGGAGCAGCACGAAATAGCCGACGAAAATCAGCACGAAAATCGGCAATTGCGCCGGGATGACACCCCACAAATAACCTTGCCCGAGGAAAAGAAAAGAGGCGGGGAAATTGGTGAAGTTTACGGCGCCGTGCGTGATGCCTTCCGCAATGCCGCGGAACATGGAATACGTGCCGAGCGTCACGATCAGCGGCGGCAAGTCAAATCGCGTGATCAGGAGCGCGTTGAGACCGCCGCCTGCAAGGCCAGTGGCCAGCGCAATCACTGCAGCCATGGACAGCGAAACGTGCAGATTCTGCGAAGCGCCGGCAAACACGACGGCCGCCAGACCCATCATCGAGCCAACGGACAGGTCGATCCCGCCGGTAAGAATTACCGCTGTCTCGGCAATTGCCAGCAAGCCCAGTTCAACGCTGAAACGCAGAATCTCAAAAAAATTCGTGATGGTGAAAAAGTTCTGGGCGATGCCGGCAAATATGACGATTTCGGCCAGCAACGCAAGCACTAGCACGATCTCGCCATTGGGCGAAAAGCGCGCTCGCCACGATTTAGACTTGCTGCGCAGCAAGACTCGCTTTCCTCTTTTCCGCACGGCTGCGGAGCGCTTCAATGGTGATTGCCGCCAAGATGATCAGGCCTTGCAGCGCCTGCTCCCAATAGGCGCTCGTGCCCAAAAACGTCAGCGCCGGGCCGATCGCTCCCAGCAGCACTACGCCGAGGACCGTTCCGGCGATACTTCCCCGCCCGCCGGTAATCGCCGTGCCGCCGACCACAACGGCCGCGATCACCTTCAGCTCCAGTCCCAGTCCGGCATTGCTGGGGATCTGGTCAAATCGCACCGAATTGAATGCGGCGGCAAGACCGGTCAAAGCGCCCGTCGCGACGAAAACGAGAAAGACGACCCGCTGCGTGTTAATTCCGGCGACGCGCGCCGCTTCGGCATTTGATCCGGCGGCATATATCGCCCGGCCCGCGGCTAAATGGCGCAGACCCCAACCAGTGGCCCCGACGAGCACGACCGCCGTGCCCAGCACCGCAATCGGGTAGGTTCGTTCCGTCAAACCAAACCACTGGAAACTCGGGGGCAAGTTTTCGATCCACGCACCCTGCGTGGCCCAACGCAATCCATCGCGCAAAGCGGTCATCGTGGCCAACGTCACAACAATCGAAGGTATGCGTATATACGCCACGAGCGCGCCATTCATCGCGCCGAGCAACGCTCCGATAATGCATGCGCCCGCGCAGGCTAGCAGCACGGGGACGCCCATCTTCGCGATCACGCCGGCCATAACGCCGCAAATCGCAAAAATCGATCCGACCGAAACGTCGATCTCCCCGGTCAAAATCACCAGCGTCATGCCAACGGCCACCACGAGCACCGGCATGTTCGAGAGAAAGACGTCTTGAAGATTCTCGCGGGAAAAATACGCAGGCGCGGCAAACCCGAGAGTCGCGGCGAGCGCAGCAATCGCGATTGCGACCGATATTTCTTGTCCGTATCGCTTCATGCGTGGTTGCCCGCGTGTCTCACGCTGCCTCGCCTGCCGGCATGTGCCCAAACGCGAGAGACAAAATCTTTTCCTGCGTGGCGTCCTCTCGCGAAAGAATGCCGGCCAGAGTGCCGTTGCGCATCACGGCTATTCGATCACTCATCCCCAGAATCTCCGGCAGCTCGGAGGAAATCATAATCACGGCCAATCCGCGCTCGGCCAAATCGACCATCAAACTGTGGATTTCCGATTTCGAGCCGACGTCCACACCCTGCGTCGGCTCATCGAGAATCAGGATTTTTGGATTCGTCGCAAGCCAGCGGGAAAGCGCCACTTTCTGCTGATTTCCGCCGGAAAGAGTGCCCACCTTTGCATGAGTTGACGAAGCTTTGATTCTCAACCGCGCGATAAAATCTTCCGCGATAGCTTCCTCCTTCGCCGAATCGATCAGCCCGGCACGCGATATTGCGTTCAAATCCGCCAGGCTGGTATTGGCTGAGATCGGCATCTCGAGGATCACGCCGTGCTTGCGCCGGTCCTCGGGCATATAGCCGATTCCATGGCGAATCGCGTCCGCAGGCGATGCAATTTCGACACGCGTACCGCAGATCCGCACCTCGCCGGAATCCGAAGGAGTTAACCCGAAAATCGTCTCGGCCAACTGCGTCCGGCCGGAGCCGACGAGCCCCGCGATTCCGAGGATTTCGCCCGCACGCACGCTTAACGAGACATCGTTGACGCCAGTCGCTTTGCACGAGAGCGTGCGCAACTCGAGCGTGATCTCGCCCTGTGGAACTCTTCGCTTTGGAAAGACGGCGTTCACGGCGCGCCCGACCATCAGCTGAATCAGGTCGGCGCGATCCACGGTACGCGCGTCGCGAGTTGCAATCGCTTCGCCGTCGCGCAGCACGGTGATACGGTCGGCGATCCTGGAGATCTCCTCGAGGCGATGCGAAATATAGATGATTCCGACGCCTTGCGCCTTCAATTCGCCGATCACGCGAAAAAGACTTTCCACCTCGTGTTCCGTAAGCGAGGCGGTCGGCTCATCCATGATCAGGATGCGAGCGTTTGCGCCGATCGCCTTCGCGATTTCGACAATCTGCTGTTCGGGCATGCTGAGTGTGCTGACCAAGCGCTCGGGATCGATCGATGCTCCGGCACGCTCGATTAACACGCGAGCGCGCCCGCGCCGCTCTTTCCAGTGCACGTGCCGCCAGACGCCGCCCCGCTCCAGTGCGAGGGCGATATTTTCCGTAACCGTAAGATGAGGGAAAAGCGAAGGCTGCTGGTAAATCGCCGCGATGCCGAGCGCGCGCGCCAGGCTCGGGTTATTTTCCGCAACCCGCCGGCCCACAATCGCGAGCGTGCCGGAATCCGCCGTTACGGCTCCCGTCATGATTTTGATCAAAGTCGATTTGCCTGCGCCGTTTTCGCCGATCAGCGCGTGGACTTCGCCAGCGAGCAGATCGAAGGAAACTCCTTTGAGCGCCCGCACGCCCTCGAATGATTTCGAAACCGATCGTGCCGTCAGAACCAGTTCAGACAAGTGGCGTACCCCAAAATTACCTCTGCAACGTCAAAACGTTCGGCTCAGCGCCTGATTGCGGTTTCGGGCCCCGGCGAATAAGTGTATGATCGAAAATGGCAGTAAAATGAACGGGAATCTTGGGCGCAAGGCCTTATTTTACATACATTTTCGGGTGAAATATCTATGAGGCTTCCTCTCGGGAAAATTAGTGCAATCTGCTTCGCGAGTTCGCTGCTTCTCTTCGGCGCAAGGGCTTTGAAATCGCAAACCGCACCTTCGGGGCAATCCGCTCCGCCTCCAGCGTCGGCTCCGCCATCGGCTAGCGCTCCGTCCGCGTCCGCCGCTCCTCCGGCCGCCCAAACGGCACCCGCGCAGCCCGTGGACGAGTGGCCGAACACCCCGGGCAAGCAGACCTTCCTGCAAATCTGCTCCGGGTGCCACAGCCCGGAAAACGTGATCGGGCACAACTTGGATACCGATGGTTGGACCGATCTGCTGAACCAGATGATCCAGAACGGCGCCCAGGGCAGCGACGATGATTTCAGCGCGATTCTCCAATACCTGGTGACGAATTTCGGGCCGATGCCCCCCAAGGTGAACATCAACAAGGCGACGGCCATGAACCTGCGCAGCTGGCTGGGAATGCCGGAAAAGGAAGCGGAGGATATCGTCGCCTACCGGACGCAGCACGGCGATTTCAAATCGCTCGACGACGTGAAAAAGGTTCCCGGCGTCGATGCGAATTTCATCGATTCGATCAAGGGAACACTCACGTTCTCTTGATCTGCAGATCCGACCAGCCCAAAAGCCACGCCTTTCGACTATCGGCTGAGTGACGGCCAGTTCATCGATTCAGGCACGCTTTTCTCCGGCCGCACGGATGCCCAATATTCAGCGTGCAGCCGGCTTTTCGCGGGCAGCCAGCGAAAACCCGGCACGCCAAACGTCTTCCCTCGCTCCACCATCTCGCGCCTGGATTCAGGAAACGGGGAAACGCCGAACTCCATTGCACGTGTGATCGCTTTCCCATTCCACGGGGCATGTGTGCGGCTGCAGTTCTCTTCCCAGATTCCCATCCACGGGAAATCCGCTTGTTTCCAGATATAGCCAATCGCAACTTTCAGCGCCGGGGAAAACGCGGCGAAAAATGCGTGTTCGTGCTCCGGCGACATCAGATGCGCCGTGTACGCGCCGGAAACGGACGCGCTGTTGAAGACGCGCAAGTCGCAAGTACCGCCATCTTTCAACGGCGCGTTCGGCCAATCGAATTCCGCTCCGCCCTTCAGATAATTCGCGGGGCTGAAGTCGCCGCCCAACGCAACGGATCGCGTTGCGGAAGCGCGAAACTGGGTCGAGCCGCGTTCGATGAAGGGAGGTCCTAGCGTGACATGCTGGGTCCAGCCGATGGGACGGTCGGTACTGGCTAGATTCTCCACCTTCTCGAGGAATCTCACGTTCGCGCGATGCAGTTCGATTTGCCGCTCAAACCGAATCTGCGCCAGCGGAAGGTTCGCGCGCATAGTGATTGTGGCGCCATCGTCGCTAACGTCGTAAGGCACGATCGATCCTTCGCCGTGCGGTTCCATGCCGGCGGCTGCTTCTTCCGAAGAAGGCCCGCCAAAAATATCGAGACACAAATTGTGGCCCAAGATGCCGGACAGCAGCTTGGCTTCGCCGCTGGTGCCGTATTCGGGGAACTTCGCAATGGAATATCTGGAAGGTTCGATGCTGGGCCAAGGCGGCGTCCAGAGCGGATTGACGCCGGTTTGCTTATCAAAAATCTCGGCGACGTGACCTCCTTCGTGCGTGACGGTCACGCGCAAATGCTCGTTCTCGATCGAAGTGGCGCGGTGGCCTCTGTAGGTGGTGTTTGGCAAGATTTCGTCGCCCGGAATATCTGCTGAACTATTGCAGAACCTTTTCCCACTGCCTGGAGTTGGCGGATTTCAGCACCGCGTCCGTCACGTAGTCTGTGGCCAGGCCATCGCGGAAGGTTGGCGCAGCGGGCTTACCCGTGCTCACGCCTTGGAGGAAATCGGCGACTTGATGGATGAAGGTGTGCTCGTAGCCGATCTGCAAGCCTGGCACCCACCAATGCTTCATATACGGATGGTCGCCATCCGAGATATGAATGCTCTTCCAGCCGCGCAAGCGGCCTTCGTCGCGATGATCGAAATATTCGAGCCGGTGTAGATCGTGCAAATCCCACGAAGCGGAAGCTTTCTCGCCGTTGATTTCCAGGGTGAAAAGCGCTTTGTGGCCGCGCGCGTATCGAGTCGCTTCAAAAAGCGCCATCGAGCCGTTCCGGAAACGGCAGAGAAACGCGCTCGCGTCGTCAATGCCGACCGGCTGAACTTTTCCGGTAAGGTTATGCTTGCGTTCCTTGATGAACGTCTCGGTCATCGCGGTGACTTCCGTGATTGGACCGTTCAGGTACATCGCCATGTCGATATTGTGGGCCAGCAGGTCACCCGTAACGCCGCTGCCCGCCACGGCGACGTCGAGCCGCCACAACCCTTCGCCACCCTGTGGCAGGTCTTGCGAAATGGTCCAATCCTGCAAGAACTGCGAACGATAATGGAAGATGCGGCCGAAGCGGCCTTCGTCGAGAAGATTCTTCAGCAGCACCACCGCTGGAACGCGGCGGTAGTTGTACCAGACCATGTTCGGCACGTTTGCTTTTTCCACCGCGTCGAGCATCTGCTTCGCTTCGGCTGCTGTGCGGCCAAGCGGCTTTTCGCACATCACCATCTTGCCCGCTTTGGCCGCAGCCACGGCGATCTCGAGATGCGTGTCATTGGGGCTTGCGATGTCGACGAGGTCGATGTCTTTGCGTTCAACCAGCTTGCGCCAATCGGATTCAACAGACTGATAGCCCCAGTTTTCGGCGAACGCTTTGGCCCGGTCGGGATTGCGGGCGCAAAGGGCCTTCAGGACCGGCTGATACGGGGTATCGAAGAAGTGCGGCGCTTGCAGAAACGCGTTGGAATGGGTCCGGCCCATGAAGCCGTAGCCGACCAGTCCAACGTTGAGGTCTTTTCTCTTGGCCACGATCGCGCTTTCCTTTCGATTCCGGGGTTTCGCCTTTTCTTTAAAAACGGGCACTTTTACTATCGATTAGAATTTTTCATCCATCTGATTCTAAAGCATTTGCGGCAATTTCTAATCGTAGCAATATCGATTAGAAGTCCCTTGTTCCGACCTAAGCGCGTCGGTGAGCTTCGAGCCTCCCGGCGAAGAATCGCCAGGATACATTTTACCAGCTCTCGAAGGGGGTGGCGGTTTCCGCCCGCCGATTCTTACAATACGAAGCAGCGTCTGGCAGAAAATCCTTACCCCCACCCTACCATTCCAACGCAACGGGCAAATTCAACGGCGCCCGCTCAAAAAAGGCCCGCTACGAAGCCGAAACCCGCTCCTAACGCCGACCCCGTAAACGCAAGCCTTTTGACGAAACGGGCTAGTCCCAGCCGTGGGCGTCGCGAACTTTAATCAGCGTGGCCAGCACCTGGCGCCACGTATCAGGCGCGAGCATCATAGCGTTCGGGAACATGCAGCCGTCCCAACAGATATGATGGAAAGCCTTTGTCGGCTTGCCGCTTTCGTCGTTCATCCAGAAACCGGCGACCTTGACGATGTCCAGCTTGCCGTTTGGATCGTTCGGCGGGCAATGCCGGCCGGTCTTATCATGCGAGCCGGAGCCTTTGACGGTGCCGTCATTCTGGGCGACGTGGAAGTCGATGGTCCACGGGCGCAGAGCCTTAGTCACGGTGCGGAGCGCATTCCATAAAACTTCCTTGTCCTTCCAGTCGTAATTCTCCGGGAGCAGGCGACTTTCGGGCGAGTTGTAACCCATCGTATAGAGCATCGTGTGCGCCATGTCCGCCTGGAAACCGATGGTTTTCGGCTTGCCGACCATCTCGAGCAATTCGACCATGTGTTTCCAGCCGTGCATACCGCCCCAGCAAATTTCGCCTTCGGCAGCGAGCCGCTCGCCATAGCCTTCGGCAATGGTGCAGGCCTCGCGGAAAGTGTCTGCGATCAATTTCTGGTTGCCCTTGGGATCTTTCGACCAGTCGGAAGGACTGGACGCCGAATCGATGCGCACTACGCCATATTTGCGAATGCCGAGATCGCGCAGCGTCTTTCCGATCGTGCATGCCTTGCGAACCTGCGTCAGGAACTGCTGACGGTCGTTTAGCGAGCCCATTGCCGACCCGCCGCCAGTGGGCGGCCACACCGGAGCAACGAGCGAACCAGCCAGCAGGTTCATTCCAGCGAGCTTATCTGAAAGCTGTTTCAACTGGTCGTCAGTGGAATCGATGTCCGTGTGCGGCAGGGAAAGGAAGAGATCGACGCCGTCGAATTTCTGGCCGTCGACCTCCGCCTGCGCCGTCAAGTTGAGCATCGTGTCCAGATCAATGGGAGGCTCGGAGTCCGGTCCTTTGCCGACCAGCCCTGGCCACATCGCATTGTGAATCGCGGGCTTCTTATGCTTCGCTGTCATGTTCGCCGCTCCCTACTTCTTTTTGCGCAGAGGCTCTGCGTCCTGATTGCCAGGGCCGAAATGCTTCAGGATTACGAGCGGATCGCTCTCGCTGGGATTCTCGATTTTGACCCCCGCTTTTGCCGCATCTGCCGTGACGAAGAATTCGTCTTCGGTTAGCTGGCCGAAGCGAATCATCGTCGGCGCCGACAGACCATGCTTGCCAAATGTTCCGTGGCCCTGCGTGACGATCATGCCGTAAGCGGCGGCGTCCTTGATTGTGACGGTGCGCTTCGGCAGGATGGTCAGCTCTTTCGCCGAGTAGAAGCCCGTGCCGTAGGTGACCCAGTTTTCGCGATAACCGCACGATTCCATTTCCGCGACGGCTTTTACCGGCTTCGGGAAGGTCTTATTGCTCCTGGCAAATTCGGGATTCACGTTGGCATCCCAATCGAGCATGCTGATGAGGTAATCGAGATTTTTGTGGTATTCAGGCAGCACGTCTTTGGTCAGCAGCGCCCAATCGACAATTCTGCCTTCGACCTCCGATTGAAACATCGCGAAGACGTCGCTATTCACCTGGGGTTCGTAGGTGACGAGCGACCCGGGGGCGTGCAAAATGCCGGGGTTGATCTGCCATCCGGCGCCGGGTTCGAGGCGATAGGCGCGCGAATGGAGAAGAATCTTGTTGTCGCCTTTGTTCCAATCCTCGAGGCAGCGGTGAATCTGCTCTTTGGTTGTGCCGGGTTCGAGACCCATGTAGGTGTGCGGAAAATTGTTGTCGGTCTGGTTGTATTGCGGCGGGAAGTAATACGCTTCGGGCTTGCCCTTTTGCCCAACTTTCCCGGCAAATTCGTCGTTCTGGTGCATGTGGTGCGGGATCGGGCCCATATTGTCGAAGAATTTGCAGAGCAGGTTCCAGCCCTTCTCGCGCTGCATCACGTCCGCGCCGAGGAATGCATCACCCGCAATTTCCACCGCATCCTTCAGCAAAAATCTTTTTCCTGCCGCCGGATGAACGTAGCTCAGTCCTTCGTCTTCGGTCGTGAGCGGACCGTTGGAGGCTTTCGTGGTGGACGAAAACCAGCGCTCGTTGATTCCACCGCGGTGCCCGCCGAACGCATAGAGATCGTCGGGATGGAGCCTGAGCCTGCGGCCGGGAATCATGAAGGACCGCGGCACCCAGCAAGGCTCCAGCCGAAGAATTCCACCGCCCGCACCTATCGCGTCTTGAATGCTCGATCGATCGACCATACCGGCTTCTTTCCCTTCGAAAGGATTTGACGTGCCCGAAAAAAATCCGCCCGCAGTCTACCTAAAACCGCGAGCGCGCGCCCACACAAATTGCGCTCGAAAACCTAACAGAAAAAAAGCTAAATCCACGGATTAATCGCGGACGTACTGGACGCCGAATGCGTAAAGCGTGTTGTCCGCGGTCACGAAAAGTATGTGGCCGCCACTGACCGATAGGGATGCTTCGGTCGCGGGCGAAAGTATCTGATCGCCGGACGAATACACCTGCGCTCCGGTTTCCGCGTCGAAGCCATAGAGCCGGGCGTTCGTTTTTGTCGCTTCGCCCTCCGCCAAAACAAAAACTATTCCGCCAGCTTTCACAGCAGGGGGCGGCGTGGCCGGAGCGGCTGCCGCTCCGGGAAATCCACCAAAGGTTTCCGGCGCCGTATTCATCACAATCGTGGCAGGCGAGGGATTCATGACGTCCGGCGAGACCCATGCGGGCGTGAGCTTCGCCTTTCCGCCTTCGTCTTCGAGCTTATAGGCGACCACGCTGCCGTCGGGCGTCAAGCCATTTGCCGTGGGCAGCTTGGCTTCGACGGCAAATGGTCCGTTCACCGAAACATAGATGAATCGCGTGCCGTCCGCGTCCTCGGCAGTTGCAAGCCTCCCCCAAGCGCCGTTCCCGCCATCCTTGGAGAGCACGGGCGTGATGGCCAGTGGGGTGCGATGATTTTCGCCGCCAAGCGAATCCGCATCGAGCAAGGCGAGACGGCCGCCCGCGACATAAGCCGCCACATAGTTGCGTCCCTTATACGCAAAAGCAACCGGGCTCACGTTCATGTCGCTTTTTTCGGTGGCCGCGCCGCCGGAGGGCGTGTAATAGTCTTTCACTTCGAGCGTCTTTGCATCCAGTGCAACGACGCTATTGGGGTGCGCTTCGCCGGATTCCGCCCCGCTTCCCGTCGTGACATAGAGAGTCTTACCATCCGTGCTGAGGGCGGGCCCATCGGTGCCGGTCACGCCGATGCCGCCGGATTTGTAGGAGGCCTGTTGGTATTCGGCAGTCGCCATGTCGAGCGAGAAGACGCCGTTGGGAGCTCCGTCACAACTACCGTGGGTGTTGACGTAAAGGATGTTGTCGTTGATCGTCGGGCTGCCCATGTTGGAATCCGGGGCGATGAATTTTACCGGCGTGCCGTAATCCCAGCCGTTGGTCAGCAACTGTTCGTGAACCTGTCCGTCGCTGGTGATCACGAAGACGCCACGAATTCCTCCAAAGCCGCCGCCCCCACCGCCGCCGACGCGGGGCGCCTCCGGTGCGGGAGGTTCAGGAGGACCGGTCGGCGCTGCGCCTCGGCCTGCAGCGCCGCGAGCTCCACGGCCGGCGGCTCCACGCCCCCGCCCAAACGTTGGCGCAGGCTCAATCACGTATGAAGCAAATTGGCCGCTGGGGCATGGCAAACCTCCGTGGCCCGAAACGGACTCAACCTGCCTCTGCCAAAGCACAGTGCCGAGCTCGTAATCGACGTTAGTGAGTGTATTGTTGGGGCCGAGAACCAGGGCCATATCCTTGAAGCCATAATTCGTGATGGTGTGGCCGCCGAAGAGCGGTTCGGTGGATTGCGCAACCTGAGCGGAACCAAGCTTGATCTTCCAGAGGAACTTCATGTCCTTGACGGTGTCACGCGTCAACTGCTGTTCGGACTTCTGCCAGCCGGTGAGCTGCGGGTCTGCGCCCACAGTTGACCAAGCACCGCCGCCGCGCATTTGCCCGTGTGCGACACCGATCAAAACTAGAGAACAACCGAAACAGAGCGCCACCGCACTAGCCAGTTTCCGCATAACGTCCCCCTGGTTCATCCGTTTCTGAACTCGGCTCTATAAGGTCGAGAACTCAAAATTGATTGGTCAGCTTGCTGAAGCGGTTCGCGTTTCGCGCTTTACTGCAAGCCGAAACAGTAAACTGTTCCGTCGTTGGTTCCGAGGATTACGCGCCCATCGGCAATGGCCATTCCGCCTTCGTGCAGGAACGACCCGATTTCATGGCCGCTGGACCAGATCACTTTTCCGGTTTGTCCATCGAGCGCATACAAAATGGCTGGAACAGAGCGCTGCACGCGTTCATCAGCAGTCCACAAGCCTGTGGCGCCATCGTGCCCCTGGCCGGTAAATTCGCCAGCGGCGATCGCGAAGACAACGCCGTTGGCAATGGCGGGGGTTTCGGCAGTGACCATATCGCGCGAAACCCAGGCGGGGACCATTTCCGTCTTTCCGTTCACATCCTCGATCTTGAAGGCGATGGTTGCGCCGTCGGGAATCGGCCCGTCTGTGATCGGGAACTTCACCTCGGGATTGAGCGCGCCGCCGACTGGCGCGAGATACCAGCGCGTTCCGTTCTTGTCCTCCCAAGTGGCACCGCTGCCCCAACTGCCTTCGGTCTGGAAGTTGACATTTGTGTTTGAGACCAGAGGCGTCTTATAGAGCGGCGTTTCGTGGTTCGGACCACCCATTGTTTTTGTGTCGAGGAGATAATAGCGGCCCTCTTTGCCGGACGCGACCAGCAACTCACGCCCCTTATAGGGGAAGATCGAAGGCGTGTAGTTCATATCCATGTCGCGCTCGGTGAGCCACAGGTGATTGTCAGGCGTGTAATAGTTCACGATCGCGAGCGACTCGGGATCGATTTCGAGCACGCTGGTCGAAAGACGCTTGGTCGCGGGATCATAAGCACCGTCACCCGTTTCTGCGTAAACCATTCCATCGGGCGCGATGGAAACGCCCGCAACGCCCCACATGCCTGACTGATCGGGCTGCATGGTGCTCGTTTCGTGCGTGGTGAGGTCGACTGCGTAAACGGTGTTAGGGTTGCGGCCAGCGCTGCTGCCACATCCCTGGCCGGAAATGGTATAGACCGTATCCTTATATAGGTTCAAGCCGTTGGCTTTGATGTAGGCGTGGGGGCTAACCTGAATCGCCTTGCCGACTTCCTCGCCGGTTGCGGCGTTAACGGTGTGCAAATAGCCATCGGCCGTCATGGTATAGATGAGTCTGGGGTTCGAGCCATCTGCGTTGGCCACGGGCGAGGCGGTGTCCGCGTTCTCGCAAATGAAACCACGCGGCCTCTCGGTCTGCGGATCGGAGGAAAGCCAATCAAAATCCTTGTGCCAGATCATTTGGCCCGTGCTTGCGTCAATCGCGGTCAAGGTGTTCGAACTGCCGGCGACGATCACCAGCAGCTTCGGCCCGTTGGGGGTGTCCGCATGAATGATGAGCGGCTCCAGGAGACCGGCGAGGCCCATCGGCTTGTTGTCGGTCTTATAGGTCCAGAGGAGCTGGAAGTTTTTTACGCTGGCCGGCGAAATCTCCGTTGCGTCTTTCTGCCAGCCGGTGCGCTCCATATCATAGCCGTTCGTTACCCACTCGGCTTGTTTAGCAGATTGGCTACGCGCCACGGACAGCAAACCGAATCCGCAGAGCAGGCACACCACTCCGGCGCCCAAAAATCGTCGCATGATTGACCCCCCCAAATTCATGATGCCCGACTTATTGCGGTCCGCGCCCGGCGGGAGCTGCGCCGCTGAACTGCGAAGCGGAAAACGACGCTTGCGTCTTGCGCTCTGGCAATCCCACCACCACTGAGCCGAGGCCGAACGGGCTGAGCATATATCCGCTTCTCGTTTTGAATCAAGTTCTTTATTGGAACGGAGAACCGTTGCTGCCCTCTTTTCATCGGCATACAGGATTGTTTCCAGGTCTCAACGAGGAGGCGGGCAGGCGAACTCCGCCGTAGTTGGACGTGAGCCAACGTGAATAAGATAGCGGGAAAGACGCGGCGGCGTAGATTGAGTGAAGCTGGCGGAGCATTCCACATGATCGAAGCCGATGAAGGCGGTATTATCAAGCCGCTGATTTTGTTCTTGCCGATTCGGTGCGGCGAGCGGAACAGCGTCTTGCGCGAGGGACAACGTGCCTAGCCAATTGAGGATGATTCGAAGCGTGTTCGCGAAGCGGGGGCGCTATTTTGCGGCGATTCTCCTGGTGTTTGCGGGGGCGCTTGCGATTCGGTCCAGCGGAGCGCGGCAGGAAAACGCTTCGTCCTCTGAGACGGGCGCGAAACTTGCCGAGGGCGAATACGTCATCCATGAGCAGTCGAATGACGGCGCAGTCGGGCCATTCGGCGAGGAAATGTACAATTTTCAGGAAAGCTGGACGCTGTGGCGCGAGGGCAAAGAGAAGTACCGCGTGGAAGGCGTTCGAAATTTCGAGTCGCCGAAGACGGAAGCGCATGCCGACCGCTTTACGGTGGAGCTTGCGCGCGATTTTACGATCACGAGTGTGGAAGAATTCGCGAAGCTCAAATGGGTGGAAGATTCCGGTCCGCTGTCGTGCGATTTTCTGGCGAGCGAACTCAGATGTTCATCCGGGGCGAAGAACCCCAAAGACGCGATCGAATTACGGATGCCGCTGAGCGAGCCTTACGGCCTCTTCTGGCCCATTTCGCCCTTCTCGCTGAGCGGAATCGCGCGCGAAATCGAACGCGATCCGGCGAGGCCGACGGAGGTTGCGCTGATCACGATCGAGCAGCCTAGCCAGAAGGAACCGGTCGAGCCGACGATACTCAGCGGCCCTATGCGCTATCTGGGAGAAGAAAATATCAAAGCGGCCGGCCGGGACTGGAATGCATTGAAGTTTTCCCTGAAGGCGCCGCTCCATCCTGAATATTTGATCTGGACTTCGCAGAAGGGGCTGCTGCTTGCGGTTGCAATCGAGCATCAGCACAAAAACTGGCGACAAGAGGGCATGCGTCTAGAGCGATTTGAAAGCTGGGGCGATTTCTGAGATGAAATTTGCGGTCTCACGGGGATGATCGGGCGATTTCTCGAAGCCGGCTTCCTGCAGGCCGATGATCGACGGAATTCCTGACGCAAGAATGCTCTCCAGCGCCTGATCCAGAAGCGTGAGAAATTCGGCCGTCCGCATCGCGGGCGCGCCCAGGCATTCCTCGCCCATATACATAATGGGCAGCCACCAGCAGCCTCTCTCGACCGGAAACGCGGAAAAGACGGTGCAGTCCGACCCCGAAAGCCGCGCGAGGATCTGCACGGCGTCATGAACAGGGCCGATGCTCAGGATTACGTGGAAGGCGTGCTTATCGAAAAGCTCGGCACCAGCCTCGGCTGATTCCGCGAACCAACATTCGCAAGCGCTTCGCTGCAAGCGGGTCAAAAGCCGCGAGGGTGCGGTGTGCCTCTCCCCCAAAATGAGCACGCGAATCGAAGGCTTGTGCATCGGGTTCCCCGGCCGCCAACGGACTTCAGTTGTACTCCACCTGGCGAGTCTAATCAGGCGCCGCAAGGCAGCGGTTGGCGTCGAAATGCTTCCGGCCCGGATGGGCCGGCGCGTCGAAACTCTCGGGCGCTTCGGTGCGTCTTTCGCGCCAACCGCTGCACATTCGGACAGGACCGGCCGCTGCAAGCTGGCTTTCACTCACGCGTGCCCCTGAGGGTGGCTCGGTGAGCAGCTGACTCTAGCCGATCAGCTCGGCCATCGCCGCTCCGTCCCGCATTGATATGTTCATAGTTCAGACCCGGAATTGCGTATGTGACGTGGATCACTTGTGTTTACGTCTGATCGCCCTTGCTTCGACGCACGCTGTATCGTCCGGGCGCAACCGCTGTGCTCTCACGCGTGATGTGGATCACAGCGGGACAGTATTGCCGGTGACACATTGGCGTCAGGCGGAGGTGCTATATGAAGGCACTCGAAGTTCGACACGGGGTTCAACTGAAAAAGATTCTATTTCTCACCGACTTCTCCGAAGCCGCCAATGCCGCCGCTCCCTATGCGATCGGACTGGCGAAGACGTACGGGGCAAAAATCTTGGCGCTACATATGCGGCCGCCGGCTGTCAATCCCATGACGCCGCCAGCCAGTTGGTACGGCACGGAAGAAGCTGCGGAAACGCAGGCCGGGGAAGAACGGCGGGAGCTTGAAGCCATGTTCATGGGCCTCTCTCCGAAAATCATCGTCAAGGAAGGCGACCTTCATGGCCACATTGACGCGATCGTGGCGGAAGAAAACGTCGATTTGATCGTGATGGGCACGCACGGGCGCTCCGGGATAAAGCGCTTCTTCCTCGGGTCGGTTGCCGAGGAAGTCTTCCGCCGCGCGGATTGCCCGGTGCTGACTGTGGGCCCGCACGCAGGCCGCGGAATCACGATACCCGCCGAGTTCACGCGCATCCTTTTCGCGACGACCAACACTACTGAGGCAAAACCGGCCCTGAACTATGCGTTGTCACTGGCGCAGGAAAATCAGGCTCACATCACGTTACTGCATGTGATTGCCGAGCCCGGGGCGGGCACCCTGGTGCAGCCGGACGATCTTATCGATGCGACGGAAGCATCGCTGCGTAAGCTGGTTCCAAGTGAAGCGGAATCATGGTGTGTGCCGGATTTCCTGGTTGAATGTGGCGACGCCGCGAAGAAGATTCTCGACGTGGCCGCCCACCGCAAGGCCAACCTGATCGTGATGGGCGTGCACAAGGCGCACGGGTTCCCCGGCGCCGCAACGCATCTTCCCATTGCGGTTGCTCATGAAGTTGTAGCCAAGGCGCAATGCCCAGTGCTTACCGTACACAGCTAGAACTCCGCCAGGGGCGGGCGCTCCAAGCGCCCGCCTTCACGCCCACGCGAGATGAATAACGCGGATTCTTCTCTCCTTGGGGAAGAAGCCGCCTGCAGTGCAAAAGCCGGAGTCAAAAGTGTGCTTTCGTACCGACTACACAAGCGCGAAAGCCAGAGCGCCGACTCGATTTGCGGCGCTCCGGCGCATCGGAACTGTGGTCGAAGGTTCAGCGCGCGACCGGGCTCGCTTCCAGCTCGTAAATCTTCGCCTTCAGCCAGTTTGCGAGAATGGTTTCAATTTCGGCCTGTGTGGACGATCGATAGAGCGAATCGAGGGTTTCGCCGCGCTCGTTCAACGGAATGTGGCGGCATGGGATCTTCTCCTCGCGAAGGTCTTCGCGTACCAACGCGCGAAGCGGGCATTCGAGGCAGACTTCGAGATTGCCCGGATCACGGTATTTTGGGCATGCGGGCGAATCCTCGAATATCAGCGGAGGATGCCACGATGGCCTTCTGTAGCCGCCCTCCTCGACAAACTTCAGCTCCTTCTTCAAATGTTTCAGCAGTTTTTTCTGAATGTCTTTCATAACGCCCTCCCGCAGCGTCCGCGGGCGACGCCCCAAGATGGCTCAAACTTATTGCTCGTGAGGCTGCGTCGCGGTGATGGCCATCACGTGTCAGGAGCTTTCCGGGACAAAGAAGCTGCGGCAGTCTGGTGACTCCGGTCACTGAATTTCCACCTGTTTGGCGGGAATATCTCTTCAATTGTTGGCCGGAGGCCGTATGACCAATCAAACCGGCGGGCGCATTCTCATCGTTGATAACAACGAAGACATCCTCACCCGCCTCGGTAACGAACTGAATAAGTTTGGTTACGAAGTGACCACCACGTGGAGCGGCATGGAAGCACTCGCCTTGTTATCTTCCCGCACGTTCGACTCCCTCCTGCTTGATGACTATTTGCCGGACCTTTATATCGGCGAATTCATCGAGAGAATCGCCGCGCTGCCCGCGACCCCAAGAATCATTCTGATGCAAGCCAAGCCGCTTCGTGACGTTCGGACGCTTGGCGCCCATACTCTCGCGGTTGTAGACAAGCTACGCATGAGCCAAATCATTCGAGCGTTAGGGGGAGGGTCCGCATACGTGGCCTCCGATCCCCAGCGCTGGAAACATTAGCGTTTAACGCATTGCGACAAAGGAGCGCAAAATGTTCAACTAGTTCAAGCTCGACTCTCTTTCCCCATCGGAACCGCTGCAACGCGCCGACGATATGAAGTCGCGGCGACGATATTTCGTCGCAGTTTTTCGTCTCCCATCGTCGCCGCTTCCGCGAGCGGCTTTCTTTGTTATTGATTCCAGGCCGGTTAGAGCGCCTGAGTAAGTCTCTGCCTTTGGTCAATCTCTTGCCCTTTACGAACATGTGATCAATCAAATTTCAGCGCCCTTCAGGATTACCGTCGCCGAGGCAAGCGATGCGCTGATGCTGCGCATCGAGGGCAAGGTCTCCGGTCCGACGGCCGAGGAACTTCGCCAGACGTGGTCGACCTTATCGTCAAAATTAGGTAACCGCGCTCTCGTCATCGACCTTCGCAACGCACTCTACATCGACGCCAATGGATTGGCGGTTCTGGCCGAAATTCATCGGAAGACGGACGCGAAGTTTCAGGCCGATTCCCCGCTAACGCAATACTTCGCCGAACAGGCGACGAAGGTTCGGAACCTGCATGAAAATTCTAAAAGGAGCATAAGGAAATGACAGCACCCTACGGGCTTCAAAAAGGCGAGTCATGCGCGAGCTGCAGGCTTCGTGGGAGCACTTTCTTCTGCCAGTTGCCGCAGCCAACGCTGCGCGATTTGGACGCGATCAAATACACCTCGTCCTATCCGCAGGGCGCGGTGCTTTTCATGGAAAAACAGTCCGCCCGGGGCATCTACGTGATCTGCGAAGGCGAGGTCAAGCTTTCAGTCAGCTCGGCCGATGGCAAAACGTTGATCCTTCGCATCGCCAAAGCCGGGGACGTTCTCGGCCTGACCGCCGCGCTCTCTGGCGCGTCGAACGAAGTCACCGCCGAGGTTTTGCGCCCGTGTCAGGTCGCGTTCGTTCGCCGCGAAGACTTCCTGCGCTTCCTCTCGGAGCATGCGGAGGTATATCGCACTGCGCTGACCCAGGTCGCCGGGCAGTACCAGACCGCTTGCGAACAGATTCGCACGATAGGGCTTTCGGCGTCAGTCACCGAAAAAGTCGCGCGCCTGCTGCTCGATTGGTGCGCCGGTTCAACGGCTGCGGCAAAGTGCCGGACGACTATGCCGCTGACACACGAGGAGATCGCGGAATTCGTTGGTACCACGCGCGAGAGCGTGACGCGCACTTTGAGCGACTTCAAACGCCGCCAGCTCATCCAGCTCCATGGCTCGACCCTCACGATCCCAAGCGTCGAAGCGCTGGCGAGCTGCGCACGGCCCTAAACCGGCTGGAATGGCGCATGTCACCCGACCGGGCCACTTGCCTTCCTGCCAAGGGGCCCGATGAGCGGCAGCCCTGAGCGCCGCCCCACTCACGAAAACCTCGACGCACAGCGCTAAAGCTTTGGCCATTCCTTGCCGACACGATTTATATAGGGATCGGCGCGTCTATCCGTGCCGTCTCCGCGCGCGCTGGAAGAATCAACTAAGGACCCCATCCAGCGCGCGCCCAAGGAATATTCGTGCAATCCGCCATGCCGATAATGGTCGGCCATTACGACTATCCGATCGTGCTGCTCTCGATCGTGATCGCGATGGTCGCGTCGTATGCCGCCCTCGACCTTTCCGGGAGGGTCTCCGCAGCGCAAGGATTCGTTCGATGCGCATGGCTCAGCGGTGGCGCCGCCGCGATGGGGCTAGGCATCTGGTCCATGCATTACGTCGGTATGCTCGCTTTTCACCTTCCGGTACAGGTCCTTTACGACTGGCCCACAGTTTTGTTGTCGCTGATCGCGGCAGTGCTGGCCTCGGCCATCGCCCTCTTCGTAGTGAGCCGCGAAAAAATCGGCGTCGTCACCACGGTGACAGGCAGCCTGTTCATGGGCGCCGGCATCGCCGGGATGCATTACATCGGTATGGCGGCGATGCGGCTTCCTGCGATGTGCCGCTATTCGCCCGCGATCGTCTCCGCATCGGTCCTTCTCGCGATCGGGATTTCTTTCGTCGCTCTGTTTCTTGCCGATCGTTTCAAACACGAAAAAGGCTCGGGCGGATGGCGCAAACTTTTCTGCGCCGTGGTGATGGGGGCGGCGATTCCAGCAATGCACTATACGGGCATGGCCGCGGCGACGTTCTTTCCGGCCCCCTTGGCGGCAGGGGCACTCGCTCACGCGCTCAGCGTTTCCACCCTCGGCGTCACTGGCGTGACGATTGTGTCGTTGATGGTGCTTGGTATCGCTATCGTGACTTCGCTGATCGACCGGCGCCTCTGCGCGCAAGCTCTCGAACTTGAGATCAGCGAAAGTCACGCGCGCCAAATTTTGGATACGTCTTTCGACGCGTTCATCGCGATGGACGCAAACGGCGTGATCCTCAATTGGAACGTCCAGGCGGAATCCCTCTTCGGCTGGTACAAATACGAAGTGATCGGAAAATCCTTTGCGTCAATTGCCATTCCCGAGCGCGAACGTATCGCGTTCGAAGATGAAATCAGGCAACTGGCGCCGCAGCGCCCTCGCGCCACATCCAGCACGCGCTTTGAAGTCGACCTTCTCGCAAAAGACCTGCGCAAGTTCTCCGCCGAGATTACCGTCTCCGTTACTCAGACGGGCGATGCGCTGCGCTATGCGGCTTTCGTTCGGGATCTCACGGAGCGAAAGCGCACGGAGAAAGCGCTGCGTGAGGCGAAAGAGACCGCCGAAGAAGCGAATCAGGCGAAGAGCCTTTTCCTCGCCACGATGAGCCACGAAATCCGCACGCCCATGAACGGCATTCTTGGGATGACGGAACTCGCGCTCGATACCGAACTGACCGAGGAGCAGCGCGAACATCTCACGCTGGTACGTCACTCGGCCGAATCGCTGCTCACCGTAATCAACGACATTCTCGACTTCTCGAAGATCGAAGCCGGCAAACTCGAACTCGAATCCATTCCATTTGACCTTCGCGAGAGCCTGGGCGAGACGATGAAGGCACTCAGCATCCGAGCGCACCAGAAAGGACTCGAACTCGTCTACGACGTCGATCCCTCGGTTCCCGAATCTCTGGTGGGCGATCCAAGCCGCTTGCGCCAAATCGTGGTGAACCTGGTGGGGAATGCCATCAAATTCACAGAGCGCGGAGAGGTCCTCGTTCTCGTTACAGAGGAAACTCCGGCCGCGCACGAGACCACGCTTCGCTTCACCGTGCGAGACACCGGCATCGGCATTCCGGAGCATCTTCAGCACCTGATCTTCGAAGCTTTCTCGCAAGGGGACGGGTCGATGACGCGGAAATTCGGCGGCACGGGCCTGGGCCTCGCCATCTGCAAGCGCCTCGTCCATATGATGGATGGGCGGCTGTGGGTAAAAAGCATGGTTGGACGCGGCAGCTCTTTCCATTTCACGGCGCGGCTGAAAATTCAGGACTCTTCGCCGAAACGCAACGAGCAGCTCTTGCCGGAGCAGTTGCGGGAAATGCACGCGCTGATCGTTGACGATAATTTCACGAACCGCCGTTTACTGGAGGGCATTCTCTCGCGCTGGGGAATGAAACCCACGGCCGTCGCGGACGGTGCTTTGGCGCTGCAGGCGCTTCAGGTGGCAAAGAGTACGGGCCATCCTTTTCCGCTGGTGCTTCTCGACAGCCAGATGCCTGTTATGGATGGCTTCACGGTCGCCGAGAAAATCAAGCGCAACCCTGACCTTGCCGGGGCCACAATCATGATGCTTACCTCAGCCAGCCATCTGGGTGACGCAGCGCGGTGCCGCGAACTCGGCATTTCAGCCTATCTCGTGAAACCGATTCGCCAGACGGAACTTCATGATGCGATTTGCCAGATACTGGCACACCAAGAACCAAACCCGCGGCAGCTTGTGACGCGGCATTCGCTGCGCGAAGACGCGCGCCGCGGGCAGATCCTGCTGGTCGAAGACAACGCCGTGAATCGCACGCTCGCGGTTCGCCTGCTCGAAAAGCGCGGGTTTAGCGTCACCACGGCCGAAAACGGCCGCGCCGCTCTTACAGCAATTGAGAAAGAAAAGTTTGACGCGGTGTTGATGGACGTGCAAATGCCGGAAATGGACGGCTTCGAAGCGACGGCGGCCATTCGCCAGTCCGAGTCCTCCGGCGGACGCCATCTGCCGATCATCGCCATGACCGCGCATGCCCTCAAAAGCGACGAAGAACGCTGCATCGCTTCGGGGATGGACGCTTACATCTCCAAGCCCATCCGCACGAGCGAGCTGTTCGCCGTAATCGACCGCGTCCTCGCAAACCAACCCGCGTCCGCTCCCGACATCCGCACATCGAGTCTCGCGTTCCCCAAAATCTAGACCGCGGAGGGTTTCGACTGACTATCAGGAATACTCGCTGCGGATAATACCCAACTTTTTCATTTTGGAATTGAGGGTTGTTCGTTTGACGCCCAGACGCTCCGCGGCGCCGCCGTGGCCGCCAATCGCGCCTTTGGCTTCGCGCAGCGCGCGCAAAATATATTCTCGTTCCGTCGCTTCGAGGCTTGCGCCGGGCAGGGTGACGTCGGTGCCTGACACCACCTCAAGCTCCGCCAGCGGAGCGCGCAAGACCGGGCCTGACGTCAATATCACGGCGCGCTCGATAAAATTCTCGAGCTCGCGCACATTACCCGGCCACTTCCAGCGGGCCAGCGCGTCCATCGCTTCCGGGGGGATCATCTCGATTTTTTTATCCATTCGGCGCGCATGCATGTGAACAAAATAACGCACCAGCAACGGTATGTCGTCGCGGCGCTCGCGCAGCGCGGGGATCTTGATGGGAAACACCTTCAGCCGGTAATACAGGTCGCGCCGGAACTGCCCTTCGGCCACCATCTTCTCGAGATCGCGATTCGTCGCGGCGATTAGCCGTATGTCTACGGAGATCGTGCGTGTGCTTCCGAGCCGCTCGAACTCTTTTTCCTGAAGCGCGCGCAGCAGCTTTGGCTGCAATTCCAGCGGTATATCGCCAACCTCGTCCAAAAACAGCGTCCCCTGATTCGCCAATTCGAGACGGCCGACTTTTTGCGACACTGCTCCCGTAAACGCGCCCTTTTCGTGTCCGAAAAGCTCGCTCTCCAGCAGCCCAGAGGGAATCGCGGCGCAATTCAGCTTCACGAACGTGCGGTTGCTGCGGCGGCTGAGATGATGAGTAGCCCGCGCGATCAGTTCCTTGCCAGTCCCCGTTTCGCCAAGCACCAACACTGTGGCGTCGGTGGGCGCCACGATTTCCACTTGCTTCAAGGCTTGCTTCAGGGTCGCATTTTCGCCGACGACTTCGTCGAAATTGTTGCGTAGCTCTTCTTCCAGATAGCGCTTCTCTTCTTCGGCGCGGCGCAGGGCGCGCTCCGCCTCTTTTCGTTCCGTAACGTCGCGAATCGTGCTGAGGATCAAAGGCCCATCGGGAGTCTCGATGGGCGCCAGCATAATATCGACCGGGAATTCGCTGCCGTCTTTCCTGCGTGCGTAAAGCTCGAGCCCCGCGCCCATTGGCCGCGTTCGCGAATGCCCCGCGTACTGCCGCCGGTGCGCCGGGTGCGCCTGCCGGAATCGCTCGGGAACGAGGACGTCAACCGATTGCCCGATCAATTCGCGGCGCGAATATCCGAAAAACTCCTCCACACGCCCATTCGCCTCTCGAATCGTCCCACCCATGTCGCTTGTGACGATTGCATCCGGTGAAAATTCGAAAAGCGAACGGAAGCGATTTTCGCTGGCCCGCAAGGCTTCTTCGGCGCGATTCCGTTCCGTAAAGTCGCGTGTGACCTTCGTAAATCCCACCAGCTCGCCATTTTGGGCGCGGATCGCGGTGATTACCACGTTGGCCCAAAATCGCGATCCGTCTTTCCGCACGCGCCAGCCCTCGTCTTCCACTCGCCCTGCTTCGGCGGCTTTGCGCAACTCCCCGGCGGGCTTGCCAGCTTCCACATCTTCCAGCGGGTAGAATTTCGAGAAGTGCCGGCCTACGATTTCTTTTTCCGTATATCCCTTTATCCGCTCCGCGCCGGCGTTCCAAGTGAGCACATAGCCCTGGGGGTCGAGCATGAAAATGGCGTAGTCTTTCACGGCGTCGACGAGGCTGCGGAAACGCTCGCCAAGGAACTGGGAATGCGAAGATTCGCCAACGTCGGCAGCGCTTCCGGAAGAGCTTACCTGGTTAGTGGTAAGGGATTGATCTTTGGCCGTGCTTTCACTCGCCATTCCGCTTCCTCGAATCGCATGGGCCGGCGCAACCACCGCTTCCCGGGTCACGGAACCGGAAAGAAGAGGGTCGGTGCCAGGAGTTCCCTGTTCGCTTATTGCAAGGGAGTGTATCCGAGAGGACCAAGGCGGGCAATAGCGCGCGGATGGGCGAGTCCTGGCGTCCGCTAAAAAGTGAAGTATTCGGGCCACGGGGCCGATGAATTTCAGTACCATGCTTGAAGCTATGCCAGAGGCTCGACCCGATACGCGCGATCCGTCGCACGACGTATTGCGCTCGACGGAGCGCCACGAACTCGATGCCATCTTCAAGCCCGACACCATCGCCGTGATTGGCGCAACGGACCGCGAGGGCAGCGTGGGCCGTGCTGTCGTCGAAAACCTCGCCGCGGCCAGGTTTCCAGGCAAAATCTACGGCGTTAATCCGCACCGGAAGACCGTGCTGGGCATCGACTGCGTCGCATCGCTCGCTGCAGCACCGCAGAAGGCCGACCTCGCGATCGTCGTTACACCAGCGCCGACGGTTCCTGGCATAGTTCGCGAATGCGCCGAGGCAGGAGTTGGCGGTGTGGTGGTAATCTCCGCCGGCTTCAAGGAAATCGGCGCCGCGGGAAAGCTGCTTGAAGAGGAAGTTCTGGCCGAAGCGCGCCGGGCCAAACTTCGGCTGATCGGCCCAAACTGCCTGGGCGTGATGAACCCCTTCGCGAATCTTAACGCAACCTTCGCGCAAACGATGGCCGCTGCCGGGCGAGTGGCGTTTCTCAGCCAAAGCGGCGCGCTGTGCACCGCGATTCTCGATTGGAGCCTTCGCGAAAGCGTCGGATTCAGCGCGTTCGTTTCGACCGGCTCGATGCTCGATGTCGGCTGGGGCGATCTGATCTACTATTTCGGCGACGATCCGCACACGCACAGCATTCTGCTTTATATGGAATCCATCGGCGATCCGCGCTCGTTCTTATCGGCCGCTCGAGAAGTCGCCCGCTCCAAGCCCATCATTGTTATTAAGGCTGGACGCACCGAAGCCGCGGCGAAGGCGGCGGCTTCCCATACCGGCGCGCTTACCGGAAGCGACGACGTTCTCGATGCCGCGTTTCGCCGCTGCGGAGTTCTGCGCGTCAAGCGTATCGCGGAGCTTTTTGAAATTGCCGAAGTACTGGGCAAGCAGCCTCGCCCACGGGGCCGCCGCCTCGCGATCGTCACGAATGCCGGCGGGCCGGGCGTTCTCGCAACCGACGAGCTGCTAAGCACCGGCGGCGAGCTCGCGGCGCTCTCGTCCGCGACGCTCGATGAACTCGACCGCCAATTGCCGCCGCACTGGAGCCATGCAAACCCTGTCGATATTCTTGGGGATGCTGACGCCGAGCGCTACGCGGAGGCCTTCGAAACCGTCGCACAAGATCCATCGAGCGACGGCATTCTGATGATCCTTGCTCCGCAGCGCATGACCGATCCCGGACGCACCGCCGAGCGCCTGATGCCTTACGCGAAGGGCCAGTCGATTCCCATACTCGCGAGCTGGATGGGCGGGGCGACCGTTGCGCGAGGCGCTGATTTGCTCAGCCGCGCAGGAATTCCTACGTTCGAGTATCCAGATGCTGCGGCACGCGCCTTCACGTACCTTTGGCAGTATTCCGAAAATCTTCGCGCGCTGGCTGAAACTCCAGTGCTGCCCGCCGATGCAGATGCCCAGTTGAATCGCAAGCAAGCCGCCGAAATCCCGCAGGCCGTGCAAGCCGCCGGCCGCACGCTTCTCACCGAATGGGAATCGAAGCGCCTGCTGGCGGCGTGCGGCATTCCCACGGTGCGCACCGAAATCGCTCGCAGTGCCGACGAAGCCGTCGATCGAGCCGGAGGCTTCGGCTATCCGGTCGTGATCAAATTGCACTCGGAAACGATCACGCACAAAACGGACGTGGGCGGCGTCCGCCTCAATCTGGCTAACGCCGATGCGGTCCGCGCCGCATTCAACGAGATGCGCTCCGCAATTGTGCGGCGCGCCGGTGAAGCCGCTTTCGGCGGCGTCACAGTTCAGCCCATGATCAAGCTCGATGGATACGAGCTGATCCTCGGCTCAAGCCCCGATCCACAGTTCGGACCCGTGCTTCTCTTCGGCACCGGCGGACAGCTGGTTGAAGTTTATCGCGACCGCTCGCTCGCGCTGCCGCCGCTCACAACGACTCTTGCCCGCCGTATGATCGAGCGCACGAAAATCTACCGCGCTCTTGCCGGCGTCCGCGGCCGCAAGCCCGTCGATATCGCCGCGCTCGAGTTGCTTCTCGTTCGCTTCAGCCAAATGATCGCCGAGCTGCCCCGCATAAAAGAGGTCGATATCAACCCGTTGCTCGCTTCGCCCGAGGGCTGTCTTGCTCTGGACGCGCGCATCGTGCTGTACCCTGCGAGCATAACGGACGCCGAGCTCCCTCACCTTGCGGTCCGGCCTTATCCTTCGCAATACGCCTCGACATTCACCGCCGCCAACGGCATCGAGTTCACCGTCCGCCCGATTCGCGCCGAAGATGAGCCGCTCATGGTTCGCTTCCACGAAAAGCTATCCGAAGAGACGGTCTATTTCCGATATCTGCAAAACCTGAAGTTGAGCCAGCGGACCGCGCACGAACGGCTGACCAGAATCTGTTTCATCGATTACGACCGTGAAATGGCGCTCGTCGCTTTGTGCGCCATGGGAGGAAAAGAGGAAATTGCCGGAGTGGTTCGATTGAGTAAATTGCACGGCACGGACGATGCTGAAATCTCCGTGCTCATCCGCGACGATTTTCAGCACCGCGGCCTGGGAGGAATGCTGGTGGAACGCATCCTCAGAGTGGCCCGCGATGAGAAGGTGGGCCGCGCGATCGCCTTCATGCTGCCGCAAAACATCGCCATGCAACGCATCTTCCGCAAACTCGGCTTTGCCATCAATTCAGGCGAAGATCCGCAGATGGTAGTCGCCGCGAAACGAATCGAAAAATGACGGCTCGCCTTAATCGCAACAGCCTCGTCTCGCTGTGAGCTGCATCACAGCGCGGCACGTTCCCTTCGGTTATCTTGGCGTGAGACTCAGGAGGAAATTATGAACACCGAATCGCCCGCCGTCGTCGAGGAGTCATCCGTACCAGAGCGTGCCGAGGAATTCTGGGCGGCGCATCCACATCCCGACGTTCCCGGCATTCGCGCCCGAGTCACGCTGACGCGGCCGGAAGGCGGACTTCGCCAGTTCGTTGTGGAAACAGGCAGCGGACATCACTTCCTCGTCGACGATAAGGCCGGCGCTACCGGTCCCAAACCGATCGAACTCGTCGCTGCTGCTCTCGCGGGCTGCACCGCGTTTGACGTGATCACGATCTTGCGCGGGAAAAAGCATCTCCACGTGACGGCCTACGAGGTACGGGTCGAGGCCGACCAAGCCGAAAAGCCGCCGCAATCTTTCATCAATATCCGGATTCACCACATGCTTACAGGTCCCGACCTGGACGAAGCTGCCGTGAGCGATGCGATCCGCATCTCGGAGGAAAAATATTGCTCCGTGGAAGCGATGCTGAAGCCTTCGGCGACAATTTCCACTACGTTCGAAATCGCCGCGTAGCGAACTCGCCATCACGGTTGTGGGGTACCGCTAGACTGCGGTGATCGTATCCTGCTGGTGGCAAGCAAAAGACCGGCTCTGTTTGTGACGGGCTGGCTGGGTCGCTGTGCTTTATTTTCAATAAGTTAAGTGGGAATCAGTCCGGCATCGAGTGACGGGCTGAGATTCGCTTTTTGTTCGTCTCCGACACATATAGTAGACTAAAGAATTCTCCGCGACTTGAGCAGTGCGTGACTAAGAGGAGCTTATGCGTAACCGTCTAATCGGAGGGCGGCGCGGCTAATGAACCACTACGGGCAAATCCGGTCGATAGACCGAATTCAAAATCCGAAGAACGTCTTCGGCCGCCACTGCTACCGGGCGAGTTGCTCCCCGAGCGCGCATCACGATATCGTCCATCGAAAGCACGCCAACCAATTTTCCCGCGTTATCGACCACCGGCAGCCGGCGAACGCGCGCCTCGGCCATTGCCGCCAGCGCGGTGCGCACATCGTCGCCGGGCTTGCAGCAGACGGCGCGCCGGGTCGCCACTTCGCCCACGGTGATCTCGCCCGGCAGTTTATTCCGAGTCCCAAGAGCAATGCATATGTCGCGGTCCGTGACGACGCCAAGCACCGCTTCGTGTGCATCAAGAACGGGCAGAATCCCGCAGTTGTAAGACAGCATCAGCTCGACGGCCTCGCCCAAATTCGTGAACAATCGGCAAGATGCCGGAGTCCCCGTCATTAGTTGATCGACTCTCATGTCGCTCCTCCATCGAAGTTGGCCTCGATGCTCCCAAGTCCGGAACTCCCGGAAAATCGTCTGTATCGCTCTTACACCCGTGACAACGGCCCGAGCAGGCTTCCGGGCGGCGCGTCATTCCTGACCTCGCACGGTGAGCACCGGGCAGACAGCGTGGGCCACCACCTGATGTGCAACGGCGCGTCCCAAATGGGTGGCCGCGCCCGTGTGCCCTCCCAGGTCACGCACGCCCAGCACGATCAGGTCAGCGTGGTTTTCCCGCGCGACCTGCAGGATTCTGTGTGCGGGCTCGCCATACCCAAGCATTGTTACGGGCTTGCTGCTGAGTTCCGTGCCCTGGGGCACAATACTTTCCAGTTTGTGGGTTGCTGAATCGACGGCCGACGCTGCGCCAGCCGCGCCGTGTTCGCGTTCCGATTCGGTGATGGCGTGGAAGAGAACCAGCCGCGCCCGATTTTCCTGAGCGAGTGAAACCGCAAATGGCGCCGCCGCCAACGACTGTGGCGAGAAATCCGTAGCGTAAAGCACGCAATGGAAATGCCCCGCATTGTGAACTCCGGTCCGCGTGGAAGGACCGATCGTCAAAACCGGAACCGGCGACCGCCTAAAAATATCCTCCGCGATGGAGCCCAAAAGAAGCTTCTGCGCGCCGGTCCGGCCATGCGTGCCGAGCACGATCATGTCCGCGGAGCAACTGCGCAGGGCTTCCTCGACCGCATGCCATACGCTCACGTCGCGCACAATGCTTACGTCGTGAGCGATGCCAGCGAGCTGGCTTTCGAGCCGCTGCTTCTCGATGCGCGCATACTCGTCCTGCGCATCCATCGCCAGGGCCAGCGTCTCAGGCGTGGCATAGCTCATCGCCTCCGGCAAAAGCACGTGAAGCCCGTGGATGGCCGCGCCGTATCCGCGCGCAATCGAGGCTGCAAAAGGAAGCGCCGCTTCCGAAGGCGCGGAGAAATCGGTCAAATACAGGATGTTTCTGATCGCGACCCGAGTCGTCTCAATAGGTCCAAGAGCGGTTGCCATAACCCCTCCTCGTGACTATGGGTATTTTGAGCGAGCGGCAGCGCGAGGGCTGTGACTGGCGTCACACATGTTTGGGGCGGGATCGCCGAAGAAAGTAACGCGCTTAGAGCTCAGCGGTAGCGAAAAGCCGCCGTTTCGCCACTTCGACGAGAAAAAGATAGGTGATCGTCGATATCGCAAGAAACACGAAATACGGCGCGGGCAACGGAGTAAATCCGAGCACGCCCGCAAAGGGTAGATACGGAATCACACATCCGAAGAGGGTGATCAGAATCGTGGTGATTGTGAGCGGCGTGCTCGGCCGGCTTTTCAGCGGATTGCCCATCGTCCGAATCACGAACAGTACCAGCGTCTGCGTGGCGAGCGACTCGACAAACCATCCGGTGTGAAACTCCGTCTCGCCAGCGTGAAAAAAATGCAGGAGGACGAAAAACGTGAGGAAATCGTATACGGAACTGATCGGTCCGATGAAGATCATGAAATTTCGAATCAATGTCATGTCCCATCGCCGCGGGACGCGCACGTAGCGCTCGTCGACATGATCCGAGGGAATCGTGATCTGCGCGGCATCGTAAAGAAAATTATTGAGCAGCACCTGCGTGGGCAGCATCGGCAGGAAAGGCAAAAAGATAGAAGCTCCCGCCATGCTGAACATGTTGCCGAAATTCGAGCTCGTTCCCATCAGCAGGTACTTCAGCACGTTGGCCGAAGCCCTGCGCCCTTCCAGGATTCCCTGGTGCAGAATCTTCAGCCCGGGCTGCAACAAAATAATGTCAGCGGCATCGCGAGCCACATCCACAGCCGACGAGACGGAAATTCCCACGTCCGCCGAATGCAGCGAAGGGGCATCGTTGATGCCGTCTCCCATATAGCCGACCACGTGCCCGCGCAGTTTCAGTGCGTGGATGATGCGGTGCTTTTGCATCGGGGAGACGCGCGAAAATATGGTTGTCTGCTCCGCCAGGGCAAGCAGAGCTGAGTCGCTCGTGTGTTCGAGTTCGTCGCCGGAAAGGATCGTCGGCTCATCCAGCCCGACCTGCGCGCAAATGTGGCGCGCCACCAGCTCGTTGTCGCCGGTGAGGATTTTCACCTCCACGCCGTCGCGCTTCAACGCCGCGAGCGACTCCGCCGCATCGGGACTGGGCGGATCCGCAAAGGCGAGATAGCCAAGCAATGTGAGCGCTCTTTCGTCGGCAACCGAATACGCGTCTTGCTGGGGCACCTCGCGGTAAGCCACGCCGAGCACGCGAAATCCTTGCCGGCTGAGTTCGTGGAACGTGCTCCGGGCCTGCTGTTGCGCCGCCGCGTCAAACGGAGTGACAAGGGCGCCGGACTCGCACCTCTCGCACAACGCAAATAAGCTTTCCGGGGCACCCTTTGTGATCATCAGGCGAGAGGGCGTCGCCGGATTCTTTTCCCGCACCACAACGGACAGCCGCCGGCGATCGAAATCGAACGGTATCTCGTCGCACTTTTCGTACAATTCCGCTTCGCGACGCTGGTTTTTCAGAATCGCGACGTCCAGCGGACTGCGAATTCCGGTTTCCAGTTTGCTGTTCACGTATGCCATCGCGAGCACGTGATCCGCCGGCTTGCCCGAGTAATCGACCGAGGAGCTGAGCACCATCTCTCCGGTCGTAAGGGTTCCCGTCTTGTCGCTGCAGAAAATATCGATGGTGCCAAAGTTTTGAATGGCGGGAAGGCGCTTCACAACGACTTGTTCGCGCGCCATCCGCACCGCGCCGCGTGCGAGCGTCACTGTGCTGATCATCGGCAAAAACTCGGGCGTCAGCCCCACCGCCAGGGCAACTGCGAATAGAAACGACTCGAACGCGTTTCGGTGCATCGCTACACGCACCACGAGGATGAAAAGCACCAGAAAGAACACAGTCCGCGTGATCAGAAGTCCGAAGCGCTTCATGCTGCGTTCGAACTCCGTTTCCTCCGGTCTGCTTCGCAGCCGGTCAGCAATCGCGCCGAACTGCGTGTGAATTCCCGTCGCCGTCACCTTCGCGATCGCTGTCCCGCTCACGACTGAAGTGCCCAGAAACACAAGGCAGGGCGAATCAGGCCCGCTGCCCGAGCCGGTTTTCCGAGCGTCCTTCTCGCACGGCAAAGACTCACCTGTTAGCGCCGCCTGTTGCACGTAGAGATCGCGCGATTCAAGCAGTTGTGCGTCCGCCGGCACCAAATCGCCGGCGCAGAGCCGGATAATGTCTCCCGGGACGATCTCGCGGCGCCTGATCTCACCCCATTTCCCGTCCCGCAGCACGGTCGCTGTGGTGCTTACCCGGTCACGCAGCCTGTCGATCGCCTTCTGTGACCGATAACTCTGTGCAAAGTTGATCGAAACGCTCAGCAGAATGATGATGAGAATGATGCTCGCGTCCGCCCTGTCGCCCAAAACAAACGATGCCAGGGCAGCGATCAGCAGGATCATCACGAGCGGGTTGAAAAAGAGGAGGAGTAGTTCCAGGAAGACGGACGACCGTTTCGAATGCGCCGGATCGTTCGGCCCGAATTCGTCGAGCCTGCGGGCAGCTTCTTCCGAACTCAAGCCGGTCTGCGCAGGCATCGGTCCGGCGGCGCTGTTAGCCACAGCAGCGGAAGTTTCATTCATCGCTTTGCTCAAGGCCTATCGGCCGGCTTCTCCAACCATTCGTGCGGCGTACCGTCCAGCCAAATGGGAGGCAGCAGCTACCTATCGTACTCCGCTCCGCTTTGGGAAGTGACCTGCGTCACAGAATGTTCATCGGCTGCGCCGGAAACTAGAGGCTAAAAGGGGCAAAGAACATGGTGAAAAAGAAGGCAAAAACCGGAGCCCGGAAGCCCAAAGCTGCACGACCGCGCAAGCAAGTGCGAAAGGCAAAACGACAGACCGGATGGAATGACACGGCCGTGATACATCAGGGCTGCGCGCCAGCGGAACTTGAATTCGTGGAGATAACATAGCTGTCGCGGCAGCCGTCAGGCTGGCGATTGCGCTCCGCCTGTGAAAAGATCAGGATTCGCGCGGAGCCGCCGTTTCCTGGTGAACGCCCGGATGCGAAACGATCGAATAGAGAAATAGCAGGATCCCTGCGGCGACCAGCGGGCAGCCAATCAACAAAAACGCCATGAACGCCAGCGGATGCACCCAGATCAGCGTAATCATCTGCACCACAAGCCCGATGACGATTAACAACCCGGACCATCGGATGCGCCGCTCAGTAACCGTGACCGTCATTTGCCCTCCTGCTTCGGCGTCCAGAAAGTGGCGTCGCCCCAATTTCCGACCTCGTGCACGATGTCGTGGCAATCGCTCGTCATGCAAGACATCTGGTTGGAAGCGGCGAGCTGCAGCAGTTGCGGGTTCTTGTGGTGTTCCGGAGCCTCTTCATAGGCGCGCATGCCGGCATGGCAGTGAAGGCACTCGCGATTATTGAACGGGGTATAGAGCTTGATGTCCTCAGGCTTGGGGATCTTTCCGAAGTACTCCACATAGACGTGATGCAGGCCACGCCATTTCGCGTGAATATCTCCGAACATGGTGTAATCCGTGTGGCACGTGAAGCATGCATGATCCCGGGGCACAAGATTATTTTGAAAATGCACAGCGGGAATGTAGCTCTTATCGTCCAGGTACAGGCTTTTGCCATAATCGGCCATCACATGGCAGGAAAGGCAGAACCGCGTGGACGTTGACCGCTCGAGATGTTCGTTGCCGCCCGTCCAAACAGCCATCGCCGGGAAAACGCACAACGCCACAAACGCCACCATCTTCCCGCCGCGCGCGCGCGTAAACTCCGGCCGTATGGCGATCAGAAGCGCCAAAAGCGCCACAATCGCCATGAATAACATCAGAATCACGGCCGTGCTGTTAAAGACCAAGTCAAAACCCTCCCTCGGCGTGGCCCTTTGCGAGCTCCAGCATTCCTGCGAAAGTTCTTCGGCTCACTTATTGCCAAACTGCGTTCGGACGTACTTCTCAAGAGCAGTGACCATGGGCATGCCCAGTTCGTCCTTGAAGCCATCCATGTCCTTGCCCTTGCCATTGGCGATGGCGTCCAGCAAGTCCTTATCAGACATCTTCTGCACTTCCGCCGAACGCAGATCCTTCGCCTTCACTTTTCTGCCCTTCGCGGTATTGCCCGAGCCATCTTTCGCATGGCAGACGGCGCATTTATCGAGATAGACATCCTCCGCGGTCTGCTGCTGCGCGGGAGGCGGAGCTCCCGCTGCAAACGACGCCTGCGGAGTCCCGGAGACCAACGTGAATGCCAAAACCGCGCCGCCGAACAACACACCTAGCCCAAGTACCTTGCTAATTCGTTCCATGTTTTATCAAGCCTCCCGAGAATGGCCTGCAACCGAACTTGTTAGAATCCTTTCGTCCAGCGAACCGTCAGCAAGTTAGCGCTAAAGTTATTCGCCGTCACGATTTGCTCGATATAATAAGTACGCTGCAGATCGACTGCAAGCCTTCCCGCACGCGGCAAATCATAGTACGCAGTGCCGGTCACAAGCGGCCACGTTTCGGGGCCGTAGGCCGGCGGCTCGTTGTACGTAGCTGGTGTGGATGCGGCCGGCACACCCGTAATTTGTCCCACGCCCGTCGAACGGTCGAAATTCCCGCTCAGCCGCAGGCCGGAACGCTTCGTCGGCTTGCCTTCAATTCCGCCTGACCACACGCGATTCAGTTCCTGGTCGCGGAGAAAGTCGGTAATTGGAGCGGTGCCGCGCGCGTAGTCAACGTTCCCCTGAGCGTAGTAGCTGTCGTAAGCGAAACTTCCGAATATCGAGAACCGGTCGCCCATCGAATAGGACACGGTGATCCCATTCGAGCGGATATTGTTCTCGAAATTGGTCGTGAGAAGTTTTTCGTTGCCGATGGTCACCGCGTCTTCCACCGTAAGATTGCTGAGGGGGTGATACCGCACGTTGAAGTGCGCCGCTTGCTCGGTATGGGGCATCATTCCGGTATACGATGCGCCGTTGTCCGTGGTGCTGAAGTCGCCGCGCACGCTGAACTCTTTGGCCGGCTCGTATCCGAAGCTGATTCCCGGCGACACGGTTTTGATTCGCAGCGTGATTTCAGGATCGACTACACCATTCGTCAGCGCGGTCACGTCCGATTTCAGCAGCTGAATTCCGGGCTTGATCACCAGCGTCGCTGATGGCGTGAAGATCAGCGAAAACGTGAAATCGCTCAAGCCGTCGCGCCACATCGTGTTGGTGGTGCTGGTTGCCGACGTCGTGCCGTTGAGCAGGCTCTGGTAGTTGCCCGTCGCGTTTGTGGTAAAGCGCGAATATTTATAATCCGCGTCAAAGGCGAGCCAGTGCCAGGCGTGATAGGTTAGTCCTTGCGTCAAAATATTGTTCGGTTCGGTCACGCTTGCCGTGGCGCTCTCGCTGACGTTGAACGACGAAAGCACGCCCGTGGAATTTGGCGCCGTGCCCGAATATTCCTGCGTGAACGTGGCCGGCCCGGCGTAGCGGTAATACATATATCCGCCGCGCCACTCCAGCTTCTTGAGTGGCTTCCCGACGAACGAAAACTCGCTGATCGGCGTCGTCAGTTTGCGGAATTCCGTCCCGGACAGGTTCGCCAGCGGCTCGGCCACCGAGCTCGACGCCGGATCGATGCTCAGCTCCGGCGCGCTCACGTTGCTCAGGTTGATATTCTGCGTAAAAGTCTGGTAGCCGACGTCATAATGGAAGCTCCAGTCGTTCACCGAATAATCGAACCCGCCCGTGAACCGGTTCGTATAATCGTTCACGGGTGCGAATAGATAGAAGGCGTTGGCGCGGGCATACGTGCCCCAGTAGCTCGGCGAATCGAAAAAGTCAGGCGACTCGGTGGTATACGTCATTCCCTCGTCCGAAGGGCGGTAATAATCGAAGCGGAACCGCAGGTTATTCGTCGCATGCAGCGTGAAGTCCATCGACCCGAATTTCCGCACGGTCGCCCAATCGTGATTGCTCGTGAGGCCCGTCGATTGCCCGGCTGCGATCGTAGCGATGGGCAGCACTACGTTGTCATTTTCGTTCCAGAAATAATAATCCTGCCGCCAGTCGACGCGGAAGTCGTAGAGCTTATCTTTCGAGACGTCCAGTTGCGCCGAGGGAAACGGGTCCCCGCCCAGGCTGCTCACATTTAGCGAGAAATGATCCGCAAACGCATCTTTCCCCTTTTGCGCTTGCCCGTCCACGTTGAGATCGAGCAAGCGGAAGCCGCCGTTGAGGTCGAACATCTCCTTATATTGTGGCGCGTATCCCTTCACGTTGTCGAAGCGGAATCCGGCCGTCGACGATCCCGACAGCGTGAAATCCCCCAGCGTCACCGGAATCACATCCGAATCCGAATCGTCCTGTGCCTTCGCCAGAGGGGCGATCAGCAAAAGGGCGCTTAGTATCAGCAAAAATCTTCCTATTCTCGTCATCACGCGCCCCCTCACCGCAGAAAGTCCGGATCCAGGTTCGATCCGTGAATCGCAACGTGGCAG
Organism: Candidatus Aquilonibacter sp.; assembly: GCA_035507075.1. Taxonomy (GTDB): domain Bacteria; phylum Acidobacteriota; class Terriglobia; order Acidiferrales; family UBA7541; genus Palsa-295. Next base: position 199 of record DATJOL010000189.1, on the reverse strand, counting down.
CGCACGCACTCACCGCTCGTTTGGAACCCGAGGCGGGAATGCGGAACCTGGGCCTGGTTGTGGAATCCGGTGTGGCATTCGAGGCAGAGCTGCCGCCCTTCGCGCCGGATCAGCAGGTGCTGGGTGGCTGTGCCATGCGGATTGTGGCAGGTGATACAGCCGGTGACGGAAACGGCCGGATGTTCGTAGACGAACGGGC
>DATJOL010000188.1:0-15646 GCA_035507075.1 Candidatus Aquilonibacter sp. | reverse complement strand
GGTGCGAAGCTGAAGGCCGGCGAAGTTTCACGGCGCGTATTGGGTAAAGACGAGGTCATGGGCCTTGTTTTGTGCGTGGCAGGGAAAACACGGTCGCATGAATGCCTCGTCGGCAGGCTTGCCGTCTGCATTGAAGTGGCCGAAACCCAGCCTCCGGATTGGCGGGCGGCTCGGACCGAGGCTACTGAACCGTGAAGCAGTCGTCGAAGGTATATGTCGAGCCACCGGGCTGAGCCAGCGTTACGGAAACGGGGCCGCTCGTGAGCGAAGCAGGGAGCGTGGCCTGGAGCGTATTGGCGTCGACAAACGTCACGGAACCCGCCGTGCCATTGAACTGGGCTGTCACTCCCTTGACAAACCCGCTGCCCCGAATTGTGACCGTCGCACCCGCCCCGCCAAAAGAAGGAGTGAGATAGGCAATTGACATCGGCACGGCATCGAGCGTGATAACCGTCAGCCCCTTGTTCGTGATCAAGAAAATTTCGTGTCCCGTGGGATCGATCGCCAATTCCTTGGGCGTAAATGCTGGAAACGATTCGGAGAGGACGATGCGTTCGCGCAAGGAATTCCGTGCCGAATCATAGATATCGACGTAATAAGAATTCCCTGCGCCGACCGGAAGGTAGGCCAAAGCGCCTGAGTCGTTGAGTGCGAGCCCGCGTGGAATTGGCGTAAAGTTCAGATAATCCAATACTCCGCTGCGCGCCAGAAGATTCGAATTGGAGTCGAAGAAGCTAACCGTGGTGCCCGGAAACGCCGGGCTGCCTTGGCCGATTGCCGAGATTTCACCGTCGCCCGACACCGCACCGTCATTTATGAAATATCCGGTGTAGTGCACGGGCAGCCACTCGCCGGTGGACGCGTTCCACGTGTAGCTTTCGCCAGCGGATTCCCCCGCGAAGTAGGCGATCACCGTGCTGCCATTGGCGGACGCTGCCAGCAGGGCCGGACCGCCTAAAAAACTGTCCGGGCCAGGCACCGTACTGGCGCTGACGGGCGTCACCTGCAGGCTGGAAGTATCGAGCTGATAGACATTGTCCGCGCCCCCCAAATCGGGGTTTATGCTTTCTGTGGCGACGAAGGCAAAGCCGTTGCTTGTGGGCGCAATGGAACTCGGCCCGAAGCCAGCGCTGACGCCTGCAGGGACAATCTGCGCGGCCGTGGCGGACAGCGGATTATCCGGATCGATCACTGCAACCGAATCGTCGGCAAGATTGGCTGCCAGCAGCGTGGAATCATCCGGAGTGAGCGCAAGCCAGACGATATCCGATTGACCATTCAGAGTTGGGGGGGTGATCGGCGCAAGAAACGAATGGCTCGCCATCGAGAATACATCGATGTGATTGCCAGCGCTGAGATACACCTGGTCGCGGGTCGGGTCGTAAAGAACAAATTGGAAAGTATCGGGCGAAGGGTAGTCGATTGCGCTCTGCTCATAATGAACGGCACTGGAAAGCGTTGCCGACCCAGCCTGCGACGTGATTCGAACGTCTGCAGCACCTGGTGAGCCGGCTGGCGCGAGGGCGACGACATCGTCTAGCGGAAACGGATACGGCCCTTCAGTCGGAACCAGCTTGTTTCCAACGACACTCGCGATTCTGTTTGCGATTTGCACCTGAGTGGCGGGCGTGGCGAGATCGGAGCCATAGCCGTAACCGAAAAATTCCGCGCCAACGCCGCCGCCCGGAGGCACGGCAAGCGGGACAGAAGCCGCCGATGCAGCGCCGTAGGTGAAGGCCTGCGGTATATTCGCTTCGGTTCCATCAGGTGACAGGATTTTTACGTTTACCGGGCCCGCGGCTGAGGACGGCGGCGCCGTAACTTTCAGCTGGCCCGAATTTGTATATGTGAGCGACGGATTCACACCGGCTACCGTGCCAAACCATGCTGTGGGTGTCGCGTTGAACGACTGCGTAGTGATTAACACGGGTGTTGAAGAATTAACCGGACCCTCGGCCGGCGTAACGATAATTGCGAAGACAGGGGCGAGGGTGCTGCTGGAGATGGTCTGAGCATCTGTTGCATCATCTATTGCAACGCCATGGTCCGCAATCCCAAATACCAGGCCCGTCGAATCAGCTGCTTCCGGCTGTTCGACGATCGGTATAGTATTTGAGATGTACGCTTCTGTGCTCATGTATGCGGGTGCTTGACTGATCAGCTGAAAGCTTGTTGCGTCGATCTTCGAAATTATCGGAACGTTCGCCGGCGTTGAAACCGTGTATAGATACTTGCCATCCGGGCTATAAACCATCCCGGACAGGTTTGGATCCACCGGGACCGTCGCGAGAGTATTGAGCTGATTATCGACAAATATGGTGCCTTGAGCATCGCCGGCCACCACAAATTGTGTTCCCGTCGGATTCGCAGCCAGTGCAAAGGGATCGTCGACGGTTTTCGTCGCCGTGATGCTGTCAGCGGCGGAATCGTAGATGCCGACAATGCCAGGGCTGTTACCGTTGGAGAAAATCGCTTTCGTTCCATCGGCGCTGCGCACGGCCCATCCAAAACCACCTAGAAACGGGGTGCCGGACACCTGCGTATACTGCGAAGACGCGGGGTTCCACTCCAGCAGGTCGGAAAATATCACGCGACCGTTTGCCATGATCATGGCTCCGGAATTTCCCAACGAAACAAAGTTCGGAGGACACGAGCAGGAGGGCTGCAAGGTGGGCAGGATGGACCGCTGCGCGATGCGCTGCAAAGAGGTATCGATCCAGACGGCTTCCTGCGCATCGCCACCCACGAGAACTCGTGTGCAATCGGGGCTGAGCGACATCACCTGCGCGTCGGGGACAGGGATCGTTTTCACGATCTGAAGTGTGGCGGGGTTTATGATATCAACCTGTTCGAGATCGGGAAGAGCGGCGTAGACAACATTATGCGCGGAATCGTAGACCAAAGCGGATGGCGTGTCGTCGGTGCGGACGAAGGCCGTCCGATTGTCAGGAATTGGAGGAGCGCTCCCTCCCGATGAGCCGCCGCCATTGTTGGAGGCGCTGCCGCCACCTCCGCAATTCGCCAGAACGACAGTTGCAAGCAAGACCACGAAGAGACCAAGCAGACGTCGCGTGACCACGGCATGCCTTTCGCCACGAATCGGGCTTATATTAATTAGTTAGTTTTAGACCCTATGAGTATACAACATCCCATCAGAAGATTTCACCGGGCGGTTTCTTGCCGAGTCGCGACGTACTGCGGAACCGCAGTCAAAAGACGCCGCTGAGAAGCGCGTACCGGCAGGCGGGCGCGCACACGATTTCCGCGCAACGGCGGCCGCGTGATTTCGAACAGAGGATTTTGATGCCGGACAGAAAATCTACGAAACCAAATTCAAAGACGCCGACCGAGATGCGGCCGCGAACGGCGCGGCGAACGGTCGCCGCTACGGAAGCAAACCAAGACCGAAACGCAAAGCCTGCCCGACTGAAAGGCGAGTCGGCCGCTGCCAAGATGAAATTCGAAGGCAACGGCGAACGCGACTACGAATTCAACGGCAAGGGCGCGCGCTCAAAAGGCGGCGGTTACGACGGCAATTCAACAGCAAAGGCAAAAGCGTGCGGCCCTTCGGCGCCTCGTGGTCTTGACGATGACGACCGCGAAAAGGATTCTGCGAACTGAGAATTCACGGTTAAATTCGTGTGTTCGATTCGGGATGGAATTGAGCTGGGTCTCCTGGAAAGGGTCGGCCTCTGCAGGGGTGCGAAGCTAAAGGCCGGCAACGTTTCAAGGTGCGTATTGGGTGAAGACGAGGTCGTGGGCCTTGTTTTGCGCGTGGCAGGGAAAACACGGCGCCATGAATGCCGCGTTGACAGGCTTGCCGTTTGCGTTGAAGTGACCGAAACCCCAGCCTCCGGTCGCTGCGTACTTGGTTGAGTCTTTGACCATGAACTGAACGTTTGTGGGCGGACCCGGAACGAAAGATTGTGCCTGGCCGAAAATCTTGTCGTTCTCCGCCGACGCGGCGTGACGGTAATGCAAGGCGGCAATCATCGTGCCGTCGGGAAACGGAATCGTCTTTTCGCGGTAAGCCTTGATGGCCACATCGTTTCCCAAAATAGCTCCGAGACTATTGAGATTGCCTGCTTCGTGGGCCACCGAGATGAGCGTCCAATCGCGGTAACCGGAAGGCATCTGTTCGACCCATGGCGGAGCGGTGTCTTGGGCGGCACGTCCAGATGATGGAGCCATGGAGCCAAGGCCGCCGAGCAAGCCCGCAATTGCGACCAATCCGAAAAGTATCTGCCTCGATCCTTTCATCGCTGTTCTCCTTTTTTCGTTGGATGGATTTCCTCCTACGGAGGAGGCGGAGAAATAAGGGGCCTTCTGCTACTTGGGAGCCGACGAAACTAAAGGGTTGGGGAGGTATGGTTTGAAGTTGACGAAGCGCACTGCCGAGACACGGACTGAGTGTTAAAGCGTAGCACAAAAGGAAACGCCGGTGGCCGCTATGACGGCAATTCAACAGCAAAGGCAGTAGCGCCGCCAGGGATGGCGGCGCCACCACATAACGGCAACGGCGCCCGACTGAAGGGCGACTCGGCCGCTGCATGGCAAAATGCAACGTCAAAAACCTAAGAATGCCCCACCGAGAAGCGCCTGCCTACCGGCAGGCAGGCGCGAAAATCGGGCGCAACCCTTCGGCGCCTCAGGGTCACGACGGTGGCCGCTTCGAAACCAAAGGCAAAGGCGGCCGCGGCGCGTTTATCGGGCGTGCGCGTGATCCGCTTCCGTCAGGGCGACGTGGCCTGTCTCGAGCAGAGACTTGAGATTCGAGAGGATCTTGGGCCAGCCTCCGGAGACGGCCTGAATGAATTTCGAATCGGCGCGCTCGATGGTGTGCGTGATCGTGAGCCGGACCGTGTTGCCGATCGGCTCGAGGTCCATGGTGCAGAGCGAGAAGCCCTCGGCTTTCAGTTCCGGCCTGAACTCGTTGCGCCACTTGAGGCGAACGCGCTTCGGGCGATCGGCTTCGAGAATCTCGCCGGCGTCCGCGACCTTGCCGTCTGGGAAAACCATCTGCCACTTCGCTCCCGGCTTCCATTCCGTAAGGATCTGCATTCCGAACCAGTACTCCTTCATCTGCGCGGCGTCTGTGAGCGCGGACCATAATTTTTCGGGCGTGGTGCGGATGAAGGTGACATAAACGAAGCTGCTTTCCGCTGATTGGCTCATGATTCGTTTTCCTCCAGATTTCTTTTGAGTTTCGAAAGCGCGAGCAGGCGAGGATGCTCGAATTTGCTGATCCAGCGCTCGGCGATTTCGTTGATCGGTACGGGATTGATGAAGTGAAGCCGTTCTCTTCCCTCGCGCTTCCAGGAGACAAGATTCGCCTTTTGGAGAATCGCGAGATGTTTTGCCACTCCTTGCCGCGTCATCTCGAGCCCGGCGCAAAGCTCGCCCAACGTTTGGCCGTTTTTCCGGCGCAACCGGTCGAGGAGCTTGCGGCGGCTCGGGTCCGCGAGCGCCTTGAAAACCGCGTCGTCGTCCATCTCAGATAGGGAACTTTCTGGTTCCATAATTATATTAGGTAACCATACGGTTCCCTGTCAAGCAGATTTTTAATTCGTTTTTTAGGGATCGGTTAGCAGACGGTTCCCGTCCCGGCGGTTCAGGTTTGTTCGAGCGGCGGAGGGCGGAAATAGCGCGTCGACTCCGGGCGGAAGAGGAGCCACGCGATCAGGATGCAAATCACGCCATGGATGATGAGTTCGCGCAAGACGGCGGCGCTGATCGCCACATGGAAGAGCATCCAAGCGAGCGCCAGCCAGCGCGCCCAGTTTTGGCCGCGCAGCAAGAACGCACCGGCGACAATGGCCAGAAGCTCCACGAGCAGAACCCAGACGCCGCCGCGCGGCGATGCAAGCGATTGGCGGAAATGATGGGCGAAGTTGACGGCGCCGACGGCGATATAGAGCAAACCGAGAAAAATGATGGCGACCGGAGGTTTTTTCGAGTTCATGGCAGCATCTCCAGGACGGCGTCGCTGGGCTCGAGCTCTTCGGCGTGCGGCGGGAAAGCGGCGCCGGCTTCGAGCAGCGCGCGGACCGTGCCGACAAAGTCGCCTGAATCGCGATGCCATCCGTTGCCCGAGCCGAAAACGGCCCACGAGAGAGCCGTGCCCGCGTACTCGCGCGATTTTAAATCCAACGTGGGATGAAAGCGCAGGATTTCGCGTGTCATTTCGGCGTTGCCGTTGAAACCGGCCCAGTGCAATGCGCTGGCGCCCATATCGCCGGGCGCATCGACGGGCCATCCGGCTTCGAGGAGCAGGCGGACGGCTTTTACGTTGTTGCTTTGCGCCGCGTCCGGGAGCTTTTTCTTGTCGGCATCGGAAAGAGTCCTGGCCGCGTCAGGATTTTTCGCGAGGAATTCGCGAAACACATTTTCGTCGCCGAGTTCGCAGGCCAGAGCGAGCTTCAGATCGGGAGGCGTTCGTTCCATGAGAAGACGAAAGACGTCTTCGTGGCCGAATTCGCGCGCGACGGTGTGCGCGGTGCGATTGCGGCCGAGCGTCCAGATGTATATGGTGCCGCCCGCGCGCGGATCTTTTTTGGGGAACCACTCGTCCGAGACGCTCATGCGAATGCAATCGGGATCGCGATCGAGATGGCGGCGGACAAGGTCCGTATCGCCCAGCGCTGCGGCCATCAAAATATCGGTGTAACAGCCGTGCGAGACGAGGAAGCGAGCGACACCCTGGCGGTCTTTGGGATAATGGCGTTTCTGATCGACGCGCAGCATATACTGCGCCGCAGTGGATTCGTGATCGATGTCGCGCGCGTCCATATCAGCGCCATTTTCGAGCAGAAACTCCGCGACCTCGATTGTGGAGGCGAAGTGCAGCGGCATTTGGCCATCGCCCCCTCGTGCGTGAACGATGGACGGATCGGCGGCGACGAGTTCGCGCAGCTTGGGCAACAGACCGAGGCGTGCGGCCGAGTGCGCGTCGATCAGGGCGCCGCATTCGACGAGAAATTCGACCAGGCTAGGGTCGCAGTCATCGAGCACGCCGAATCCGCCGGCCCACCAATCGGTGCGTTTGCGAATGTCCGCGCCGGCGCCGAGCAGAACGTCGACGGTGGCGCGGTCGGTGCGCTGCACCGCGGCGAAAAGCGCGTTCTGGCCGAAGCCGTAGTCCTGAAGCGGCTCGTCGATGCCGGCGCGCAAATCGGGATTGCGATCGAGCAGCTCCTGCACGCGGGCAGCGTCGCTATCACAGACTGCTGCTTTGAAGGCCTGGGCCGGACTCAGATTCATGGACTGCACGTGGGATTTGAGCTTCGCCCATGAAGCGAAGCCATATTCGTTGGCGAGAGCGCGCTGCGCATCGGCGAGTTTTCCGTGGCGCATGGTGCGCAGGAGTTCTTTAGCTTGTTTTCTGAGATGCTCGAGATTGGGGCGTTCGGGCAGCTGACGAGACATTACACTCCTCCTTCTATGGCCCGGTGTCCGCTGTGCGGGCAGAAGAGAAGTCAATGCTCGGCGATGGGAAATGCGTTCAGGAGGGATCTTCCCTTTCCGCGGACGGGGTGCAACCTGACTTGCGGGGACTAATATACACAAAATTTTTGCGTTACGCACATCGCGATTAGATCGCGATTCAATTGTGCGGCAAGGAAAGTGCTCTTGGGCATGTGATCGAGGTCACATCTACTGCGTGAGAAAGCGTTCAAACTGGCAGCCGAACTTGATAACCTCGACCTGCTCCGGTTGAAGGAGGGATGAGTGAGCGGCGCGCTCGATGTGCATCGATTGCAGTTCGCGTTTACGGTGACCTTCCACTATATATTTCCGCAACTTACGATGGGTCTCGCGCTGCTGATGCTGATCCTGAAAACCATCGCGCTGAAGACCGGCGACGAGCATTACAACAACGCAGCGCGTTTCTGGGCGCGAATTTTCGGCATCAATTTTGCGCTGGGCGTGGTGACGGGAATCCCGATGGAGTTCCAATTCGGGACGAACTGGGCCGCGTTTTCGCGAGCGGCCGGCGGCGTGATCGGGCAGCCGCTGGCGATGGAAGGGATTTTTTCCTTCTTTCTCGAGTCCAGCTTCCTGGGACTTTTCCTTTTCGGCGAAAAACGCCTGGGCAGGATTGGCCATTGGTTTTCCGCGCTGGCCGTTTTCATCGGATCGTGGCTTTCCGGCTACCTGATCATCGCGACGAATGCGTGGATGCAGCATCCCGTTGGCTATCAGATGGGCCCGAACGGCGAAATCATGCTCGCGAGTTTCTGGAAGCTGATTCTCAATCCGTGGGCGCTTTGGCAGTACGCGCACAACATGAGCGCTGCGGTGATTACGGGAAGCTTTGTGATGGCGGCGACGGGCGCGTTCTACCTTCTTTCGCAGCGGCACATCGAATACGCGAAGACTTTTGTGCGCCTGGGCGTGATCGTCGGGCTGATTGCGAGTTGCGCGCAGCTTTTCCCCACCGGCGACGAGCAGGGGCGCATGGTGGCGGACAATCAACCGGCGACACTTGCCGCCATGGAGGGGCTCTTCCAGACGCAGCGCTCGGCACCGATTTTGATTCTGGGGCAGCCGGACGTGGAAAATCAGCGCCTGGAAAACCCGATAGAAGTGCCGTCGATGCTGAGCTTCCTTACGTATCGACAGTGGAATTCGGAAGTGAGGGGCCTGGACGCGTTCCCGAGATCGGATTGGCCGGATAAAATCCCGCTGCTCTATTTCAGCTATCACATCATGGTCGGGCTGGGAACGCTGTTCATCGCGCTGCTGGTGTTTGCCGCATTTTTGCTTTGGCGCGGTCGGCTGTATCACTCCAAGCCGATGCTTTGGGCGCTGATGGTGGCAGTTCCCTTCCCTTATATTGCGACGACGGCGGGGTGGATCACGGCGGAGGTCGGGCGGCAGCCGTGGTTGATTTACGGATTGATGCGGACGTCGGCGGGAATTTCGCCGCTGGTTTCGAGCGGCAGCGCGTGGTTCACGCTGATCGGATTTTTGGGAATGTATGGCGTGCTTGCGATTTTATTTCTCTTTTTGATTTACCGCGAAGTGGAGCACGGCCCGGAAGCAGCGGACGCGGCGTAGGCGGAGGAGACGATGACGACTCTCTGGTATTGGCTGATCGCCGTCATGATCGCGGTTTACGTGCTGCTGGACGGATTCGATTTGGGCGCGGGAATCATCCATCCCTACGTGGCCCGCAACGACGCGGAGTGCAAGCAGGCGCTCGCAACCATCGGTCCGGTGTGGGACGGAAACGAGGTTTGGCTGCTGGCGGCGGGCGGGACGCTCTATTTCGCGTTCCCCGCACTCTATGCCAGCGGATTCAGCGGATTTTATTTGCCGCTGATCATCGTGCTGTGGCTGCTGATCCTGCGCGGCATTTCGATCGAGTTTCGCAGCCATATCGATAGCCCAGTCTGGTCGCCTTTGTGGGATTTTCTGTTCAGCTTTTCGAGCGCGCTGCTGGCGATTTTTTACGGCGCGGCGCTTGGGAACGTGGTCCGCGGGGTTCCGCTGAACGCCAACGGATATTTCTTCGAACCGCTGTGGACCAACTTTCGCGTGGGCACGAATAACGGAATACTCGATTGGTACACGGTTTTAGTCGGACTCGCCGCGTATCTCGTGCTGACCATGCACGGCGCGCTCTGGGTTGCATGGACGACCGATGGAGCGGTAAAGGAACGCGCGCGGCAGGCGGCGAAATGGGCGTGGGCGGGCGCCGGGATTTTCTCCGTGCTGATTTCGGCAGCGACGTTTTGGGTGCAACCGCACGTGCTGGAAAGTTTTCAGGAGCGGCCGTATGGATGGGCGTTGCCCTTGATCGCGATCGCCGGACTGACCGGCGTGTATTGGTTTCTGCGCTCGCCGGAGACGAGCGGCAAGGCATTCGTCGCCTCGTGCGTTTTCTTGCTCGGCATGCTGACGAGCGTGGTCTTTGGCGTCTATCCTTACGTGCTGCCATCCAGCACCGGCGAGGGCTACGCACTGACGATCCACAATGCGAGTGCGGGCGCTTACGGATTGAAGATCGGGCTGATCTGGTGGGCGATCGGGATGACGCTCGCCGCGGCGTATTTCACGTTTGTATACCGGCAATTTTTCGGGCGCGCCGCGCGGAAAGCCGCACAGGCGAATCACTAGCCGCTGCTCTCGTCATCGAAGGCTTCACCGATCCGGGCACGATCATTTGACAAGATAAAAAGGATTCGGCAACTTGAAGCCGCGTTCGGCGCAGCAACCGGAAAGATCGCTTGCCTGATCGCCGATGTTCAACACAATCCGATACCCTTTGTCCTCGATCGATTTCCGATCTTTCGGCTTGAACACGCCGGCCGGCTCCGTGGCGCCTTTGGGCTGCATAATCAGGTCCGCCCATCCCGAGTATCCTGCTTTCGTAAGATTCGCAATCGTTTGCGGCCGCAGCGGCTCTTGCCTGCCGGTGACGAAAAACACAGCGAAGCCTTTTGATTTGGCGAAATTGTAAAGCGCAAGAACGGGCTGGATAGCAGGATCGATCGCGTTGCCGTAATACTTCAGCTGCTCCGCGTAGGAACAAAATCCGCACTCGGCCATCGTCGGATAGTTGGAGAGCGACGTTTCGTCGATGTCGAAAACAGCGGCGAGTCTATCCGATTGGGGCGCGGAATTGACAACAGCCGAGAGGTAATCGCGCGCGGCATCGACGACCACCTGGATCTCGCGATCGTATTCGCCGTAATCGTGATACATCATCAGGCGATCGACCACGATGGTGTGGTTTTCCGGCTCGTTCCAATCGCCTGCGGGCGCGGCGGCATAGTCCTGGGCGAGCAATGGCGCCTGGATGACCGCCAGAAGTCCGAAGATCATAGTCAACGCGGCAAAACGCTTCATGCTGCCTCCTAAACCTTTCTGGAACCGTTTCGCTTTCGGTCTAACATGCGGACTTACGGCGTGCAATTTCTTTTTGCTGGAGAAAACTTGGCGGCCGTGGAGCTACGGGTGCAGGGAACTCTCCGGCAAGAGCGGTTTCTTCTCGTAAGGCTTCGTAATCCGAATTTGCCAAAGCCAGAAAACCATCAGGATCAGGGGCAGAACACTCAGGAACACAAGCAGGCCACTCCTGCGGAGGATCGAAGGGAATAACCGCCGGCGTGCCAGAAATATCGACGCTGATGCTATAAAAAACGCAAAGCTCATCCGCCAAAGATGGCGCGCGATGCGCTGCGTGCCGGAAACTCCTCCGCGCGCGAACATTCGCACATCTCCCGCGAAGGAGATCAAGGCCACCAGCGCCAGAAAAAAGTAAGGGCCTGAAGAGTATTCGTGAGACATCCCCGTCGGGCTCCGCAGCGCCGTTATCCCATATACGAGTGCGGCCACGCCGACCGCCGAAGCTGCCGCAAGCGCTCCACGATCGAAGATTCCAAGCCGCATTTTCCTGTGCTTGGCCGTGACCCAGGCCGTCGCAACCAAATAAAAAGTGAGAGCGCCTCCAAGAATGTTGCCCGGCTGCGATTTTATGGCAGCCAAATACACCCCGCTCGCAGCCAGACAGAGCATCGCGAAAACGAAGGCTGTTCCCGCGAGAGCATGCCGGCACGATCCCTTCCGAAACGACATTGCAGCGGCGCCGGAGAGAAATCCAAGGACGCCCATGCAAATGTGAAATCCCAATATCGGCGACAATCGCATCAGGTCCGGCCAGCCGTTGGTCTTATCCCATGTTAAAAGGACATACGAAGGAGGGCGGCTGAAGGTTCCCTGGGATCAAGCCAACATCGAGCCGAGCAATGACGCTTGCTGCCGCAACACCGGCAGAAACTCCGAGATCATGCGCTGCTTCGTCACCCGGCCCGCGTGGACGCCGCTATTCATCGCGGCCACCACGCGACCCGAGCGCGAAGTAACCGGAACAGCCATGGAACGCAGACCGATCTCGAGCTCGCCATCAACGATTGCATAGCCATCGCCCCGGACGCGTTCGATCACACGGGTCAGTTGGGCCCTATCTACAATCGTCTTCGGCGTACGACGCTCGAGCCGCGTGCCTGCGAGAACCGCGGAAACGTCCTTGGGCGCAAGAGCCGCCAGCATCACGCGGCCCATCGACGTGCAGTACGCCGGCAACCGGCTGCCGACCGCAAGCCCAATGGACATGACGTGCTGGGCCGCGGAGCGCGCCACGTAAACCATTTCGTTGCCCTCGAGCACCCCCAGCGAGGCCGATTCGTGCAACAGTTGGGTGACACGCTGGAGGAGCGGGAAAGCCAGCGATTCGAGCGAACTTGACGAAAGATATGAGAAGCCGAGCTGCAAAACCCTGGGGCTGAGACGAAAGAGAGATCCTTCGTGCGAAGCATAGCCGAGCATCTCGAGCGTGATCAGAAGACGGCGCACGACGGCGCGGGATAAGCCGGTGCGCGAGGCAATCTGGGCGACGGAGAGTGCAGCCGTCATGCGCTGAAAGGACTCGATAACCTGCAATCCTCGAGCCAGAGAGAGGACGAAATCCGGATTGCCGAGAAAGGCGGCAAGGTGCTCGTCCGGCTGGCGCCGGGCAGAAGCATTGGGCGTCATGTGGCTTGCGATTATCGCACAGTTCGGGTGAAACTTGACTTGCGATTCCCCAGTGTTATCTAATCTGCGGGCTCAAGCGACTGTTTGAAGGGCGCTTATCGCACCGAGGACGCATGGCGGAATTTCCAAGCGTACGCGAGGCTCTCAAAAGGCATGTTCGCGCCGGAAGCATGGTTGCGCAGAAGGAGGCGAACAATGAAAATCTTCGATCCAGTGCCTAAAGGAAGCCAGCCGGAACGGCGTTATCCCGGCTACGTCTCGACCGCGCTTCGCAATCCGCGCCAGCCGCTGATCCTGATGCCGCAAACGCTATCGGAACTCACGGGTCCCGTCTACGGCTGCGGCCTGATCGGCGAAACCGACAACGACCTCACGCGGCAATGTGCGGGCGAGCCGCAGGGAGAGCGCATCATTGTTTCCGGCCGCGTGCTCGACGAGGGAGGCCGTCCGATAGCGAATACGCTTGTGGAAATTTGGCAAGCGAACGCCGCCGGCCGCTACCGGCACGCCAACGATAATCATCCCGCGCCGCTCGATGTGAATTTCATCGGCGCGGGACGCACGCTCACAGACGCCGAGGGCCGCTATAGTTTCGTCAGCATAAAGCCCGGACCCTATCCCTGGCGAAATCATTACAACGCGTGGCGCCCGGCGCACATTCACTTTTCGCTGTTTGGCACTTCATTTCTGCAGCGACTCGTGACGCAAATGTATTTTCCCGGCGATCCGCTCTTCCCATACGACCCGATCATGCAATCGATACCGGACGAGAAAGCCCGCGAACGGCTGATCTCCGCGTTCGATCTGGAAACGTCGCGGCCGGAGTGGGCGCTCGCCTTTCGCTTTGACATCGTGCTTCGCGGCCGCGACGCGACGCCTTTCGAGAATAAGCCATGACCGACAACGAAAAGCGACTCGTGGCGATTCCGTCGCAGACCGTCGGACCATTTTTTCATTTGGGCCTCACGCGCGGCGAGCCGCGCGGCTGCCTGGCGGGAGCGGATGCACGCGGCGAACGCATCCGGCTGGCGATTCGCGTTGTCGATGGAGAAGGCGCGGGCGTGCCCGATGCGATGATCGAGCTGTGGCAAGCGGACGCGAACGGCAAATACAATCACCCTGACGATCCGCAAAACAGACTTCCCGACCCGGCGTTCCTCGGATTCGGCCGCTTGGCAACCGATAAAAACGGCTTCGCCACGTTCGAAACAGTTCGGCCAGGCCGCGTGCCCGGCATTGACGGTGCGCCGCAAGCGCCGCACATCAACGTGCACATCTTTTCGCGCGGCGTATTGCTGCATGTTTCCACGCGCATTTATTTTGCGGGCGATCCGGCTAATGAAGAGGACGCCATCCTGCGCCTGGTTCCGCAAGGCCGACGGCAGACGCTGATCGCTTCTCCTGATGCGCAGGAGCCGTGTACCTGGAAAATCGATTTCCATCTCTGCGGCGACGGCGAAACCGCCTTCTTCGACGCATAGCGAATCTCGTCTCCGTGGGGATAACGAGATGACGAAAGCGCAAGTCGATAACAGCGCGGCGCACGGCCGCTCCCGCGACTCAGGGCAGCAGCAGATGCCCTCCTATCTGAAAGCCTCGATACCAAACTCCAATCGCGCCCCGTGGTACAAAAATATCGCGCCTACTTATGCGGGGATTTTTCTTTCCGTCGTTTTCTATCTGCAGCTCGCTGCCGGAACGCTCAGCCAGGCCAGCATCGGAGTTTGCGCGCTGGCGCTGATCGTCGCCGGACTTCTGTGCTTCGCGCTCTACTATCACACGCCCGCCACGCTCGGGATGCAGAGCGGCCAGCCGTTCTATGTGGTCTGCACGTCCACCTTCGGCGCGCGCGGCGGCTATCTGCCGGGATTTTTGCTGGGCGCGCTGAATCTTGGCTTTTTCGCTGTCGTCACATTTGCCGCCACGAATTTCATTACGCTCGGCCTGCACAGCCGCTCGAACGCGCTTTTCATCGCGATCGCCGTTTTGTGGGGCTACACGATGGCGTTTATCGGCATTAAGGGCATTCACTACGTCGCAAAGGTCGCGCACTTTCTGAATTGGGTGCCGCTCTGCATGGTGCTGATCGTTCTTTTTGCGAATCGCGCGGGCATTTCCGCGTATCGCCCGCCGGAGAACCATCCCTGGACGGCTTTCGCCGGTATCCTGGAAATCGTGGTCGGCTATTTTGCCGCAGCGGGAGCGGCGGGCGCCGATTTCGGCCTCAACGCTCGCGATGAGCGCGACGTGAATCTTGGCGGCCTCGTCGGCATTGTGCTGGCGATTGTCGTCGTAGGCAGCGCCGCTCTGCTTTCGGTCGCCGGAGCAATCGGCGAAGGCGCGGCCGCCTCGCCGGGCGCAACGAGCCGGTTCGAGTTCACGACGGCGATATTCAACGTCGGCGCGTTGTCAGGCGCCGTCTTTTTCCTATTCGCCGCCGCGTTGTTGGTGCCGACCACTTTCTGCATGTTCATTTCCGCGAATTCGTTCAGCACGCTGCTGCCGAAGATCCCGCGGGCGGCTTCAACGATGGTCGGCGCGACGATTGGCGTTGCGCTCGTAATTACGCACGTCGCCGGCAACCTGCTCGGATTCTTCTCAATCGTAGGAGGCTCGCTCAGCCCCGTGTGCGGCGCAATTGCGGCGGACTTTCTACTGTCGCGAAGGATGTGGCTCGGCCCGCGGCGCGGAATCAACTGGGCAGGTTACTTGGCGTGGGGCGCCGGATGCTTTATCGGAATGCTCGGCACTGTACCCGGCATCCCGCAAGCGTGGAAAACCGCTGATCATCCCGCGGCCGTCTATTCCTTCCTTGTCTCCTTCGTTCTTTACTGTATCCTCGCATTGGTCGGTGCCCGCCCCGCACTTGTGAGCCAGGAGCTAACATCCGGGAGAACAGAATGACCTCCATGCGAATTCCATCGAAAGCCGCTACATTTTTACTGGCAAGCGCTTCGCTCGCTTGTTTTTCGCTGTTCGCAGCGGCGCGGCAAGAAAGCTGGATGGCGCCGATGGACAAAGATTTTCCGACCGTCGGCGGCAACCTTGCGAACCAGCGCTATTCCGCGTTGACGCAAATCACGCCCGGGAATCTCTCGAAACTCGG
>DATJOL010000187.1:0-36230 GCA_035507075.1 Candidatus Aquilonibacter sp. | reverse complement strand
CCGAAGTACTGAAAATTTTTCCAGAAGTGGGGCCAGCCCTGGCGGGGAGGGCCGCAAACGTAGACCTCCGAGTAGCCGCCAAGGGACTGGTTGACGATGCCGTAAGGGTTGCTGAGATGCGCGGCCCAGGCGCAGTTGAGGAAGTTCCGCTCGAGAAAATCGGGGTCCATACCGACGGTGATGAGGGTCTGCGGGGGCGGGTCGCCATAGCCGCGCAGCCAATTGGAGTTCATCCCACTGATGGCGGCGGGCAAGCCGTAGGCGCGGCCATAGAGATTGACGGCTCCTTCTTCGCCGTCGTCGCCAACGAGGATACCGAGATGCGCGCGGGCGTCCGGCGAAAGCGTATCCCGCACGTGGGCAACGGTTGCGGCAAGCTGGGGCCAGCCTATCTCCATACTGAAGTCCTGACCGTTCACGGCTTCGGCCGCACGCCACCAAGCGGAGTTCACCGGTGGGATCGGAGCGACCACGGCGAATGTGGCCAGGCCGCCGACGATCATGGAATTCCGCGTCACGCGGAGCAGAACGGCCGCGGCGCGGGGTGAAAGGGACGCGAGCCGGTGCTCTCCCCAGACAGCCCCGGCAGCAAGAAGCATAGGATACGCCGGAGACAGATAGTATTCGCGGCCGCGAGCGGCGAGGAAGGCGAGGAGCGGGATGACGTACATCCAGCCCAGGAGACGGAAAGGCTTGCCCAGTTGCGTGGCGAAAAGAAACCATAGGCCGGCGCACCAGATGGGGACGGTGGCGGGGTTGGTGGCTTTCCAGAGCTGATTGGGGAGAAAGTAGTCGGTGCGGCCCATGCGGACGTCACGCGCATGAATGCTCTTCGCCCAGTCCAATCCAACGAAATGGTGCTGAAACTGCCAGAAAATAATCGGCGAAATGATGGCCAGCGCGAGTGCGGCTCCGGCCCAAAACCAGATGGAACGCAGGAAGCGGCGGTTTGGCGTGAGAAGCATGCCGCCAAGGAGCCCGGCAACGAGAAACAGCATCGTGTATTTGGACATGATGCCGAGGCCGACGGCGGCGCCGATCGCGAGCCACCAGCGCGGATCCTGCGAGCGAAGCAGGCACGCGGTGCACCAGGCGACGACGGCCCAGCAGAGCATGTCAAAGGTCATATAGGAAAGAAAAGAGCCGGAGAAGACTACCGGTCCTCCGATGCTCGCCGCCACGGCAGCGACCACCATTGCCCGGCGTTTGCCGCCCAACTGACGTGCAATGAGCCCGGCGAGAACAGCTACCAGGCCGATGGCGACAGCGGCCAAAAAACGGTAGCCGACTAAGCCGGTTCCGAAGACCGCCAATTCCGCTCGGGCAAGCCAGGCCGTGATGGGAGGATAGACGACGTAGCACCAATCCAGATGGAGCGCGTTGGTGTAAGTGAGGAGTTCGTCGCGGTGAAAACCGTAGCGGCCGCTTGTTGCTATGTGGATGAGCGTGAAGGCCAGGCCGATGATCCAGAGTGTTGCCGTGTCACTCGAAAGCCGCTGGCGGAGTGTGGTTTCTTGCATGGCGTCCTCGAAATTCGGCTAGATGCGCAAGCTGCCGCGCGGCGCGGGGAAGATGCGATTGGCGATAGCTCGCCCGCATTCCCACGACGGCAGCCAGGACCGTGCTCCCTTTCCTCTGTGGCCCTGGTGAACTTCCACTTTGGGCGCGCGATCCGCTTCGTATAGATACGCAGACGCCAGGAAATTTATAACAGTTTCGCGCGGAAATGTAAGAGCCGCCGGGCCACGCAGGCTTCTAGGGCGAAAGCGAGGAAACGCAAACGGCGAAGATGATTTTTCGAGTTGATGGGACTACAATCGCGGCGCTTGCGTGGTGCGGGTGGAATGCTTTTTCGGGGCGTTAATCGCACTCCAGACGGCGCGGGATGCCGCCGACGCGCACCTAAATGAAATCAGAATGCGGAGGGGAGAAAGCGAGGAGCCATGGCGAATCGGAAGAACGGAAACGGAATTAGCCGCAGAGCGTTGATGAAGGGAGCCGCGGGGATTGCCGGAACAACCGCGGGCGCGGCGCTATTGCCGGTGGCGTCGATCGTGACGCCGGACGCGACCGCAGCCGCGAAGCCGATGGCTTCGATGACGACGGTGGCAGCTTCGCCGAAGAACAATATTGTGGAGACGGACAGCGGAAAGATTTATGGATTCGTGCGCGACGGAATTGTGACGTTCAAGGGAATTCCGTATGGCGCGTCGACGGCGGGGAAGAATCGCTTCATGCCGCCGGCGAAACCGGAGCCGTGGGCGGGCGTGCGCAGCGCGCTTTATTGGGGACCGGTGAGCCCGCAGGCGTATACGAGCACGTTCGACGGGCGGCGCGGGGGATGGAATCACGACGATGAGTCGTTCATGTTCGAGTGGGAAGACGGGCAGCCATCGGAGGATTGCCTGCGGATCAATGTGTGGACTCCTTCGACGAGCGACAACAAAAAACGGCCTGTGCTGATGTGGATTCACGGCGGCGGATACACGAGCGGCTCGGACAACGAACTGCGGATGTACGACGGCGAAAGCCTGAGCCGGCGCGGCGACGTGGTGATGGTGAGCATCAATCACCGGCTGGGCGTGCTTGGGTTCATGAACCTGATGGATTACGGCGAAGAATATGCGAGTTCGCCGAACGTGGGCATGCTGGACATCGTGGCGGCGTTGGAATGGGTGAAGACGAACATTGCGAATTTCGGCGGCGATCCGAGCCGCGTGCTGATTTTCGGGCAGTCGGGCGGAGGCGCGAAAGTTTCGACGCTGATGGGGATGCCTTCGGCGCAAGGGCTGTTCCATCGCGCCGTGGTGGAAAGCGGATCGAGCCTGCGGCAGGGAACGACGGATCGTTCGGCGGCGCTCGCGGCGGCGGTGATCGCGGAGCTTGGGCTGAGCAAAGACAGTCTCGGCAAAATTCACGACTTGCCGAACGAGACGATCGTACAAGCGGGTCTGAATGCGCAGCGTAAGGCTGCCGCGAGCGGCGGACGAGGCGGACCGGGTGGGCCGGGCGGATGGGGACCGGTGGTGGATGGGAAGGTTTTGCCGCGCAACTCGTTTGATCCGGACGCGTCGCTACTTTCGGCGAATGTGCCGATGATCATCGGGACGGTGCTCAATGAGATGGCGAACGCGGTGCAAATGGGCGACGCTACGCTGGACACGATGAGCATGGACGAGGCGAAGCGAAGGCTCAGCGTGCAGCATGGAGACAAGACGGACGAGATCGCGCGGGTGGTGCAGGAACTGCATCCGAGCGCGACGCCGTTTGAAATTTATTCGCGCGTCACGGCGATGGGCGCGCGGCTAAACGCGCTGACGCAGGCCGAGCGGAAAGCGGCGCAGGGAGCCGCACCGGCGTACGTATATTGGTTCCAGTGGCAAACGCCGATTCCGGACGGGCGCGCGAGGGCGTTTCATTGCTCGGAGTTGCCATTCGTTTTTTACAACACGGAACGCTGCGCGACGATGACGGGCGGGGGACCGGAAGCGCTGGACCTGGCGGGGCGAGTTTCAGATGCGTGGGTGAATTTTGCGCGGACGGGCAATCCGAATCATCCGGGGCTGCCCACATGGCCCGCTTACGATGCGGAGAAGGCGCCGACGATGATTTTCGACACGAAGTGTGTGGCCGCCAATGACCCGGACGGCGCGTTGAGGAAGGTGCTGTCTTAGCAGGCGAGTGAGGCACTGGCGGCACTTGGCGCTGCGAGTTTTTCGGACGCGGCGATGCAGCGGCGCTAATTTCCCCAGACGAGCTGCGCCGTCTCGGCGACGAGCCGCAGCTTGGCCCATTGATCAGCTTCGGTGAGCAAATTGCCTTCGGCGGTGGAGGCGAAGCCGCATTGAGGGCTGAGAGCGAGATTTTCGAGCGGGACGAATTTGGCCGCTTCGTTGATACGGCGGGCGATCACATCGCGGTCTTCGAGGCGAGGAACCTTCGAGCTGATGAGGCCGAGCACGACCTTCTTTCCGCGCGGCACGAAGCGAAGCGGTTCGAACGTGCCTGAGCGCTCGTCGTCGTATTCGAGCAGGAAGCGGTCGACGTCGAGCGAGCCGAAGAGTTTTTCGGCGATGGAGTCATAGCCGCCTTCGGCATACCAGTGGCTGCGATTATTGCCGCGGCAAAGATGGATTGCGAGCGTAACGCCGGGGCGGCGCGCAGCGGCGAAGCACGCGCTATCGGCGAGGATCGCTTCGTCGAGCGCGGCGTCAGGATCGAGATTCATTTCGGCGCGAATCCAATCGCGCCACTTCGCGTCCATGTAATAGCTGTAGCGGGGCGCGTCGATTTGAATGTATTTTACGCCGCCGGCCGCGAGCGCCTGCAAATCGCTCTTCATGATCGCGACGATATCCCACAGGAGCGCGGAGTGGTCTTTATAGACGCGATCGGTGACGCCGCGCTTGAACGAGATCGCCGGGAATTGCGTTGCGCTGGGAAGCGTGATTTTGATCGCGGCTTCGCAATGCGCCTGCATGAAAGGAAGTTCGGGGCCGGTGAGGGCACGAGCCTGGTGAAGTTTTGCGGTGACGATGCCGGTAACGCTGCTGACGTGCGCGTCTTTTCCTTGGGACCCTTGCTGCGCCTGGCCCGCTTGCCATCCGCGCGCGACAGAGTCCGCCAGGTCGAAGCCCTCGACGGCGTCGGTAAAGTCGCTCATGAAATTGCGGCGGCGAAATTCGCCGTCTGTGGCGAAGGCGAAGCCGAGATCGCGCTGCATCTTGAGGACGCGCAAGATCTGGTCGTCTTCGATGGCGTGGAGACGCTCGCGATCGCCGTCACGGCGGGCTTCAAGAAGTTGTGCTGGGCGCAAAAAGCTGCCGACGTGGTCCGCGCGATAATCGGTCTGCATGGTAGTCCTCCAAAACTTACGAATCTTAATACATGCTGGGCGACGGCAGAAATGGTGCGAGCGCGATGGGCCTGGTTTCGATCCAAGGAGGTAGACGAGCTGAAAAAAGCCGTGGCTATGGATGGGGCTAGAGAAGCGTAAATTCAGTCGAGGGTGGAAACTAGAATGGCTCCCCGGGCTAGATTCGAACTAGCAACCCTTCGGTTAACAGCGACTTAACTACTTGTAACCACACTTTGCCGGACGACAGGCTAACCGAAGAGAATCAGCAGGATCGAGTGAAATGCAGTGAGCCAACTTCCTCTACCATTGTCCCGCCCTTGTTCGCTTTTTGCCCGGTTTCCCAACCCTTCGCGTTACATCTACGTGACAGGGCGCGTCCACAGCTTGTAGATCCTTGGCGTAACCCGACTAGTCGCGACGACAATCGCTGCTTTGCGTATGCTAAACTGAAGTTTCGAAAGCAATGCTCATGGAAATAGAGAACGGCCACAGGGATAATCTTCGAATCCTGACGGTAGGGCATTCTGACCATACCCTTGAGCATTTTCTAAACCTCTTAAGGCTTTACTCAGTCGAGGTGATCGCCGATACACGATCTTACCCCTATTCCAATTTTGCGCCTCAATATGACCAAAAGCCTTTGCGAAAAGCTCTGCGGGATGCTCGCGTCCGGTATGTACACCTTGGTCGGGAACTCGGCGGGAGGCCCAAAGGCCATCAATATTATGATTTAGGGGGTCATGTTCTCTACGGCAAGGTGGCCGACTCAGGAGACTTCAAAGCTGGAATTGCGCGGCTTGAAAAGGGCATTCGCAAATATCGAGTGGCGCTATTGTGCGCTGAGGAAGATCCAACAATGTGCCACCGACGGTTGCTGATCGGACGGGTTTTGCTCAGACATGGAGTTGAAATTGAGCATATCCGTGGGGATGGCTGCCTCCAGTCGGAAAGTGAGCTGTCTCAGCAACTGAATGGGAGCCAGCCCCAAATGAATCTTTTCACAGAAGCTGAGGCCTCTGAATGGAAGTCTATTCCATCGGTTTTACGAAAAAGACGGCAGAGCAGTTCTTCGGCACCTTGAAAAACGAAGGAATCCGCCGACTACTCGACGTTCGCTTAAACAATATTTCACAGTTGGCCGGGTTTGCGAAGCGCGATGACCTCCGTTACTTCTTGCGGGAAATTTGTTCTGCCGACTACATCCATCAGCCGCTTCTCGCTCCAACGCAGGACATGCTGGACGATTACAAGAAGCGACGAGGAACTTGGCAAGACTACGAGCGAAGGTTTTTAGCCTTAATGTCGGAGCGAAAGATTGAAGAACAACTCGATCCCTCAGTTTTCGCCGCGCCCACCGTGCTCCTCTGTAGCGAGCTAAAAGCGGACCACTGCCATAGAAGACTCGTACTTGAGTACCTGGCAGCAAAGTGGGGTAACATTACAACTCGGCACCTCTAGAACTCTCTTCCTGACGCGCAGCGTTTCCTCCACGAAAGGCTATCCTCGGCTTGCAATTCGGCTTTACCGCTCGGCTCGAACCCTTGCGCTCACCGTCGCCGCACCGTAGTATCGGTCTTCGACAACATGCACATAGTAATCAGTCATCTCACCCGCATGCAACCGGGATATATTTGTGTCGCGGGCGTCGACCCTGAGACTGGCAGACTTATTCGTCCAGTTCTGAATCGTCGCCGGTTGAGCCGGGAACTTTTGCGCGAAGAAGGCGGCGTATTTGAAATTGGCGCTCTCGTGGATCTTGGTGACACAAGAAACATCGGCCATGCACCTGAAGTGGAAGATCGTGAGTTCTCAGTCGAAAACCTCAGGTACCGCCGCCGCCTAAAACCTGATGCTTTCTGGAAGTCCCTTACTCAAACTTCGCACAACGAACTCCACTCAATCTTTGGTGATGAATTGGAGCAACGCGAGAGCAGTTGCACAGTGAACGTGGATTGTGGCGTGGCTTCTCTCGGGCACCTGGCGCCAGAACGCATCCCCTATTTCGCAGTCAATCCTTGGGGCAAGATCCGCATGCAAATCTCAGCCGGCCAATTTCGGCCCGATCTGTCGGTAACGGATATTCGTCTGTATAAGAGCGACCAACAAACGGCTCGCCGACGTATTCAGGCATCCGTGGCGGGCCGTCTCGCCGAAACAAGAGTACTCTTGGCGGTAGGACTCACGAGACCGTGGAAAAAGAACAGCGACACGGTCCAGCGCCACTGGCTTCAAGTCAATAACATCCATTTAGAAGAAGACCCACTCGGCGAGATGTTTGAGTTCTAACCGTGCACGGAGGCGGTGTGCTCGATCATACGGGAACTCCTCTTCCCTTCTATCCGGTGACATCGGAATCTCCTCTTCCGGATGCGGCGCGTTTCGCTGCGGCAGATGAGTTGGAGTTTCAAGAGAAGGACTTCGCCGCCGCTCTCGTCTCTCTCACTTCACAAACAAAGGACCGGAATTCGGATGGTTGCGGACTCCCCGCAATAAAACTCTTTTATGTAACGAACTTCACGCGCGGCTTGTCCATCCGAATTTGTAGTCCAAGCGACCAGTCAACCAATCAGGCGAGGAATCACGGCGCCTCCCTAATGATCACGCTCAGAGTCTCGGAGAATATGAGATGATTGGTATCGCAGTAAGCCGGAGGCGTGTTAGGAACGCCTGACTCGGTTGCTGGCCGGCCGGGCCTAAGAACCTTCAGGGCACATCAGATCCGGGATTTATACTCGCCTATCTGTTTCCTCGCTAAGCTTGGATTTTGGCACTGAGGAGGGCATGCGGGCCTTCGTATAAAGCCGGCCCAAGCTTGCGTTCCTTCTGACGCGCCGGCAACTTGAATGGAACCAATTCTACAAGTCCGCCACCTTACTGCCCGTTTCCTTGCGCACCGGGGTGCCCCACAATGCGCTCTTGACGATGTGACTTTTGATATTTTCAGCGGCGAAGTAGTTGGGCTGATGGGGGAGTCAGGGGCGGGCAAGACGACTCTCGGGCTCGCCTTGCTTGGTCTGCATGACAAAGAACGTGTCGCGCTTTCCGGCTCAGCCTTGATGCATGGGCAAGATTTGCTCATGCGCAACGAACGCGCGCTTCAGAAGATTCGTGGCTCAAAGATCTCGTTAATCTCGCAGGAACCTGGGCTCGCGCTTTGCCCCGTCCGCCGTGTTGGTGAGCAGATTGCCGAAGTTATGCACGCACACGGGCGACGTTCCTGGAAAGAGTGCCGCGCCCAGGCGGAAGGGTGGCTCAACCGCGTAGGGCTTGAGCCTCCCGCGAGATATTTCGCCGCGTATCCTCACCAACTTAGCGGCGGCCAGCTACAGCGCGTTGTTCTTGCCCAGGCTTTGATCTGCAGCCCGGATCTTCTGATAGCCGACGAACCGACCGCCGCACTCGACGCATGTCACCAGGCACAATTCGTCAACCTTTTGCGCGAGTTCAAATCGCGGTTAGGGCTTGCTATTCTTTTGATCAGTCACACGCCGGAAATTCAAGCAAGCCTGGCAGATCGCCTGCTGATTATGAGGGCGGGACGTATCGTCGAAGAAGGCGGCCTCCATAAGATATTCCACGCTTCGTGCGAACCGTACACACGCGCAATGCTGCGCCCCATACCGCGCGGCGCCACGGAATATGTGGAGCCATGACCGCCGCCGCTGAACAAGTTTTGTGTGTCCGTGGTTTGGCGAAGAGCTATGTACAGCGCCGAGCGTTGACGTCGGCGAAATACGTAGTGCACGCATTCACTGATGTGAACCTTGCCGTTGATCAAGGTGACACGCTCGCGATTGTCGGCGAATCTGGCGCAGGAAAATCGTCGCTGGCGCGCTGTGTGGCCTTGCTCGAGCGGCCAGACGGGGGCGAAATCTGTCACGGCGGCCGCAATGTTGCCCACCTAACCGGCCGCGACCTTCTTCCGTTTCGGCGGGAAGTGCAGCTCATGTTTCAGGATTCCTCGTCCGCGCTTAACCCCCGCATTTCCGCCGCCGAACTCATCGCCGAGCCGTTGCTTGTCCAGGGCGTTGGAACGCCCGCGCGGCGTCGCGAGCGCGCCCTCGATCTCATGCGCGCCGTAGGTCTCGATCCCGAATCGGCAAACAAGCGCCCGCTCGAATTCAGCGGCGGTCAGCGGCAACGAATCGCCCTCGCCCGCGCGCTAGCGCTCGAGCCCAAACTCTTGATCCTCGATGAAGCCCTCTCGAGTCTGGATGTCGCGCACCAGGAAGCGATGCTCGGTTTGCTCACGGACCTGCAAGCCGAGCATTCACTGGCCTATATTCACATTTCGCACGATCTTCGTCTGGTCTCCCGATTCGCTCGCCAAGTCGCGGTGATGCACAACGGAAAAATCGTTGAACAGTCGACGGCCGAGGAATTATTTGCGCGTCCTCGGCACCCATATACTCAGCAGCTTCTCGACGCGATGCCGCCGCTCGAGGTGTTGCTCTTGGAGCGCTCTGCGTAGAGTCCACGATGCGATACGTCACGCGCCGCTTGTTCCACGCCGCATTTTTGCTGGTCGGAGTCTCGTTCTTGTCGTTTGCGCTGCTGCAATGGGCGCCCGGCGATTTTTTCGATGAACTTCGCCTCAACCCGCGCATCTCAGCGCGGACAATCGAAGGCCTCCGAGCCGAGTACGGCCTCAACGAATCCCTGCCCGTGCGCTACGAGCGCTGGCTCCTCTCGATTGCCAAGGGCGACCTGGGTTTTTCGATTGCTTATAACAGCCCTGTCGGCCCGCTCCTGATCGTGCGTGCGCGAAACACCCTTGTGCTCACGGGCGCCGCCACGATCATCGCGTGGACGCTCGCAATTCCCGTGGGCGTATGGTCGGCCGTCAGCCGCGGATGGCCGAGCCGCGCCATCGGTTTCGCGACCTCAACATTGCTCACGATTCCCGATCTTCTTCTGTTTCTCTGTTTGCTCTTGCTGGCGGTGCGCACCGGCTGGTTTCCTGTCGGAGGCATGTTCTCCCCGCGCGCTGCGGACACGGTCGGAATTGCGGCGTTTTGGCCGAGCGCAGAAGACCTCGCCGCGCACCTGATCTTGCCGGCCGCAGGTCTGGCTCTCGTTGCGCTGCCTGTGCTGATTCGCCACGTCCGCTCAGCCATGCTGGACGTGCTCGGGTCGCCGTTCCTCCGCGCCGCGCGAGGCCACGGAATTTCTCGCAGCCGCCTGCTTTTCCGATATGCCTTTCCCGTTGCGGCAAACCCGCTCATCTCACTCATCGGATTCTCCATCGCTACCATGCTCAGCGGCTCGCTCGTTGCCGAAGTTGTCTTGAGCTGGCCTGGCCTCGGTCCACTGCTGATCGAAGCGACGCTCTCGCGCGACGTCTACGTCGTCGTCGCCATCGTGCTGCTCTCCGCAGTTTTCCTCGTCCTCGGTATGCTGGTTTCCGACCTTTTGCTGTTTGCGGCCGATCCGCGGATCCGTCAGGAATGAGCGAACAAGTGCGCCAATGTGCCAAACTCACCGTCGCGCTGGTGCTGCTTGTGGTGTTTCACGCAGTCGTCCTTCTCGCGGGCTTTTTCGCGCCTTACGGCTTCGCCCAACAGAACCGCGATCTCCCCTTCGCGCCACCTACGAGCCCGCATTTCGTCGACACATCAGGAGAATGGCATGCGCGCCCGTTCGTCTACGGTCTAGCGGATGATCCTGAAAATCCTGGTTCCTACCGCATCGACGCGACAGCCATATATCCGCTGCACTTTTTTGTACGCGGCGCGCCATACAAAATCGCGGGTATCCTTGGCGCACGCATGCATCTGTTTGGAGTGGACGACCCCGGCCGCCTCTTCCTCATGGGTTCAGATTCTCTCGGTCGCGATCAGTTCTCACGCTTTCTCTTCGGCGGCCAACTCTCGCTGCTTGCCGGCATCCTTGCAGCTGGTCTCTCGGTCTCGCTCGGCATCATCATCGGTGGGATCGCCGGTTTCTACGGAGGCTGGCTGGACGATCTTCTCATGCGCGGGGGCGAACTCTTTCTCGCTCTGCCCTGGCTTTACATGCTATTCGCAATACGGGCTGCTCTGCCGCTGCAGGTCTCGCAAGCGCAAGTATTTCTCCTTCTTGTAGCGGTAGTTGGCTTGATCGGATGGGCCCGCCCGGCCCGCCTGATCCGCGGTGTAGTCCTCAGCGCCAAAGAACGCAACTTCGTCCTTGCGGCGCGCGGCTTTGGCGCCTCGCTGGCATATCTTTTGCGTCGCCACATTTTGCCCGAAGCATGCGGAGTGATCCTCACGCAACTCGCGTTGCTGGTTCCGCAATACATTCTCGCGGAAGTCACGCTCACGTTTCTCGGCCTCGGCGTGGGCGAACCCATGGCCAGTTGGGGTACCCTGCTTTCTACCCTCCAGCAGTACTACGTCCTTTCCTCGTACTGGTGGATGTTTCTCCCGGCCTTGCTGCTAATTCCTTTGTTCCTCGCCTATAACGCTGTCGCCGATGCAATTCAGGAACGTCTGAAGTCCGTTGCCCTGTAAAACCGGGAACTCCCCGTTTAGAGTGAGGTGTATGCCGATGAGCAAGAAGCTGCACAAATGGCGCCCGGTCATTGCCTGCGGTGTGCTGCTGCTTTCCGGTTTTGTGGCAGCTTTCGCCTCGCACACGCGATCGCCCGAAGAACTCGCGGTGACCGACAACACACCGGGGCGCGAGGGTGGCAACCTCGTCGTCGCGCTACGCTCGGAGCCGAAAACTTTCAATCCCGCGCTCGTCGAAGACGACCCGTCGCGCGAGGTCATCGATTGTCTCAACGCCGACCTGATTCACATCAATCGCGATACGCTCAAGACCGAGCCCGCCCTCGCCAAATCTTGGACGGTCTCTCCCGACGGCAAGCAATACACACTCCATCTTCGGCACGGCGTGCGTTTTTCAGACGGCCAGCCGTTCAACGCAGATGACGTCGTCTTCAGTTTTCAAGTCTATCTCGACGAGAAACTTCACTCTCCGCAGCGCGATCTTCTGGTCGTCGGCGATAAGCCGGTCGCCGTCCAAAAGATCGACGATTACACCGTCCGCTTCTCGCTCGCACAGCCTTATGCCGCGGCGGAACGCATCTTCGACGGCGTCGCCATTCTTCCACGGCATCTTCTCGAAAACGCGTATCAAGAAGGCAAATTCTCCGAGGTCTGGAGCACTTCAGCCCCTCCCAGTCAGGTCGCGGGCCTGGGCCCGTTTCGTCTGAAGGAATACGTTCCGGGGCAGCGCGTCGTGCTGGAAAAAAACCCTTTTTATTGGAAGCAGGACAAGGCGGGGAACCGCCTTCCGTATCTCGCGCAATTGGAATTTCTCTTCGTCCCCAGCGAAGACGCGCAAGTGATTCGCTTCGAAGCTGGCGATACAGATATCCTTAGCCGTTTCAGCGCGGAGAATTTCGCGGTGCTCCAAAAAGAACAGGCGGTGAAGGGGTATCACGTCTCCGATCTCGGTGCCAGCCTTGAGTACAATTTTCTGTTCTTTAATCTCAACGACCTTTCGTCGAAAGCGAAGCCGGAAATCGCCGCCAAGCAGGCCTGGTTCCGCGACCTGCGTTTCCGCCAGGCGGTCTCCTTTGCGATCGATCGCGCCGGGATCGTTCGCCTCGTTTATAACGGCCGCGCCACTCCACTCTGGGATCAGGTCACGCCCGGCAATACGCTTTGGGCAGATGCGGCTATTCCGCATCCGGCGCGATCGCTCGACCGATCGAAGGAGCTTCTGAAATCTGCTGGCTTCTGGTGGAAGAGTGGCGGCACGCTCGTCGATCCGCACGGCACGCCAGTGGAATTTTCCATCCTCACGAATTCATCCAATGCGCCACGCTTAAAGATGGCCGCGCTCATCCAGGACGACCTCAGCCGACTCGGGATGAATGTTCATGTCGTTCCGCTTGAATTCAGCGCCATGGTCGATCGCCTCCTGAATAGTTACGACTACGAAGCCGCCATCATGGGTATCGCCAGTGGCGATGCCGATCCCACGTCCGAAATGAACGTCTGGGTATCGGATGGCGAAACGCATCTCTGGAATCTCGCCGGGAAGCCGTCCACCCCTTGGGAGTCTGAGATGGATCAGCTGATGCGTCAGCAGGAAGTCACGCTCGACTATGCTAAGCGCAAGAGCCTCTATGATCGCGTGCAGGAAATTGTCTTTCAGGATCTGCCGGTGATCTGTCTTGCGAGCCCGGATGTCCTGGTCGCTGCCCGCAACCGCGTCGGCAATTTCAGCCCCGCAATTCTGGAACCCTATGTCCTGTGGAACGTAGACGAGCTTTATGTGCGCTGAAGGCAATTGCCCGGTTCTTTGCCTTGCGCGCTGCATCGGCCTTCAAATTCTCTTTTGGACGCGGAATTTATGACCCGGCAAACCAGGTCCGGATCGGCCGAACTGGAACTTCCGCTCGACTCTCGGCGCGAAAAGGCGCGGTACAGTCGGACCGATGCACGTCTCGTGCAGGAATGCGTCTCCGGCAGCGAAGAAGCCTGGTCGGCGCTGATCGACAAATATAAACGTCTGATTTTCTCGATTCCGATCAAATATGACCTTTCTTACGACGACGCCACCGACATTTTTCAAAACGTTTGCCTCGAACTGCTATCGGCGCTGCCAAAACTGCGCGATCCAAGAGCACTTCCGAAATGGATCATTCAGGTCACGGCGCACAAATGTCTGCGCCAAAAAAGATACGGCCAGCGTATGGAGTCCTCCGACGGAGGCGACAATGCATCTGAAACCCCAATTTCGGCGGAGGCCGAAGTGGTCCTTCGCGAAGCGGAAGAAGAACACAATCTGCGCGAGGCCATCGCCGCCATGCCGGATCGCTGCCGCCGGCTTGTCGAGATGCTTTTCTTCGAAGAGCCCGCTCGCCCTTATAAAGAGGTCGCCGGAATGCTGGGCATTGCCACCGGCTCGGTCGGTTTCATCCGCCAGCGCTGCCTCGATAAACTGCGCAAGCGACTCTCGGAAACGGGCTTCCGGTGATCGCTCGTAGCGCCAATCTTCTCTCCGTAAAGCTCCTCAACGAGATAGCGAATCTCAAGGACGAAGCAATCCGTGCCCGTTATCTCTCGCGCCATCGTATCCAAGACCCGGCAGTCGTTCAGCAGCTCAACGACGCCTCCCGCGAAAAGCTACGGGTCGATCCGCGCCAGGCCCTCGCGCTTGCCGAAATGGCCGTAGCTATCGCTAACAAACTTGCTGTGCCAGACAAACGCTGCAGAAAGCTTTCTTCCCATCGCGAAATCCTGGCACGTGCTTTTCGGGCCAAGGCCAACGCACTCTACACTATTGGCGATAATGCGCAAGCGCTGGATTACCACGGCTGCGCTCTTGACATTTTTCGCAAGACGCTCAATGCCGAAGAGCAAGCTCGCACCCTCAACTCGTCCATTCAGCCAAATATTCTTTTGGGCCGGTACGACCAGGCCCTTGAGGCCGCCGAAGGCGCCCGCGTCATCTTCAGTTCCACGGGCGATACGCGCCGCCTTGGCCACGTCGAAATCAACGTTGGCAACATCTTTCATCGCCAGGACCGTTTCGAGGAAGCACTCGCCTGCTACGAGCATGCCTATGAAGTGCTCGCGCCGCTTCGCGATTCCGAAGGCCTTGCCGTCACCCTTTACAACGTGGCCGTTTGCCTGATCACTCTGAACAATTTTCCCCGGGCGCTCGCCACGTATCAGCGGGCGCGCGAAATGTTTGTGCGTTACGGCATGACGCTGCTCGTCACCCAGAGCGACTACAATATCGCTTATCTGTATTACCTCCGAGGCGAGTATGGCCGCGCCATACAGATGCTGCGCTCGACGCGCGTCGAGTCGAAGAAGAACGGCGACGCTCACGTGCACGCGCTTTGTTTCCTCGATCTTTCGGAAATTTACCTCGAACTTAACATGAGCGAAGAGGCTCGCCAAATTGCCCACGAGGGTTGCGAGCTCTTTCAAGAACTCGGCATGGAATACGAGGTGGCGAAGTGCCTCGCCAACGAAGCCATGGCCTCGAGCCAACTGGGCAAGGCGATCGTCGCACTCGAGCTTTTCGGAAAAGCGCGCGAGATTCTTTCGCGCGAAGACAATCTGGTCTGGCCGTCGCTGATTGATCTCTACCAAGCGGTCGTTCTCTTCGGCGAAGACCGCTTATTCGAAGCTCGGCGCCTGTGCAGCCGCAGCGCTGAGTTTTTCGAAACCTCGGTACTGCACGGCAAGGCCGCGCTTTGTCACCTTCTCCTCGCGCGAATCGCCATGCGCACCGGTGAGTTGGAATCGGCGCGTGGGGAGTGTGCACACGCGATCGAGCGCGTTGCGGGTGTCGAATCGCCTTCCCTTCGCTATCAAGCTTATTTCTTGATGGGACAGATACAGCAAGCCTCAGGCGAAACCGATGCGGCCTACGCATCGTATCAGGCCGCGCGCTCCGAACTGGAAACCCTGCGTGGCAGCCTCCGCGGCGAAGAGCTGAAGATCGCGTTCATGAAGAACAGGCTCGAGGTATATGAATGCTTGGTCGAACTCTGTCTCCAATCCACAGAGGTAGCCCACAGCGGAACACCGGCGCTCGGGGGGCTCCCTCCGGCGACAACCGCAGAGGCGTCTCGTGCCATGCCCCGGCCGACGATTTCCGCAGGCGTGCTGCTCGCTGGGTCCGAGCCAGCCGCCCAGCAATCTTACGAGCAAGAGGCCTTCGCATACATCGAGCTCGCCAAATCACGCAGTCTAGCCGAGTTGCTTCTCCATCCCGGGGCGTCTCTTGCTAGCCCAGAAGAGGGGCAAAGTGGTCTCGTTCGTCGCATACGCGCAATGCGGGAAGAGCTCAATTGGTATTACCGCCGCATCGAGCGTGAACAGCTAAGCGTCGCAAAGCCCTCGTGCGGTCGCATTGAAGACCTCCAAAGGGAAGCGATAGCTCGCGAGAACGATCTCGTCCGCATCCTACGCGAATTGCGTTCCTCCGAAACCGTGCCGGCGGGTCAATCCGCCGATGGTTTGCCGTCGCTCGAAAGCGTGCGCGAAGCGCTCACTCCCCAAGCGGCCCTTATTGAGTACTTCACGGTAAAAGAGCAGTTCATCGCGGTCGTTCTCACGCGCGATAGTCTGCAGGTCGTTCCGATTACGCCCGTTTCGCGCATCTTAAGTCTCGTCCAGCTCCTCAGATTCCAGCTCTCCAAATTCGCGCTCGGCTCGGATTACATCGATACCTTCCGCGACACACTGCTTCGGGTCTGCTGCTCCCATCTTCACGAGCTATATCGCGAACTAATCGTGCCACTGCACCACTGCATTTCCGCCACCCCCAGCGCCAGAAATTGCACGCTGCCGAAGTCGGACCGGTCGGCGATCAGGACCCCCAACGAGGAACCCCACGCCATCACGCATCTCGTGATCGTCCCGCACGGCGTACTCCACTCGATTCCGTTCCACGCTCTTTTCGATGGCGAGAGATATCTGATCGACGAATTCGCGATCTCCTACGCTCCAAGTGCCGGAATCTATTCGCTCTGCCATCACAAGCAATCAACGGCATCCCGGCAGGCTCTCATCATCGGCGTTCCTGATGAGCGCGCCCCGCTGATCGCGGACGAAGTCCGCACCATCTCCGAAATTCTTCCTGGCTCACGCTTGGTCATCGGTTCCGAAGCCGGGGACGAAGCCCTCCGTTCTTCCGGGCAAGACTTTCGCTGGGTCCACATCGCTACCCACGGGTTTTTTCGGCAGGACAACCCTATGTTCTCCGGCATCCGTCTCGGCAGTTCTTATCTAAGTCTCTACGACCTCTACCAACTCAAGCTAAATGCTGAACTCGTTACCCTGAGCGGCTGCGCCACGGGCGTCAACGTCGTTAGCGCTGGCGATGAGTTGCTCGGGCTCACTCGTGGATTGCTCTACGCGGGAGCCGAATCACTGTTGCTTACTCTCTGGGATGTGCATGATCGCAGTGCCTCGGAATTCATGTCGGCCATGTATCAAAATCTCGCCAAGGCGCCGGACAGAGCGGTGGCCTTCCAATTCGCCGTCCAAGAGGTTCGAAGGCGTTACCCGCATCCTTATTTCTGGGCACCTTTCGTCCTAATCGGAAAAGTCTTCCCTGCACAACCCGCTTCAGACTGGCCTCGAGCGACCCGAGGAGCCTAACAGGCGAGCCTCCTGCACCGTTTTCAAACCTCTTGGTTTTTCGACCTGCCCTATATCTTTCGTTACCCTCGCTGCCCTTATTAGTTGGTGATGGTTTTCTCTGGAGGCCCGGGCGGACCGCCAGAAATAAAGGTAGCGTGGGGAGGATAGAAATGGACCATTTCAGAACAGAGCAGTGGGCAGATTTTGCTCGAGGAACGGTCAGGAGCATGGATAAGTTACTGATGCAAAAGCACTTAGAAGGGGGCTGCAAAAGTTGTGAGAAGGAACTGAGCTTGTGGCGCCGTGTAACAGAAACCGCCAGGCGGCAGCCGAATCCAGAGCCATCCGAAGGAGCCGTCCGCCTCGTCAAAGCGATATTCGCAACCCAGAAGCCTCGTAAGATCGCAAAGCCATTGCCCATGGCGGCGGAGCTTCTTTTCGACAGTATGCGGGCACCAGCCCTCGCGGGCGTCAGGTCGGTCGCAGGCGGGGCGCGTCAACTTCTTTTCGGCCTCGGAGTTCACCGCATCGACCTACGCATGGAGCCCGAACTCAACACTGACCAAGTTAGGATCATCGGCCAGGTATTGGATTCCTCAAATCCGGGAAAGTTCAGCAAGGTCACTGTCTCTCTGCACTCAGGTAACAAGCCCGCCAAGGTGTCGGAAACGAACGATTTAGGCGAATTTCAGCTCGAAGGCTGTCTGTCAGACCGTCTCCGATTGAGTGCGGCACTGCCGAAGGGCGAGGAGATCTCGGTGGTTCTGCATGAGCCCGCCACTCCTGGACCCGCCGGAACTCTGGATCCGATTGATCCGGCGACGAATAACAGGCTTCTAAAAAAATCAAAAAATCGTACTAGGAAGAAAGTCTGATGCAGTGCCCAGTGGGAATAGCCGTTTGTACTATTGGAAACCCCGCGGGGACTGGAAATACTCGTCCTTGTTGAAATCAGTCTGGCGGGGAAACTAAAGGAGCAGCTCTAACTATGAAGCGCTATTTTGGGATCTTTGCTCTTTTTGTCAGCCTCGGATTGGGGTGCCAACCCGCCTCAGCCCAGGGTATTTTAAGTGGTTTGGTTTCGACCTTGGGTAACGTGCTCTCGCCTCCTCCGCAAGGGGTCATCGTGCGTACTACGCTTGGACAATCCGGGTTACAGACACAGTGCCAAATGAGAGGATGCACGGTGGTACGGAACCTGGACGGCAGCTTGGGCCAAGTCTTTCTCGTCCGGCCCACTTCGTCTGGACTTCTACCCAGTCTGCTCGCAGGCGTTCTCCGCTTGGTCAATGGCATCCTAGACGCGGAACCCGACCAAGTGCTCGTGATCCCTTCTGACGCGTCGAATTCTTCCGCTTCGGGAACCCCTCCGAACGAATTGTGGAACGCGACGCCGGTCGACTACTATGGCACAACCGTCGCTGAGGGATATCTTGATCAGACCGCCGTTCAGATTGTGCGCCTAGGGCAGGCACAGAGCACGTTCGACGTTAGCGGCGCCGGAATCGTCGCGGACATTGACACCGGAGTTGACCCGACTCACCCAGCGCTCCAAGGTGCGTTGCTCTCGGGGTATGATTTTACGCGTAACCAACCTGGGGGGAACGAGTTAAACGACATCACTCTCTCGTCGCCGCCTTCATGCGACTCCTGCGAACCCGCCTACGTAAACCAGCACACCGCTGCGATGGTCGACCAGCACACAGCCGCGATGATCGACGGCAATACCGAATATGCCGCGTTCGGCCACGGTACCATGGTCGCGGGCATCATCCACCTTGTTGCTCCGAGGGCCCAGATCCTGCCCCTCAAGGCGTTCCACGCGGATGGCACGGGCAACCTGTCGGACATCCTGAGCGCAATCTATTTCGCCGTGCAGAATCACGCCAACGTGATCAACATGAGCTTCGATCTCACCTCGAACTCCACTGAACTCTCGAATGCGATCAGCTACGCATCGAGCAACAACGTCATCCTCTCGGCGTCGTCCGGTAACGACGGCGAAATGGAAGTTGTATATCCAGCGGGAATCAAACCCGTTATGGGTGTAGCGTCCACAAACGATTCTGATCAGCGCTCGACCTTCTCGAATTACGGCAATCAAGTTGTCTACGTGGCAGCGCCGGGCGAAGCGATTATTACGACTTATCCCTTCGGGCTCTATGCGGCAGGATGGGGTACTTCGTTTAGCTCTCCGTTCGTGGCTGGTACGGCGGACCTGATTCTGAACATGCAACCCCATGACAGCCCCTCAGTGGCGGCGTGGGGAATTTCGCATGCCAAGTACGTTGGTCCGAACATGGGCAATGGACGCCTCGACGTTTACGACTCTCTGTTCTTTCTGAATCCTCTTCAAGGCCTTTTGCCGTAGAGCAGTTCGCGGCCTGAAGAATCACGAGCGAAAGGCGACATGCTGACCGTAGACATACACGCATCGGGTACCCGCAGGCGCTTGAACCCCACGGGTTTTCCTGAGGCCGGTAATTGGTGTCCCGCACCGCTCCAAATCAAGGCCGTGGAGGAGGAGCTCACCGCACTCCGGGCTTCTGTCGTCTGCGCATTCAACCAGCTGCTTGACTTGAAGGACCTCAATACAGGCGTCCACAGCACCCGGCTCGCGGAATGGGCCCTCCATGTTGCCGTCGAATTGGGTCTCGATGAGGCGGAGCTTGGGGATGTCGAAATCTCGGCGCTTCTGCACGATATCGGGAAGGTCGGAATCCCGGACGCAATTCTAAACAAGCCCGGTAAATTGACCGCGGAAGAATACGATCTTATGAAAAAGCACCCCGAATATGGCTGGGCGGTGCTGCGGCAGATTCCAGGAATGAAAACCGCGAGCCTCATAGTGCTCCACCATCACGAAAGCTACAACGGGAAGGGGTATCCGGCTGGTTTAAAGGAGACAGAAATCCCGGTCGGGTCACGGATCGTCTCAGTGATTGATTCATTCGACGCGATGGTCTCGAATCGTCCGTACCGAAAAGGTTTGCCGTTTGAAGAAGCAGAACGTAGGCTGATAGAAGCAAGCGGAACGCAATTTGATCCTGACGTGGTCCGTCATTTCCTCCCACTCGCTCGCGCTGAAATGCCTGCCGTCTTTGCCGCGGCAGGCACGTCGGTCTCAGTCGTCCTGTAATATGTGGTCCCAGAAGTGCTATCGGAAGCGTGCACGCAAATCGATCCCACTGGCGAAAGATTGAGCTCGTTGCAGAGTCTAGCCGCACACGGATTGGTGCAAGAAAAACTGAAAGTCGAAGAGCCAAGGCTTCCCCGATTCGAGATAACAAGCCGGCGCGAAGTCGCAAACGCAATCGCGAAGTACTGAAAACACCGCCAACGCGCATTTTTCGAGCGAGTCAGTTCGGCGTAGACTTCTTGAAATTTGTCGCGTCAGGTGGGCAAGAGGCAAAAAGTGCCGCTAGCTGAAAAATCGACACTACAGCCGGAAAATAGCGATGAGCCTCGGAAATACTAGGTCTTCGTGGAAGACTACACTCAGCTGCTAAGTGGTCATTGGCCACAATTCCAAAACGACGAGAAGGGTGATCACGCGCGACTGTAGATGATTTTGTAGCTGTGAAAGCCTCCGATCTCAACAAAGTTCAACGGATTCCCACGCGCAACCGCAAGCGCTTTAACAGCAATCACTTAGAATCTACAAGAATCCGTGCATTTCAATAGGCTCTGGAATCTGGTTCGGGACCAGGAGGTCGGTGGTTCAAATCCACTCGCCCCGACCACTTACTTCAGCAAGCACGGTGGTGGGACGCTGTGAACCAAAGTCGAACTCCGCTCAAAGCGCAGACAGTGGTCACCAGACTTATGGCCAGCTGTCGAATCGAAGACCTCACTTTCTCTGCCGAGGCAAAAACCTCGGCGCGATGCGAGCCAAAATCCGCGGCGGGCGCCCCGAAAATTTGCCCGAGCGTTAGGGCGGGACAAAAAGAACTCATTTCTCCTCGGTTGCCGAAGCACGGAAGACGAGTGGCACTGAGGCGATTCAATGAGCATCCTTTGCGCGAGTTTCTACTGTGGGGACTTTTGTGGAGACTCCTCCATCGTCTCACGTCAACTAGGTGCAAATAGAAGCATCCAGAGCCATACGCGGAACTCACACAAGAGAAATGTTCCGGGAAGCAAATCACTGAAAACACGGGTCATACTTGCGGGCACCCTAGAACCACTCTTAATCAGCGGGCTCCAGGTTCGAGTCCTGGGCGGCTCACCGCTGCTTTTCAATA
Organism: Candidatus Aquilonibacter sp.; assembly: GCA_035507075.1. GTDB lineage: Bacteria > Acidobacteriota > Terriglobia > Acidiferrales > UBA7541 > Palsa-295. The sequence continues at coordinate 15,027 of DATJOL010000187.1, read as the reverse complement.
ACTTAGCCTCTTCCGATTTTCTGAGCAAGGCGCGGCACGTTGAGCAGATTCACCACGTATAGCTTGCCAGGACCTGAGGCTCGCCGGGATCGTCGCCGATGATCTTGGTTCCGAGAACGATCTGAATGTTCCTATGCTTCCAGTCTCCGGAGCCGAGTGATTCTGCCTTGGCCAGACAAGAGTCGTCGGTGAGGCATTGGCTGGCGGCAATGGTTCCATAGCCGAGAATTCCGGCTGCGGTTAAGACCACGCGTCCGGTGTTGGGGTCGAAGACTCGGGAGATGAGTGCGTAGTCCTCAGCGACAGGCACAGTGGCGTCGTGCCCGGTGCCGAGCACGCTCCACTCCCTGGATGACGGATTCTTGTCATCCAGGATGTAACGCAAGTTGCCATCGCGAACGAAGCTGAATCGCAAATTGCCGTCCAGTTGAACCGACCACGGATTGTTGAAGCCCCCGATCAGGATAACTGGTCCGTCCTGGAGGTCCCGAAGCGCCGCATTGTTAGAGCGTCGGATGCGGAAAGATCGGCCCCTGCCCCCTAGCAGACCGGCAAGGTTTGCCAGTGCCATGGCATCATGAAAGCCCACATGGTTTTCGCGATACCAGCTCGGCAGAGCGGAGACGACGGCGTTGACCGGATCGCTCGGACTTGCACCAGGTCCTAGCGACCCGTTTGCATCGGAGACGCACAGTAGGACCGGCGTAGAGACATTCTGTACAGGACTCCAGAAACGGTCCATCGCCGTTTCGCGGGGTGGCAGCTTCCACCAGATGAACGCCGATACGACCAAACAGGAGAGCAGAACGGCAAGAACGAGCTCCCAGCGTTTTGCCTGGTTCGCGCTGACTTTGGCCTCGACTCTTACGGTTTCCTGGACTGCCGGCTCGGGCGAGAGGGCGTTTGCCGCGGAAGGTTTGGGAAAAATGAACTCTGGGACGTATGAACGGAGAGCATATTCGATGCGAGCTTCGCGTTCGTGGCCAGGAAGCTGATAATACTGCGCCAGTCGCTTTCGAACTTCAGCGGCAGTCACTCGAACGACTGGATCGAGACTCGTATCATAGTCCGGTTGGCGGCCGAACACCTCGATGCCAATCGTTCTTTCCTTCACATCTACTGTGCTGCCTTCGAGAGCATGCTCGACGGTGTAACGCAGGAAATCAGGGAAGCGTTTGCTGTTTCTAAAGAAATGGCTCGCGAGGATACGCTCAAGCTGTTCACGAACAGTGTCCCTCTCAACTAAAGGCAACGAGGAAGACATAACCCCCCCGAGCCGCAGTCTTTTGGGAATGCCGAACCCAAGGCGGCGGATTTGCTCCAGAGCTTACTCCAGCAGGGAAGCCTCGCGCAATAGCGGTGCAACCCTTTGAAAATGTTTCAATCCGACCGCTTGCCCCCTGACTTCGTATCGGTACAACTGCGACCTCCGCGGAAGTGTTATGGCAAGTCCTCAGCAAGCCGAGAGTAACCAGCCAATACAAAGCCACTACTGTATCGACCTTTTACAGTACCAAGGGATTTTGATACGAGAGGCCAATCTAAAGCAGCTCTGTCGCGGCGCCTGAATACCAGGCCGCGCCTACAGGTAACCGGGCGTTTAGCGAGGCGCCCTGAGCCAAGCGTGATCGTCGGCAGAGCAATGAATCATTTTGAGTCTGTGGGGAGGGGTGGATTCCGATCCATTACATACGCTGCGTGACGGAAGGTCTGTGTTCCCCCACGCCAGCGACATGTTTCAAGGGACATCTTCTTTAACCGCGAAAAATGGGGTCGGGTCCGTGGTGGTGCGCTCGATCTGTACGATTCGAGAGTGAATCCGAAGCGGAGGCAGCGATGACGATGATCACGTGGGGGAGCTTCGAAACAATTGGGAATGGAGTGCCGGTCCGGGTATCCGCGCGGCGGGTGGCGGCCGCAGTGCTAGCGGTGCTCTGGATACTAACTGGGTGTTGCTTGACTGCGGGGGCGCAGCAAAACACTGCGGACGTCGTGGGCACGGTTACCGACGTCAGTGGCGCAGTGGTACCGAACGCGAGCGTTACGTTGACCAATACGGGCACCGGCATCGTGCAGACGCTGGAGACAAGCGGCAGCGGTGACTACGACTTCACCCTCGTGCAGGTCGGCAATTACAACATTAAGGTTACGGCCAAAGGATTCAAGACATTCGTGGCCCCCGATTTCGCCGTATCGGCAGGCGATCGCGCGCGCATCGATGCCAAGCTGCAAGTCGGCGAGACGACACAAACTGTCGAGGTCTCTGGAGCTGTCGCGCCGGCTCTTCAAACAGACACTTCCAGTCTCGCAACTCTGGTCACGAGCCAGGCGGTTGAAGACGTTCCCCTGAACGGTCGAAATATCACGATGCTACTCAGGCTATCTCCGGGTGCTGAGGAAGGTTCCACGAACGATATTCTGTCGGGTACGCGGCCGGATGACCGTCGCCAGGCCACCGCGCTTGTGGTGAATGGGCAGAGCGCCGACATAAACAACAACTTGGTCGACGGTATGGACAACAACGAAAGAGTCATCGGGGGCAACGTTGCGCGGCCCTCGGTCGAGTTCATCCAGGAGGCCAACCTCGTGACGAACAACTACGATGCGTCGATAGGCAAAACTGGGGGTGCCGTCCTCGACATCGTTACGAAATCGGGTACGAACAGCCTACATGGCTCGCTTTACGAGTTCTTCCGCAACAAGGTGCTCAATACCAATCCAGGCTACTCCTTCCCGTCGAACTCGACGGGCGGCATGACGCCGGTCCCGCCGAATCCGCCCTACCAGCAGAATCAGTGGGGAGCCAGCATCGGCGGCCCGATCAAAAAGGACAAGACCTTTTTCTTCGCCGACTTCGAAAAGTTAAAACTAGCCGAAGGCCTCTCGGGGTTAGCGGCGTCGACTGTCCCAACGCTTTGCAACAGAGGAAGCACGCTGGCCGCGCTTCAGGGTTACACCGGCGCAATTACATGCCCCGACGGCACAAGCCCGACGTTGCCCGGAGATTTTTCGGATACTCCGACGATTTCCCAGGTTGGCGGCAGCGCGTCGGCATGTACGAGCGCCACTTATAGCGCGGGATCGTCCACATGCCCCTTCGTGACCATTCCGGGCACTAGCATTGCTCCCCTCGGGCTAGCCTATTTCAGTATGTTCCCGGTCCCGAATTGCACGAATACCACGAATATATCCACCTGTAACTCCTACACCACGCCGAGCGCGATCCAAAGGCAACACCAGGAAACGATCGACGGGCGAATCGACCAGCACTTCTCAGACACCAACACTCTTTATGTCCGCTACGACATCAATGATTCGGTCACGCAAATCCCGCCGGATTTCCCCAACGTGACGATCAACCCGGCAACAGGATATCCAGAGGCAGCCGGGGCTACCGGAGGTGTCACGGTGAACCCGGGCGCACCGGGTTTCGGCGGAGTTAACGGGTTCCCGGGCTTCAACTACACGCGCGGGCAGCAGCTAGCTGTGTCGTTCGTTCACGTCTTCAACCCGAACGTCATTTTGAACCTGAAAACGGCCTATTCGCGTCTAGCGATCCGGTCTTTGCCGATCAACCAGAACACGAACGCGTCGAACAAACTCGGGTTCCAGTGCAGCACCACGCCGAACGCACTGAGCTCTGGCGGCAACTGCATCAATGGGCCGGGGCTTGCATTCGCCAATGCGTTGGCGGTTGTGACTCTAACGAACTATCAGGTCCTCGGGGATTCGCCGTTTGTGCCGCTTCTCGAATTCGACAATGATTTCCAGTACGCCGGACAGCTCGTCTGGAACAAGGGGCCGCACAGCATCAAGATAGGTCTTTCGGTGATCCGCCGCCGTGCGGCGATCGGACAAAGTCCAAGCCCCAATGGCGCTTTTGCCCTGACCGGTATCTTCACCGGCGAGCCAGCGGGAGATTTGCTGGAGGGTCTGGTCGACGGAGGCGTTTCGGAGGGCGGACAGCCCGCAGCGCTCCACAGTTACACACTATGGGAGGGCGGTTACGAATTCTGGGAACCGACGACGTATATCCAGGACGACTGGCGTGCCAAGCACTGGCTTACTTTGAATCTTGGTATGCGGTACGACATCTTTACGCCGTTCGTCGAACGCGGAGACCGCATCACGAACTACGATCAAGCCACCGGGTTGATCGTCGGTCCGGGAATTCCGGGTGCTCAACGGTCGGGACGGACCGCCGGCCTTATCACGCCGTATCTGGATATCGCGCCGCGGTTCGGTTTTGCCGCCACGATAAAACCGAGCCTTGTGATCCGAGGGGGCGCGGGCCTCACGTTCTTCCCGATTAATTACAGCTCGAATTTCAGCCTGAAGAATGCGCCAGGCAACTACAATGCGAATTGCTTGCCGCAAAACGAGACGAACACAAACACGGTTTGCCAGGCCCCATTTGCCAGCAGCGCGATAGCTAACTATGGGCCGTGTCCGTACGTTACGACCAATAATACCTCCGGCATTTGCCAGACACCTGGCCCGAACGAGGCCGCGAACTCGGCGAGTTCGGTGGGCCAGACCGGCGGGTCATTGCTTGTGGCCGGCGCTCCCGTGCCGATCACGAATGTCAACTTGGTGTACGCTCCTTCGCCGGCGCAGTGCTACATCGACACGTCCTCGGCGCACTTGCCGTACTCTCAAACTTGCCCCGCAGCTACAGATCCTTATCAGAGCTATTCGATCAACTCTGCGCAGCCCTTTAACGCTCTAAACGAGTATCTTGAGCAGGCGAACCTGAACGTTGAGAAGGCGTTCGGAGCAAATGTTCTGACGGTCGGAGTAGTCAGCGAGCTTGGCCGTCATGCAACCGTAAGTAACTTTAACCTCCAAGCTCTCTCGAATCCTTTCGAAAAGGGCGTTCTTCCGTTAACGAACGAATTCCCGTGGCTGGGTAAGACTTCGTCAATTCTTGAGTACGCCCCTTGGGGGTCCACCTCGTACAACGCCTTGCAAGCAACATTTGTGAGGCGCTTCAGCCAGGGGCTGACAACGTCAATCAACTACACCTGGGCGCAAGATTTGAGTTTCACTGGTACTCCCTGCACGCCAACCCAGACAGCGGCGGCTGTGAACCAGACGCCGAACGGTCCGGTCGACGTCCCGGCGGCAATCAATCCCTGCTACTTCGATAATCCGGCGTCGCCTTCGAATCCAATTATCATCAACTACTGGAACAAAGGCGGATACAACAACAGCAATGCTTCGAATTCGCGCGATCGCGTGGCCTATACGGCGAACTATCAATTGCCGTGGGCCAAATCGGCAGCGGGATTGGAAGGTGCGGTGGCCAAGGGATGGGCGCTGAACCTGGCCGGATTCTGGTCGACTGGCTTGCCCTTCACGGTGGGCCAGACCGATAACACGACCGGCCTTGGGAGCACGGGCAACCCGGATCAAATTTGCTCCGGCAAGATCTCGAACCATACGCACCTGCAATGGTTCAACGCTGGCTGCTTCGTTCACCAATATGCCAGCAATACATTTGGAGACGAGCACGGCGGCCAGGTGTTTGGGCCCCACTTGCAAAGAGTGGATTTCTCGCTTTTCAAGGAGTTTCCGCTCAACGAGCGGTTCCGGCTGCAATTCCGGACGGAAATCTTCAACTTGTTCAATCATCCCGACTTCAACAATCCGACGTCGTCGATCTCGCAGTTCGCCGGCGGTACCACAGGCTCAGCGGCCGCGGGAAAGACGGGGTTAAACGCGAACGCGAACCCGGCCTCCGTGCCCGTGGGAGCGATTACGAGCCTGAACTCGAACTTTAATTCGCGGCAAGTCCAGTTCGCGTTGAAGGTGTTGTTTTAGATTGCCCACCAATGACGATGAAAGTTTCTATGTCGCTGGCTGGCTTGGATGCCAGCCAGCGAACGTTGTCTAGCTAGGTCTTGCGACCACGGGCCCAGGAGAGTTGTTTGAGAAACACGGAGATTGGGATTCGCAGAGCAGTGCTGGTGGTCGTCTTTGTCACCGCGCTTTCAGCGGCTCAGGGTCCTGTTTTGGCGAGGCAGCAGTCGCAGCCCTCCACACCGCCGGCCTCCGCGCGCGGCGGCCGCAGTGGTTCAGCCTATCCGACGCATGCCCCGGCGGATTCGGCTCTAGTCGAGCGCGGAAAGCAGTTGTTCGGCGTAAATTGCAGTTTCTGCCACGGGCCAGATGCGCGCGGCGGTGAAGGCGGACCTAATCTTCTGCGCTCCGAAGTTGTACTCGACGATCAGAACGGGGAAGGCATAGCTGTGGTTGTTCAAAGCGGGCGACCCGACCGTGGCATGCCTAAATTCGATTTGAACATGGCGGACGTCGAGGCGATTGCCGCCTTCATCCACAGTTTTCCTCTGCGTGGATCAGAGGTTGTACCCGCTTCGGCGGTCCTCGTCGGTGACCCCAAGGCCGGCGAAGCTTACTTCAACGGATACGGGAGATGCACAACGTGCCATTCGGTGACGGGCGATCTTGCTGGCATCGGGGCGAGGTATGATGCCCGTACGCTTGAGACGCGAATCGTGATGCCTGGCCGAGGTCGCGGTCCGGCGCCGACCGCCTTGCCGCCGACAACCGCCCGCGTGACATTGCCTTCAGGGCAAATCGTGGAAGGGACGCTGAACCGCATCGACGATTTTAGTGTTTCGCTGACCGACGCAAACGGCGACCGGCGAACATTCGTACGCAATGGCGCTTCTCCGAAAGTGGAAATGAAGGATCCATTGCAAGCGCACAAAGCATTGTGGCCAACGATCACGGATGACGAAATTCACGATCTAACGGCTTACCTGGCGAGCCTGAAATGATAAAGCCGAAAGGCGGGATCGTTATTGTCGCAGTCCTTCTGGCTACCGTCCTGCCCGTTTCGGTGGGCCAAGGCCTTGATCCTGCTTTGCTGACGAAGCCGCTCGCTGACCAGTGGCCGACATATTCCGGCGATTACACGAGCAGGCGCTATAGCGCGCTCGATCAAGTCAATCAATCGAATATCAAGAATCTGGCTCTGGCGTGGACGGCGCGGCTGACGGCCGGCGCAGCAGGGCCGGGAGTATATTCGATTTCGAGCACAGCTCAGCAGCCGCCCACGATTATAGGGGGCGAGGCCGCCGAGGCCGTTCAAGTGGGCGGGAATTTCGGCAACGGACCAGGCGCGGTGGTTGGTGGAATTCTGGAAGTCAACGGGGTTTTGTACATGTCCGCTCCCGATAACGCATGGGCCGTCGACGCGGAGGACGGAACCGTAATTTGGCATTATTTTTGGAAGACCAAGGGCGGCACGCATGTGGGGAACCGCGGCATAGGAATGTACGGCGACTGGGTCTATTTCGAGACGCCCGACGATTATCTTGTGTGCCTCGACGCGAAAACAGGGAAAGAGCGCTGGCATAAAGAAATCGCAGATTTCGATGAACAGTATTTTTCCACGACGGCGCCGCTGGTGATCGGAAACCATTTGCTTGTGGGTACGGGCGACGATCTTGACGCGCCCGGCTTTTTGCAGTCGTACGATCCTGAAACGGGGGAGTTGCAATGGAAGTTCTACACCGTGCCGATGAAGAGTGGTGATCCCGGGCTCGACACCTGGGCGAGCCTTGACGCGGCGAGCCATGGCGGAGGGCAAGCATGGAACGTGGGGGCATACGATCCGGAAACACATCTTTATATCTTCGGCACAGGGAACCCGACGCCAGCGAACGTGACGCCGACCCGCGGCGAGGGAGACAATCTTTTTACCTGCTCGTTGCTGGCCGTGAATGTGGATACCGGAAAGATGGCCTGGTATTTCCAAACGTCGCCGCATGACACGCACGATTGGGATTCAACGCAAACGCCGGTGCTGGTTGACGGAGTATTCCGGGGAAAACTGCGGAAGCTCGTATTGCAAGGAACGCGCAACGGTTATTTTTTCGTCCTGGATCGCGTGACCGGCGAACACCTTCTGACCGGCAAATACTCCGAATCGGCTAATTGGGCCGCCCATGTGGATCAGACAGGCGAACCGAGGCGGAATCCAGAAAAAGATTTCACCGTGCCTGGATCGCTCGTCTCACCAAGCAACTTGGGCGCAACGAACTGGCCACCTCCGAGTTTCGACCCCGTTACAGGGCTGCTCTACATCTGCACGAACGAATCGTTTTCGATGTACTACCTGATGGATCCCGATCCTCGCGACGTGACAGGGTTGGGCGGCGGACAGGAAGTGGGTCTGGGTTCGCTGGGCACATCCATAGAGGCGATTGACTACAAAACGGGAAGAATCGTGTGGAAGCATATGTTTGACAGCGCAACGTCGACCGGGATCGGGCTGCTAACCACCGCGGGGAATCTGTTGTTTGGAAGCGACCCAATGGGAAATTTCATCGCATTTGATCCGGCCACGGGCACGCCGCTTTGGCACGCACGAATTGGGCAAGTGATGAACGCACCTGAGACGTACATGCTGGAAGGCAGACAATACGTGCTGGTATCCGGTGGAGACACCATCTATGCGTTCGCATTGAACTGACTTTCGGCGGACGCGGTGATTGGCGACATGCTTCACGTTGTGGTGCGAGAGGAGGACGCAGTTCATGTTGAAGCCAGACGGGAACGAGAAGACACGGCGTTCATTTTTGAAGGAAATCTCGGCGTATGGCGGCGGTATCGCATTGGTCGAAGGAATTCATTTTAGTGCAGCTCCTGTTATGGGTGCTCAGGAAGCGGCCGCCAAGCCGGGCCTGCCGAAACAGATCGGCCTGGGTTTGTATACGGTACGCGATCTGATGACCGACGCTGCGACCTATCAGTCCACGCTGGCAAAAGTAGCTGAAATCGGCTACAAGGAAGTCGAACCGGCGGACCGCACAGATTCGAAGGTGGCCTATGCCGGACTGGAGCCAAAAGCTTTTCGTGCTCTGCTCGATCAACTCGGGCTGAGCATGCCGAGCACACACTCCAGCGCCATCGATGGCCCGGGATTAGAGAACCAGTTAGAAGGCTTCCAAGTCATGGGCATCAAGTACACGGAAGTGATACAACCCTCGTCGCCACATGCAAGTGGCGCTGCGCCTGCAACGCCCGCTGCCGCTGGACGCGGTCGAGGGGGAGCACCTCCTCCGCCACCTTCGCGCACGATGGACGCAGTGAAACGTATAGTCGACGACATCAACCAACACGCGCAGATTACAAAAAAGTTTGGGATAAAAATGCTGGTGCGCATGGATATCGATGTGTTTGTTCCGCTATCAGACCAACCGAACCTGATGCCATACCAGGTGATCGCTGATAACACAGATCCGTCGCTGGTCACCATGCAGATTGACATTGGCTGGGCAGCGATTTGCGGACAGGACATCGTTGGCATGTTCAAGCGGAATCCCGGACATTACGAGCTGTGGCATGTGAAGGATACAGTCGGTCTTCGAAACTTGACTCCAGAGATGAGCCTTTCGGACCGAAGACGAGCTTCGTATTTCGTTCCAGTAGGGTTGGGCCAAGTCGACCTGCAGACGATATTTGCGAATGCAGAGTTGGCCGGCCTCAAACATATCGGGATCGAACAGGACAACGCGGGCAGCTGGGGAGACTCTCTCGCCGCTGCGCGCGTGAACTACAACAACGTTATGAAGCTGGTTTCCTAGTCAGGCATAAAGTGCACCGAAATAGGCCTCCTCACTGCCAGCAGATTGGCAGCATTGTGGGACCTAAACTTGCGAACGATTGAATGACGAACGAAGGAGGAAATGAGAATGAGTCCAATGAATTGCTCGAGTAGATGGAAGGTGCTGGCGCATCGCCACTCGGGGGGCCTTTTCGCTCTCGCGATTGCGTGCGCTCTTTTCTTTGCCGGTGCGATTGTTTTGGTTCCAGCGCAGGCTCACGCTCAAAATGCGCAGCAGGACGCGACGCAAGGTGCGCCGCCGGCGGCCAGAGGACGAGGTGTTGGGGGTGCCCGCGGCCTTTACGCCCATTTAGAGCATCCGGTGCTTCCTATCGGTTCGCCAATGCCCGATTTCACTCTGCCAGGAATCGACGGGAAGATGCACTCCTCGGACGAGTATAAGAGCGCGAAGATCCTTGCCATCGTCTTCGAGTCAAACCACTGCCCGGTCTCCATCGCCTATGAAAGCCGCATCCGCGGAATTTACGAGGACTATAAGGACCGTGGGCTTGAGCTGGTTGCCATCAATCCCAACAATCCCTCGACCGTCGCCCTGAACGAACTCGGCTATACCGACATGACCGACGATATGGCGGACATGAAGATCAGAGCAAAGCTGCGCCACATCGATTGGCCGTACCTTTATGACGGCGACACGCAGACCACGACGATAAAATTTGGCGCCGTAGCCACGCCGCACATTTTCATTTTCGACCAGGATCGCAAGCTGCGCTACGAAGGCCGGATCGATAATTCCACGGACATTCACAAGGTGACGGAAAACGACGCACGCAATGCCATTGATGCGCTGCTTGCAGGACAGCCGGTCACTGTCGCATCGACGCAGACGTTTGGTTGCTCGACGAAGTGGCTCTCCTCGCACTCGGCGGGCGTTGAGAAGGAAAGAGAAAAACTCGATGCGGAGCCGGTGAGTTTGACGCCCGTAAGCGCGGACGATCTCAAGGCCATGCGTGCTAATAACACGGGCAAGACCGTAGTTGTGGAGTTTTGGTCGCTCAAATGCCCGGACTGCCTGGCGGCGTTCAACGGTTACGAAACGACGTGGTGGATGTATCGGTTGCGGAAATTCGACATGATCACAGTTTCGACCGATAACCCGAAAGATTCGGCGGCGGTTCTCGACTACCTGAAGCAGCAGCACGCCGGTGGGAAGAACCTGCAGTTCGATTCGACTGATACCAAAGCTTTGCAAGCGGCAGTGGGCGAGAAATGGAAACTCGGGACTCCCTTTGCGATGGTGATCGGGCCAGATGGAAACATCGTCTATCAAAAGACCGGTACGGCTGACATTTTGGAAGTGCGCCGGCACGTCCTCGCAACTATACCGAACGATGGACCGTGGTTCGGCGTGCAAGAGTACTGGACCGACGTGATTAAAGCCGAAGGGCAGTAAAACCGGGCCGTGAGGCCAGCAACTTTTCTAATCGTAATATTCTCAGCTCGGGCGTTCGGCGTGCGAAGATGGTTGCATACGTGCCGCGCCGAACGCTTCGAGTGGGTATCCTGTGTTCGGGAGTTTCTACGCTGCGGAGCGTTCTCTCTCCCTCAGCGGGGGAAAAGGATCATATTTCATGGTGCTCACGGCTTTAACTGCTCTGCTGGCCGGATTGCTATCGTTTTTATCTCCGTGTGTATTTCCGTTGGTGCCGGGGTATGTCTCGATGCTGTCCGGAATTGGCGTGGAGCAGCTCAAGGAAGACAAGGTTCCCCGCGCGGGAGTTTTGGCTTCCGCGTCCGCATTTGTGATCGGGTTTTCGGTGGTGTTCGTGGCGCTTGGGGCATCGGCGAGCGCTGTGGGTGCATTTTTGCTGCGAAATCGCGCGCTACTCGCGCCTATCGCCGGCGGACTGATACTGCTCTTCGGTCTGCACCTTGTGGGCTGGCTGGTGAAGATAGGTGTGAAGGTGGGTATCGCAGTCGGTGCGACGCTGGTGATTCTCGGCGTGTTAGTTGGGCTATGGTCGGGAGCGGAGCGCTGGCATTTGACGCCGGTGGACTTTTACGCGATCTCGCTGATCTTCCTTATTGGGCCAAGCCTGACGCGTTGGCTGAATCGCGACGTTCACTTGCGCGATGTGGGTGGCAATAACCCCGGAATCGTAAGCGGCTTCTTGATGGGCTTTGCTTTCGCGTTCGGATGGACGCCCTGTATCGGACCGATCCTCGCAGGCGTGCTGGCGGTGGCGGCAACCAAGAGCACAGTGGGCGAGGGCATTTTTCTCTTGATGTGCTATTCCGCGGGGCTGGCGATACCGTTCCTTGTGACGGCTCTGGGAGTTGGGCGATTTTTGAAGTTTTACCAGAAGTTCCGGCGGCACCTGCACACGGTGGAGGTATGCAGCGGCGTTCTGCTGCTGGCGATCGGATGCCTGATCTTCACAAACCAGCTGACGTTTCTTTCGGGCAAGCTGAATTTCTTCAATCCGGAGAATTTGATTCCGGGTGCGCGGAGTTTGACGGTGGCCAGCGCGACCGGGCACGGTGGAAGCATGGCCGCAGCGGATTTGGGCAATGAGCCCGTTGTGACTTTCACGGACTTGCAGGGCGCCAGCCTGCCGCTGGATAGCCTCAAAGGCAAAGTTGTTCTCGTGAATTTCTGGGCGACGTGGTGCGATCCATGTTTTGCCGAAGTGCCGACACTGATTACGCTCCAGCAAAAATACGGCGCCGAGAATTTCGTGCTGCTCGGCGTGGCCATGGATGATGAGGGCAAAGCTAAGGTTGCTCCTTTCGTGAAGGCCAGGACATTTGACGTGCAAGGGCAGCAGCTGAACATGAATTACAGAATCGTGCTGGGCAATGACGACATCGCGACGAAGTTCGGCGGGCTGCTCGGATATCCCACCACAATCGTGATTTCCCCCGGCGGGAAAATCGTGAAAAAGATCGTCGGAGGGCTCAACCTGAGCGACATGGAGACCGAAATCGAAAAACTCATGCGATCTTGAGGACGGCACGGAACGTTCTTATATTCAGTGTGTTGGCTTGTCTCACCGCTTTTGTCATTGATGTGGAGGCACTGCCTGGGGCGGCTTCTGCGCAGTCCATACCCAACCCGACGACCGTCGTGAGGACATCAACCTTCGTCTCACTTGACCCCTTGCCGCAAGGCCAGACCTTCGAGGCGGCCGTCGTGATAGAGATTCAACCGGGCTTCCACATGAATTCACATAAGCCTTCGGAAGACTACTTGATTCCAACGACGGTCACGGCGGACGCCTGTTGGAATCACTCGGCCCGGTCGAAACAAAAACCCGAAAGGAGGGATCTGTAAGTGACTGAAAGAGAAGGAGAAGTTGGCTCCCCGGGCTAGATTCGAACTAGCAACCCTTCGGTTAACAGCCGAATGCTCTGCCGTTGAGCTACCGGGGAACGGCCCGACGTAGGAACTTCATTATAGACAACTAAGCGGCTCTTGCGCCAACCTCCTTCCTCTTCGATTTGGTTCCATTTGGTTCCAACAAGGAAACTTCATTGCCGTTGCCGTCGTTATTTTGCAGTCGAATAACGGGTTGCAGCTTCGCCATTTCGCCATGTAGTGCTTAATCATGGCGTCGGAACCGTGTCCAACCCACTCGCGGATGACCGCGAAGGTCACGCCGGAATACGCCAGATAGCTGATACGTCCATGTCGAAATGCATGCATCCCGTTTCTGCCTGGGAACTTGATCTTCAGCTTTTTCAGGATGGGTTTCAGTTGCCATTTCAACACGCTATTCAAACGCAGAGGCGTGCAGCGATTGGAATGCCACACCAGGTCGGACTTGCGTCCGTTCAAGTGCTTCTTGATCTCGGCCACAACCGAGGCATCAATGGGCACATGACGAATCTCGCCGTTCTTAGGTGTGCCTTCCATTCCTTCAACAATGGAGCGGCGAACTGTAATCACTCCATCCTTGAAGTTCACATCTTCAACACGCAGCGCAAACAGTTCACCGGCCCGCAGACCCCCGCCAGCAGCGACCGCGAATAGTGACCGAAACTGGCCTCGGCCCATTTCCACGATTGCGGCCATTTGTTCTGGCGTAAAGCAGGGTGCATCTGCTTCCACGTCAGCGGCAGGCTCTACCTTGTTCCACTTAATGAGCCACGGCAGCATCGTCGTTTTCCCGTGCTGCAAGGTCTCATCCAAATAGAAGTTGTAGACGGCCCGAACGATGCCGAACAGGTTGCGCATGGATTTGTTGCCCAACCCTTCTTCCTTCCATGCCCGAACCAATCCCCGGATCACTGGATACGTGATGTCCTGAATCGGAGTGTCCTTCAGGTGAGGAAGGACATGCTTATTCAGTTCACAGCCCATTGTCCGTTTCGACGAATGCTTGCCGTTCGCCTGTAGCTGCTGAGACTTCCATAATTCAGCGGCCATTCCGAACGTGACAACGGGGCCGCGCGATGCTTCGAGATGTGCGGCGGTATTCACGCCTTCAGCGTCAATGATCCGCTGCGCTTCTTGTTTTGCGGCTACCATGGTCGTTGCTTTTAGGGTGCGGCGTACTCGCTGTCGTTTCGTCGTGCCAGGAACATCCTGGTAGAACAGAAACGAAAACGAATCCCCGCGCTTTTCGATACGTCCATTTTGTCCCGGTCTACGTGACATTGATCTCCTATCACGTTGAACCGGCACCGCTGCCACAAGAGTACCGGGGTAGGTCACATCTGGCAATGGAGTCAATGATTCCGAGAGTTCGATTTTGAGGGCGCGGCTGGACTTCGCCCGTACATGATTAGCATCCTGGTCTAACAGCGGCGTTCGCGCCCGTCCATTTAGCCCAGTAGCAACATTGAATCCCGGTTCGTCTCGCGAAAGGTCCTGCATCTGCTGTGACGGAGTTCGGGCTGCTGACGAACGGGATTTACTGCAATCTTCGTAACGCTTCTGTGCCTTCGGCATTCCGCCTTTCCTCGCAAAAATCAAGTTCTCTGTGCGTGGGTTGAAAAGGGAATGGATAAGGGGAAGTGGAGAGGCCATTAAAGGGAAGAGTTAAGGGGCTGAAGGGATTAGGGAATGGATTTCGCCCTGTGGTTGCCCAAGGGTAAAGGAGAACTGCCGAGACGCGGCGGCAAGCGTGCCGCCGCGTCTCGGCGCGAACGTTTTCGCTTTTGCAGTTGCTATGCTTCATTGTGTTTGTCGTAGAAACTCGCTAAACAGTGGGTGGTAGAGCTTGTACCGGCCTCTCCCCGCGCGAATCAGAAGTCCGCGATCCGTTAATCGTCCGAAATATTCGTGTTGGAACTGTTTCGCGAATGGCGTGGGACTGAACTCGTCCTGGCCGGTGACGGCCAGTGTTCGCAACAGAGCGATATCCTTGTCGGAGAGTTGCGCGAGGTCGGATTGAAATTTCTCGCGCTCTAAGAGAGCTGAAATG
>DATJOL010000186.1:0-30391 GCA_035507075.1 Candidatus Aquilonibacter sp. | reverse complement strand
AATACGGAGTATAGGACTGCCAGGACTATGCGGATGACGAGGGCGGCTGAGGCGGCAGCACCTTAAAACATCATTGAAAGATGAATTTCCAAACGGAATTCGGCGGATTTTTGCACGAAATCGAATTCGATCCGAAATTCGATTCGCGCCGTTTGCCGCGCGGCTTGTGCCGTGCCCTGCCTGCGGCAGGCAGGCTACGGCACCGATTCTTCTCCTCAGTTCCTTACTAACTTGTCGAGCTCGTGCGGAGGGTTACCGGTGGAAACCGCCAGTACGGAGACTGGCGGTCCCGGGTAGCTGCTTGACAGAGGTGGTTCGCGGTGTAAGAGTGCTGGCGCGGTTCGGTGTGTAAAAGTTTTATTGCTTGAAATTCGTGCGCTTGCGGCGGTTCCGAGGGGCGCGGGATCTCGCGACGCACCGGAGGCTTTCGATGTGGAGGATTGGGCGTTCGGCTTTTGTTTTGGCGGGCATAGTCATTTTATTGGGCGGCGGCGCAATCGGGCGCGCGGACGACACGTCGTCTATACAAGCGCGAAAGGACTATCTAGAGAAGCTTCAGCAGATTTTGCCGCCCGATCCTCCCTTCAACGCCTGGCTGGAAAAAACGGGGGCGCTCCCGCCGGACTTCAACAGCCTGCCGAAACACGACCAATTGCCCGACCCGCTGACCTTCCTCAACGGGCGCACGGTTAAAACTGCCGCGGAATGGCCGGCGCGTCGCGCGGAAATACTGGCTCTCTTCGAGAAGTATGTTTGGGGCACATTTCCGCCTCGGCCCAGCATCGGCCACGTCGATGTGATCGACGAAGCCCATCGCCCCGGCTATACGGTGCGCAACTTGCGGCTGGAATTCGGCCCGGACGACAACGGCACGATGCGGGTGCGCGTTTATATTCCGGATGGAACCGGCCCGTTTCCCGTGCTGATCAACAGCAGCCTAGAGGGTTGGGCGCCTTCACTGATCCGGCGCGGCTATATTTCCGCCGGCTACGCGGGAAATGATTTCATGGATGACGCCGCCGCGCTTTCTTCGCTTTATCCAAATAATGATTTTGCGCTGCTGCCGCGGCGCGCGTGGTGCGCGAGCCTGGTGGTGGATTATCTCTACTCGCTTCCGCAGGTGGATAAAAAGCACATCGGGATCTACGGATACTCGCGCGACGGCAAAATGGCAACGATCGCAGCCGCGTTCGATACGCGCATCACTGCTGTGATCGCCGGGAGCACCGGCGTCGGGGGAGTGCTGGCGTTTCGAGCCGCGAGCGAGACCGGCTTTGGCGAGGGTATCGAGACGACGACCCGGGCGTTCCCGACCTGGTTCGCGCCGCAGCTGCGATTCTTTGTTGGCCGCGAGGACCGGTTGCCTGTCGACGGGAACCTGCTCGCGGCCCTGATTGCGCCGAGATCGCTGCTGATGGAGTGGGGGCACAATGACCAAGTGTCCAGCACGTGGGGGAACGAGCAAACGTATTATTCGTCGCTGAAAGTTTACAAGCTGCTCGGCGCGCCGAATGCCGATGCGACGATGCGCGTGCCCGGATTCCATGGAGCGAATGACGAAGAAGCAGACCTTGACTGGCTCGACCAGCAGTTTGGCCGGCAGAAACCGTATTGGACGAACAATCTGATTTTCGGATGGGATTGGAACCAGTGGCGGCAGCATACGGGGGAGACGGTCGATCTCACGAAATATCCAAGGCACTCGGGTGACGACATCCTGAAGGGTTCGAACGGGTCAACGATATCTTCGGTGGCGGGCTGGCGGGAAAAGGCCGACGCGCTGCGCAAATCGGTATTGTGGATGCTTGGCACGGAACCCGCGAAGCTGGCGCCCGAAGATGAGGCTCCGCCGTTTGCGTTCCCCGGACGGGGCCGGGGTCCCGCGCCGAGCGCCTACAACTACATACCCAATCCCGCGCAAGTGACGCCGGATATACCAGCGTGGGTGATTTCGTCGAACGGGACGAGTTTTGGCTGGGACGAGCCGCAGAAGAGCGAAACCGCCTCGCGCCGGATTACCTTTGGAGGCGGCATTCGCGGCGATCTTTATTATCCGAAAGACACGCCGCCGGGGAAAAAGCTGCCGACCGCGATTTGGCTTCATGGATTCAGCTACCCGCTTGGATATATGTGGGTCTATCACACGGTTGATCTTCATCCGATTCTCGCTCTCGTCCAGCAGGGATATGCGGTGCTCGCTTACGACCAGAGCGGATTTGGCAGCCGACTGACAGAGACGGGCCCTTTTTATAATCGCTATCCGCACTGGTCCCACATGGGGCGAATGGTAGAGGACGCACAGGCAGCGGTAGACGCTCTGGAGAAGGACCCCATGGTGGATGCGTCACACATCTATCTTTTCGGATATTCGATTGGCGGAACCGTGGCTCTTTACACGGCGGCGCTCGACCCGCGCGTTGCGGGTGTGATTTGCGCGGCAGGGTTTACGCCGATGCGGACCGATACAGCCGCGACCGGCACGGGCGGGATAGCGCGCTGGGCTTATGTCCGCGATATTCTGCCGCGACTGGGATTTTTCGTCGGGCACGAATCGCAAGTGCCCTATGATTTCGACGATCTGATTGGGATGATCGCGCCGCGGCCGGTTTATGTGCTGAATCCGTTGCTGGATCGCGACGACACCGCGTCTGATGTGGAGGCGGCTGTGAAGGAAGCGGGCGAGGTCTACGCGCTCTACGGAGCGTCGGAGAAGTTGGAGATCAGTTCGCCCTGGGATTACAACCGGCTTACGAATGCCGAGCAAGACGCGGCGATCAAGTGGCTAACGGAGCATTCAAGCAGCGGTGCGACGGTTGCGCAGCGATGACTGGCTCGTCCCTTGCGAATTCGTGCCGTTGGAAATCATTATCCTCATTTCGCCGGGATTCGCTGTAAAGCGCCAGGGAAGCGAATGCGGCCTGTATATGATTGAGCGACGTCCCGGCAGAGCGCCGACCGACCTCCTGGTGAAAGATGTAAGATGAGGGCTGTCGCCTCGACGGCGCTGCGAAGCCTACCACCCACGTTTTCGCGATGAAGCCGCGGCTTAACCTTCGGTCCGCAAGGTTCGTCGGTCGACCTGAGTTGCAGATACTGAGAGTTCGAGGGGCTTGAGAATATCAAAGGGAGCAGCAGGGCATTATGGTTCGAAATGAAAAAGCGCGATTTGCCAAACGCGGTTGCGCGGCGCTCGTCGCGGTATTTCTGATTGCGCTTATGTGCGGTTGTTCGCGGAATCCGGAAACGGCCAAGAAGGATTATTTCAGCAAGGGCACGGCTTACATGGCCAAAGGCAATTATTCAGCGGCCGCCATCGAATTTCAAAATGCGATCCAGATCGACTCGCACTATGCCGACGCGCACTATCAGTTTGCAAAGTGCCTGATGAAAATGGGGCAAGTGCCGCGCGCGTACCAAGAGCTTGTGACGACGACGACGCTGGAGCCCGGCAATGCAAGCGCGCAAGTGGACCTTGCCAGCCTGTTGCTGGCCGCGGGCAAATCAATGGATGCGCGCGATCACGCGCAGGCCGCGCTCAATACCGACCCCAAGGACGTGCAAGCACAGGTGGTGCTTTCGCAGGCCGATGCAGCGGTCGGGTCGATGCCCGCCGCATTGACGGAGGCGCAACAGGCGGTCGATCTGGATCCGAATCACGTGGCTCCTTACCTGAGCCTCGCTCTGATCGAGGAAAAGAGCGGCGACCTGGCAAAAGCTGAAGAGACCTACAAAAAGGCGGTTTCGGTTGATCCCAAATCGGGACCGGGCGCGATGGCGCTGGGCGAGTTTTACTCGCGCCAGAAGCAGTGGGCGGAGGCGGAAGCGCAATTCAAGACAGCGATGGCGCTGGAACCGAAGAGCATACCTCCGCGCCTGGCACTGGCCGGCGTGTATCTGGCGGAGGGACAAAAGGACGCCGCCGAAACGACGATGCGGACCGCCAAAAGCGATCTGAACGGCGTCCCCGGCGGAGACCGCGTGCTTGGCGATTTCTATTTATCGCAGGGAGAAGTCGACAAGGCATTGGGCGAGTTCGCATCGCTTTATTCCGAACATCCGAAGGATGCGGGAATCGCGCAAACTTACGCGCAACTTTTATTGACGCAGAACCGCACCGCCGATGCGGCCAACGTGGTTAATGCGCTCTTGAAGGCTGAACCCGGCGATGTGAACGCGCGCATTCTGCAAGGGGAAATCCTGACCAGGCAGGGCAAACCTGCCGACGCCGTGCAGGAGCTGGGAGCAATCACGACTCAGGAGCCAAATAACGCGCAAGCGCATTACCAACTAGGCATGGCCTATGCGGCGAACGACAATACGGTTCAGGCGCAAACCGAGTGGCAGACGGCCGAGAGGCTCCAGCCGAACATGCCGGACCCGGAACGGGCGCTGGGCGACCTGGCCGCGCATCAGGGCGACTATGCCGCCCTGGCGCAAAGCGGCGCGAAGCTGATCAAAATGCAGCCGCACCTGGCGGATGGCTATCTTTTCCACGCAGCAGCGCTGATGCATCAGGGCAACGAGGCCAGCGCAGAGTCTGACTTGAAAACAGCGATGACCGTTGCACCAAATGATCCGCGCGCGTTCATCGCAATGGGCGATTTGCGAGCGTCTGAGAAGCGTGCGGACGACGCGGCGAAACTCTACAACGAGGCGCTTGCGTTGGACCCGTCTTCTGCCGAGGCGCTGACCGGCCTGGTGAATCTGGACATAGCGGCAAAACAGCCGGCGAAGGCGCTGGCCCTGGTGCAGGATCAGATTTCGCGAGTGCCAGCGAGCAGCAAGCTTTACCTGATACTCGGCCAGGTGGAACTGCGCAATCAGGCGCCCGATAAAGCCGAAGCGGCGTTTGAAAAAGCCACGGAACTGGATCCGAACAACGTTCCGGCGTTTATGTTTCTCGCCAGCGTGCAAGCATCCCGCGGCTCGGTGGATCAGGCGATCACGGGATACCAGCGGGCCATTCAGGCGAACCCTCGCGACGTGCGGATCTATGTGGCTATGGGAGGCCTGCTCGAATCGCAAGGCAAATGGCAGGAAGCGGAAAACGCCTATCAGCAGGCTCTGCAGGTACAGCCGAATTATCCCGTCGCGGCCAATAACCTTGCGTACCTGATGCTGGAACATGATGGAAATCTGAACGTGGCATTGTCTCTGGCGCAGACGGCACGGCGCGGCTTGCCCGATCTGCCGGCTTCAGCGGACACGCTAGGTTGGGCGTATTACAAGCACGGGATCTACAACTCGGCCGTCGACCTGCTGCAAGTTGCCGAAAAGGCCGACCCCAAAGACCCCACTTATCACTACCATCTGGGGATGGCCTACCTGAAGACGAACAACACGGAGATGGCGGATCAACAGCTCAAAGACGCACTGCAGATCGATCCGCACTTCGCGCACGCCGACGAAATACATCAGCTTCTTTCTCGGTAGCGGATTGGCAGAGGACAATCCGCTGAATCGTGCCGCCCGGCGTTCACGGCTTGCCTTGGGTGCGCGCCTTTGCATAGGTGCGAGGATTCGGGCAGAATAGGTCGCTAATATGAAGAAGAAAGTGGGCGTTCACCGGCTGGCGGAGCGGGCGAATGTTTCGATCGGAACGGTGGATCGAGCGCTGCATGGGCGCCCGGGCATCAACGAGAAGACGCGCGAGCGCATTCTGCGAATCGCCCGCGAAATCGGATATGAGCCTAATTTAGCCGCGCGCGCACTTTCGCGCAGCCGTACTCATGTCCGCATCGGTGTGTGCGTCCCGCGGGAGATTCACTTTTTCTACGACCAGCTTTGGGAAGGCATCTACGACGAAGTGAAACGGTTTCGGGACTACGGAATCGACTTCATTTTTCGCCCCGTCCCCGAGCTTGGCAAGGGCGAGACGCCCGAGTTGAAAAAGATCCTAAGTTCGCGGGTTCAGGGAGTGATTCTCACTCCCGGTCGTCCGACGGAAATTACGCCGGTGATCGATGCGGCCGAAGAAAAGGGAGTTCGCGTGGTATGTGTTTCCACGGATGCGCCGGCGAGCAAGCGCTCGTGCATCGTTTGCGTGGAGCCACGGCTGAACGGATTGCTTGCCGGAGAATTGATGGGCCGCTTCGTGCCCGCAAAAGCAAAAGTCGCCGTGATTACGGGAATGCTGCGAACGGAAGACCATTTGCGGAAAACGGAAGGTTTTGCGCACTCATTTCCGGAGTACTGCAGCGGGGGGCAGGTGGTCGAGATCATCGAAGCACACGAAGATCCTGGCGAGAGTTTTCGTAAGACTTCGGCGTTGCTCGCGCGAATTCCCGACCTGAGCGGAATTTACGTCAATACGGTGAATTGCCTGCCGGTGTGCAAAGCGCTGGAGGCGCGAAACCGGGCGCTCTCCGTGAAGCTGATTACGACGGATCTGTTTCAGGAGATGGTGCCGTATTTCGAGAAGCAGACGATTTGCGCTTCGATTTACCAGCGGCCGTATCAGCAGGGTCGAACCGCCCTTGCCACGCTGGTGGAGCACCTTTCCCACAACGCGCCGCTTTCAGCGACTTACCTGAACCCATCGATCGTGTTGCGATCGAACCTGCACCTCTTCCGCGAGGTGAGGCGGCAGCAAAAGGGATCGGCGATGATGACGGCAGCCGCGTCCTGAAGCAGGGAATGCTCAGCGGGCGCCGAGCAAAATGTCCACTGTAAGCTGATCGAGCCGCTCGTAAGGCAGACGCTTCTTCAGCATCGCGTCTTTGTTGAATGCGTGTGCCAGGAGCTTCGCCGAAGCGGCTGCGGTGTAGCGCCCCACGACTGGCACGGTTTTCGGGCCCGACGAAATCTCCGCCAGGATCGCCTGAATCTCGCGGTCTTCATTCCATTGCTGCGCCTTCTCTTTGAGGATCAAGTACGTTCGCATGCATCCGCGCGCGAAGTCCTTCACGCCTTCACAATTTTCGGTGCGATAGGCATGTGCATCGAAGTGGCGCGAGCCTGCATACGCAACATCCTCGAGGAATTTCACCAGGAAAAAGGCTGATTTGGGATTCGCGGAGCCGAAACGAAGATCCTGATCGTAACGGCCGGGCGCCTGGTCGTTGAGATCAATATGAAAGAGTTTGCCGGCTTCCCACGCTTGCGCCACGCCGTGCATGAAATTCAGGCCGGACATTTGTTCGTGAGCGACCTCCGGATTCACGCCGACCATTTCGGGATGATCAAGAGTGGGAATGAATCCGAGGTAGTGCCCCGTGGTGGCCATATAGATGTCCCCGCGGGGTTCATTGGGCTTGGCTTCGAGAGCGAATTTGAATTTGTAGCCGCGGGCGATGTTGTATTCGCAGAGATAATTGATTGCCTCGCGAAGGCGTTTGACCGCGTCGTCCGCCTTGCGGCAGGCATCGGTTTCCACGCCTTCGCGACCTCCCCACAAAACGAAAATGGCGGCGCCAAGTTCTGCGCCAATGTCCATGGCGCGCATCGTTTTTTGAACCGCGTACGCGCGGACTTCCGGATCGTTGGCGGTGAAGCCGCCATCGCGGAAGACGGGATGGAAAAAGAGGGAGACGGTGGCCATTGGAACCACGAGGCCGTGTTGCTTACAGGCCTTCTTGAAGTCGCGGACGATCTTGTCCTGCTCGGCCGGAGTTGCATCGATCGGGACCAAGTCGTTGTCATGCAAGTTGACGCCCCAGGCGCCAACCTCAGCCAGCATCGCGACGATTTCCGGAGGCGACATCGGCGGACGGACGAAATCGCCAAAAGGATCGCGGCCGCGATTGCCGACGGTCCACAAACCGAACGAAAATTTGTGCTCCGGCTTCGGAAGGTAATTGCCATTCGCTTTTGTCACGAAAGTCTCTCCGTGTAATCAGTCGCAGGCGGCACCGGATTTTCGCGGCCGGTCGGCTGGAATCTGTGCGTGTACGGTAACGAACGGCAAATAGTAGCACGAGCCGTTGCAATTGCAAGCGGTGTTCGGAGCGTGAGGAGCGGCTCTGCGAGAAGCGGCTTGAAGCAGGGAGTGCAGGGGAGCACGAAAATACTTCTTGACACAAATCCGCAAGCTGTTCTATAAGCCCGTTAACGTACACGGGCGTTAACGTACACGTAGCGCCTGTGACGGGTACCAAGTTGCGCTCCGCGTTGCTGCGGAGCGAGGCCCGAACAGGTGGGGGCTTTCTAAATCGCAAGAAATCCCGTTGTGGTGGGCAAGGACAATTTCCTCACTTGGATGAGGATGTCAATGAATGGGGGTCCTATGAAGCGTCTGTTCCTAATCGCGATATTTGTGTGTTTCGTCTCTTCGGTTCATGCCCAGTCAACCGTCATCGATCAACAGATTTCCGGTACCGTGACGGACGCAGGCGGCGCCGTGGTGCCCAACGCCACGATTGAGATTACGAATGAAGGCACGGGCCTGGTACGAACGGTGACCTCGAACGCGGACGGCAACTACGTGGCGACAGATTTGCCGGTGGGCTCCTACACGATCTCGACCTCCGTCTCGGGCTTTAAGAAGTTCGTGTCACAGCATGTGGCGGTGGAAGTCGGCGGGAAGCCGAGCGTGCCAATTACATTGCAGGTTGGCGAGCAGACGCAAACCATCACGGTGCAGGCGAATGCCGTCGCCGTGCAGACGGCCACGTCCGAGGTGGGGCATCTTGTGACCGGCGAAGAAGCAACGCAAATTCAGTTGAACGGCCGGAATTACATGCAGTTGATGACGCTCGCGCCAGGTGTGTCCTCGACAGTGTCGAGCCAATTCAACCTCTTCACGACATACGGTGTGGCCGGAAGCGACCAATCCGTGAACGGGAACCGCACCGACACGTTCAACTACAACATCGATGGCGTCGACAACAAGGATAACGGCGGCGGCGGAAACAACTTTGTCAATATTTCGCCGGATGCGCTCTCGGAGTTCAAGACGGTCGCTTCGGGCTACAGCGCGGCGTATGGCGGCAGCTCCGGCGCGACGGTCAGTGTGGCGATCAAGACGGGAACACAGTCCTTTCACGGCGGGACATATGAATATCTGCGCAACCGAGTGATCCAAGCGTATGCATTTCAGCCCGGCACGGCCCTAGTGACGAACCCCACTAAACCACAGTTGGTCTATAACAATTTTGGCGGGGAAGTCGGCGGCCCGATCTATATCCCAGCACTTCAACACTCACAAAGACAAACTCTTTTTTTTCACCGCGCAGGACTTCAAGCGAGAGCGGACGTCGACTGTGACGCAGTGGACGGTGCCGACGCCAAACGAAAAGCTCGGCAATTTTTCGGCTGCTAACCCCGCCTATTATCCGACAGGATTCACGACTACGGGCATTATTCCCCCGTGCGGCGGAACCGTGACGACGAATTGCGCCACCGCAAATGGCCTCGCGCTTGCGGCTTTATATCCGAACCCAAATGGACCGCCAGTAGGAGCCACTACGGGTGAGTCATACACTTTTCTCGCTCCCAACCCAATCAACACGCACGAATACCTGATAAAGATCGACTACATCAAGAGCGCGAAGAACCAAATCTCGGGATATTGGGTCCACGATTACTACACGTTCCTCGGCAACGCGACCAACTTGATCTCCTATGACCGGCAGGTGCCTGGCATAACTTCGGGTCTCACCTGGACCAATATCATAAACGCGAACACGGTGAATACCTTGACTGGATCGTTCTCCGGCAACATCATCACGGAAACGAAAGACATTTTCCCAAATTCACTTGTGGGCATTAAGAGCATTTTGAGATCGGCGAACAACTTGACGTACTCAACGCTATTCAACGCCTCTCCGGACATTCCGAGCGTTTCGGCAACCGGATGGACGACGCTCAGCTCGACGCCTCTCAATTTCGATAACTATGAACGCATCTATGCGATCAAAGACGATCTGGCGAAGACGGTAGGAAATCACAGTTTGAAAGTGGGCGTTTCCGTATGGCGTAGCCGCAAAAATCAGACCGCTCCCGGTGCGCTAAACGGCTCGTTCGGTTTCGTCGCCTCCGGCGGTTCGAGCCAGCTGAATGCAGACAACGCTCTGGCTAACTTGTTGGAGGGGAACTACACCTCATATACGGAACAAAGCAGCTATTCGCAAATTTGGGCCCGCTTCACGCAAATCGAGCCGTACGTGCAGGATGATTGGAAAGTCAGCCGGCGTCTAACATTGAACCTCGGCCTGCGCTGGCAATACATGCAGCCTCAATATAGCGCGCTGAACAATACGTCGGTTTTTGACCCTGCCTACTACGTTGCGGCGGACGCTCCGATGATAAGCCCGACTACGGGCGACATCGTGGGGGCGAATCCTTATCCCTATAACGGATTGGTCTTGCCTGGCAATTCTTTCCCGAAGCAAGCAGTTGGACGCGTGCCGGACATGACAAATCCGCAAGTGCTCGCCCTGTTCCATAACCTGCCGTATGGAGACAACAATACGGACTGGAACGCGTGGGGGCCGCGTATCGGTTTTGCATACGATTTGACAGGCAAACAGTCGACTGTGCTGCGCGGAGGTTACGGGCTCTCTTACGAGAGGGTTGAAGGCAACTACATCTTCAATTCCGTTTCCCAACTGCCATTTGTGGCGAATGTCACGCTCAATAACGGAACGGTGGATAACATTAGCGGAGGAGCGCCGCCCGCCAGTGCACCGAGCGAGATTCCGACATCGCATAACCTGAATCTGGATCCGCCGCGCATCAAGACCTGGAGTTTTGGCGTGCAACAGAAACTCTCAGCGGACACAGTGCTGGAAGTCGATTATGTGGGTTCGAGCTCGGCTGATCTCTCCTACGATCAGGATTTAAACCAACTTCGACCCGGAACGGGAACCGGAGTCGTGGTGAATTCGCTGAGACCTTACCTGGGATACGGAGATATTCTCTCGACCGCGAATGGAGCGATCTTCAATTACAATTCGCTACAGGCGCGCGTGACAAAACGCTTGCAGCACGGCGGCACTTTGAACGTTTCCTACACTTGGGCCAAAGGCCTCACAGACGCCCAGAGCTATAGCTATCTTCCCGAGAACACGTATAACCTTATGGGCGACTACGGCCCGGAGAACTTCACTCGTAACCAGATCCTAGTGATCAGCTACGTATATCCGCTTCCTTTCTGGCAAACGGGCGATCAGATGTACAAGAAGCTACTCGGCGGTTGGCAGCTCTCCGGTGTTACGAACATCTCGACGGGGCTTCCGGTCAATGTGCTTGATCCGACTGGAACTGATCCAGCTCTCGATGGTCTCAACGGTACCACTGGCCCCGGCCAGCCCCAGCGCCCGAATTTGGTTGGCAGCCCCTTCGCGGTAGGGGCGGAGAAAAATCAATACCTTAACCCCTGCGCAGTCGGCTCAACGACTTGCACATCGTCTTTTGCATATCCCGCGACCGGCACCTTCGGTAATTTGCAGGCTTATGGGATCAAGACTCGTGGCTTCGACAACTGGGACGCCTCCCTGCAGAAGTCGTTTCCGATTACGGAAAGTACCGGGTTTGATTTCCGAGCCGAAATGTTTAACTTCCCGAACCATCTTTCATCGTTCGGTTATTCAACGACGCTGGGCTCGGCGAATTTCGGCCAGGTGACCAGCACAACCGATCCCAGGACGGTGGAATTCGCGCTGCGCTTTCACTTTTAGCCCACCCCCACACCGACGCCCCCGGGAGGGCTATGATGAAGACAGCTTTTCCGGGGGGATCGGTGCCTTCATCTGTACGATCAGAGTTCTGCTGAGACGATATTCGCGGCGGGATCAGGGTGGGCGAGGAGCCAGCATCGTCTCGGCGTATAGTTCGGCAAACTCCGCGTTCAAATTATGGCAGCTTGCAATTTTACCGGGGGGAGAATCGGCACACGAATCCGCGCTGGTGGCTCGAGCACCGATTGCCGCGTGAGCCCGGGGCCGGTCCATTCAGCGAACCGGCAGCAACAAGGAGACCGGAAACTCGCGAAAGGCGGCGCCGAGGGAGAGCCGCCGGTCGGGCGACACCGCCATCGAAGGCGAATCTCTTCCGGCCAGCACATTCACCAGACTCCCGGCCGCGCCCTCGGGGAGCGTGACGAACGTGTGGCGCCAGAACGAAAGGCGGTCGCCAACGACAGGCGCCTGCACCGACGCGACGCACCGCGGAATAATGGCAATGGCCCAATCGCCGGCCATCGTGCGTGCAAATGCGAGAGCGCGGTTCCGGTGCTCACCTGAAACTTCCAGCGGGAGATAATCGCCATCGAGAAACAGGCCCGGATTTTCGCGCCGTATTCCCAGCGCGCGGGCGAGCACGTGAGCCTTCACCCGCGCGTCCCACCAGTGAGCGAGCAACTCGTTCGCCTGGCTGGCGCGGTCTGCGTTTGGTGACGTTCGCAATTCGTCAAACATGGCCCGGCGCTTCAAAAAATCGACCGGACCGCGATTATCGGGATCGACGAGGCGAAAATCCCACAATTCTGATCCCTGATAAAAGTCAGGAACGCCGGGGCAGGCAATCTTCAGTAAAAGCTGCCCGAGGCCGTTCAACATTCCGTATAGCGCAGTCCGTTTCTGGAACTCGGCAAAATTCGAATGGAATTCTCCGTTCGCGTTCCTATCGAGCACGTGCGCTATAAAATCACGCAGCGCCGCCTCGTGAGGTTCGTTAGGCTGCGACCAGCGCGTATGCACCTTGGCTTCACGGACTGCTTTAAGAATGTAGTCCTGCAGGCGCTGGATCAGCGAAGGCCACTCGCACTCCTCAAGCGGCCATGTGCCGATCAGCGTCTGATAAAACAAATATTCCTCGTTTCGATCGGGAACAGACGCAGAGCCTAGGGCTTTTGAATATCGTTGATTAATAAGCGACCAATACTGCACGGCGCGCTCCCACTCGTCCGGAATTTCAGAAAGCACCGCAATCCGAGCCCTGGCGTCTTCTGACCGCTTCGTGTCGTGGGTAGTCGTCGCATTCATGCTATAGGGCCACCGCGCGCGCCGCTCTGATGCGTATTCATGAAAATCGGGAACGCTCGCGCCGAAAGCACGAGGGTCTCCGCCGACTTCATTCAAAGATGCCAGCGGGAAATAGACGTACAGCGCGGTGTCTTCGAGGCCTTTTGCCATAATCGAGCCGGTGAATTGCTGCCAGCGCGTTACAAAGGAGAAGCGGTTCTCGCGCTGCTCGGCCCGCACATGGGGCGCCGCTTTCAGCAAGAGCACGTCTGCGACGAAATCGAAACATTCGGGAGGGAGAGTCGGACGGCGTTCACGCCCTTTACAGATCGCAGCATCCAATAGCGCTTGCGTGGCCTCGGATTCGTCAAGGGACTGCACATACGTTCGATAGACCGGAAGGCATGCAGTGGTTTCGATCAGGGCTTCCGTCAATTCGGCAGCCCGCAATTCGCGGGAGTAGCGGTCATCGGAGGCAAGTTCCGCCAGCTCGCGGCCGAGCGTCCGCATTTCGACGCCCAGCAGTGTCCGCATCACAAGTTTTTTCTTCTCGTAGAGAATGTCTTCGAAATTCCGGGGGGCTTTTGTCCAGCGCGAATAAAAATCGACGATCGCTGCGAAACGCTCTGAGTCCACGAGGAGCCGGTTCGCGTAATTAAGGAAGTCGTAGCCTGTTGTTCCCTCGATTGGCCAATCGTGCGGCAGCACTTCGCCTCGGCCCAGAATCTTTTCGACCACCAGATAGGCAGGTTCGCCCTCTGAATCAGCCGGAGAAAGCCGTTCGCGCAAACGGTTCAGATAGCCGCGCGGATCACGCAAACCATCGATATGGTCGATCCGGAATCCGGAAATATTGCGCCTCGCGCCGGCGCGAATGATCGCTTCGTGTGTGGCGTCAAACACAGCCGGATCCTCTACGCGCACCCCGACCAAATCGGTGATCGAGAAAAAGCGACGATAGTTTATGCTGTCGCTGGCCGTCTGCCAGAAAGCCAACCGGTAGTGCTGGGCGGAAAGAATGCGTTCAAGTTCGCAAAAGCTTCGAGGATCGCCACGGGCGCCGTGGATATCCTGAAGCGCGTCTCGCAAAAAGCCGCCGATCTCCGGCGAACTGTTTACGAGCTGGCGTAAGCGCTCCCTCAGCTGTTCGGCCCGGGTGCGACGTTCAGTCGCCGCTTGCGCGCTCACGCCCCTGTCCTGGGCGATCACTTCCGCAGCGGCGATGATCCCGCGGAGCTCCTGCTCTGCCGCCGAGTTGGGTTCGACCGCCTGGTGAATCTCGCGTTGGCGGTAACTCAGAATTGCCGCCAGAGACGCAGGCGCGATCGGAAAAATCTGGCCCTGGCACTGGAGAAGAAACCTGGCGTCATCGTACTCGATGCGCATCTCGCCGTCGTCCAGAACCTCGCCGAACGGTTTGCCGAGAAACGGGAGGAGCAACTTGTTTTCAAGCATGCGTGACGGCGTGCGCCAGTTGATATCGAAATACGATGCGAACGACGAATCGGGCCCATATTCGAGCACGTCCATCCACCAGCGGTTCTCGCTGCTGGCCGCCATGTGGTTCGGTACGATGTCGAGAAGGAGGCGCATATTGCGTCCTTCAATTGCCGTCTGAAGCGCGGCGAAATCGCCTTCGCCGCCGAGATCCGGATCGATCTTTGTGGGGTCAGTGACGTCGTAGCCATGCCCGCTTCCGTGGCGGCTCGTGAAGACCGGAGACGCGTACACATGCGAGATGCCGAGGTCGCGAAGATAATCGAGGATGCCAATGGCGTCGCGAAAACGGAAGTTAGTGTTGAACTGCAAGCGATAGGTTGCTAGAGGAACATTGCGGTTCATGAATTCGCGCCGTGAATATGAAGCTGCTCCCGGACGGCTGCGGCTTCGCGGCGCCATTCTTCTGCTGCACCGCCCTCCGGAGGCGCGCCGCTGCCGTTTCCGTTTCTTGCGCGGGAGAGCGGTGCAAAGCACAAATTCTGCACTTCCCAGAGAACGACCGGCCGAGGCAAGGCGGCGGCGACATTTAGCATCGAGTGAAGGCGCTTGAGCGTCGCCAGGTCTTCCGGGCTTTGCGCCAGCATCGCTGCTTGCTCTTCCAGACGCTTCCGCATTGTGAATTCAAGCGTGGTGTCGTCCAAGTTGATCTGGTTGGCTGCGGCCTCGCGTACCAATCCTTTTACGGCCGCGCCGTCGATTTCGGCCTTCTCCAGCGCGTGCTGCAACTCGGCATTCAGTGCAATGGCCGCTGCGGATTTCAACGCGGCAGGCACCGGAACTCCCAGGGCGGTCAGGAAGTGCATCAGCGCCGCCTGATTCTCGTATACGCCCTTGAACGACGCACCGACCGAATTGAGCGTGTCTTTCAAGATCAGATTGACGATTCGCCGCTGCTCGTCGCGGAAAAGCGAGCTGAGCGAGAAGCGGCTCCTGCCAAATTGCTCGTCGAGAATACGGATCACCTCGGTCATATCCGCGCGGGCAAAGGCGGAATTCAGCTTTTCGCGAAGTTCATGGAAGACGTTTTCGTCCTGCGACTCACGCACGCCGCCCGTAATATTGTGGTCGCCCAGATGCAACACCGCGAAACTCAGGGTGGTCTCGTCTCTTGTGATTTCTGAGCGCACATGCACGCGGGCTGTGGCAAGGCGCACGCGGCCTTCGGTCTCAACGTTGTATTCGATCCGGCCGACGTCATAACAATAGATTTTCGTCTTGTCGCCGTAGTTCTCGAAAAGAGAGCTGACCGCGTAATGTCCCACTACTTTGTCCATCGTGATTACGGCCGGCACCACCCACTTCTTATATATTTGATCGCCATCGGCGTGCTCAGGAAGATTGCTTTTGGCGCTTCGCAGCCGCTCGCAGAACTGATCTTCGATGTCGGCAGCCTGCAGGGCTTCTCGTGCCAACTCGATGGCTCGCCCGGCATAATGAATCACCTGTACGGTCTCGATACCCGAGAGCTCATCGAAAAACCATCCGCAACTCGTATACATCAGCATCGCGTGGCGCTGCAATTCCAGCAGCTTGAGCGCGCGGACTCTTTCGCATTCGTTTAACTCGCGGATAGCGTGCTGAGCGAAGAAGCGATCGACGCTTTCGTCTGATCGATCCAGCACCAGGTCGATGTAGCTGTTCCGAGCGGCCCAGGGATCCTTGAGCAGACCTTTTGCCGCTTCCTCATATTTTGGAGCCAGCGTGTCGCGCAGCCAATCCAGCGCATCTCTTAAAGGCTTTCGCCACTCCTGATTCCATCCCGCGTGACCGCCTGAGTTGCACCCACAGTTCGACCTCCAACGCTCTACTCCGTGCACGCAACTCCAGGAACTGTTGTCGAATATTTCGACCAGATGGTCGGGCGGGTACATCTCAAGAAACTGCCCGTAATTGATCAGCTTCGCTTGATCGCCTTTTTCGATGCTATTCAGGGCGTAACTTAAGGCCATTTCTCCGTAACGGTGATGGTGGCCGTAACTCTCGCCGTCCGTCGCAATGTGGCACAGTTGCGGCCAAGTCCGGCTGTCAGAAAACCCGCTGAGTAAACGGTCTGCGAACCGTCTTCCGTCGTCGAGCAGCCGCTCGAATGCGACGGCCTGAGAAATCGGGCCGTCATAAAAGAAAACGGTAATTGTTTTTTTCGAAGGCAGCCTCATCCGATAGGCACGGCTGGGATCAATGCGGTCGCCGGACACATCTTTCCAGCTTCGGCCACCTTGGCGGCGGACGCGCTTCGCCTGCCTCGGCGCCAGGATGGTGAACCGAATCCCCTGTCCGGCCAGTGCCTCAAGCGAGGCGGTATCCGCTGCGGTTTCGGGCAACCACATGCCTTCCGGCCTGCGGCCGAAGCGATGTTCGAAATCGCGGATCCCCCAAATTACCTGCGTCTCTTTATCGCGCGGATGCGCCAGCGGCATAATCATGTGGTTATAGGCTTGCGCGATTGCGGAGCCGTGTCCTCCGAAGCGCTCCCGGCTGATTTTGTCCGCCCGTACAATCGCATCCAGAACTCCGGGGGTGTTTTGCTTCATCCAAAGTAATAGCGTTGGCCCGAAATTGAAGCTAATCTGCGCGTAATTGTTCACCAGTTGGACGATGCGCTGCTGGTCGTCGAGCAATCGGGCAATCGCATTCGGCGCATAGCATTCCGCAGTCACACGCTCGTTCCAGTCGTGATACGGATAGGCGGAGTCCTGGAGCTCGATTGCCTCCAGCGACGGATTTTCTCGGGGCGGCTGGTAGAAATGGCCGTGAACGCAAATATATTTCACCGTAATTCTCCTGAAGGTCCCGGTTCGAAGGAGATGAATGAGCGCGGAGCCAAAGTAACTGAGCCTCCCATCGACTCCGTCCCCGACTCGAATGGCGGGCTGGCGGGCGCTACTTTTGATGAATCCAACAAAGCGCGGAGGCGCTCGCATCGTAGCTCTACGTGGGCCGGCGCTGTCCCGAAATGAAAGACAATTGTCAGCGGTATACCATCAGCGTAATCGAGTCTGATCGTCTCTGGACCCATTTGGCAGCTGACCTGAGGTCTTCTGCCGCCAAGTCCGAAGCGCTTACGTATTCCAATGAGCGTCTTGTAAAACTTCCATAGCGAGGCGTGAGGCTCCGTATCGCGAATTGTGTAATCGAGAGTAGATCGCTTGAACGTTTCCTCGCTTTGCGGGTCCGGCAGGTCGCCGCGCCACCCGAACGCCGCGAACTCCTCACGGCGCCCTTTTCTGACCGCCTCGATCAATGCCGGATCAGAATGGCTCGTGAAGTATTGGAAAGGATGCGTCTCGCCGTACTCTTCGCCCATGAAGAGCAGCGGTACAAACGGTGAAAGGAGCGTAATGCCAGCCGCGAGCTTCAGGCTTTCGAAATCGACGATTTGCGTCAGCCGGTCGCCGACGGCTCGATTTCCCACCTGATCGTGGTTCTGCGCGCAAACCACAAAACGTTCCGGCCTGATTCCCTTGGGCGAGTTCCCGTGGTGACGCTTGCGATAGCGCGAATACCGGCCCGAATAGCGCCAGCCTTCGCGCAATACAGTCTCCAGATCGTCGATGGACCCGAAATCCTGATAATAGCCACCGGTTTCGCCGGTCAGCAGCGTGTGCACCGAATGATGGAAGTCGTCGCTCCACTGGGCGTCCAGGCCATACCCTCCGCGATCCGGACAGCGCAGCAATCGCGCGTCGTTCAGATCGCTTTCAGCAATCAGATACAGCGCGCGGCCGGTCTCGACCGAGAGTTTCTTCAGCCGTTCCTTCAGCTCGGCAAGAAAGTGCTGCGCACTGAAATCGAAGATTCCGTGCACGGCATCCAGGCGCAGGGCGTCGACGTGAAACTCGCGCAACCACCACAGCGCGTTTTGAAAAAAATATTCGCGCACCGGATCGCTGTGGGCCTCGTCATAGTTAATCGCGTCGCCCCACGGAGTGTGGTAACGGGCGGTAAAAAACGGACCGAAGGCGGCGAGATAATTCCCCTCGGGGCCGAGGTGGTTGTAAACGACATCCAGGATTACTGACAACCCGCGGGCATGTGCCGCGTCCACAAACTCCTGTAGTCCACCGGGTCCGCCGTAGGTGTTCTGCGCAGCAAAAGGATACACTCCGTCGTAACCCCAATTCCGCCCGCCGGGAAATTGGGCGACCGGCATTATTTCCACCGCTGTGATTCCGAGGTCAGCTAACAGATCCAATCTGCGAATCGCCGCCGAGAATGTACCCTGTTGTGTGAATGTTCCCACATGCAGCTCGTAGATAATCGTTTCCTTCAGCGGACGCGCGCGAAACGCCTCGTCGGTCCAGCCAAAGCGGCGCGCGTCAAACACCGCCGAAGCGCCATGGACACCATCCGGCTGGAACCGCGACGCGGGATCCGGAAGTTCGCGCCCATCTGGCAAAAGGAACTTGTACTGCGCTCCAACGCCAGCGTTCGCATCCGCGACGAAGAATCCGCAGGCCGTCTTCTGCATTGGGATGACTTGCCGTTGCTTTCCAAAAAGAATCAACGAGAGGGTTGGCAGAGCCGGAGACCAAGCCACGAAGCGGCACCGTCCCTCGGCAGATGGCGTGGCTCCAAATTGATCCATATTGGCCAAGTGTAGATGAGGGGAGGATCCTCAATCAAACATGCGGTCAGCGTTTGGCGCGTTTTGCGCTTGGGCGGTGCTTGGTCGCCGTCTGCGGAATCGTCGCGTCGTCTTCGGCATCCCGCGCACCCGCCCTGCGGGCCACCAGCGTCAACGTTCCGTTCTTCAAGTATGCGCTCGCGGTTTCCGGGTCCACGCTCTCCGGCCAGCGAACTGAATAATATGCCGCCGAATACTCGCGATTTTCGCCGCTCGAGTCCGATGCATCCCTCCGGTTTTCGGCGGAGATTAACGCTCCGCTATCTGCGACGGAGACGCTGATGCGGTGAGCCGGCACGCCGGGCACTGGCGCGCTCACTGTGTACCACGCACCAGATTGCTGCACTTTCGGCAGGCGAACGCACAATTCTTGTTCGGCTTGCAGCCAATGCGATACATCGTTTCCGTCCATGCGTCCAAGCTCTTCAAAAAGCTGATAAGCCCGCCTGGAAACCGACTTTCGAAATTCTTCTAAAAACGCGTCGCGCTTCGCTCCCGACACCATATTCGGCAGTTCCGTTGCCGATGAACGCTTCACACTCGCACTTGACATGACTCACCCAACGGCAGTTTTTGCAGACTACAGCACAAAGATTATGAGAATCGATCAATTGAACGCGCAATCAGGAGAAACTTGTACTGAGAATGAGATGTGCCGCGCAAAGCGCCAGACGGATGACCGCGGCCGGAACTAGTCTCTTCACTGTATCGACCCCGGCAAATTAGGTTCGTAACCTTCTCACGCGACTCGCCCGAGAAGTCTGCGTATGGTTGCACACGAGCCGCTTTGGCGCGATGACTATTCGATAGGAGGAGTGATGGCGAGATACGGGAAAGCCGCTCAGAAGAGGGTGAAGAGCGCGATGCGCCGCAGAAAACATGGCACGCTGAAATCCGGCAAAGGCGGGAAGGGCGGCCCAGTGAAAAGCCGAAAGCAGGCGATAGCCATTGGACTTTCCGAAGCTCGCAAAAAGGGAGCTAAGGTTCCGAGGAAAAAGAAAAGCTAGCGCTCACTTTGGCGACGTCCCGCAGGAGGCTTTTGCTTCTGCTACTTCGGCATGGGGTGCGTTGCATCCAAGTCCAGGTTCAGCTCGAGGACGTTAACGCGGCGCTCTCCCAGGAAGCCGAGCTGGCGTCCCTGCGTGTGTCTGGCGACAATCACTCGAACGTCGGCTTCGCTCATGCCACGCTCCTTGGCAACGCGGGGCACCTGGAATTCGGCACCCGCAGGCGTAATATCCGGATCGAGTCCCGATCCGGACGTAGTAACCAAGTCCACCGGAATGGGTTTACCTGGGTTCGTGGCTTGCAGCTGCTGAATGCTAGCGTTCACTCGATCGATCAAAGCTTTGTTAGTGGGGCCCAGATTCGAACCACCTGAGGCAGTCGGATCGTATCCCGCCGCGCCCGCAGCCGATGGACGCGACCAAAAGTATCCCGGCGCGGTAAACGGCTGGCCGATCAGCGCCGAGCCAACGAGCTTTCCGTTTTCGGTGATCAAAGAACCATTGGCCTGTTTCGAGAAAAGTACCTGCGCCAGGCCCGTCACCACAAGGGGATAGATAACCCCCAGCAGGACTGTGGTTACGATCGTATACAGAATCGCGATCACAAAATTCTTCTTCATAGCTGCCTCTCCCGATTTCCCGCGGCCGGTGCAATCGGCCCGCTCACCGCGCCGTGCGCCGGTCCGCCGGACCACCAGCGTCTCGCGGCGACCACGGACCATATCGCCTCGACGATTCCAAATGGCCATGCCCCTTGCAAGAATCCATAGACCGAGGCCAACACGCACGATGCCGCGAAAACCAGCACGAAAACGGAATGCCGCGACTCCAGCGCGTATGAGACCACCATCACCGAAACCGCGAAAAGCCCGAACATGTTAAGACCGGTCATGCCTGCTTCCACCTTTGACGCCGTTGCTTTCATCTTCATCCCAGTTTCATGCCAGCCCGATGTGCGTGATGATCAGGTCGATCAGCTTAATGCCGATAAACGGCGCAATAATCCCGCCGACTCCGTAGATCAACAAATTGCGTCGAAGCAGCGCCGACGCGCCAAGAGGGCGATACCTTACGCCGCGCAGCGCGAGCGGCACGAGCGCGATGATAATAAGCGCATTGAAAATCACAGCGGATAGAATCGCCGACTGCGGCGTCTTGAGGCCCATGATGTTCAAGACCTGCAAAACCGGGAACGCGCCCGCAAACATCGCCGGGATGATCGCGAAATACTTCGCCACGTCATTGGCGACGGAAAATGTGGTCAATGCGCCGCGCGTGATCAGCAGCTGTTTTCCGATCTCAACCACTTCGATCAGCTTCGTCGGGTTCGAGTCGAGATCCACCATGTTGCCGGCTTCTTTCGCGGCTTGCGTTCCTGCATTCATTGCCAAGCCCACATCGGCCTGCGCCAGCGCCGGCGCGTCGTTCGTGCCATCGCCGGTCATTGCCACGAGCTTGCCCTTGGCTTGTTCCCGTCGGATTAACGCTAGCTTGTCCTCCGGCTTTGCCTGGGCCAGAAAATCGTCAAGTCCCGCTTCGCGGGCGATGGCTGCGGCGGTGAGAGGGTTATCGCCGGTGATCATCACGGTGCGAATTCCCATCGCGCGCAATTGATCGAACCGTTCGCGCATCCCTCCTTTAATGATGTCCTTGAGCTGGATCGTGCCGAGAATATGGCGGTCTTCGGCCACCAGCAGAGGCGTCCCACCGGCGCTTGCAATTGCTTTTACGGTTTCCTCTACTTCTGTGGGAACGCGAAAGCCGTTCACCGAACAGTACGAAACAATCGCTTCAAACGCCCCTTTGCGGATCTCACGGCCATCCAGGTCTACACCGGACATCCGCGTCACGGCTGAAAACGGAATGAACGTTGCCGCATAAGAGGAAAGCTCGCGTCCACGGAGTCCATATTTCTCTTTTGCAAGCACTACGATGGACCGGCCTTCTGGCGTCTCATCCGCGAACGAAGCCAACTGGGCCGCATCCGCGAGGTCCGTGTCCTTTACTCCGGGCGCCGGAATAAATTCCGTGGCGCGCCGGTTGCCGAGAGTGATCGTGCCGGTCTTATCGAGCAGCAGCGTGTCCACGTCACCCGCTGCTTCCACTGCGCGCCCGGACATCGCAAGTACGTTGCGCTGAACCACGCGGTCCATGCCGGCGATTCCGATCGCGGAGAGCAGACCGCCGATCGTCGTAGGGATCAGGCATACCAGCAGCGAGATCAGCACAAAAACCGATTGGGGCGAGCCTGAATAAATCGCCATCGGCTGCAGCGTAACGACGGCCAGCAGGAAAATAATCGTGAGTCCGGCGAGCAGAATATTGAGCGCGATTTCGTTGGGCGTCTTCTGTCGCTCTGCACCTTCCACGAGCTTAATCATTCGGTCGAGGAACGTCTCGCCCGGATTCGACATAATCTTGATTGTGATTTCGTCCGAAAGAACCCGCGTGCCGCCGGTTACTGCGGAGCGATCGCCGCCGGACTCGCGAATCACAGGGGCGGACTCGCCAGTGATCGCCGATTCGTCCACGGAAGCTACGCCTTCGATGACTTCGCCATCCCCGGGTATGAACTCGCCCGCCGTGACCTTTACCAAATCTCCGGCGCGCAGCTTCGAACCCGGAATTTCCTCTTCGCTTCCGTCCACACGAAGCCGCCGGGCCATGGTCTCGGCGCGGGCCTTGCGCAACGTATCCGCCTGCGCTTTGCCGCGGCCCTCAGCCATGGCTTCGGCGAAGTTCGCGAAAAGGACAGTGAACCAAAGCCAAAGAGTAATCTGCAGTTCAAACCCGAATCCGGCCTGATGAACGATCCGATCTCGAATCAGATCGCATGTCGTTACCACCGATCCGATCTCCACGACGAACATCACGGGATTCTTCATCAGCGTGCGCGGATTCAACTTGATGAACGAATCGCGTACCGCGCCGCCCACAATTCCCCAAGTCCACAGCGATTTTCTTGTAGTTTGTGCGCTCATGGCCGCCTCAAAAAACCTTCCCTGCAAACATCTGCAAGTGCTCCAAAATCGGCCCCAGGCTTAGCGCCGGGAAAAACGTCAGTGCACTCACGATCACAATCACCGAGACCAGCAAGAAACTGAATAGCGGAGTTGTTACCGGGAAAGTCCCTGCCGACTCCGGCACGATCTTTTTTCGCGCCAGATTTCCCGCGATGGCGAGCACCGGAATGACCATGAAGAAGCGCCCGAAAAGCATGTCAAAGACCCCGCTGATGTTGTACCAAGGAGTGTTTCCGTTAAGCCCGGCAAATGCCGAGCCGTTATTTCCAGCCATCGAAGTGTACGCATAGAGAATCTGCGATAGACCGTGCGGACCGGGATTCGATATCGACGATGTGCCATATGGTTTCACCACTGAAAATCCAGTGAACCCGAGAACCAAAAGACAGAAGATCAGAACCGTAATCATCGCCATCTTCACGTCAAAGGCTTCGATCTTTTTCCCTAAATACTCCGGCGTTCGCCCCACCATCAGTCCGGCAATGAACACTGAGATGATGATGAACACGACGACGCCATACAATCCCGCGCCGACGCCGCCGAAGATCACCTCGCCGATCATGATGTTGACCATCGGAATCATTCCGCCGAGCGGGGTGAACGAGTCATGCATGCCGTTTACTGCCCCGCAGCTCGCATCGGTGGTCGTCGTGGCAAATAGCGCCGTTGAGGCAATGCCGAAGCGGACCTCTTTGCCCTCCATGTTGCCGCCCGCTTGCATCGCGCCGGCCTTTTGGTCCACGTGCAGCAGCGGATTCCCATGTGCCTCCATGGTGTAAATCGTTGAAACGCCGGCGAAACACAAAATCGCCATCGCCGCCCAGACGGCCCAGCCGTGTTTCTGCGAGCCAGTCATCCGCCCGAGCGTATACGTCAGCCCGGAACCAAGCGACAGCATCATCACGATTTGCATGAAATCCGTCAGGGGCGTTGGATTCTCGAATGGATGTGAGCTGTTTGCGTTAAAGAATCCCCCGCCGTTTGTTCCGAAGATTTTGATGGCTTCTTGCGAAGCCACGGGTCCTTGCGCGATCACCTGATCGGTCACCGTCTGAGTTGTCGTCTTACCGCTCGTATCGGTCGTTTGCACGGTCTGCGGGTTCAGCAGTTTCGCAGTATCGTAAGCCCGGAAATTCTGAACCATTCCTTGCGAGACAAAGATGAGCGCGATCACGATGCACGCCGGCAGCAGCACCCAGAGCATGCACCGGGTGAGGTCAACCCAAAAATTTCCGAGCGTCTTTGCTTCCTTGCGCGCAATGCCTCGAATCACGGCGATTGCCAGAGCAATCCCTACGCCGGCGGAAGCAAAGTTGTGATA
Source organism: Candidatus Aquilonibacter sp. (assembly GCA_035507075.1). Lineage (GTDB taxonomy): Bacteria > Acidobacteriota > Terriglobia > Acidiferrales > UBA7541 > Palsa-295. The sequence continues at coordinate 6,014 of DATJOL010000186.1, read as the reverse complement.
AGCCAGTCCCGCCATCTGCGTGAAATAGCTCAACGTAGATTCGCCGCCGTAATTCTGCCAGTTCGTGTTAGTCGTAAACGAAGCTGCAGTGTTAAACGCAAGCGCCTGCGGGACATTTGCCAAGTGCTGCGGATTCAATGGCAGCCACAGTTGCACCCGCTCGATCAAATAAAGGATGAGCATGCTGACGGCGCTAAAGAGCAGCATCGCGATCGCATACTCCTTCCAATCCATTTCACGCTTCTCGTCGACACCGGTCGTCCGGTAAATCAATTTCTCCACAGGGCGCAGCGCCGGGTCGAGAAATGTCTTCTCACCGGCAAACACGCGCGTCATGAAGACGCCCAGCGGCTTGGTCACCGCCAGCAGGACCACGAAAAATAGTCCGATTTGAAACCAGCCATTCGCAGTCATGGACTCAGAACCTCTCCGGCCACAACAGAGCCGCAATCAGATAGATCCCCGTCAGAACGCAAATCGTCAAAAGCACGATGTTGCCGAGCATAGACTGTCACTCCTTATTGCAATCTCTCGCACGCCCTCACATAGGCGATCGAGAGGAGGAAAAATCCAAGCGTGCAAATCACAAAGATCAAGTCCTGCATGTTTAGCTCCTGGCCGCTCGCTTCGCGGCCAATCGTCGCACTCCCGCGGGAAACACTGCCGGCGGATTGCCTTGCGCGCCTGTACGGTGCTCGGGCGAGTCCTGCCCCGTTGCCTCAGGCATTGCCAGGACAACGCTTCTGTTGATCGTTACCACACGCCTGTACGGTGCGGCTGGCGCGCGCCTTGAAGGCCCCGTTAGGTCGCGATAGAAGTGATAGAGCACCGTCAGCATGAAAGCGCAAGCCGCGGCAAGAATTGAGAGCACGACTACTATCAACATTGACTCCCATCCCGTGCCCCACTCGGCCTCCACTGACTCGCCAAATTGAGCGAAAAGTCCTTGCTGCGCCTGTAACCTTGCTCACAGCAAAATCAGAGCGCCACAAGTTCGTTCAAGAGGCCTTGGGACGAAAGAAGAATACCGCCAGGCCATCAGGAAGGAATAAATGAGCTATAAGGATTTCGTAAGGTTGGAAACGGGAATTTCCGAATGGAATCCAGTAGCAGAAGCGAGGTAAACGTTGAACGGCGAAGCCATGTGGTGCAAAGAAACGCGTTCAGTTCGTCGAAGGTCCCGGACGATGCGTCGCCCAATCCTGCTGCGCGAATTCGACGCCCCAGAAATGCGGACTGGGCGATAAAAACTCGACGCCGATTCGCGTTCCTCGATCCGAGGTGTCTCCCAAATAAACGACCCGGCACTCCTGCTCTTCCTCGGTCGCCGGATTCACCAGAGTAACTTCCGCCCCGAGATCAAGCTCTTCCTGGAGATACAGCAGGCCTCCATGCGCATTAATAACAATGGTCTGGCTGTTCTCGTGGAACTTGCGGCCGTCGTGCCCCTTGCCTCTGGCCTTGATGGGGATACGCGTGAACACGCGAGAGCTGCGGCGTTCGCTGCTCGATTTTGTCTCGGTAACCATATGCGTTTATCGTGCAATGCGCTCTCGGCAGAGTCAACATTTCGCCCGTCGCGCGTGTCCAAAAGCACAGTCCAAAAAAATTACTGGCCCGCGGCCAATTCTCGTAATATCGGTAGCGACGCCATGCAAGGCGTTTCTCGCCACGGCGCGTTACGGAGACTCAAATGGATCTCAAATCCTACCTGGACTCAATGCGCGACTCTCATCTCGAAGAACTGAAGGAATTCCTCCGAATCCCCAGCGTCAGCGCCAAGACAGAGCACAAGCCGGACATCGAAAAGGCCGCTAACTGGGTGGCCGAAAAGCTCGAAACCGCCGGCCTGGAAAATGTTGAAATCGTTCCGACCAAGATGCATCCGCTTGTCTACGGCGAATCACTCCGTGCGCCCGGCAAGCCCACCATCCTTTTTTACGGACATTATGACGTTCAACCGGCGGAGCCCCTGGATCTTTGGACCTCGCCTGCCTTTGAGCCCACCGTGCGCGACAACAATTTATTCGGCCGCGGCACCGCCGACGACAAAGGACAGGTGCATATTCATCTCAAGGCGCTCGAAGCACTGCTTAGAACCAGCGGCAAACTTCCCATCAACGTGAAACTGATGATCGAGGGCGAAGAGGAAGTCGGAAGTGTCAGCTTGTGGGATTTCGTCAAAGCGAATCGCCAGCGCCTCAAGGCTGACGCTCTCGTCGTTTCTGACACGTCAATGCTGGCGAAGGGCGTTCCATCAGTCACATACGGTCTTCGCGGCCTGAACTACTATCAGGTGGAAGTCACGGGCCCCGCGCAAGATCTGCACTCCGGGGTATTCGGCGGAGCCGTTCCGAATCCGATCACGATCCTTGCCGAAGCCATCGCGAAGCTTCACGATGAGAATTCCCACGTCACCGTTCCCGGATTTTATTCGGACGTCGCGCAAATCTCAAAAGCCGAACGCAAAGCTCTCAACTCGTTGCCCTGGAAGGAAAAGGAATTTCGCAAGACGGTGGGCGCTCCCGGCCTGTGCGGGGAAAAAGGCTACACGATCGTCGAGCGGCTCTGGACTCGCCCCACTCTCGAGTTGAACGGCATCTGGGGCGGTTACACCGGCGAAGGCGCCAAAACCGTGATCCCTTCGAAAGCATTCGCAAAGCTTTCCACGCGACTTGTCCCCAATCAGGATCCGAAAAAAATCGCGCGCCTTGTGGAGCGCCATATCCGCAGGCTTCTTCCCAAAACGGTCCATTGCAAATTCGAAGTGCTCAGCACCGGCAAACCCTGGGTTGCGCCTTACACGCATCCCATTTTCCAGAAAGCCCTCCACGCGCTCGAAGCCGGCTTCGGCAAGAAAGCCGTTTTCATTCGCGAAGGCGGCTCTATCCCTTTCGTCACCCAAATGTACGATACCTTCAAGGTGCCATGCGTCCTTATGGGCTTTGGTCTTCCTGATGAAAACGCGCACGCTCCCAACGAGCATCTCTCGCTCGAAAACTACTTCGGCGGAATCCGTGCCGTCGCTAGTTTCTACGACCAACTTGCCTCTCTTTAGCCGTTGTGCAGACGATAACGGGAAATCGCTGTCTCATTCCGGGAAATGGGGTTTTTTCGGGCTTTTTCCTATGTTTTTGCTTGCGTTCGCATCGGGGGACGGCTATAGTTCCCCGCGGCATCCCGCCTCGCCGGGGCCTACGCGTTACCAAATTGAGGAGGCAACAGAATTCGATGGCAACTCCGTTGAGCAAGTCCAAGATCATCGCCCACTTGGCCGACAAGGTCAGCACTCCCGATAAGCCTGTTTCCAAAAAGCAGGTTTCCACGTTTTTCGACGAGCTGTTCAAGCTTGCCGTGAAGGAAGCAAAGAGCTCAGGAAAGTTTGTCATTCCCGGTATCGGCCGCGCCGTCAAGGCGCATCGCAAGGCGCGCATGGGGCGCAACCCCGCCACTGGAGAAGCGATCAAGATCAAGGCCAAGACGGTTGTGCGTCTCCGTGCAGCGAAGGCTTTCAAAGACGCCGTTTTGAAGTAGCGCGTTTCGGCCCCGGATTTCCGGCAAAACCCCTGGCAGCGTCCCTCGTGGCGGTCGATTGGACGCCCGGGGGTTTTGTCTTTTCATTCACTGCAATCCGGAGTCTATTCCGAGCATCCGATAAACCTCGATCACATGAGCTCTCCACACGCGAATCCGCAGCCGAGTGCCAGGCGTCCTTCTGCGTTTGATTCTTTGCCCAATTCTTCCGGCCTGCTCACCGATCTTTACGAGCTCACCATGGCCGCCGGCTACGTCCAGACTCATTTCGACGCGCTCGCCACGTTCGAGCTTTTCGCCCGCCACCTTCCCGCCCGCCGCAATTACCTCGTCGCTGCCGGTCTCGAACAGGCGCTCGCATTTCTTGAAAGCGTCCGCTTCACCGACGAGGAAGTCGAGTTTCTTCGCAGCAATCGGGTTTTTCGCAACATCGGCCCCGAGTTCTTCGCGTATCTCTCAAAATTCCGCTTTACCGGCGACGTCTGGGCGATGCCCGAGGGCACAATCGTGTTCCCCGGCGAGCCCCTTCTCCGCATCTCCGCGCCGATCGTGGAAGCTCAGCTCCTCGAGACGTACCTGCTCGCCACCCTCAGCTACCAGACAATGATCGCCAGCAAGGCCGCCCGCGTTTGCACCGCTGCGCAGGGGCGCGACGTCGTCGAATTCGGTGCTCGCCGCGCGCATGGCGCCCTATCGAGCCTCCCGGCGGCGCGCGCGGCCGTCATCGGCGGTTGCGTCGGCACCTCCAACGTTCTCGCCGGCCTCGAATTCGGCCTCGCGATTTATGGCACGCAGGCCCATTCGTGGGTCATGGCGCATGATCGCGAATCCGACGCCTTCGCGCACTTCCTCGACGCGTTTCCGGATAATTCCACGCTGCTTCTCGATACCTACGACGTGCGCCAGGCGCTGAAGCAGATCCTCGCGATGGGCCGCAAGCCTTCCGGCGTCCGCCTCGATAGCGGCGATGTCGCCAAAGACAGCCGCTGGGTCCGCCGCGAACTCGACCGCGCCGGTTGGAGCGACGTGAAAATCTTCGCCTCCGGCGACCTCGATGAATATCGCATCCGCGAACTGCTCGCGCGCCACGCCGCCATCGATGCCTTCGGCGTGGGCACTGCCTTGGCCACGCCCGGCGATGCGCCGCATCTCAACATGATCTATAAACTCGTGGAAGTCGAACGCGACGGTAAAATCTGGGAAGCCGCGAAACTCACGCGCGCCAAAGCGACTTACCCTGGGCGCAAGCAGGTTTTCCGCCACTCGAATTCCTCAGGCGAATTTCGTTTCGACCGCGTCGCTCTCGAAAACGAACCCGCGCAAGCGGCGGAGCCGCTCTTGATCCCCGTGATGCGCCAAGGAAAGCGCGTCGCTCCCGCCGATTCGATCGAAGCCGCTCGCGAACGCTGCCGTGCGAGCTTGGCTCGCTTGCCGAAAGCATGCCGCCAGATCAGCGAATCGGCCGTTTATCCGGTGCGCTACAGCAAATCACTCAAGCAGATGCTTGCCAACGTGCGTGAGCGCGTCCGCCGCTCGTCGCTCGCATAACGGCAAGCGATTTTGAACTTATAATTTCACAAGGGTGTTAACCAATGGCTAAATATTTTGTCTTCTGGGAAGTCGACGTGCAAAAAGATTTCATGCTGCCGGGCGGCAAACTCTACGTGCCCGGCGCTGAAAAACTCATTCCCAATATCCGGCGCCTCGTCCAAGCCGCTGCAGCCACGGAAACTCTTCTCGTTTCCAGCGCCTGCGCTCACTCGGAAAATGATCCGGAGTTTAAAGTCTTCACCGCCCACTGCGTCAAAGGCACGGATGGCGCTCGCCTCATCCCCGAAGGCATGGCAAACAATTTCACATTGATTCCGAACGACCCCTCCTTTCAACTGCCAGCCAACATTCTCGAATCTCCGCAGATTGTGATCGAGAAGCAGGTTCTGGACGTTTTTTCGAATCCGCACACCAGCCAGATCGTCGACCGCATCGGGCCGGAGGCGCAATACGTCGTTTTCGGGGTCGTCACCGAATTCTGCGTCCTGTGCGCCTCGAAAGGGCTTCTCGAACGCGGCCGGAAAGTCTTCATCGTTCGAGACGCCATCGAAACGCTCGACGCAAAGAAGGGCCGCGAAACAATCGAGAGCCTGCGCGTCGCCGGCGCCGTCCTGATCGACACGGATGAAGCCGTCGCATTCGTTTCAAACGGCTCCTCTGCCGCTTCGCGGTGATCTGCGTCCTTTTATTCTCCAAGTGCGCCTCCAACGGCTTTGCCGTCGGCCGCGAATTCTATACATTTCTAATCGCGGCGTTCGTTTACCCCCCTTCCTGACCGCGATTAGAATTTTTTTCGTCCTGTGTTTTCAGCGACTTAGGTCGATTTTTAATTTTATTCATTTGCGATTAGAATTTTGATCGTTTTATGCATTTCCCCTCGCCTACGCCAGGACCTCGCTGCTCGCGCGGCACGCGAGCGATGAGCGCCA
>DATJOL010000185.1:0-64281 GCA_035507075.1 Candidatus Aquilonibacter sp. | reverse complement strand
AGCGGCGTCGAAACCGGCGCCTTCGGTTTTCGTCTCACGGAGTAGGGGCTCGCCACGGTTTGCACTTTCCCATTACGCGCCACATCGAGATAGACGCGGTTTCCTCGCGCGGGAATCGAATGCTCCACGGTTAATTCCTTTGGATAAGCGGCCGCGACCCTCCCTGCAAGCTCGGTGGCGAAGGCGAGAACCTCATCCGAGCTCGGCCCGACCTTGAGCGGCACAAAAATGTGAAGCCCGCGGCTGCCGGACGTTTTCGGAAACGCGCGCAGATCGAGCGCATCCAGTGCTTCCTTGATCAGCAGGCAGGCGTTCGCGGCGTCGCCGAATTTCCCAGACGTCGGATCGATATCGAAGCAAACCCAGTCCGGCTTCGGGAAGAATCGCGCGCGGCTGCCGCAGACGTGCACCGGAATGCAGCCAAGATTCACAAGAGCGATTTGCGTGTCAAGCGAACCGCCAACTACATACTCGGTCGTAGCGCGCTTTCCATGCGCGGTGGCGATCTTTTTCGTCGGCGTATCGGAGGGCAGGCCTTGCGGTTTTTCTTTCTGATAAAAACATTGGCCGAGCATGCCGTCCGGGCATCGTTCCAGCGTGAGAATGCGGTCCTCGACGTACGGCTGCAGAGCGGGGAAGACATCGCGATAGAAATTCGCTAGATCGAGCTTGGTGTAGCCTTCGTCCGGCCAAAACACCTTTTCCGGATTCGAAATCCGGACCGAATCGACCTGCGCCTTGGCAGCCATCACGTTCTCTCTACCACTTCCTTGGGATCTTTATCGTCGCGCAATCCGAGGAACACAGGATGACGCAGTTTGCGGTCTTTCGTCCACTCGGTGAAGGAAATCTGCGCCACAAGCTTGGGCGCGATGAATGTAGCGCCGCGTTCGGAGGCGGCAGGCGAAAAGGGTGAGTCCGTTCGAATCAACCGTTGAAACTGCGAGTGCAGCGCATGAAGCATTTTCTCGTCGAAACCAGACCCGACCTTGCCCACATAGCGCAATCGGTCGCCGGAATAGACGCCCAGCAGCAGCGCGCCGAAATAATGGCGCGCACCGGCAGGTTCGGTAAAGCCGCCGATCACAAACTCATCTTCCTGGTGAACCTTGAATTTCAACCACTCTGTGGATCTGCCTTCGGTGTAAGGCGAAGAAGCGTTTTTGGCGATGACGCCTTCGAGTTTGCGCCGCGTCGCGATATGAAAGGCCTTCAGGCCGTCGCTCGAAAGCCTTTCAGCGAGCAGGATCGTGCCGGAGGGCTTCACGGTCCGTTCGAGCGCCTCGCGCCTGGCGGAAAGCGGCGCGTCGCGCAAATCGCGGCCGTCGTCGTAGAGGCAATCGAACACGGCGTATTGCGGCCGGCCTTTTCCCTGTTGCAGCAGCTGGAAGTGCGTTACGTTTTTCGAATCGATGACGACGACCTCGCCATCGAGCGCGAGCGTCTGAGGCCTAAGCCGCGCGATATCCGCCGCGATCGCCGGAAAGCCTTTGGTGCGGTCGATTCCGTTTCGCGAGATGAGCGAAACGTTGTCGCCTTCCTTGTACGCGAGAATCCTGATCCCGTCATATTTTTCTTCGTAGACCCAGCCCGGATTGTTGGAAGGCTCGTCGACGAGAGTGGCGAGCATGGGCGAGACTCGAAACGGCACCGTTGGCATTGCACACCCGGTTTCCTTTCCGCCGAGCCTGGCCCTGCGGCTCACGCTCCTTGCGGCACGACGTGAGCCACGCCTACGAAGATTAGTTGAAGAATTCAATTCGAAGTATCGGGTTCTCTATGCAGTGCATAAAGCAGGATTCTCTGTCAGCGCGCGCACCGCTCTCCGTACATGGTATCTTCGATTCAATTACAGGCAATCCCGAATTCGGCAAAAGGGAACGCAGACGCACGCTGAACTGTCACCCAGCGGATTCGCAAAAGAGGAGACAGCCATGCCTGACGCCGAGGATCGAAAGGTAACTGAAAAAGCTCGCGAAGACGAGCGGGAAGGCAAGTCGCCAAGCACCCAGGCCGGGGAATTCGTCCGTGAAGAAATGCACCATGTCCGTGAAGGGAAGCACGGCGCGCGTTCGCCGCGGCAAGCGATCGCGATTGGTCTTTCAAAGGCGCGCCGCGCCGGCGTGAAGCTCCCGCCGCCTAAGCGCGGCAGTGCCCACAGGAGACGCCAGGCCGCCCGCGACACGCGAAAAGGCCGCTCGGGAAGGCGGCGCGCTCAGGCGCGAGGGCCATTCCGCGGCTTCGCGTTCGAGCCTTTCGAGGCAGGCAAAGTCTGCCGCGCAACGCCGCGGTCCCGCTCCAGGCGCCAGGCCGCGCGCAACTCTGTTCGCACGAAAGGCGCGGGAGCTGCGGAGTGAAGCCCGCGACGCCGCCCGCACTCGCGCGCGCCATCGCCGCGCCGCGTAGGTTCGATTGGAAGACGAGCAGCCCTGCCCGTCTTGCACCAAAGCGCGGCGAGTGTAAGAATCGCGGGTGACGAGCGCATGATGCTTCGTCCGCGATTCTCGGAGGCTCCTCATGGCTGCGTCGATTTGGAAGGGCGCTCTCACATTCGGTCTGCTTTCGATTCCCATCCGGCTCTACGCCGCCGCGCGGCCCGAGCGGACGCAGCTCCACCAGCTTCACAAAAAGTGCCACACGCGCCTGCGCCAGCCGCTTTACTGCCTCACATGCAACCGCATCGTTAACCGCAACGAAGTGGTGAAAGGCTACGAGTATGAAAAGGGCCGCTACGTAATCGTCGACAAGGAAGAGCTGCTGAAAATCACGCCGGAGTCGGGCCACTCGATGGAAATGCTGGCCTTTGTGAAGAGCGACCAGATCGACCCGATTTACTACGAATCGTCGTTTGCTGCGCTGCCCGATAAAGATGCGGACAAACCGTATCAACTCTTGTTGAAAGCCCTCGAAGAGACCCAGCGCGTGGGCATCGCAAAATTTACCATGCACCAGCGGGAATATACGGTTTTCGTGAGGCCGCGCGATGGTGGCATCACCATCCATACCATGTATTTCGTCAACGAAATTCGCCAGGTGCCCGGCTACGGCGAAAAGCCGAAGAATCTTCAACTGAAACCCCAGGAGTTGAAGCTCGCGGAGCAGTTGATCGAGAGCCTGTCTGAAGATTTCAATCCGGCGCAGTACCACGACACGTATCAGGAGCAACTCCGCGCTCTGGTCGAAGCGAAGCAGAAGGGCAAGACGCTGGCAGAGAAGGCGGCTCCAAAACAGGCGAAAGTGATCGACATGATGGAGGCGCTAAAACGCAGCCTTCGCGACGCTGAAACGGGCGCTAAACGCCGCCATCCGGGTCCAACCGAGGCCGCGACGCGCAGGCACGCACGCCGCGCCGCGAGCTAACCATTAATCTTTTCGATGCGTCGTCTGCCCTGTATCTGCTTGCTTCTACAGGGCGTTGGCTGCTATGTTAGCTTCGGCTTTCGCGTGAGTAATGGGCGAAGCCCGTAGTGAGCGAACCTTTGGGCGCTGAAATCCTAAAAATCTCTCCAGAAACTCCGCAACGTTCCGTAATCGACTATGCCGCCGGTTTCATCAAGCGCGGCGACGTGGTGGCTATACCCACGGACACTTTTTACGGTCTCTCGGCCGACCCTTTCAACCTCGCGGCGATCGAGCGCGTCTTCCAGATCAAAGGGCGACCCGAAAATCGGGCCCTTCCGATCCTCGTCGACTCCATCGAGCAAGCGGTCGAGATGGCCCGCGACATTCCCGACGCCTTCCTCACCTTGGCGCATAAATTCTGGCCGGGCGCGCTCACGATCGTCGTCGAGGCGACGCACCGGCTGCCGCTGAAAGTCACCGGCAACAGTGGCCGCGTCGCGCTTCGCTGGGCTGATTCGCGTATTGCGACGGCTCTGATCGGCGCTGTAGGCGGTCCTGTCACCGGCACCAGCGCGAATCTTTCCGGCCATCCTTCTTGCAGCAATGCATTGGCTCTCGCCGAGCAACTCGGGTCGCGCATCCCGCTGATCCTCGATTCGGGCGATACCAACGGCACGCTGGCCTCGACGATCGTGCGAATCGATGGCGACGATTGGTCGATCGTCCGCGAGGGCGCGATTCCCAACGCCGAAGTCGAAGCCGTCCTCAAATAAGCTTGTCGACCGTCCAATCCGCGGGACACGTTCTTACGAGGGCACGCTTCAGCCGCAGAGGGAAATTTCTTCCTGTGGCCAAACGTGGCCTACCGCAACACCACATTATCGAGAAAATCGTAATCCCCGCTGGAATCCACGCGCACGTCCTCCACGCGGTCGCGGTAGACGCACACCGTGTCGTTGAACCACAAATTCAAGTACGGGTCGTCGTTGTAAAGAATCTGCTGAATCTGCCAGTCGAGCGCCTTCCGTCTCTCGTGATCCATTTCCGTGGTCTCTTGCGCGATCAGCGCGTCCACCGCGGGATTGCTGTAATGCCCGCGATTGTAGCCGTTCGGCGGCATATTGGCCGAACTGAAAACGAATTGGAAAAACGAAGGATCGTTATTGCCGCCCAGCCAGCGCAGAGTGTACATCTGGAAGCTCCCGTGGTTTATATCCGAGAAGAACGTTGCGCTTTCCAGCGGGCGCAGCTCCAGCACAATCCCAACCTTCCGCCATTGATTCGCTAACGCTTCGCCCAGCAGCCGCGGCGCTTCGTCCGTGGTCGTTTTCAACGTCAGGTGCATGCGAATGCCGTCCGGACCTCGCGGAGAACCCGCTTGATCGAGCAGGCGTTCGGCCTCGGCCGGATCGTAAGGACGCGGCTGAAGATTCGGATCGTTGGCCCAGCTATTCGGCGGCAAAACGCCCACGGCAATGCGCGCCTCTCCGTGAAGCAGGTACCGAATGATCGTCGCCCTGTCCGTCGCATAGTCCAGCGCGAGTCGCACTTCGCGATGGGCAAGAATCGGGTCGCTCAAATTGAACGCCACATAGGTCAGTGCAGTCCCCGGCTCGTCGTCGACCGTGAGCTCCTTCTCCTTCTTCAGCGCCACCACCATATCGGGAATCAGCGAATTGACCCCACCCACGTCCGCCGAGCCCTTTCGCAACTCCAGCGCGCGGACCACCGCATCCGGCACCACACGGAACCGAATATGCTCGACCGGCCCCCCGGCTGAGCCTGCCGGGGCAGGCGCGCCACCGAAATAATCGGGGTTGCGGTCCAGATCGACCTCTTCGTCCGTCGTCATGCTTACGAACCGAAATGGCCCAGAGCCGATGGGATGGTAGCGAATGTCTGTGCCTGAGCCTTGCGGGACGATGCCGATCGCCGGCCTCGAAATATCCCAGAGGAATGATGCTCGAGGCTTCTTCAAGTGAAACACGGCGGTCAGCGGATCAGGTGCGTCGACCGAAGCGATGTAATCGAACGCGCTGCGTTTCGTCGACCGGACCGTCCCGCCGCCCGGCGAGGGAACTCCGTTCAGCACCGAATCGAATGTGTACTTCACGTCCGCGGACGTCAGCGGACGCCCGTCATGGAATTTCACACCGGGCCTCAGGTGAAACACAAACGTCAACGGGTCTTTCATCTCCCAGCTTTCGGCCAAGTCCGGAACGATGTCCATGTTGTTGTCGTGCGCCACCAGGCTCGAAAAGATCAGCCCGTCGATGTTCTGCGCCTGCGCATCGTAGGAAAACCGCGGATCCAAATTGATAGGAGCAGATTCAATCAAGAAATTCAGCGTCCTCGGAGCAGCAGACTTCGAATAGGGATTGCAGCTCGTGAGCAGCATACTCGGGATCAGCAAAACTACCGCCAGTGCCGAGGCCAGTGCGAGTCGACGCAGCCGACGATTGCTCGCCCGCGAATCGAAGCCATACTGATGACTACCGCTCAAAGGTCTTCCTGCGCCGCTTAAACGGCCGCACAATTTTCCCCATAATCACAGGCCGCAGCGCCCCCGTTGCCGCCGGCAAATTGTTGATCCGTCCGTGCCAGGCCTCGTACGCGAGCACGGCGAACGCGAACGCTTCTTTCGCGTCCTCCGGTACGCCGCCCAATTCGCGCGACGGTATGAATTCGATCCCGGGCAACGAAGCTGCGAGTTGAGCCATGATCAGCGGATTGTACGTTCCGCCTCCGGCCACGATCATTTCGCGCACGTGCGCCCGCGGCAAAATGAATCTCTGGAACGCGTTCGCGATCGTCATCGCCGTCAGCACCGTCGCTGTCCGCACTAGGTCCGCCGATTGCGCGCCATGCTCCTTACCCCACGCCAGCATGCGCTCCGCCGTGGCTTTGCCAAACTGCTCGCGCCCCGCTGTTTTCGGCGGCTTCTTCTGGAAATAATGGTCGCGCATGAACCGGTCCAGCAGGCCCGGGATCGTCTTGCCGGCCATCGCGATCTGCGCATCTTTGTCGTAATGCTCGCGCCCTTCGGTGATGACCTCGACCAGCGCGTCGATGATCATGTTTCCCGGGCCCGTATCGAACGCGAAAACGTCCGCGTGCGTAGCGTTCGCCGGGATCACTGTAACATTCGCGATGCCCCCGATATTCAGCGCCACGCGCCCCACGTGTTTGCTGCGATAGAGCAGGTAATCGACGAACGGCACCAGCGGCGCGCCTTGCCCTCCCACCGCCATATCCGTCGGGCGAAAATCAGCCACCACCGGAATCCCGGTCTGGGCCGCGATGACACCGGGCTCGCCGATCTGCAAAGTAGAATTGACGCTGGCGATGCCCAAACAGCGCGTCGGCTCCGCCTGGTGATAGATGGTCTGCCCGTGCGAGCCGATCAGGTCGATTTTTCCGAGTGAAAGCCTCCATTCCTCACAGGCCGTCAACACGGCCTGTGCGAACTCTCCCCCCACCGCAAAATTCAGCTGGCTGATTTCGGCCGTTGTCGTCGGCTCGCCATTCGCCAGGCGCAGGATCGCCTCGCGTACCGGGCCGCGAAACTCGAAATGCTTGTGGCCTTCGAAAATCATCTTCAGCTCCGGTGGCGCTCCTTCGAGCCTCACCAGCGCCGCATCAATTCCGTCCGCCGAGGTGCCGGACATCATCCCAATCACACGCATCGTTTGATAAGCGCTCCGCCGCCCTTGGTTTGCATCGTGTAAATCTATGCAATCACAATCCGCTCCCAATGAACATAGCGAACCCGCCAGAGCGAGGCAAACCAGCCAAGACCACCGCGTGATTCGGCAGCCATTTCGCGGGTTCACACGTAGGATGCTGCGATCTGTGCTATAACCGAGACGTTCTCTCACCGAGCGGCCTGAAAGAAGGCTCGCCACTCCCTGCTGAGAATAGGGGGATGGCGAGGCTACGACGGGCCCGATGCAGCCTATTTCCGATTGTCGCTTTCCGATTGTGTGCCTCGGGGGTTCAGCCGGCAGCCTGGAGCCCTACCGCGAGATTCTTCGTCACATCCCTAACGACAGTGGTATGGCATTTGTCATTGTTTCGCACCGTGCGCCCGACAATCCGGAGATGCTCGGCAACCTGCTTTCACGCGCTGCTCAAATTCCCGTTATTGAGATCACCGATGCCGTGCCGCTGGCTCCGGCTTGCGTCTTCGTAAAGCCCGCGCGCACCGACCTGACGACCGACGGCCTCCTTCTCCGGATGCAAACCTCCTCACCGCGGCGGGGCTGGCCCGTAGACATTTCGCGCTTCCTGCTCTCGCTAGCCCGAGTGTGTTCCTCGCGCGTCGTTGCCGTGATTCTCTCTGGCATGGGTTATGACGGAAGCTCGGCGCTGCGTGCGGTCAAGGTGGCGGGCGGCACTGTCTTCGCCCAATCCGATGCGCTCTATGGTGACATGCCCCAATGCGCCATCGATACCGGCTACGTTGACTTCACCTTGTCCGCCACCAAGATCGGCCAGCGCTTGGCCGAGATGCGCCCCAAATCGCCGCCCGCCCGCGGCCAGTAGCCGGCATCCTCGCCTGAAGCACTTGAATCTTCGCGAAAAATGCGCAACCATCGCCGCGCCCCGCGGCAGCGCGCATCCTCGCGCCACGAGAGGAAAAACGATGCCTTGCATAACCCGCAGCGGACAACAAGCGCGCCTCAGCCCACGGCTTTCCGCATCCGGGCCGGCAATCATCACGTTTCTCGTCGCGTGGGCCGCGCTCGCCCTGCACGCCTCAGGGCCCGACTGGACCATGATCGGCAACGATCCGGGCAACAACCGCACTCAATCGCTCGAGCGCAAGATCGGCGTCGCCAACGTCAGCCATCTCGGAGTGAAGTGGACCGCGACCACCGCCGGCGACGTTTCGGCCACTGCTGCCGTCGCGGACGGTGCCGTTTATTTCGGCGACTTTGGCGGCATGGAATGGAAGCTTGACGCCGCCACCGGAAAAGCAATCTGGTCGCGCAAAATATCAGAGTACACCGGTATCGAGGGCGACATTTCGCGCTCGAGCCCTTCGCTCGCAGGGGACACCCTCGTGATCGGCGACCTCCTCGCCGCGAAAATGATCGGCATCGACGGGAAAACCGGCGACCTTCGCTGGATCACGCCACTCGACCCTGATCCGCACGCGATCGTCACAGGCTCACCCGTCCTCGCCGGCAACACCATCTACGTAGGTACTTCGCAACAGGGTGCTTCAACATACCCCGCCGCTTTGGTCGCCCTCAACGCCGCAACGGGCCACATCCTGTGGCGCACGTATTCTCTGCCGAACCCCGACGGTGCTCCAGGAGGCTACTGGGGCGCGGTCATGCTGGGCTCACCGTCCGTTGATGTTCAAGACGGCCTTGTCTTCGCTTCTTTCAAATCAGCTGGAGGCGAACCGCCCTTCGTGAAGGCCTGCAACGCCGCCGCGCCGGGTGGATTCAGCGAGTCGTGCGAGCAGCCCGGCTCCTACTTCAGTTCAATTGTGGCGCTCAACCTGAAAACCGGCGCTCCCGTGTGGTCCTACCGCGTGATCGGCGAATCGCCCTGGCAGAGGGCGTGCGGCTCTCAGCCGGCCAGCGTCACGTGGTGCGGCGCGGAATCCGATAACCCACTGAATCGCGGCGATAAGTGGGACGTCGGCGGTTCGGCGCCCAACGTTTTTGAACTCGGCCGCGGCCGCGACCGCCGCACCGTTGTGGGCGTCGGCGAAAAAAGCGGCGTCTACATTCTTCTCGACGCCAAGAGCGGCAAATTCATCTGGAACACGCTCGTCGGCCCCGGCGGCGACATGGGCGGCATGGAGTGGGGCACAGCTTACGACGGCAAACGCATCTACGTCTCGATTTCGAATCAGCATCACATCCCCTACCGCATGACCGAAGACGGCAAGCTCACCGATGTTTCTTCCACCGGCGGTTCCTGGGCCGCGCTCGACCCTGAAACCGGCAAAATCATCTGGCAGCGTCCCGATCCGCAAACGGAAGTCCTCAGCGGCAAGACCGTGGGCGTGTGGGATTACGCGCCGGTCTCTGCAGCCAATGGCGTCGTCTACGTTGCGTCGATGGCGAAGAGTGGCAACGAGTTCTACGCTCTCGACGGAGCAACGGGCCGAATTCTCTGGGCGCAATCGGCAGGCAGTTCCGTCAACGCAGGTCCCGCCATCGTGGACGGCGTCGTCTATTGGGGCTCCGGCTACTCAAAAGCCCGGGCTGAAGGCAACGGCAACAACAAATTCTTCGCCTTCGCTCTAGACCAAAGCCCGCGCCCGGACTCTGCCGGGACGAAGATGCCTTCTGATTTTTTCGCCGACGCTTTTATGCATTTCTAATCGCGGCGTCCGTTTACCCCCCTTCCTGACCGCGATTAGAAATTTTTCTGTCCTTTATTTTCAACAGGTTAGGTCGATTTTTAATTTTATTCATTTGCGATTAGAAAAACTGCATAAAACACCGGATCGGCCGGTGATTTGCCTGGCGCGATTCGATCGCAAGCCCCGTCCCCGTTATTGTCGGTCGCCTTCCTATCTCCGGGTACGCGCTTTTCCCATTTTGGGAATAAGGGCGCTCCCGACATTTTTCCAATTTTCAAAAACAGCCCATGGTAGCGCGCCGAAAACTCACTTTCAATTGTGGGAACTACGGAACTGGAACTACTGGGACCAGCGATGCAGAGAGCGAGCTCGATAGCTTGTGAGGACTTGCGCGGTCTGTCCGGAAAGGTGTTTGCAATGCTGTGGATGCTCGTTTTCAAAGTCATTCCTTGTAGACTCGCGAAACTGACATATTGCGATTTCGCGGTTGGGAGCGGCACTTTCATATTCGCGCTGGAGCTTGAATTCGCGCTCAGCAATCCGTTGATTCTGCCGGTTGATTCTGCAGCACGGCACGCATAGAATGGCTTGGGCAAGCGGGGTGCACTCCCGGACAGCGCGGATCCGCGCGCAAGCATACTTAAGAACGCCGATACTGGAGGAATATTCAGAATGGCCAGCGTTGAAGAACGCGTGAAGACGATTATTGTCGAGCAGCTCGGTGTGGATGAAGGCGAAGTGACTCCCACCGCTTCTTTCGTGGATGATTTGGGCGCCGACTCGCTCGACACGGTCGAGCTGGTGATGGCCTTCGAAGAAGCCTTCGGCATCGAAATCCCTGACGAAGACGCGGAGAAAATCGCCACAGTGAGGGATGCCATCGACTACATTGAGAAGCACGCCAAGGCGAGTAAGTAGTCCGCCTGCCTCGCCTGCCGGACGAGCAGGCTCACTGCATACAGGAGAATTTTCCCTTTGAACCGCCGAGTTGTCGTGACGGGTGTTGGCTTGGTCTGCGGATGCGGCATTGGAACCGAAGAAGTCTGGGCCAATCTGCTGGCCGGCAAGAGCGGAGTCGGGCGCATCACGGCGTTTGACGTGAGCGCGTTCGACTGCCAGATCGCGGGTGAGGTGAAGAATTTCGATCCGCTGAAGTGGGTGGAGAAAAAAGAGCTGAAGAAAATGGCGCGGTTCATTCAGCTCGCTATGGCCGCTTCCGATTTCGCGGTCAAAATGTCCGGCCTCGAAATCACGCCGGAGCTCGCAAATTCCACCGGCGTCTACATCGGCTCAGGCATTGGCGGATTCGACGTGATCGAACGCGAGCATTCGAAATACTTGAACGGCGGTCCGGGCAAAATCTCTCCCTTTTTCATTCCAGCGGCGATCATCAATTTGGCGGCCGGCCACGTCTCGATTCGCTACGGGGCGAAAGGGCCCAATTCCGCCACGGCCACGGCTTGCTCGGCCTCGGCGCACGCGGTGGGCGATGCGTTCAAGATTATTCAGCGCGGTGATGCGGACGCGATGATCGCCGGCGGGTCCGAAGGGGCGATTACGCCGATGTGCATTGGCGGATTCGGTGCGGCGCGCACTCTTTCCACACGCAACGACCAGCCCGAAAAGGCCAGCCGTCCGTTTGACGCCGACCGCGACGGCTTCGTCGTCGGCGAGGGATCCGGGATACTGATTCTCGAAGCACTCGATCTGGCGCAGCGCCGCGGGGCCAACATTCTGGCCGAAATTGTCGGCTACGGAATGTCCGGCGACGCCTACCACATCACTCATCCAGCCGAGGGCGGTGACGGTGGTTATCGCGTGTCACTCGCAGCGCTGAAGGATGGAGGCATAGCGCCAGGCCAGGTGAGCTACGTCAACGCGCACGGCACCTCGACGCCGATCGGCGACGCCATGGAGACAATCGCACTCAAGCGCGTCTTCGGCGAGCGCGCGAAAGAAGTGCCGATCAGCTCGACCAAATCCATGACGGGGCATTTGCTCGGCGGTGCGGGCGGACTCGAAGCGGGAATTAGCGTGCTGGCATTGCGCGACCAGATCGTGCCGCCCACCATCAACCAGGAGCATTCGGATCCGGCATGCGATCTCGATTATGTGCCGAATCAGGCGCGCAAGATCGAAGTCGAATACGCGCTCTCGAATTCGTTCGGTTTCGGCGGCACGAATGCTTCGCTGCTTTTCAAGCGCTGGAGCGGCAATTAGCGCGAATTTCGGGAGGCCGCGGTGAAAATCGGCGTCTGCGTCAAGCAAGTTCCCGCCAAAGATGCGCCTCTCGCGATTTCTCCCAATGGCGACTGGATTCGCGAGTCGGATATCGGTTTCGAAACGAATGAACCGGATAGCTTCGCGCTCGAGGAAGCGCTGCGCCTGAAAGAAAAGCATGGCGGGGAAGCGGTGGCTATTTCGATGGGCCCCGAGCGCGTGAAGCAAACCATCAAGGAAGCGCTTGCCAAGGGCGCCGACCGCGGCATCCATATCGCGGACCCCGAATTCTATAAGCTTGATCCTCTTGCTTCCGCCCGGTCTTTGGCTGCGGCTATCGAGAAAGAAAACTTCGATTTAATTCTTACCGGTTTGCAAAGCGACGACCAAGGCTTCGGGCAAACCGGCGTGTTGCTCGCGGAATTGCTCGGACGCCCGCACGCCACGATCATCATGTCGATCGAAGTCGATGGGGCGCAAATGAAGCTGAAGCGCGAACTCGAGGCGGGCTGGTTCCAGCATGTCGAGTTGCCGCTTCCCGCCGTGCTGACCATCCAATCCGGCATCAATAAGCCGCGATACGCCACCCTGAAGGGCATCATGGCAGCGAAGAAGAAAGAGATTGCGACCGTCGAGCGTGCGTCGCTTGGCGTCTCCAGCGCGCCGACGCAGCGCGTGGAAAAGATCTACGTGCCGCAGAAGGCCAAGAAGACGGAATTCATTACGGGCAGCGCCAAAGAAGCCGCTGCGAAGCTGCTGGAGAAGCTGCGGCACGAAGCGCGAGTGATCGGGTGAGGCGATGAAAATTCTGCTGATCACCGAGCAACGCGAAGGCAAGTGGAACGCGACGAGTTTCGAGACGCTCACGGCCGCGCAGCAGATCGCGCAGCAAACGCAATCAAGTGTGAGCGGCCTCGCCATCGGCAAGGGCGTCGCGCAACTGGCAGATGAGCTTGCAGCGTATCAGCTCGATGAAGTTTTGCTCGTTGAGCACGACCTGCTCGAAAAATACACGCCGGACGGATTTTCCATCGCCCTCAAGCAGGCGATCGATTCTGCGAAGCCCGACCTGGTGTTGCTGCCGCACACGTACCAGGTCCGCGATTTCGCGCCGAAGCTCGCCGCTTCGCTGAACAAAGGAATGATCGGCGATTGCACCGGATATCGCTACGAAAACGGCGGGCTGCTCTTCGTTCGGCAGATGTTTCAGGGCCGAACCGCGGCCGACGTGGTTTTCACAGGCCATGCGCCGTGGATCGTGTCATTTCAGGCAGGAGCATTTCGCGCCGACCTGGCCGCGAAACACGCCTCCGGCAAAGCGCCGGTGAAACCGGTAAGCGTCGATCTAAAACCAGGCCAGATTCGCGCGAAGCCGCTCGAACTTTTCCGCGAGGCGAAACAGGCCGTGGATTTGACGCAAGCGCCGGTGCTCGTATCCGTTGGGCGAGGGATCAAAGGGCCGGAAAATTTGCCCCTGGCGGAAAAACTCGCGAAATTGCTCGGTGGCGAAGTGGCTGGTTCGCGGCCGGTATGCGATGAGGGCTGGCTTCCGATGGACCGTCAGGTGGGCAGCTCCGGGCAGACCGTCGCGCCAAAGCTCTATCTCGCGCTCGGAATCAGCGGCGCGATCCAGCATGTGGTCGGGATGAAAGGCGCGCGCACGATTGCCGCGATCAACAAGGACCAAAACGCGCCCATTTTCGAAATCGCGGATTATGGAATCGTCGGCGATCTCTTCGAGATTGTTCCCGCGATGATCGAACTGCTCGAACAGGCGAAGCAGGGTTAAACGCTGCGATTATTGAGCGTGGCCATTGCCGTTGGGCCCGTCTCCTTTAGCGGCCGGCTTCGTCGCGTGGGGCTCCGCCCCGATCGTGACGTCGACTTCCGCACCCGGCTTCAGGGCTACTTCGTTGCCCTCTTCATCCTTTAGCCGATTTTCCACGCGAATTTCCCGGTAAAGATGGTCCGCGCCTTCGACGGCGATCTGCGCCTTCTCCGGCTCATGGGGCACAATCGGCGTGATGATTTTTTCAACCACACCCGGCAAAGTGACGGTTGCTTTCTGCCCGGACGCGTTCTTTTCTTCTTTATTTTCGGTGTGTTCGGACATTAATGGCTCCTCGGGAGCACGAAGGCTCGGTTCCGCGGCTGGGGGTGCGGTGCGGCGCAGCGAAAGGCGGCGGCATTGCTGCGATCGGATCGGGAGTTTCCAGGAGCCTCATACTAACAGACTGCAGAGCGAAAAGCACTGAGGATAGAGCGCTTTCAGGTGGGCTTCAGGTGCCCGGTGCTAAGGTCGGCTCGTGCCATGAGCCACGAAGGCGAAGCAGGCGGGGCACGCGGGGCACCGACTGTGGATGGGAGACGTCATGAAGCGAATTCTTATAGCTCTTGCGGCGGCGATCTTAATTCTCGCGACAGGCAGCGTGGAGGGACAAGAGGCATCCGGCGGTCCTTATAAGATTCTCAAAAAAGTTCAGGCGGGAGGCGAGGGCGGATTCGATTACATCTTCGCCGACGTGCAGGATCGCCGGTTGTACGTTCCGCGGGAGGGCCCGGCGGGCCTGATGGTATTCAACCTGGATACGCTCGATTCTGCGGGTTCAATTCCCGGCATCGCAGCCGGCGGCGCAGCGGTCGACCCAAAGTCGCACCATGGTTTTTCCACCACGAAGCCGATCACGATGTGGGATTCGCAAACGCTTAAAGTGATCAAGACGATCGACGTGGACGGGCGGCCAGACGGCATCATGTACGACCCCTATAACGAGCGGATCTGGATTTTCAGCCACCAGCCGCCTTACGCTACGGTGATCGACGGGAAAGATGGCACGGTGGTGGGCACGATCGACCTGGGCGGCGCACCGGAGCAGGGAGTGAGCGATGGGCACGGCACGGTTTACGTGAACATCTCGAACATGGCGAACATCGCCGTGCTAGATGCGAAAGACCTGAAGGTGACGGCGCACTATGACGTCAGTTCGAAAGGCACTGGAGGCAGCGGCCTGGCGCTCGACGCGAAAAATCACATTCTGTTTGCGTATTACCGGCAGCCGTCTTCGAATGTGATCATTGTCGACGCGAAAGACGGCCACATTATCACCACGTTGCCCACGGGTATGGGCGTCGATACGGCCGTGTTCAATCCGAATACGATGGAAGCGATCAGCGGTGAACGCGCCGGGTCGATGACGTTCATCAAGGAGAATAGCCCGACCGACTTCACCGTGGAGCAAACGCTGCAAACGATGCCCGTCGCGAAGACGGTAGCGCTCGACACGAAGACGAATCACGTCTTTACGATGACGGCCGAGTTCGGCCCGGCGCCAACGCCGCCACCCGCGCCCGCGGCGCCGCCCGCGGGGGCCGAAAGGGGTGGGCGCGAGGGATTCCGCGGCGGGCGCGCTCCGATGATTCCGGGCACGTTCACGGTTTTCATGGTGGGGAAATAGTTCCAACCGCACTCATCCGGGCACATCTCCGCAAGTCTTATGTTGCGGAGGTCATCCGCGTGTGTTTAGCTCGTTCAGCCTGCAAAGGACTCAATGAAAATATTGCTTTACAACCCAGATAACGGCATAACTCGCAATTTCATGCCTCATCTTTGGATGTTTCTCCTGCAAGCCCTCACCCCCTCCGGCCACGAGGTAGTGCTGATCGACGGCAACGCCCAGCCAATCGACGAGGAAGGCATCGCTCAGTACGTCCGCGAAAACAATATCGGACTGGTTGGCATCGGCGCGATGACGAGAATGATCGCCAAGGCATATCGCATGGCAGACGCTGTGCGCGCCACCGGCGTAAAAGTTGTGATGGGCGGTCCGCACGTCACCGAACTGCCCGACGAAGCGCTCGGCCGCGACGGCGGCGCTCGACACGCCGACGCCGTCGCCCTCGGCGAGGCCGATGCAACGTGGCCCAGGATCGTCGAGGATGCCGCCCGCGGCATGCTTAAGGACGTCTACGCGCCCGTGGACGATTTCGGCAAAGAGCATAAGCCGTCGCTGCAGCCTTACCCCGAAATTCCTTGGGACAAGATCAGTCTGAAGCAATTCAATTTGCTCCCTGGCGCATTGCATCCTGTTTTGAAACACCTCGGCGACGGTTGGGGCACATTTCGCATTATCCCGATGGAGTCCGGGCGCGGTTGCCCATACGGCTGTGAGTTTTGCACCGTCACGGGATTTTTCGGAGATTCGATACGTTTTCGCACTAATGAAAGCGTCGTAAATGAGCTCTTGCTGCTAAAGGCCCGCGCACGCGACGAACACGGCCAGATTGCCGTATTTTTCATCGACGACAATTTTGCAATCAACATCAAGCGCACCAAATCATTGCTTAGAGACATTATTGCCGCCAACGCTCAAGTTCATTGGGTCGCGCAGATCAGCGCCAATCTTCTTCGAGACGAGGAGCTGGTGGAGCTGATCGCGGCTTCCGGCGGCAAGTGGATTTTCATAGGAATGGAATCCATCGATCCGGCCAACCTTGCCGACGTGAAGAAAGGCTTCAACAAGCCTGCGGAATATGCCGCCGTGCTCGAACGGCTGGCCCATCGCAACGTCTACGCCATCACATCCTTCATCTTCGGCATGGACAACGACACGGCCGGAGTGGCGGAGCGAACTTTGAAGGAAATTCGCAGCTGGCCTCCTGGGCTGCCGATATTCGGCTTGCTGACGCCATTGCCCTCGACGCCGCTCTACCAGAGGCTGGAAGCCGCCGGACGCCTGACGCGCGCGAAGCATTGGCAGGAGTTCATTCCTTTCGCCATGGCTCATACGCCTTTGAAGATGAGCATTGAAGAGGCCCACAACGAAGTTCGAATCGGCTGGAACAATTCCTATAGTCCCGAGGCAATCGAAAAGGCGGTCGATTCGCTTAACCACAAAGCGCTCGGTTACCGCATCAATATCCTGATCGCGCGCCTCTGTTTCCGTGGGATTTATTTCCCGCAGATGGGCCGTTTTGCGTGGTTCAAAATAGCTCTCGAGCATCGGCGCACAATATTCAAACTGATGATCCAGGGTTTGCGAGGAGGATTACACTCGGCTGCGGCGCCTGTTGCCATCCGGCCTGCCGCCGAGAACCTGAACTGATCGTCACCTTAGGCCCATCTGCGTCACGGCTTTTCGGAATAGAATGGTCTTATGGCGCAAACGCACCCATCGCCCGCAACGGGCGCGCGGACAATCGTTGAAGAGCCGCGCACGCACCTTTTTTACGAAACGTCCCATTCGCCTTCGCTGGCCGATCTGGTCGGTTATGACAAGGCAAAAGAGATCGTCGATTTCTGCTTCATTGCGAATCCCTATTATCCGACGCCGGAAATGCTGGCGGACTTGCAACAAAGCCTGCCCAACCTGATCAAGTCCTATCCCTCGAGCAATCCAGTGGCGGGGCAGCGGCACCTGGCCGAAGTGCTGCACGTGAATCCCGAACACCTGGTGATCGGCAACGGGGCCACGGAGCTGATCGTGCTGATCAACACGATGCTGATCGACCGCGTGGCCATCCCGATTCCCACCTTTGGCGAATACATCGAGAAACTGAAGGACCAGCGCGACGCCGAGCTTTACGCGCTCGATCCCGAGCGGAAATACGAGCTGCGCGTCAACGATTATCTGGATTGGGCGCAGCAGCGCGGGGTGCGTTCGTTGCTGGTGATCAATCCGGGCAATCCGACGGGCCAGTTTATTCCTCTGGAAGAGATGATTGAGTTTCTGCACCGCGCCAGAGACATGGAACTGGTGATCGTGGATGAATCGTTCATCGATTTTTCGGGCGACCCGGTGCCGAGCTTACTCGACGTCGCCAGCCGGTTCTCCAATTTGCTGGTGATCCGCAGCATGAGCAAGCATTGCGGCGTGCCCGGACTTCGCCTCGGCTATTGCTACAGCGAGAATCTTTACGTGCTGAATCGCATGCGGCGGTTCGTTCCCACGTGGAACCTGAATACGCTGGCGCAATATTTCCTTTCGCAGCTGCCCGCGACGGACGCGGAATATCACGTTGCACGCAAACGGCTGATGGGCGACGTGCGGTGGCTCTATGAGTCGTTGCGCACGATACCGGGAATTTCCGCGTATCCCACGGGCGCGAATTTCGTGCTCTTCAAATTGAATAATCGGTGGACCGCGGCTGAATTGCAGGCGCGCCTGCTCGACGAGCATCGCATGTATGTGCGCGATTGCTCGAACAAGCTGGGCATGGATTCCTATCATGTGCGGGTCGCGTCGCAAGGGCGCGAAAAAGACGCGCAGCTTGTGGCGGCCCTGCGGATGCTGATGCAGTGACGGCTCGATGAAAAGACCTGTAGTGCTGGTTGTCACGCGGCGAACGGCGCGGCGCACGCGTTACGTGGAATATGTGGGGGAAGCGCACCTCGATCTGCTGCTTCGGCTGAAAATCCTGCCGCGAATTATCCCGTCGACGGAGGGCATTCTGCCCCTTCTTCCACAGTACCGCGATGGCATGAACGGTCTTTTGCTCGTCGAGGGCGAAGACATCGAGCCGAAGCGCTACGAAGCTGACGATGCGAACTTCCGCTATCTGGAGAAAACGCATGCGCTGAAGGACGAAATCGAGCTGCGGCTTTTGCGGTATGCGCTGGCGCGGCATCTGCCGATTCTTGGAATTTGCCGTGGCAATCAGCTGATCAACGTGGCGAGCGGCGGCTCTCTTTTTGGCGACGTGCGGAAAGAGAAGAATTCGGACCTCCTGCACATCAACCCGGAACACTACGACACCTACCGGCACACGGTTTCCGTGGTGCCGGATACGCCGCTCGCGCGGTGGTATGGTGAAAGCACGCTTCACGTGAACAGCTACCATCATCAGGGCGTGCGCAAACTGGCGAAGCGCTTCAAGCCGATGGCGCACGCGGAGGATGGGCTGATCGAGGCGTATTACGACCCACGCGAGCGATTTCTCGTCGGCCTGCAGTTTCATCCCGAGCGAATGCTCAAGGAATACGAAGGGAACTGGCGCGTTTGGCAGGCTTTTGGCAAGGCAGTTCACGAAGGCGCCCGCAAGCCGTGAGGGTGCTGAGCCATTGGCGGCCAGGCGCGATCCGGGATTTGCAATCCGCCTAAAAAGCACTAAAATAGCCGCACCAGCATCCGCAGGTGTCCTATGAACACGTCGTCTCGCCGCACGATTTTCTCCGCTGCCGCGATTGCGGCACTTGTTGCAATTCCCTTGGTTTGGGGTTCGCCGGCCCCGCAACTCTCGGCTTCGATGGACGTGCCGCAGAATTCAGTGCGCGCGGGCCTGAAGCAGTCGACTGCTCCAAGCGCTCCGGCGCAGGATTCCGGCCAGACGATTTCGCCTCCGGGCGATGACGACATTGTGCTCGGGCCCAACGCGATCAAAGGCAATCTCGCGGAGCCGATCACCGAAGATATGAAGGTCCAGATTCTTCGCTACATCGACGGCGAATTCGGCAAAGCCGCAAAAGCACTGCCCGGCAAAACGGACGGCTTTACGATCCACGTCGGCAAACCGATCGACGACCAGCATTATCAGGACGCTTTGCGTTTGCAGGGAACGGCGATCAGCGCCGGCGATCCGATCCGGATCACACGAGTCCTTTTCGAACCCAAGAAAATCGTTCTGCAGGTGAATGGCGGCGCCAAGAAGAAGTTTCATCTCATGGATCATTTGCAGATCGGGCTCGGCGGCGATCCCGATCCGGGCGATATCGCACCGCCCGTCGATAACTCCGCGCGCCGAGGCGAAGGACTGGGAGCTGTGATCGTGCTGGACTACGACAAGCCGCTGCCGGACGTGAGCCCGAATGACATCAAGGAAGAGCTGAGTCCGCTGATCGATTTTTCCAAAGTGCATTCCGCCGCCGTCAATTGGGTCGATACGCTTCCGCCCGCGTTTCAGGACGCGATTCGCGATCACAAGGCTCTGCCAGGGATGGACGAGGAAACGGTGATTGCAGCCATCGGGCGGCCGGATCAAAAAGTGCGCGAAGCGAATGCCGACGGCGTCGAGACCGAGAGCTGGATTTACGGTAACCCGCCCGCGCAGACAACTTTCGTCACATTCATTGGAGCAAAAGTGACCAAAGTCGAGGTCTGCGGCGGCCCGCAATCGCAAGGCGCCAACGCTCCCGACTGCACGCTTGAACGTTGAAAGCTGCGTTGCGCCGTTCAATCCGCCATCGTTGAGTGCGCGCTTTTTCCTTAGTGTGCTTACCCGCTCTGGCCACTTGCTCGATTGGTTTGTGCTTCCCGCTTCGGACCGGGACAGCGGTAGTTCCGTTTCCGGAAATCGGTCTTATTGCAATTGCGAAGCATGGCTAACGAAGGGATAAAATCGCTCCGGTCGTAATCTCCTTGGGAAACGAATGAAGAGGACCGGGCGAATCCTGGTTTGCATCGCCGCCATTTGCGGCGCGGCTCTGCTCGCCGCGGGCGGCTGGATTGCGTGGCGAACATGGCCTCGCAAGCTTCCTTTCGTCAAGCGGCCGGGGCCGGCGGGGATCTTTTTTCGTAACGGGCAGATCGCGATCGCGGGCCCCACCAACGTACTCGTGGCGGACGTGGGCGATTACGACAGCACGCTCGAAAGCTATCTCTATTTCGATTTTCTGCGCAGCCAGCGAAGCGTTGAGCAGGACCAGGTATTCCTTTGCTCGGGGCCGGGAACGCGGGATACGGGACGTGCGACTATCTTTCTACGCGTTGACACGGATATTTTGCAGTCCACGTCTTATCTTGGCTCTTTGGTGAGCGCGGGCCTGATCCCGAGTTTTTCGCTGCACAGCTGGCTCGCCGGCGATCTGGTCGCCTGCCGTGGTGAGGCAGCTGACTTCGAGCGCGATTTTAACGCAGCGCCGCCGCTGCTTTCAGACATTCCCGATAAAGAGCTGATTGGACCCATCGCCGATTTTATCGTTTTCAAAGCAACCACGGACCATCGGCTCCTGATGCATGTCGATCCGCCGCCGCCCGTGCCGAGCCACGCTCAGGCCGAGCAGTTGGCGAACGACATGGTCGTCGTGGCGCGGTTTTATTCGTTGCCTCTGAGCTATTTTCTCGGAATCGGAGCGATGGAAAATAATTACATGAGCGTGCGAGGCGATCTCGATCATGCCGTATGGAAACGCCGCGCGCAGCGGGGCGACGTGGTGCTCAAGCGGCGCAGAGGCCGGGTGCTGGTGAAGAACTATTCGCTGGGCGTGTGGCAGATTACGCGCGAAACGCTGCGGTACGCGCAACTTCTTTATCTTAGAGACCGCAGCACGCGAGATTACAGCAAGCTGCCGGAGCCGCTTCAGCCCGTGGTTTTTCAGGACCCGGACGATGTGCAGCCGGAGACGCTGACGACCTATGCGGGCCTGCTGCTGCGGAATTTATTGGACCGCTTTCACGGGAACATCATGCAGGCGTTGGGCGCTTACAACGGCGGTTCGCAGCAGCCGAATCTTGATTATGCCAATTCGGTGAGCACGATTGCGGCCTACGCGCGGCGCGTGGTGGCGGACGCGGCGTTACTGGGCGCCGCTGTGCCGGTGAGCAGCGCAAGCGCGAGCAGCCAAGATCCGGCCGGCCAGGCGGCAGCTCCCGCAAAATAACGGCAACTCGAAAGCCTTGATTCGGTCGCACGTGTTTCTTCATTTTTTAGTGCGTTACACTACCGGCATGCCCATCGCTACTTTCTATCGCGGGAAATCCGTTTTAATTACGGGCGCCTCGTCCGGCATTGGCGAAGAGCTCGCGATCCAGCTTGCGGCGGCGGGCGCGCACGTGGTCCTTGCGGCGCGGCGTAAAGAACAACTCGAATCTATCGCACAGAGAATCATCGGGCATGCTTATC
The DNA here is from genome assembly GCA_035507075.1 of Candidatus Aquilonibacter sp. Classification (GTDB taxonomy): domain Bacteria; phylum Acidobacteriota; class Terriglobia; order Acidiferrales; family UBA7541; genus Palsa-295. Next base: position 42,557 of record DATJOL010000185.1, on the reverse strand, counting down.
CGAATCCGTTTGTGGCCGAATGCGACGTGTCGCTCGACGGCGATGTCGAGCGCGCCGTCGAAGCGGCCATTCGCGAATTCGGAAAGCTCGATATCGCGATTGCGAACGCGGGATTCGGCGTAGTTGGGCCTCTGAAGAGGCTTTCCATCGACGATTATCGCCGGCAATTCGAGACGAATGTGTTCGGCGTCTTGCGGACGATTTACGCGGCTTTGCCGGAGCTTGAGAAGACACGCGGGAACCTGGTGATCAATGGCAGCGTGGCTGGATGGGTTGCGTCGCCAGGCGGTTCTCCGTATGCCATGAGCAAATTCGCGTTGCGCGCGCTGGCGGACTCGGTCACGCCGGAGCTTCGTCGCTCCGGCGTGAAGGTGACGCTGCTGAGCCCCGGGTTCGTCGTAAGCAATTTCCGCCGCGTGGATAATTCCGGTGCGTTTCATGCGGCCGCGAAGGACCACGCGCCAGACTGGATTCAAATGCCCACCGACAAGGCCGTGCGTGAGATTCTGCGAGCCGTCGCGCGAGGAAAACGCGAACAGATCGTCACGTTCCACGGAAAGGTTCTGGTCGCGCTACAGCGATTCCAGCCATGGCTAATTCGCCTGCTGGGAGAAAAATTCGCGCCGCGCTCGCGCCAATAATTAGCGCCGCACCGCTTTACTTCGATCCGTTGGTCGGGGCCGCGGCAGGCACGTCCGGATGCTTGGTCATTTCGGCGCCGGTGATAATCGCGGTGCGAAGCTGGCCAAAGATATCCGTCAGAGTGCTCGGCGAATGCGGAATCAGCAGCGTATTGCTGTGATCGTTCGCCGCGATATCCTTCAGCGTATCGAAATACTGCGTCATCAGCACGAGCTGCATCACGTCCTGCGGCGTCGAGCCTGGCACGGTCTTCGCGAAATCCTCGACCGAATCTTTCAGCCCGGAGATGATCGCTTTGCGCTGATTGGCGATGCCTTCGCCCTGCAGCCGCTTGGATTCGGCCTCGGCTTCGGCCTGCTTCACCAGCAGCAGCTTGTTTGTTTCCGCGCGTGACACGGTCGCTTCGCGTTCACGCTGCGCCGCATTGATGTCGTTCATCGCGGCTTTTACTTTCGGATCGGGCACGATATCCGAGATGAGGACTTTCACGATCGAATATCCGTAATCTCTCATCGAAGCGTCGAGATTGTCGCGCAGGTCGCTCGCAATATCGGACTGATTGAGGAACGTGTCGTCGAGCTTCATCTTCGGCACATGGCCGAGGACCACGTTGTAAACCATCGATTCGATCTGCTTCACGGGATCGGACAGCTTGTAGTACGCGTTATAAACGCCCTCGGGAATCACCTTGTATTGGATCGAGACCGGTATTTGCACGAAGACGTTGTCCTGCGTCTTCGTTTCCACTTGCACGTCGAACTGCTGCACCCGCATGCTCATTCGCTGCACCACGTTTTCGAGATAGGGAGTTTTCCAGTTGAGGCCCGGTCCGGCGACTCGCGCGAACTTCCCCAGCCGCTGCACGATCGCGACCTCAGACGTATCGACTGTAAAGAACGAGCCGAAAAGTACGGACAGGCAGAAAATCAGAATCAGTCCGCCGATGAACAGCAGAACAACGGTCGTCAGGTCCACGTGCGCCTCCCAGGCCGCGCTTCGCTTGCGACGAAATATGGTTGCAGTGGGGCCATTGTACACACGAACGCCCGCGTTCCAGCGTCCAAATTTTGCCTCCGGTGTCGAACCGTTAGCGGTGGGTAAACAGGCGTGACGTGCGTCACAAGATGCTTTGCGAAACGAGATTACGATGGTGCGTTGTGCAGGAGGGCTACGATGCTCCTCGTGCTGTTACAGAGAGTTACGACGGACTACGTGGTCGCGCCAATGATCATGCTGGCGCTAGCCACCATTGTGGTGCTGATCATCCGTCACACCAGGGTCTAGCACCATCTCGATTCGTCCGCGACGCCGGCGCGGCGTTTCCACGAAGTCCCGGCTTCTTTGACTTTCCCCAGCACTTGGCTTACCTTGTACTTAAGATGAGCCTCCGGGAGATTGTCGATCGCTACCTCGCCGCGGCCGGCGCTTACGGAAAGGTAGTGCCTCTTTCGGCGCTGGGTCTTTCGCGCGGCGAGGCCGAAAGCACGTTCAATGCGCTCGATGAGGATTACAACATCAGCCGCTATTTCCACTTTGTTTGCGCGGCGGGAGCCGACTACAGGATCAACGGTTTCCCGCAATCTCATGTCTCGATCGACTCCGAAATAAAATCGATTCTTTAGCGGGCGGACCACTCCATGCCGATGAAAAAGGCTGCCGTGCGAAGGATGTCTGCTGTGCCGCGAAACTCCGCCGGCGATCGGCTCGTTGCGCTGATCGCCGAGCAGTGGAAGCGCGAAGTTCCCGAAGGTTACTTGCCCAAGATTGCCGATTCGCTCGCCCTTCTCTCGGACGAAGAAATCTGGTGGCGCCCGAACGACGCGTCAAACAGTCTCGGAAATCTCGTCCTGCACCTCCGCGGCAATATCGGCCAATGGATTCTGGCAGGTCTCGGGGGCATCGAGTTCGTCCGCAAGCGCGATATGGAATTTTCCGAAAAGGGACCGATTCCGCGAGAAGAATTGATCGAAAAGTTGCGCGTCACAGTTCGAAAAGCTACGCAGGTGATCAAGGCGATGTCCGCCGCCGACTTGTTGCATAGCTACGGGATTCAGGGTTATAACGTCACCGGCTACGAAGCTGCAATCCATGTCACCACGCATTTCGCTTATCACGCCGGGCAGATCATCTACGTGGCAAAGATGAAACGCGCTCAGGACCTCGGCTTCACCAAGCTGCCGGCACTGCCCGCCGGAAAAAAGCTGCCCGCCAAGCGGCGAAGCGATCCGCTCTTTCCGATAAAAATTTAAAGGTCTACCTCTCGATGCGCAATCGCCTCAATGCACCGGCGGGTTGAACGAAAACTCCGGATCGACGTCGACCGGAATATCGTTCGCCTTCGCGAGCGCGGCGGTCAATTCCGGCGGCATCACAGCATATTTTTTAAACCACGCTTCGGCGCGCGCCCGGTCGCCTGTGGCTTCCTGTTCGAGCAATTCCTTCGCAAGCGACGCGATCGCGCCCGGCATTTTCGCGAAATCGATTTCGTAAAGCCCGTCGGAATCGCGCCGGATCGCCCCCTGCTCCACGAAATAATTGAACTCCATCATCTCGGCTTCGCCGTGCGCTTCGGCGATTCCGAATCGCACCGTGCGGAAAATGCCCGCCACCATCGACGCGTAAACCATATTTCGCTTTTCCGCTGGAATCACGCCATGTTTGATCAGCCAATCCAGATCGAGTTCGCCCACGATATCGGCCTTCGCCTCTTCCAGCGATGAGTATTGCGGGCCGATCGCTTCGCGAATGTCGACCTTGCCCTTGGCTGTGCGCGCGAAGGCGGGCCCAAGGCCGTGCGAAATTTCGTGCAGCACTGTATCGTCCAGATATCCTTCGCCGCTGGCCATCGCGGCCTGTTGCGGCGCCATCACGCGCTTGGCGAGCGGCAATATGATGTAGTTCACGCGCGCATCCATGAAGTTCTTCCAGAAAATTTTCTTCGAGCCATATTGCTCGTGAATGCGCGGATCGTTGGGCAGATTGTCCGCAACGGCCTGGTAGCCGTGCAGCAAGTCGCCGGCGCGATAAATCGCGTCCACCACTTCCATCGGCGACTGCTTGCCGCGCTTCGAGGGCAAATCCTCCGGCGCGAGCGGCAAAGCTTCCTGAAGCTGCGGCACGTATTGCTGGAACATCGCCAGCTTTTGGCTCTCCGCATCGTTGCGAATCATCACGGAAGCGCCGTATGACGTTTTCACGCCGAGAAATGTATCGAGATAGGTCTCGTAAGGCGCGAAGATCACGTCGAATTTCGGCTTGTCCAGGCTCAGCCATTCCACGTCGCTCGCGAAATAATCGTCGCTGAGCAGCGCATCGGCACGCATGCGGAGAAATTTGGCGAATTGCGCATCGGGCGACAGTGCGGCCGCATCGCGCAGATCCTGGGCCATGGGAACAAGAAATTCCTTGTATGCAGTGTGGTAGGGAATCGCCTCCAGCGCGCTGCCCTTGCGAATCACAATGGTTTGCGGATTATAGAGCGCCGCTTTCTGGTCGGGATGCGCGGCCACGTAAGAATCGAACTCGGCCTTCGTCAGATTCTCGGGAAAAAGCCCGCGCCCCGGCGGCATCGGCTGCGTACCCACGAACGGCGCATTATCCTCAATCAGATCGAAACGGCTGCCGTTGATGCGCAGATAGCGCCGCAGCAGAACGTCCTGCGGGTTGCTGCTATGATCGAGTTCAACGTAGAGCTTCAATCCCTCCGGATCGCTCTGCCGCCAGAAAATGCAATCGAGCAATCCGGACGCAGCCACCAGCTTATCCACCATCCTGCGTTCGTTCGCCGATAGAGCCGCCGCATTGAACGGGATACTAACTTGCTTGAATTTCGCCACGCGCGCGGCCAGGTCCGGCACAACGTGCCAATTCGCCGAAATCGCGGGCTGATTCATCGCAGCGGTTTGGGCGGCCATATTCTGCGAATGCGCGGTAATCGCCGCGAACCCAAATCCGCCAACGGCGAGTGAAGCGAAAAGTCTCCACCATTTCTTCATCTTGCCATCTTAGTGCAGAAACGCAAAATCGCAAGCGCCGCGCGCGCCCTGGCAAGGGGCACTCAGCTTTTGCCTGTCACCATGGGGACTAGCGCTCGCACTTGCATCTCTCCAACGCTGCGGTCAGTGCCGAACTTCTGGTCCTGGTAAGCGGGCGCGAAAGTGAATTCAGCCGGCTGCGGCGATTTCAGGCGGGGGTCGGTCGCGGCGGCGGGGGCCAGGTCCCGACGGATTTCGGATTTTTCAGCACTTTGCGGATCTGGCGGGCGAGAATATATTCTTCGCCGGGATTGATGAGGAACGTGGTAACAACGAGCGCGTTGGGCTGCGCCGGAACGCCCTGCGACGGTCGCGTGCTTCCGGTGTGCGGATTCAGTTCGATGCAAGGCGTCGCCGTGCGCAAGCGGGTGCGAAGCTCTCGCGCCGAGGCGCCTATGGTATCCGGATCGAAATTGATCATCAGATGAGGAACGTGATTCGCCGTCTCCGGGATCATGATGCTGGTCTCCACGCTCGGGATATTTTTCACCGCGTTGATGATCACGGCCATGCGCTCGCGCGATTCCTTCTCCATGCCTTCGTCGGTCTGTGACAGGAGCCAATCGACCGCGGCAACCATGCCGACGATCTGCTCTTTGGCCACTTTCATACCGCGGCCGACGGAATCGACGGGGCAGATGTTGCGCTGCGCGAGATCGGTATATTTTTTCTTGCCGAGCAGCAGGCCGGCATTTTGCGGGCCGCGAATATCTTTTCCTCCGGAGAAGGAGACCATGTCGAATCCCATTCCGGTGTATTTCCAGAGATTCGAGATTGGCGGCATGTCGGCGGCGGCGTCCAGATGGCAGGGAGCCCCATTCTGATGCGCGACGGCGATCCAGTCCTCGCGGCTGATGCCGACGGCGTCGCACGCGTTGAAATACTGGGTCATCACGGTGTTTGGCGTGAACGCCTGCTTGTAATCGTCCATGGTGACCACGTCGACGAACTTGATGCCGCAGAGCTGCATAGCCACGTCGTATTCGTAGTGGTGGATCTTTTGGACGATCACTTCGTTCCTGGGGAATTGCGCCGTGCCGATTTTGCTGGGAATGTCGAGAGGGCGGCAATTGTTCGCGCCCATCACCGAGGCAGCGGTGGCCAGCGTGATCGCCGACGAAGCGCCGCAACTGATGCAGCAGCCTTCGGCTTGTAGCTTTTGCGCCACGTACGCGCCGGCCTTTTCTTGCAGCTCCTGGAGATGCACGGGATGCAACGCGGCTTCCGCCACGGCAGCCCGGACCGGCGGTGGCATCACCGCCGAAGTAAGTTCGGTGTACGTGCCGGCGGCATTGATGATTTTCGTCACGCCGAGCTTCTCGTAGTAATCCGGGCGAGCCGCGTGCTCTTTGGCGGCAGTGCTCGGGACCGTGGCGGCAATGGCGTCTGCGCCGGCGAGAATGGGCGCGGCCGTCACAGCGGCTACTGCCGCTTGTGAAGCGCGAAGGAAACGACGGCGGCTATACGACGGACGACCATCACTGCGCTTGGAATTTTTCATGGCGACAAATCCCTTCTATGCCGTGAGGCCGGCGACTTCGCCGCGCAGCACGGTGACGGAACATTTCGGGAGCGTGAACACGGTCTCTGCTGTGGCGTCGATCGAGGATACGACAGGCGGCAGATCCGGATCGGCGTGTGCCGAAGCATCCGCACCGTGCCAAACGTACTGCTCGCTGCCAAATGTAACCATGCGCACTGTACCAGAAAAATGTCCCGAGCGGCCATCGGCATCGAAGGCGAGCCGAATGGGATACGCTTTGTCGCGGTCTTTATTGACGAGCAGCAAAGCCCAGTTGCCATCCGGCCGCAAGACGGAATACGCGGTGACGAGATCGTTTCCCGCGACGTCCTGAATTCCGACGTCTACGGGATGCATGTGGTGGACGCCGGTGCGATGCGTCACCCATTCTTCATTGATCATTTTGCTCGCGTGGTAGAACGCCAGGTACTGAAGGACCTTTCCTTCCCGATCCGTCAGCACGTTGCCCCAGATCGCGTAACCCTGGCAGCCGTGTTCGATGCTGCTGGGTTCGATGGGCGAATGGACGTAGAGCCCGCCGCCCTCTTCGAAAAAAGCGCCCACGTTATCGGCAAGCCACAAAGCCGAAAAAATATCGGACATGTAAACGGAAAGCGAGCCGCAGAGATTGCTTTCCGTGTTCATCAGCGGAATTGATTTAGGCAGGCCGTCGTTCCAGAAAGACTGCAGCGTCTTCCGCGTAAGCTCGCGGTTGCGATAGAGGTCGTCCCACTTCATCGTGCAGGCGTCGTAGGGATAAATCTCGAAGGAAGCAAACGTCAAGTCCCCCTCGCGGTTTCGCGCTTTCAGATAGTTATAAAAGCGCCGGAACCAAGATTTGTCGCCCTGCGCGTCTGGCCACACGGAGACGTCCTGATTAATGCCCTGGTAGACCGGCCCGCCCAATTTCAAGCTGGGGTCGACCTTGTGGATCGCATCCGCGAATTGGATGTAGAGCGAGGCGTAATCTTCGGGCATGTAATATTGCCCGTCGGCTTCTTCATCCATTTCCACCCAGCTGATGGGATATCCGCGTTTTTTCAGATACGCGACCATCGCCGCGGCATCTTCGGGAATGCTGTAAATCAGCGCGACGGTGATCAGCGCCGGCAGATTGTTCGTAATGCCGCCGGTGAAGAAGATGTCCCAACCCGTCTGGTCGCCGCGTGGGCTCAGGTCTTGGACGCTATGCCACGGGTCCGTAGAAGAGCAATATGTTGCGGTTTGCTGGCGACCGTCTGGCGCATGCTTTACAAAGTCCGCAAATTTGCCGTCGGCTTCGAGTCTGCCCACGTAGACTTCATACATCGCGTAGCCCACGCGGTGACGAATATCGTCGCTTCCGTGCGGTCCTGGCTGGTTGGACGATTGCGTCATCACCACGCGAACCCAACGCGTTGTGATCAGGTTGTCCGCAAGCTTTCGAGTCTCGCTGCCGCCTTTACCGTCGCGAACGAGGCCGTTTGGGAAGCGAACCCAATTGCCCATGGCTTGATTGTGGACAGGGAGATACTCGCCGCCCTGGCGCGTCGAGTCCATGGCTGGCTCTTCCCAATTCATCGGATCGGCGCCGACCCAGTATTGCACCTCGTATTCGCGCGCACTGGGTTCGCACCAGTCCATGCGAATCGCGTTCACATCGTAATATTCGCCGAGGTCCACAATGATCCATTGCGGGTGCAGCGAGTCGTCATCGTGCGTGAAGGTTTTGGTCAGGTACGGATTGCTCTTCCAGAAAGTCGTCGGGTCGCCATCGGTGAGGCGAGAGAAGCCGCGATCGGTTCCGCCATTATGGGTGCAACCGCGGTGCGGAAGGCTGTAGCCGAACGAATCGTGAATCGGTTCGCCCAACTCGGAACTCCCGATGAAATATCCGCTCTGGTTCGTCTCGTCAGTCCACGTACCCTTAGGATTCCAGTGCCAATAATCGATCGTTTCGGGGGTATGCAAACGATAGCTGATCGGACCCCAGCCGGCGGAAAGACAAAGTTTGACCGTTTCGGGCGTGTAGATCCGGTTGATTGCCTCGCGTGACTGAATGTCCATCGACGAGGCCAGACTCTTGTCGGGATCGAAGGAGTTCACCGCTTTCGTCGCGGCCGCGTGAACCCGGAGCAGCGTCGGAGATAGAGGAGGCGCCGAAACTTGATCGCCCAGAGCGATTGCGCCTGCCAGCGGACGAATTGCCGTCAGCGCAGCCGCGCCGACGGCGGTCCCCAGGAAACGGCGTCGCGAAGTAGACATGCCAGTACCCCCATCGCTGGTTTGCCCGAACCGAATCGCAGACGGCATATCATCGGGCAGAGAGAGGTGTGAAGTTTCTCACGGTTTGCTACCGATTCGAGCAGGATAGAATCCGCGCGGATGTGATTGATTGTACAGATGTTATTACGTCGTGCCGCACGGTCGATCGGCGTGGCGTTTTCTCGCCAGGTAAAACGGCCAACGCGTGCCGAAATCGCCGCCGACCCGCGATCATGCATCGCTGATGCGAGGCTGAAGCGTGCCAACGAGGCCACTCTCAGGCTAGTGGCTAAGCGAAATCACGTCCGGGTGCTCATTGCCAGGGTTGCTATCGAGCGAGATCATGCGAATCTGCGTTGGCGACACCATGTAGAAAGCGAGATTGGCGGGAAAGCCCGTGGGTGGGCTATTGCTGATTGTGCCACGGCCATCGGCAGCCAGAGATTCGACGCTGAGTTCGAGAGCCTGATGTAAACTCGCCGGCTTGCCGGGCGAGTTTACCTCGTCCAAGTAGCCAGGGATGTTGCCATTGCCTGTTGACGTCACTTGGCCGACGATCGCGGGCGTCGCTGGGTCCGCAGGCGACGAAGCGCTCAGCGCATAGCTCCCGTTCACCATGTTCGACGTGTACGTCATCGGGGTCTGCAGTTCGAGCAGTCCGGTCGTCACCGCGGCGTCGCTGCCGAGGATGAATCCTTGCCCGGCTCCCGTGAGATAGGCGACGGCAAGGCGCGGATCCAGGTTGTTGAACGTGGCACGGCCCGTCGACGCTACGATACACGTCGAAGCCGCGGGCGAGACCAACGTTACGGTGCCGCCGGCGTTTTGATCGTAGGAAAGCGCCGCGTCAGCGGTAGCGCCATCGCACAGCGGCGCTGACAGCAATCCAGCCATGACGCTGGCGTTGCTGCCGTTTACCCCGCTGCCGGTGACGACGCTTGAGCCGTTAAACGAAGCGCCGTTGAATGTGGCGCCGGTCTGTTGCAACAGAGCTTCGCCGCTCAGGCGGGGGAATTGATCGGTCGCAGTCGGGATATCGGTCTCCACGAAATACACGTCCTGCGCGGAGACAAAATAGAAGGCAAATTGCAGTTGCGTTTGGGACTTGCCTGCCAGCGAATAGAGTAACGTGGCCGTCCCGCGCAGCGACGACGCGGTATACGAGAACGTGCCGGAAGGCGATTCGAGTTCGGCGAACGATCCTGCATCGTTCAAGTCGCCAACGATCGGTGTGAGTTCGCTGACGCCGTCTGCGTGCATCACCCCGCCCATCGCCATACGCTTGCCGCCGTAATCCTCACCCGATAACTCAACGGCGTAGTTGCCGCTCAGGCTGCCGGCAGTGAAGCTGGCCTGTGTCACCGGCCTCAGCACGCCGGAACCGTGCGTTGCGTACGTATCGGTGTTCGTATTGGTGTCGTCGTTTTCGATCATGCGGTACGACCCGTCAGACTGGATCACGAGCTGATAATCGATGTCGAGCGGCGCTTGGATGCCCGGGTTATAGACAAGGTGCAGAACGCCCCGTCCGTCGGCCCCATTGAGACCGATCGTATATGTGCCACCCACTTTCACGCCTTGCGTAATCCCTTCGGCTCGGTTGATGTCGGCGTCGCCCGCTGTGATGTTGCCGTTGCCGTCGGCCGTCAGCGTCCCCGCGATGGCGACGGCCCCTTGGCTATCGAAGCCCTGGAACAGGAACGAGTATGTCCCGCTGAGAAGGGTATTCGTATTCGTGCCGCTCGAGATACCGATGCTGAGGCTTGCGTTTTGCGGCGTATCGGCTGTCGGATCGGAGTCCGAGACCTGTACCGAGAAGTCGCTGGTCACCGGCGGCGAATTCGGGGGACCACCCAGAATCGGGTTGCCGGAAATCAAGCCGGTGTTGTTTGACTCGCTCACCATCGTCAGGCCAGCAGGGAGCTGGCCTGACGTGAGCGTCCAAGTGTAAGGCGGAATTCCTCCCTGAGCCTGCAAGAGGGCGCTGTAACCCGAGCCCGTAACGCCGTTGGGCAAAGAGGTGGTGGTGATACTCAGCGTCGGCGGCTTGTTGATCGTGATGGACGCCGGTAGCGAGAACGTCTGATGCGTGGGGACGGCCGAATCCGTGATCATCACGGTGAACGAATAAGTTGCAGGGTATAGACCGTTCGCGCTCGCGCCCGGTGTGCCGGTCACCTGTCCGCTTGTGTTGTTCAAAGTGAGGCCTGGAGGCAAGCTGCCGCTGCTGATGCCGTAGATGAGTTGCGGCACACCTCCACTGGACGTGATCGAGCCGCTGTAAGGCGCTCCCAGGAATCCTTGCGGCAAAGACGCAGAGGCCTGGATCGGCGTTGGTGCCGCTACCGTGATCGAAAATTGTATGGGCGTGGCGGCAGTTGCGCCGTCATAATCGCGCACCTGAATCGTGAACGTCGATGTTTGGGACGTATTGGGCGCACCGTCGTACGTAGGCGTGCCGACAATTTGGCCGTTGAGCGGGTCGAGCAAGAGGCCGCAGGGCAGATTTCCGTCGATTCCGCATGGCGTCTGCGACGTAACCCCGACGAGATAATAGGTGAGTGGCGCAACGCCGTATTGCGCCGTGACGGCCGCCGTGTATGGCACACCATTGCTCGCGCTGGTCGGAATCGTCAAGTTCGGGCTGAACTGCGGCGCGATATCAACAGTGATCGTCACGTTGGAGGTGATCACCGGATCGTAGATCGAGGTGGCCGTCAGCGTGAAGGATGTCTGCGCGGAGACGTTTGGCGCAGTGTAGGTGACCGAGGTGTTCGTCACATTTGACAGAGTGCCGCAGCCGGCGCCGGTCCCGCTCCCGCAGACGACGCCATTCAGGGTAAGATCCCACCGCACGCCCTTATTTTCCACGTCGCCCGCAAGTGTTGCCGTGAAATTCTCCTGATGCCCGGCGTCGAGGCTTTGCGTCGTATTCGGATCGAGATTGATCGTGACGGTGCTGATCGAGCCCTTGTGGCAGCCGGCCTCGACGATAATCGCCAGGCAAATCAGCGAAAGTGCCGCCACGGAGTGGAAACGGATCATGTGCATAGGAGAGAGCTTCTGGCCTTTCATGTCTGCGGCCGCACCTGCGTGACTTCGGGCATACGTCTTCTGTATTGCCATGGCACCTTTTGAATGTTTCTCAGATCCGCCCCCGCCGGAGAAGGCGTCCGGAAGTTTAAAGCTCGCGCGGCGAATTGAGTTGAATAACAAAACGGCCAGAGAGTGTCAACGAACATCTCCGGCCGGCCTCGCTCGCGCGCGGTCTCCCCGTGCACCGATTCTGGATGCCGGGGCATCAAAGGCCGTTGCCTGCGCGTATTCTGATAATCTGGTGGGCCTGAAATCATTGTAATTGCGAGGAAATAGCCCGAAATGACGTTGCCGGAACTGTTCGACCGTTCGCTCACGGCTCGCCGAGACGAAATCGGCCTCGAGTTCCATGGACGGAGCTTCACCTTCGGCGAAATGGAGGCGCGCAGCAATCGACAGGCCCATGGGCTGATGCAACGGGGTCTGCGCCCGGGCGACCGGCTCTGCCTCTATCTTGCGAATCGCGTCGAAATGATCGACCTGTTTCTGGCGTGTGCGAAGACGGGCATCATCTTCGTGCCCATCAACATACTTTATCGCGAACGCGAAATTTCCCACATTTTGCGCGATGCGGATCCCGCGGCGCTCGTCACGGACGCGAAAGTCGACGCTGCTGCTGTGCCCGTGTGGCGACTCGAGGAACTGAGCGGCGAAGCGGCGGCGATGCCGAACCAGCGCCCGCCTGCCACGGTCGGTGACGAAACGCCCGCCGGGATCATTTACACGTCCGGGACCACCGGCGCTTCAAAGGGCGCGGTGCTCTCGCAGGGAAATTTCGCGGCAAACGCGCGAACTCTCTTGGATGCCTGGCGAATCGCTTCCGCCGACCGGTTTTTGCTCGCGCTGCCGCTCTTCCACATTCACGGCCTCGGCAACGGCCTTTGCTGCTGGCTCGCCAGCGGTTGCCGCATGCGCCTGCTCGAACGCTTCGAACATCAGAAAGCCGCCGCTGAATTTTTGGACTTTGCGCCCACTCTGTTTTTCGGTGTGCCCACGATCTATGTGCGCTTGCTCGATCTGGACGACGCGGCGGCGCGGCAGATCGGCGCTCGCATGCGATTGTTCGTCTCGGGATCGGCGCCGCTGCCGGCGCAGGTCCTCGAACAGTTCCGCGGAAAGTTCGGGCACACAATCCTCGAGCGCTACGGCATGAGCGAGACGTTCATGATCGCCGGCAACCCATACGACGGCGAGCGTCGCGCGGGGACGGTTGGCCTGCCGCTGCCGGGCGTTTCCATCCGGCTCCTCAAGCAGAATGGCGAGCGTGTCACCGGCGAAGAAACGGGCGAAATCTACGTGCGGGGCCCCAGCGTTTTCAAAGGGTACTGGCGCAAGCCAGATGTGTTTGTCGATGGGTATTTCCGCACGGGCGACCTCGCAACGTGCTCGACCGATGGATACTACACGCTTTGCGGCCGCAAGAGCGATTTGATCATCTCCGGCGGTTTCAACGTTTACCCGCGTGAGATCGAGGAATTTCTGCAGGAGCAGCCGGAAATCGCCGAGGCTGCCGTGGTTGCGCGCGCAGACGCTGTGCGCGGCGAAGTGCCGGTAGCTTATGTGGTCCTGCGCGCGGGCGTCGACACGTCGGATTTGGAGAAGCGCTGCCGCGACCGGCTCGCGTCGTTCAAAGTGCCGCGCCAGTTCTTTACAATCGAAAAACTTCCGCGCAACGCAATGGGGAAGATTCAGAAGCACTTGCTCTAGCGCAAACGCCGCTCCGCCGCGGTAACCGAATCGGGGTCATCAACCTTGGGATCGCCGCCTTCTCAAACAATCGGCCGTCGCGTGAGCCGGACGTCGCTCTGCACGCTCGGCTTCTTCGCGTTGGTCTATTTCGCCATATGGCTCGTTTCAAACGTGTGGAATGCACCGGTCGGCCTCGCCTGGCACATCGCTCACGGCAGGTATGTCACCCTGAACAACGGCCGCAAATTCGCCGTGCCCTGGGACATGTGGGTCGAGCGCTCCGATGCGGACGGAATCACGATCATGAGGGACGCGCCGGACGATGACTTTCTGCATTCGCGCTCGGGCGTGATGCTGATCAAAACGGCCAGCCCGCCTATCGACTTCGATAAGGATCTCGGCTGGCTTTCCAGCATGAACGAGCGCCAACCCAAAGGCTTCGACGTCAGTGAGCGAGCGATCGCTGGAGGAACCGCAAGGGTGTATTGCTGGGAAGTAAAGGCGCCATACAGTTCGGATATTTCTATATCGTGCTGGCTGGACAAAAGCCCTATCAGCGCTTTTTTCACAGGCAGCCCGGCTTATCGTGGAGAGTTCTACGCAATCGTCAGCGCAGCTTCGGGTTCGAACGGTCGGTAGCCCGGGAAGGTCGCACGCAAGTAAAAGAAATGGACAACCGCTTGCCTCGCCCGGCAATCCAACGAGGCGTGGGCCGCGGCCGTTCAACTCGCGGCAACAGGCAATCCGCCGCTGTCTTATCGGCGGCTTTATTGTCGCCGATGCGAAAGGGGCTCGCTAACCTCCGCATCGTCGCTCAGTCTAATAATCTTAAACGGAAAATTTTTACACCGTTTGTCTCTTTGGGCTGCTTTTTTGGTATAAGAGTTTGTTTGAATTGCAGGCGAGTCTGTTGGGTCCCCTCTTTATGGAGGAGTTGCATTGATAGAAGTACAATCTCTGACGAAGTCCTACGGCCAGTTCACCGCAGTCGATCACATTTCCTTCAGCGTCAATAAAGGCGAGATTCTCGGCTTCCTCGGGCCCAACGGCGCGGGCAAGACCACCACGATGCGCATTCTCGCGGGTTTCATGCCTGCCACATCGGGCACCGCCAGCATTGCCGGGTTTGACGTGACCACCGATTCGCTCGAAGTGCGCCGCCATATCGGCTATCTGCCTGAGGCGCCTCCCGTTTATCCCGATATGTCCGTCGAATCGTATCTGGATTTTGTGGCGCGGATCAAAAATGTGCCCGCCGAAAAGCGCCGCGACCGCGTGCAGGATGCGATGGCCAAGACGAGCCTGGTGGACCGCAGCAAGGAGTTGATTAAGCACCTCTCGCGCGGCTATAGGCAGCGCGTCGGCATCGCCCAGGCGCTGGTGCACGATCCGGACGTCATCATCCTCGACGAGCCGACTGTGGGCCTCGACCCCAAGCAGATCATCGAGGTGCGCCACCTGATCAAGAGCCTGGCGGGCAGCCACACGATCATTCTCTCGACCCATATCCTGCCCGAGGTGAGCATGACGTGCGACCGCGTCGTGATCATCAACAAGGGCAAAGTGGCCGCCGTCGACACCCCGCAAAACCTGACGTCGCAGCTCAAAGGCGGCCTGAAGGTTCGCGTCGAAGCAAAGGCGCCCGAAGGCGCGTTGAAAGAGTTGATATCGAAGATCCCCGGCGTGAAGGGCGTCGAAATAGAAAACGTCCGCGACGGCCTCATGGTCGCCGTTGCCGAAAGCGCTGAGGGCAAGGACATCCGCAGCGAAATCGCCGCTGGAATTGTGAACAAGGGCTGGCCGCTTTACGAGTTGCGCGGTATCAGCATGAGCCTGGAAGACATCTTCCTCGAGTTGACCACGGACGACTCGTCGCACGCGCAACCGGCAAGTTAGCCGCAACGCAATCGGAATCGAAGGGGCGGAGGTAAGAATGCAAGGTATGTACGCGGTTTACCGCAAAGAGCTGGGGCACTACTTCGTTTCGCCCGTGGCTTACGTTGTCGTGGGCATTTTCGTTTTCGTGTGCGCCCTCGTCTTCAACTTCACCACTCACGAAGTGATCTCGCAATCGATGCAGATGCAGATGGAGGGTATGTCCAGTCCGGTTGACCTTCCGGGCCAGGTGATGCAGGGCTACTTTATGTTTCTGGCCACCCTGCTTTTGTTCTTCACGCCCATGCTCACCATGGGCGTCTACGCGGAAGAGCGCAAGCGCGGCACCATGGAATTGCTGATGACCTCGCCGCTGACCGAAGTGCAGATCGTGCTCGGCAAGTTTTTCGCCGCATTCACATTGTTCCTCGGAATGCTGCTTCCCACCGTCGTCCCCGTGATTTTTCTTTACTTCTGCAGCGATCCGCATTTCCCCGTCAAAATCGTCGCAGCCAGCTACTTGGGCGCGCTCTTGATTGGCGGCTGCCTCATGGCTCTTGGCACCTTCATTTCGTCGCTCACGGAAAATCAGATCATCGCCGCGGTCCTCACCTTCGCCGTGTTCCTGCTCGTTTGGATCATCGACATTTTGATCCCTACCGGGACTTCGGCAGGCGTGGTTACGGTGATGACGTATTTTTCCGTGATTCGGCCGTTCCAGGATTTCGTGCGTGGCGTAATCAACACCTCGAGCCTGGTCTATTACGTAAGTTTCATCGCGTTTTTTGTTTTCTTGACAGTGCGCTCGGTCGATTCCATGCGTTGGCGCCGGGCCTAGGCGGAGGAATTGGGGATGAAGCGGGATCTGCAAAAGTTGGGAGAAATTGCGGCAAGCTTCGGGGCGGCGCTTCTCGTCGCCGGCATGCTGCGCTATTCAATCGAAGGCGAGTGGGAGAACATCAGCAAATGGCTCCTGATC
The DNA here is from genome assembly GCA_035507075.1 of Candidatus Aquilonibacter sp. Lineage (GTDB taxonomy): Bacteria > Acidobacteriota > Terriglobia > Acidiferrales > UBA7541 > Palsa-295. Next base: position 26,476 of record DATJOL010000185.1, on the reverse strand, counting down.
GCCGGCGGCGTCATGTTCGTCTTCGGCCTGGCGCTTTGCTACAAGGGCATCATGCGCTTTTTTTCCAAGCGCTCTTCTCAGCTCGGAACCAATACCACCGTTCTTTCCATAGCCGTCCTCGCGATTCTCGTGGTCGTCAACTATTTCGGCTATCAATACAAAAAGAGCTTCGATCTGACCACGGAGAAGTTCTTCACGCTTTCCGATCAGACCAGGAAGATCGTCGGCGGGCTGAAAGAGGATGTGAACGTCGTGCGCTTTGCCAAATCGCCCGATCCGAGCTTCGACGAATTGCTGCCGGAGTATCACGCACTCAATTCGCACCTCACCTACCAAACGGTCGATCCGCAGCAGAAGCCCGACGTAGCCAAAGATTACGGCGCCACGACGATGGGTGACGTGATTGTCAGCGCCGGCGACCATAAGCAAACCGTCGAAGGCGCCGCGGATGGGAACCTCACCGAAGAGAATCTGACGAGCGCGATCCTGAAAGTTACCCAGACATCAGTGAAAAATGTCTGCTTCACCACCGGCCACGGCGAAAAATCGACCGCCGGGACAGACGAGCACGGCTACAGCACCGTCGCCGATGGCCTGAAAAAAGAAGGCTACACGCTCCAGGACGTCAACCTCGTCGAATCGAACGGCGTGCCCCAGAATTGCAGCATGCTGGTGATCGCTGGTCCGACCAAGCCATTCTTCCCGCAGGAAGACCAGATGGTCTCGAAATACCTCGATGTCGGCGGCAAAGCCCTCATCATGGTCGATCCCGACACCGACCCCGGCCTCAGCGACATTTTCAACGCCTGGAACATCAATGTCGGCAACAACGTCGTGATCGACGCCAGCGGCGTCGGCCGTTTGCTCGGCGCCGGTCCCGCGATTCCATTGGTTTTGCAATACGGCGATAGCCCCATCACCAAGGGGCTGCAGCAGCAAATGACCTATTTCCCGCTGGCGCGAACTGTCTCGGTTGCCAATTCGTCGAAGACCGACCCGCAGACCGTCGAGTTGCTGAAGACTTCGCAGCAAAGCTTTACGACGCCGAAGCTCGAAGCTCAAGTCAAATACGACGCAAAGACCGACCAGCTCGGACCGCTATCGCTTGGCGTCGCCGCAGACGGCCTGGGCACCGCCGCAAAGGCCCGCCTCGTCGTAATCGGAGATTCGGATTTCGCCTCCAATTCCGGCGTGAGCGGCCCAGGAGACAATAGCGACCTGTTTTACAACACGGTCGATTGGCTCGCGCAGGAAGAAAACCAGATCTCGATCCGCCCGAAAGAAGCCACGAATCGGCAGATCAATATGACCGAGGCGCAAAGCAGCGCGCTCACGTGGCTCGATATTTTCCTCATTCCCGGGCTGATCGTAGTCTCGGGCCTCACCATCTGGTGGCGGCGTCGATAAACCCTTTGCAGGCAAGCGCATGATTCGAAAACCCACGTTGATCGTTCTTTTGGTTGCAATACTTCTCGGCGGCGGCGTCTATTATTACCAGAAAAAACATTCTACGCCGCCTCCGCCAACGGACACCTCCAAGCCCGTATTCTCCGGCGTTCAGGCGGCAGACATTCAGTCGATCACCGTCCAGCACCCGTCAGACGCTGCCGCCAAACCCATTGACATCAACCGTACCGGTGACGGCTGGCAAATCACGCAGCCGCTCGATACTCCCGCTGATACTTCGTCGGTGCAGGGAATCGCCGATGGCCTCGCCGAAGCCAGCTCCTCGCAAAGCGAGCCGGATTCTCCCGACCGCCTCAAGGCATACGGCCTCGATCCGGGTGCGGTCGCCATCGACTTCACGCTGAAAGACGGTGCGAAGCACAAGGTCCTGCTCGGCAATAAGGACTTCACCGGAGACGGCGTCTACTCCCTCGTCGATTCCAATCAAAGCGTTTACGTGCTGCCCACGTCGCTCCTTACCAGCGCCGACAAAAGCACGGACGACCTGCGCGATAAAGACGTCCTGCACGTCGACACCGACCAGGCCTCTTCGGCGGAACTGAAAAGCCCCGCAGGTGAAATCGACCTGAAGAAAACGACGAGCGGCTGGACAATGACCGAGCCTGACGCCGGCGCAGCCGACTCCGATGCCGTCTCCACACTGCTTTCCGCGGTTTCCACCGGCAAGATGGCCTCGATCGCCAGCGAAAAGCCTGACGACCTCGCCAAATACGGCCTCGCGAACCCCGATGTGAGCTTCACCCTCACCAATGACATCGGCAAATCCTCCACGCTGATCGTCGGCAAAAAGCAAGGCGACGAGTACTATGCGCGTGATACTTCCCGCCCGACGATCTTCGAAATCGACGCGGATCTCTATAAAAAGCTGACCCAAACCCCCGCCGAGCTTCTGGACAAGACCCCGTTGCACGTGGACGAATCGAATATCAACGAGATTCAGATCACGGACTCCCATGGCAGCATGGTGGCGGACCGCAAATCCGAAGAGAACTGGGTAATGCAATCCCCAGCCTCGGTGAAGGGCAAAGCGGCCAGCGATTGGAAGGTGTTCAGCGTTCTCTCCGGGCTGCGCGCCGACGAGGTGATCGAAAAGCCGGACGCCGCAATTCTGGCCAGCCTCGCGAAACCGGCTTACCAGCTCACGCTGGTCGATTCCTCCGGCAAGAAGCGGACGCTTCGCGTATCGCAGCCCTCCGGCGACTATATCTACGCACAGTCCAGCGACAGCCCGGCTGTCTTCAAGATCAAGAAAGCCAGCCTGAGCGATTTGGATATTACTCCGGCGGACCTTTCTTCATAAAGTGGTATCGCGCGTGTTTTAAAGCGTCTTTTGTGCCACAATTGAGCTTAATCCGGGTCGCGCGTACCTGAGGCCGGTAACGGGCGGTGTCCCGCTGCGATCCTTGTTTACTAGTGAGCACACAAGGGGAAAATTTACTGAGCCCTTCCAGACCATCGATCGATAAATATTGGTAACGTCAACCTTTAAGTTGCTACTTGCGCGGGGCACCCGAACTTGCAATATTGCCCCGCACTCCAATGGGGGCAAAATTATCGTGAGCAAGCAGAAAGCTGGGAATTCCACCCGATTCCACAAGGACCGCAGGCGAAAGCACCGCCATTGGCAGGTGACTGTCTACTACCACGACGGTGAAAAATTCGCGCGGGTCTATATCGACCGCGAGCGCGCCGAGCATTTCGCCGAGCGGCAAAAAAAGTCGCCGATCGTCAAGAGCACCCGCATCGTCGAGGTGGATTGACGCCAATTTTCGTGTCGCTCTCGGGCCCGCGTCCTGTTGTCCGGCTCTCGGGCTCTGCCGTCGCCGATGGGCCGCACTACCCAAAACGTCGAATTTGGCGCAACTTGAGCTGGGCGTCCCCGGTCGCGAGGCGAGGGTTAAGGGGCTGTTGGAACACCTGGCGCTTGCCTGAGCCCACGACGGCTCTGCGCCCGGCTTCCACTTCCAGGACGCGCAATTTCGCGCTTTAGGGCTGGGGCCCGGCCTCAGGCGCTTTCCTCGCCCTCTTGCATCGCAAGTCCGTCCCAGTACTCCCAGTTCCGTATTTCCCACAATAGAAATCGCCTTCGCCGCCTGTTAGCATCCGCTTGTTTTTATTCGTTGCTAAAAATGGAAAGGAGTGCCAATTCCCAAAATGGGAATAGGGGGTCGCAAATAAGCGGCGGATTTCTAATCGACACTGGTCGATTAGAAATCGACCTAACTCGAATGCTTTCAGCAAAAAGTCAAATTCTAATCGACGCCTAAAGGGGTAGTTGAAATTCCAAAAATCAAATGAAAAGCGAACATCGACGGCGGCATCGTCGGCCAAACCACGGCCCCACAAATCGACTGCTCATTCCTAGCCGCTTGCGCAGGCGGCGATGGAACCTGTATGGTACCGCATGGCCGCCGCGCCCCCCTCGGACAAGATTGCGCCATCCTCGTCTTCGTCTCCGCCGCTCTCCGTCGCTGGCGCTTACGGCCTCCGCCACGAAGTCCTCTCGCCCATGGAAACGCTGGCGCAGTCCGTCTCGACGATTGCGCCTACCACAACTCCCGTCGCGACCATTCCTCTGGTCTGCGCGCTGGCGGGCAACGGTACGTGGCTGGCATATGTCCTGGCGACGACGGCGATCCTGCTGGTCGCCTGGTGCGTCGGCCGCTTCGCGAGATACTCTTCGTCGCCGGGGTCGCTATATACGTACGCGGGCATGATTCTGCCGCCGTGGCTGGGCGCCGCCACCGCCTGGAGCCTGCTTCTCGCTTACGTTTGCACCGCCTCCAGCGTAATCGGCGGCTTTTACCAATATGCAAACATATTGTTGCACGATGCCACGGGTCGCGTCGCCTCCACGGCGCTGCTCGCGATTCTCGTGACGGGCGTTTCGGTCTGGATCGCGTGGCGCGACGTGAAAATTTCCGCGCGCCTCATGCTGTGGATCGAAGCCGTCTCTGTTCTCTTCATTCTCACGGTCGTCGTGCTGGTGCTGGCGAAGCATGGCGGGCACGCGGACATGGAGCAGTTCCGCCTGCGCGGCGTTACGGGAAGCGGCTTGAGGCTCGGCCTTGTCCTGGCGCTTTTTAGCTTTGTCGGCTTCGAGAGCGCCACCACGCTGGGCGCCGAAGCGCGCAACCCGCTGAAGACGATTCCGCGCGCCGTGATCCAAAGCTCGATTCTCGGCGGCGCCTTCTTCACGTTGTGTGCTTACACCGAAGTCCTCGGCTTTCGCGTAGCTGGCCAGGACCTGGGCGCGAGCGAAGCGCCCATGCACGTGCTGGGAGTCGTTGCGGGGGCCCCGGTTTTGGGCCCCTTGATCGACATCGGCGCGCTGATCAGTTTATTCGCCGGCACGCTCGCCTGCATCACTGCCGCCGCCCGCGTCTTGATGCTCATGGCGCACAATGGCCTGGCGCATTCATCCTTGCGCTCCACACATTCGCGCAACGAAACCCCGCACATTGCCGTGCTCGTCACCGGCAGCGCCGCCGTCTTGCCCGTCGCGATTCTTGCTCTCCGCGGCTCGACGGGACTCGACGTTTACGGCTGGATGGGCTCCCTGGCCACGTATGGCTTCATGGTCGCTTACGCGCTTGTGTGCATCGCCCTTCCGCGATATTTGCGTGCTCATGGCGCCGCGCGGCCGATCGCGCGGGTCATCTCGAGCCTTGCCTTCGTCGCGATGTTGCTCGCGCTCATCGGTAACTTGTATCCCGTGCCGCAAGGCCCCTATGGCAAGCTGCCTTATGTCTATCTCGCTTACCTCGCCGCAGGTCTTCTTTGCTTCGCCGTAAGCACGCGCAGAGCCGCGCGCATAAAGCTTTCGTAAAACCTCAAATCCGAATATTTGATCGGCCGTACAAAAAGTATGGATTTTCCCCTCGGCTTGATATGGAATACGCTGCATACGAGCAGTTGGGGTTTGTGCGTCAGAAGCAGCCGTCAAAAGCGGCTTTATCGTAACCGGACAATTGAACCCTTCCATCACCTCTGCCGCGGGCTGGGGCAGGGCATTGCACAACCTGAGGAGTGGTGTACGCAATGATGAAAAATATCAGATTCGCTTTTGCATTTCTCTTCGCGGCCTTAACGTTGGCTTGCTTCGCCGCTCCATCCGGCGCCCAGACGCTTGGCGGAATCACCGGACAGGTTACGGACACCTCCGGCGCGGCTTTGCCCGGAACCGCCGTCTCGCTCGTGGGGGATCAAACGGATTTGACGCGCACCACGACCGCGGATGCAACCGGCGTTTACAGCTTTGTGGACCTCCCAATCGGCAATTATTCTCTGAAATTTACTCACGATGGTTTTGAGGCGCAAAGTATTCCGGGAATTTCGGTGCAAGCCAGCCGCACTGCGACGGTGAATGCCACTCTCAAAGTGGGGCAGATGAGCGAAACGGTCACCGTCACGGAAACGCCGTTGACGAACGCGGTCGATACCACGAACGGGTATGTGCTTGATACCTCGCAGCTAGATACGGTGCCGCTGCCCACCGGCAGTTTTACAGGATTGGCGATTCTATCGCCGGGCGTCAACGCAGAGCTTTCCGGCGGCACCGGCGTGAACACCGGCCTGGGCAATCAGCCGATCTGGGCCAATGGCCAGCGCGATACCAGCAACACCTTCCTGCTCAATGGCGTGGATGCCAGCAACCTGTTTAATGGCAAGAGCACCAGTTCGGTGGCCTCGGCGCGTATCGTCAACAACACAGGCGTTACGCAAGCGACAAACACGACTGCCGAGCCGGTGCAAACGACGGCGTCGCCATATCTGGCGATCGGCCAAGCGCTGCCGACTCCTGCGCCGGAGACGCTGCAGGAAGTCCGCGTAAACACCTCGATGTACGACGCGCAACAGGGTTCCACAAGCGGGGCGCACATCGATCTGAGCACGACGTCCGGCACGAATAATTTTCACGGGAGCGTGTATGCCCACCGCGGCACGAATGCGTGGAATGCCGCGCCGTATTTTTACAAGCAGGATCCGAATATCCCTGCCTCGGAAAAAGTTCCGGGATTGCACCGCGACATTCTCGGCGGAACGGTCGGCGGTCCGCTGATCAAAAACAAAGTCTTCGGCTTCGTTTCGTACCAGCATCTGCACGATACCGACCAGGAGATCGGCAGTTCGCGCGTCGCCGTCCCATACTACCTTACGAATGACAGAAGCCCTGCCGGTTTGGCCGCCGCCGCAGAACAACTGACAACTGACTCGAATTGCGGCGCGCCGCCCTGCCCATATTTCTCGTCCACATTCAACAGCGACACTATAAACATCAGCGGTGGAGAGCCCACAATCGGTACGGCGCCTGGAGATATCAATCCCATTTCTTACGCGCTTTTGAACTATAAGCTGCCAAACGGGCAGTATATGATTCCGTCGGCCGACGGGTTCACACCAACAGTCAATTTCCCAGAGAACACCTTCACAGTCGGAACCGCACAATTTCTTGCGGACCAGGCTGTGGCAAACCTCGATGTTCTAGCGACTCCGAATGACACGCTATCGCTCAAGTATTATTACCAACATGATCCGACCGTAGCGCCCTACGCCTATTCCGGAGTGTCCGGGTTCAATCAGCACCTCGATGCCGGAAGCCAGGTCGCTTCCATCACGAACACGCAAACCCTGAGTCCGACCTTCAACCTCGTCGAAGTGCTCGGCTTCATACGCGAGAAGGTCTACAGCACAATTTCGGAGCCTTTCACGCCAGGCCAGTTCGCATCTTACGTACAGACCCTGGCGCCCGGAACGTCGCTGTCGGACGCGACAATCAACACTTTCGGGTCCTCGTTTTTCCCGGGCTTAACCATCGCGGATGACTTTGGCAATCCGGGGACCAATCTTTACAATCAAAACGACGTCTTTGGCGCGGCGCTGAGCATTGGTGAAGGAGCCGTTTCGCAAAGCGCGTTTACCGGCGTGTTCCAGAATAGGTGGATGCCCTCGGCGAACGCGATTTGGATTAAGGGCAAACACACGCTGACGTTTGGCGGAACCTTTTCTTACACCCAGCTCAACCCGAGAGACGACCGAACGAACAAGGGAGTGGTCGGGTTTAACAATTTTTCAGACTTCCTGCAGGGCATACCGATCAGCTACAACGTGAATGGCTTCATCGTATCGAGCTTCCTTCAAGGAAATGCGAACCGCCACTATCTCTCGCACGAAACTGGCGAATACATTGAAGACAAGTACCAGCTCAAGCCGAACTTGAGCGTTACGGCCGGACTTCGCTTCGATTATCACGGCGGACTGACCGAGAAAAGTGGCGAGCTTTACAATTTCGACCCGTCGCTCTACAGCTACGATCAAGATACGGACACGATCGTGAACAATGGCTTCATCATTGCCGGCAATAACAAAGACTTTCCAAGCAAAGGAGTGAGCGATTCCACGTTGACCGGCCGCCAATGGGGACTCGCCCCGCGCATCGGTGTTGCGTGGAGCCCGAAAAGGTTTAACAGCAAGGTGGTCGTGCGCGCCGGCTGGGGCATGTATTACGACCGCGGCGAACTCTTTACGTATCTCTCTCCCGGTTTTGCTGCCGGCGTGATCCCTGGCGGCCCGTTCGGAGTGGTGCAGTCTCCGCCGTACGTTAATTCCGTTGAATGTTCGCCAGACGGCTATACCCTTTGCACCAACGAATCCGGCGGCGGCGCATTCGAAAATCCCTGGGGTGCCACGCTCCCCGCACCGCCTTCGGGCAATCCCGCCGATCTGGCAATTCCAAACGCTACCGATATCGTGAACAACGGCCTGCAGCCGCTCTTTTCCTTCGCCGTCTACAACCGGAAAAACAAACTGCCCTACAGCTTGAACCAGACGCTGGACATTCAGTGGCAGCCGCGAAACGATCTCGCCATCGACGTCGGCTACGTCGGCAACCTCGGCCGTCACGAAGTGATCCCCATTCCATTCAACCAGGCCAGGATCGCGTCCCCGTCGCATCCCTTGTGCGGACCCGCGCCGGTGTGTCCTGACCCGACGACTGCGCCCTATGTTCAGAATTACACGTACGGCTACTCGATCCTTGCCGATCCGTACTATGACCCCTATCAGCTGCCCGATGGCACGGATTATCTGCAGAATTTTGAGGGCGGCAATGTCGACCTGCGCGTGCCTTACATCGGTTACTCCGCAGAGTCAGAGTCATATACCGCCGCAGGAATCTCCGCTTACAACGCGCTCCAGACGCACGTCGAGAAGCGCCTCAGCCACGGCGTCCAGGTCGGCTTCTCGTACACCTATTCGCACTCGCTCGATGAACAGAGCGCCATGGGCCTCTTTTACAACGGAAACAATCCTCTCGATCTTCGTTCCGGATACGGCAACTCGGACTTCGATCGCACCCATGTGATCAATTTTGACTATTCCTTCCACATGCACAATTTCTTCAACGATTCGTCCTGGCAAGGCAAAGTCGCCAATGGCTGGATGCTGCAGGGAATCACCGTAATTCAAAGCGGCCAGCCTTATAGCGTGATCGACTATTCAGGCGCGGTCGGCAGCATTTACTATGGCACCTCGGACGGCATCACCAATCCGATCGTGCCGCTCGCCTCCGGCTGCACTCCGAAAAAAGCCCTCACCGGCTACACGGGTGCGCAACCTGGCGAACCGGCGCTTGATGCCAGCTGTTTCACGCTGCCTCTCTTGGCGCCGGGAGCCTCGGTGGATGGCATCGCCGGCGCAATCCCGAGCAACGATCCGTACGAAACCAACTTCATCAGCAACGGCGAACGCAATATCTTCCGGCAGGCGTGGCAGCGTCGTGCGGATATATCCGTCGTGAAGGACACCAGGCTCTCCGAGCGTTTCGATCTGAAATACAACTTCGAGGTCTTCAATCTAACGAACACGCCGAGCTTCGATATCCCGGTCGACAACGTCACCCAGAACGCGGATTTTAACGATTTTCCAGTCGTCGGCACGCCCGCCACTCCCGGCGGTGGCGCCTGCGATTCGAGCTTCTCGGATCTTTATGTGTGCCCGAACCTTTTCGGCTTGGGCGTCACCAACAAAACCATCGGCAGCATGCGCCAGATTCAGATGTCGCTGAACCTGACCTTCTAGCTCTCAGAGTTTGGCCGATCGCGCAGCGGGCGGGCCGAGCCACCGTTGCGCGATCGACTGAAGTCTTTTGCCGCATCGGCGTGGCGTGCTACTCTACCGCATGCACACGTACCTCCTTGGCTGGAATTCTCTACAAGCGGCCCGCCTGCGAGCCTCGATCCTGCCGGTTGCAATCCGAAACAATTCGGCTTTATCGCTGAAGTGCGCCCGTGTTTCCTCTGTGTCCGCGGGTAGTGCACGTGCTCTATTTTCTTCGGATGCTCCAACGTCCGCTCACACGATGAAGAGGGCAACGTGGATCTCCTGATCAGCGGCGGCACTATAGTCACCATGGACGCCGAATTCCGCCTGATCGAAGACGGCGCCCTCGCCATCGACGGTGACACGATCTCCGCCGTAGGCCGCCGCGTCGATTTGGAAGCTCAGGCCGGCGGCGCCCGCACGATCGATGCGCGCGGCGCCATCGTCATGCCCGGCATGATCAATGGCCACGCGCACGCAGCGATGAGCCTTTTTCGCGGCGTTGCCGAGGATCACTCGCTCGATGATTGGCTGCAGCGCTACATTTTCCCAGCCGAGGCCCGCAATGTGGACGAAGAATTCGTTCTCTGGGGCACTCGTCTGGGAGTGCTCGAAATGCTGCGCGGCGGTATCACCACCTATGTTGACATGTACTATTTCGAGGATGTCGTCGCAACCGTCACGAAAGAGGTCGGCATGCGCGGCGTGCTCGGACAAACAGTCCTCGATTTCCCCGCGCCCGACCACAAAACACCCGCCGAAGCGCTCGCGTACTCCGAGAAGTACATCGCGAAATGGAAAAATGATCCCCTCATCACGCCGGGTGTCGCGCCGCATTCCATGTACACAGTCTCGACGGAAAATCTCAAAGCCGCGGCTGCTATGGCGAGGCGCACCGGCGGCCAAATTCTCATTCACGTGGCCGAGGCGCCGTTCGAGAGCGAATTGAGCCGCAAAAAATTCGGATGTTCGCCCGTCGCCTATTTGGAAAGCATCGGCCTCCTCGGACCGGACGTGATTGCCGCGCACACGGTGTGGCTGGACGAGGCGGATATTGCCACGCTGAAGAAGCGCGGCGTGGGATGCATCCACAATCCCTCGAGCAACATGAAACTCGCGTCCGGCGTCATGCCGGTTGTTGCTCTGCTCGAAGCCGGTCAGCCGGTCGGCCTCGCAACCGATAGCGCGGCCAGCAACAACAACCAGGACCTTTTTCAGGAAATGAATATCGCCGCGAAACTGCAGAAAGTCACCACCATGGATCCGCGCTCATTGCCCGCCCGCGAAACCGTGGCTATGGCCACCATTGGCGGCGCCCGCGCGATTCACATGGAAAAAAAGATCGGTTCGCTCGAGGCAGGCAAGCAGGCGGACATCGTCCTCATCGGCACCGGCGCAACTCACTCCACGCCGATGTACAACGTTTACTCGCAGCTCGTCTACGCTTTGAACGCCCACGACGTCCGCACCGTCATCATCGCGGGCAAAATCGTGATGGAAGATCGCGTGATGACCACAATGGACAAGCCTGCAATTTTGGCGCGTGCCCACGAATATCAGCGCAAAGTCTCCGCTTCCCTGATCCTTCCGCCCTCGCCGCGCATTTGCTGATTCACTGGCGCGCCCTCGCGTCTATTCTTCGCCGATATCTTCGTTCCACAATGCGGGATGAGCCTTGATGAAGTCGTCCATCATCACAAAAGCCGTTCAGCGCCAGCCCGGAGAATCGTGCCATAGGATGTAAGGCGCTTCCAGAGGAACTGAAGCGCCGCGATGGTCGGGAACCAGCCGCGGAGTGTAGTCGCTCGCCCGCCGTGTTGCCGGAATCCTCGCGCTGTATGCGAACCCATTTGCGGATCCGACCAGGTGCTCGCCGCGAGTCATCCGTTCGGTGCTGTGCGAATCGCCTTCCTTCGGTTCGGCGTAAAGCTCCACAGCGACTGCGTCCGCATCGAGATCGTCGAAAAACACTTGCACGCGAAAAACGTAGTCCTGCCCCTCTTTCTCCATCGTCGCGGAGCCGAAGCGAACGGCAGGCCAATGCTCCGATAGCGCTCGCTGCCACTTCAGTATGTCGCTGCTGAGCGAAGTGTCCGCGGCCCGCTCCCCAAACGCTGTCGCGGCGCGCACGTAATGATCGTCCGTATACTGGCGCACCACGCGATTCGTGGAAAAGTGCGGTGTCAGCCGCGCCATGCTTTCGCGCATGCGTGCCACCCATGCCCGTGGAATTCCGTGTTCGTCGCGCGAATAAAATTGCGGCACGATTTCCCGCTCGATCAGCGAATAGAGCGCCTCCGCTTCGCTGGCATCCCATCCCGGATCGTCTCCGTGCTCGCGTCCATCGCCCAGCGCCCAGCCGACTTCCGGCGAATAGGCCTCCGCCCACCAGCCGTCAAGCTCCGAGCAGTTCAGGCCGCCGTTCACCAGAGTTTTCATTCCGCTCGTGCCGCTTGCTTCCCACGGCCGGCGCGGCGTGTTGATCCACACGTCCACGCCCTGCACCAGTTGCGCGGCCATCAGCACGTCATAGTCGGCCAGAAACACCACGTGCGGCCGCACTTCCGGCCGGTATACGAACTCGATCCACTCCCGAATCATGTCCTGCCCCATCGTGTCCTGCGGATGGGCCTTTCCGGCGATCACCAGCTGCACCGGCTGGTTCGTATTCGTCATCATGCGGATCAGCCGCTCGGGATCGTGAAGCAGCAGGTTCGGCCGCTTGTAAGTTGCGAATCGGCGCGCGAAACCGAGCGTCAGCGTATCGGCGTCCAGCACCCGCGAGGCGCGATCGATTTCTTCTTGGGAAGATCCACGGCGTGCAATCTGCCGTGCGTGCATTTTCCGCACGTAGGCCACCAGCGATTTCCGGCTCTCAATTCGCACTTGCCACAGGTCGTCGTCGCTCACCTTGCGCAGGTCTGCGCTCACGCTGTCCATCGTGCCCAGCCAGCGTTCCTTCCCGCACAACCCTTCCCACAATTGATCCGTTTTCGATGAGTCCCATGTCGGCATGTGAACGCCGTTCGTAACGTAGGAAATGGGAACTTCACCCTCCGGCCATCTCGGAAAAAGCCCTTGGAAGAGGCGCCGGCTCACTTGTCCATGTAGCCGGCTTACTCCGTTTACTGCGCCGCTGCCGCGGATGGCGAGATACGCCATGTTGAACGGCTCGGAGGCGTCGTTTGCGTTTTGCCTTCCCAGCGCGAGCAGCTCCGAGAAGGGAATTCCAGCTTCATTTTCCGCGTAGGCTTTGAAATATTTCTCCATTAGCCAGGGCGAGAAGCGGTCGAACCCTGCCGCCACCGGCGTGTGTGTCGTAAAGAGATTGCCTGCTCGTGTGATCGCGAGCGCCTGACCGAACGGCATTTTCTTCTGCGCCATATATGTCCGGGCGCGTTCCAGCACCGCGAATGCCGCGTGCCCCTCATTCAGATGGCAAACCTGCGCTTGGATTCCCAGGGCTTCCAGCAAACGCCACCCTCCCACCCCGAGCACTTGTTCCTGCTGCAGGCGCAATTCCGAATCCCCGCCGTAAAGCTCGCCCGTAATCCCCCGAAAGGCCGGAATATTCGCCGGATCGTTTGTGTCCAGCAGGTAAAGCCGTGCGCGCCCCACTTGCGCTTGCCATGTCCGTATCCAAAGCTTCACGCCGGGAAAATCGAGCGAGAGCCGCAACCATTCGCCATTCGGTTCGCGCAGAGGCGTGATGGGCAGCTGCCCCGGATCGTTGAAGGGATACAGCGCTTCCTGATGGCCGTCGGCGCTTATCTCTTGCCGGAAATAGCCTCGTTGATAGAGCAGGCCAACCGCCGTCACCGGCACGCCCAAATTGCTGGCTGCTTTTAATTGATCGCCCGCCACATTGCCCAGGCCGCCCGAATAAATCGGCAACGCCTCGCTCAGCATGAACTCCATCGAAAAGTAGGCCACATGTTTCAGCGCGGTGTTCGGATACGCCTTTTGGAACCATCCTCGCGCGCTCTCGGCCTCCAGTTTCTCGCGGTGGAGCTCGTCCACCAGCTTCTGGAATTCCGGATCGGCGGTAACGCTTTGCAGTCTTTCGCGTGAGACCGTTTGCAGCACCAGCCACGGATTGTGCGTCGCATCCCACAGATCGGGATCGAGGCGCTCCCAAATTTCGTCAGCCCCGTGGTTGTAGGACCACCGCAGGTCCAGGGCTAGCTCGTTTAATGCATCCGAGGTGGAGATTTCCGGAGTGCGAGTGCCAAAGGCAGGAGTGCTCATGACGAAAAGTCCTTTCTAGCCCCAATGGTTCGATGAAAAGAAGATTGTTAAGCAGTCATATATCCTTACGACTCGTGTCCGGCCCGCAACGGCGGCGGCTCTGACGTGGGACGTGCCGGCCTGTCTCCATCTGCCGGCGACCCGCTCAGGCTCCGACCGCCGCTGAGCCGCTGCGCGCGATCGTATCCGAGACGATCGTCTGTGCTTCTTCTTCGATTTTGCGGAGATGCTCCTGGCCGAGAAAACTCTCCGCGTAGATTTTGTAGATTTCTTCTGTGCCGGATGGGCGTGCTGCAAACCAGCCGCTCCGCGTGATTACCTTAATTCCGCCGATTGCGTTGCCGTCTCCCGGCGCCGAGGTAAGTATCTGTTCCACCTTTTCACCGGCAAGGTCGGCGGTTCGAATATCCGCGGGCGAAAGCTTCGCCAGCGCGGCTTTTTGCTCCAGCGTTGCATGCGCCTCCACGCGTTCGTAGAGTGGGTCGCCCAGTGCGTTTGTGAGAGTGTGATAGATTTCGCCGGGATCGCGTCCGGCGCGCGCCGTAATTTCGGCGGAAAGCAGCGCGGCGATGATGCCATCCTTGTCCGTCGTCCACACAGTCCCGTCCCGGCGCAAAAAAGACGCCCCCGCGCTCTCTTCGCCGCCGAATCCAAGCCATCCGCCCAGCAATCCTTCCACGAACCACTTGAACCCGACCGGCACTTCGTACAAGCGCCGCCCAAGCCGCGAAGTGACGCGGTCGATCATGCTGCTGCTCACCACGGTCTTGCCCACCGCCACTTTTTCGCCCCAGTTCTTTCGATTCGCAAATAGGAAATCGATGCACACCGAAAGATAATGGTTCGGCGGCAGAAGCCCGCTGCTTTTCGTCACCACGCCGTGCCGGTCGTGATCCGTGTCGCACGCAAACGCGACATCGAACCTGTCTTTCAGCCCGATCAGCCGCTGCATCGCATACGGTGAAGAAGGATCCATGCGGATCCGCCCGTCCCAATCCACCGTCATGAACCGGAAGGTCGGGTCGACCGCTTCGTTCACCACCGCAATACCCAGGCCATATCGTTCGTTGATCCGCGGCCAGTAGTCGATCCCGGCGCCACCCAGCGGGTCCACACCCAGTTTGAGCTTGGCGTCGCGAATTGCCGCCGTGTCCACCACGCTCTCCAGATCATTCACATACGCGGTTAGGTAGTCGAACTTCCGCGTTGTCGCCGCGCGCAAAGCCGTCGTCAGCGCCACTCTCTTGATTCCCGCAAGCTTCTTCCCGAGATAATTGTTTGCCTTGTCCTGGATCCATCCCGTCACGCCTGAATCGGCCGGCCCCCCGTGTGGGGGATCGTACTTGAACCCGCCATCTTCGGGAGGGTTATGCGACGGTGTGATCACGATGCCATCGGCCAATCCCGCTTTGCGTTTATCGTTGTAGCGAAGGATCGCATGTGAGACGACCGGCGTGGGCGTGTATGGAGTTCCTGCGGAGATCATCACGTTCACTTCATTCGCCGCGAGAACTTCCAGCGCGCTTGCAAACGCCGGTTCCGATAAAGCGTGGGTATCGATGCCGATGAAAAGCGGCCCATCGATTTTTTGCGAGGCGCGATAATCGCAGATGGCCTGCGTGATTGCCAGGATGTGCCACTCGTTAAATGCCGCGTCAAATGACGATCCCCGATGACCCGAAGTGCCGAATACGACCTTCTGCAGGGGATTGCTCACATCAGGTTGCAGGGAATAATAATCGGTTACGAGTTTCGCCACATTCACCAGCATCGAGGCGGCGGCCGGTTTCCCGGCGGCTTCGCTGATTTCCACCTTGCACCTCCGGCAGCGGCGCGCAGGTCGCTGGCGAACAGTATGGCACCGCGCGATTACATTTGGATGAACTAAAATTCACTCTTCGCAGGCTGCCTCCTTCGTCTTTGCCGTTGAATCGCCTCCCTGTCCGCCACATCCCGCCGTTGATTTTCCCCGTGCGGGGGTTGACCCCTCGGCAGAGAGACGAGTTAAGGCAACGCTCGCCGTTCGACGCAAATTCGTTGCACTGACAACCGCTTTTCCCCCTCTGCCTCCTTTTGCTCCGTTACCTGCCCCCCACCGCAGTTTATCGCATTTATGCATTGACAGGGGACGTATACCTGTGATAAACTGCCGCTTGAATTTATGACATTGGCAGCCGTGCCCGCGGGTCCCGATCTCAGAGCAAAGGGCGTCATTCTGCCCGCCCCCAGGCCGCGCCGAAAGGGCAAAAACCGGCCAATTTCTAATCGATAGTAATTTCGATTAGAAATCGCCGCAAGGCGCCCGTTTTCAATAACATGGAAATTTCTAATCGATAGTAAAACAGCACCCCTTTCGCCTGGGCGAAAGTGTAAAAAAGGCGAAAGCTGAGGAGGGCGAACCACGAGTCGCGGCTTCCCGGTCGCAAGTGGACATCGGATCAGCTGCCCGGCCGCACCCGTAGTTGACTCTGTCGACCCGCGCCCTCCGATTTAGATTGCGAGCGCTGTTCGAGGGGGCTACTATAAAGGTGTCGATTCTCAACCCTCCAACGCCGCTCCAAGCGTCGGTCTCTTGCGAATAGGACGACGTGGTTGCGCATCAGGCGACGCCGTAATCCGCACAGTTTGGCGTGTTTTTCAAAGAACGGTCGTGTCTTGCCTCAAGTCGTACGAAGAATTTCAGACCAAAAGGAGACTGACCATGGACTCGACTCTTAAATCGGAAGTTGCAGAGGCCGGACTTCGCCTGCTCCGTGTCGTGGCCCGCGTGGTGAATGAATCTCCGGAATGTTTTGCGCAGCGGAAAGAGAAGTGGTCTTTCGAGTTTCGAAATCCGGCAACCGGTGAAGGAATTGTCGTCACCTATGCCGGACCTAGCATACCCTCCGCGGTGAACTGACCAGGCCGCGGAAGCGAATGAGGAATAGATGGAAAACCCAACGCATAATCACAAGAGGGCCGGAGCAGTTGTGGTGCTCCGGTCTACCGCAGGGCTGGTGGAAGTGCAGGCATCCAACGGCGATAAGTTTTGGGCGAAACGCTGCGATGTAACGGAATTAGCGGCTGTTTCCGACCGGACGCTTCCCCGAAAGAAGCGGTCGAAGTAGAGGCGCCGATTCGGCGCGTTTTTGTGAATGTTACAGCTCTTTGAAAGGATGAGATATCCACGGTGCGATTTGCAAAGCCAAAGAAATCGGGACGTCCGGATTTTGTGTCTGGACGAATCGCGGAGTTGGAGCGCAGCCTGCTGACCGAAACAAATGAAACCCGGAAGAGCGAACTCCGGGCTGAGCTTAATGAATGGCGGCGCAGCGCGCCGAAGGGAAGGGAACATGACGACCGGAATAGACGAGGCTAGATGAGCGAAGGTATCTTCATGGAGTATATGGGCTTCACGTCCACAACGCAGGGACGCGAGTACGCCTTCCACGTGCGGTTTTCTCCGGAAGATTCTCGCGATTACACGGTCACCATCGCCAACGGAGCCTTCATCTCCCGCCGCGTCAGTTACCAGGACGGCCCGAACGTTTGTTCTTCAAGACTAAAGCGCGAACTCACTGCGAATCCCCATGCGCCCACGGGGACTTCGTTGCTGATCGACGAGAAAGAAATCGACGATCAGAAGCTCACAAACACGCCTGAGGTTCCCAAGCACCGCTACGGACCGAAGCTTCCTATCGGCTGAATGTGCCGTGTTGAAGCGACGAGCGAAGTGACGTAGACTTCGCGCGGAGGTTCCCCATGTCTATCCGGCCTGTGAAGCGAATGATCCAATCGAAACCGACGCTGGAGGGTGCCGGAGTGCATCTGCGACGCGCGTTCGGATTCGGTAACACGACGGAGTTCGATCCATTCCTGCTGCTTGATGATTTCCGAAACGATGTTCCCGACGACTATCTCGCGGGCTTCCCGTGGCATCCGCATCGCGGCATCGAAACGATCACCTACGTCCTGGCGGGTTTGGTCGAGCACGGCGACAGCCTGGGGAATAAAGGCGCAATCGGCGCCGGCGACGTGCAATGGATGACCGCCGGCAGCGGAATCATCCATCAGGAGATGCCGAAAGGTGATCATGCAGGGCGAATGCACGGGTTTCAACTGTGGGGCAATCTGCCGTCGTCGCTGAAAATGACGGCTCCGCGCTATCAGGAAGTGAAAGCGCCCGAGATTCCTGACGTGACCGACGACGATGGCACGCATGTGCGCGTGGTGTGCGGGAACTTTTGGGGGAAGAAGGGTCCGGTCGAGGGCGTCGCGGCTGATCCCACCTATCTGGATGTTTCGATTCCGGCGGGCCGGCGGAAATCGTTACCGGTGGAAACCGTCCGGCATGCTTTCGCTTACGTTTTTGCGGGCAGCGGAAAATTCTGCAACGCCTCGGAGCCTCTTGCGGTTCCGACCGAGCCGGTGGGCTGGCTCGAAACCACTCCGCCATCGCATGCCGGCAATCGCTCGCTGATCCTTTTCGATCGTGGCGATGAAGTCGAAATTCAGGCGGGCGAAGACGGGATCCGCTTCCTGCTTGTCTCCGGCAAGCCGCTGGAAGAGCCGGTCGCGTGGTATGGACCGATTGTGATGAACACTCAGGCGCAATTGCGCGAGGCATTCACGGAATTGGAAAAGGGGACATTTATCAAGAAGAGCGGGACAAAATAGGTGGGGTGGTCGGCCGCTCGTTTTTCAACGGGGCTAAGGGTTGTTGGGAAACGGGCGGGGCATGCCGGGTTTCCAATTGGGTATGGCGGCGCCGTCCCGATTGGGCATTTTCACCTGTGGCAAAGTGTTTTGATCGAGAACTTCGTCCTCGGGAATTACGCCGTTTTTATAGAGCAGGAATGCCGTGAGCGAATAGACCTCATCGGGTTTTAGCGAACCTTCCTGCGTGAAGGGCATCGCGCGATTGATGAAGTCCCACATCACTGTGGCGTAGGGCGCATGCAGCGCCATCACGGTTCCGGGGCCGATGCACGGCGAAAGACACGGCGTCGTGCCCTTGAACCCTGCCGGGGGCTTGATCAACATTGGTGCCAGCCCGTCGTATCCGTTCTCGCCGTGGCAGGCGACGCATTTCTGCGCGAAAATTTCGGCGCCTTCTTTTGCTGTACCTTTGCCGGGGGGCAGGTTCTTTCCGTCCGGACTGATGCTGATGTCTTCGGCGCGAATTTCCTGCGCCGTCGGGGTTCGACCCACGCCGTATTTCGGCGATTGCGCCCACGCAATGCCGCACACGCACAAAAGCAGCGCACCGATGAAAGCCTTAAATAGCATTGTGCACGCTGCCATCGCTCGCCACCCGCCACGGCTGAATCGTATTGTCGGAGCCCTGGACGCCGTGCGTCTTGTAATAATCCGCCGGCACCTTGAAGAAGGCGGCCAGTTCCGCGCGCGAAGGCTGCACCTGGCCTAGCTCATCCGTACATCTCGATTGCAGCACGCATTCGCGGCCATCCCATTTCCAATCCATGCCAAAGCGGGTATGCGCTTTCGGATGGACCATGCCGCGAATCTCCGCATCTTTCCACGTCTGCCCGTAATCCGTCGAAACCTCCACGCGCCGCACCGCGCCTCCGCCCGACCATGCGAGGCCGGTGAGCTGATAGATTCCGGGCCCGGGTAATTTCTGTCCGCCCGACGGAAACGTGATCACGGATTTCGGTCCCCACTGGAAGGTCAGTGCGGCCACTTCTTCATTGCTGGAAATGTGCCCATAGTCGTTGTACGTCATGTAGTAGCGGTCCACCACCTTGACCCGCCGCAACCACTTCGTGTTGTACATTCCCTCGAATCCGGGAACCACCAATCGAAGAGGAAAGCCTTGCTGTGGGCGTATAGCTTCGCCGTTCTGCCCGTAGGCGACGATACAATCGTCCATGGCCTTCGCCAACCGAATGCTCCCCGCGCCTTTCACTTCTTCGGCCCCTTCGGAGACGACCCACGACGCGCCCTTCAGCACGCCGCATTCATTCAACAGAGTTGAAAGCAGCACGCCAGTCCATTCGCTGCAGCTCGTAAGACCGTGCGTTTCCTGGACGGTTTTGTCCTCGGCTTTCGAATGATTTCCAAGGCACTCGATGAAATGCACACGCGATACCGAGGGAAAGCGCCTGAGATCGTCCATAGTGAATTCGAGCGGGTGGTCCACCATGCCGTGGATGAGCAGGCGATGCTGCTTGGGGTCGATATCCGGTACGATCGAGCCCCGATGCGTTCCGATAAAGTGCAGCGCGGATGGCGTGATGATTCCCACCTGGTCCTGCAGCGGCGTCAACACGTGAAACGTCAGCCCGAATTCATCCGGCGAAGGCCTCTCGTCGACCGGCACGCGGATTGACTTGACGTACTGCGAACGTTCGCCGTACGCGATCAGATCCTCGAGCGACTCCGGTTCTGCGGCCGCGGCTTGTCCGCTCGCGGTTTGGACGGCCCCTAATGCGGCCGCTGCGGCGCCGGTCGTCAGGAATTTTCGTCGCGTGGCTTTCATCAATTCCGGCGGCTGTTTCGCATCGCGCTTCCTGGAATCCATCGCGGGTCTCCTTGCGGCTCCGCCGAGCAAAAGGCAAACTCGGGCCGCGCGCTTTCCTTTGCGCGAAATGTACAGCTGTTTGCGGGGTGAAAGCAACAACGCTGATGCGCGGGCCAGCAAGGCAAGCTTCGGGCACCGCGGGGCTTGCCGTTTGGGAACGGGCTTGGGGAAACGTGGTTGACGCTGCCGAGGGGCGTTTCGATAATCGCTAGAGAGGACTGCATTTCCCTTGAAGGCACAGCGAAATTCGCTCGAGCGCGCGCTCGAAGAGGCCGTTTCGCGGGCGCTGCGGGATAATCTCGCCCCGCTGCAGCGAACAGCCGATGAACTCCATCAGGCCTATTCGGACCTGGTCGCAGCGTGCGCATCGACGCGCCCCAGCAACGCGCTGCCCGCGATGTTGCGGGCGCAGACGTCTGCCGCGGCTCTGGCCGCCGGGCTTTCGGTACTATCGAACTTCGTGGCTGTGGCGCTGAATCCTCGCGACGGTGAAGCTGCTGGCGGCGCGGCGGCAGGCATCGCGGAACCCGAAACTGAGTCCCAAGAGCGGGCCAGCGAGCCGACATCTCACGGCGGGCGTGAAGCTGCCGAGCCCACGGCCCATGAAATCCCTATCGAGACGGAGCCTGCCAGCGAGCTGGAACACCCGGAACCCGCGCATCCAAAACCTCAAGTTGCGTCTGAAGTCGAATCTCAAGTTGAACCTGAGATTGAGCTGGAGCTTGAGCCTGCGCCGCAACCGGAAGCGGTTCCTGAGCCGGTGGCCGAAGACGAGCATATCGTCGAGGGCTTTATCGAGCCGCCGGCGAAGGAGATCCCGGTCTTTGATATCGCCGCCCTGCCGACGGAACTTCAGGACCTGCACCGCCGGGCGAACCGGGTAGCCAAAGTGGCCATGCAAGACATCAAACTATTGCGGCCCAAGGACGTGGAATCCGGCCGCGAACATAGAGACATTTGTGAGCGACTGCGTGTGGACCTGGACAAAGCCCGCAAGGAATACGATCGGCGCTTCCGTGCGATCTCGGACCATCCGGTGGATTACTTCCACCACTGGATGCTGGAGATTCTCGCCGGAGGCGACCGCGCTGCCCTCGGAGAATATCCTTATCCCTCGCCGGTCCTCCGGCACTAAAATCGAAGAAGCCGTCCCGGGACCCTCGATGTTCAAGTTCGTGGAAAGTTTTACTTGCGCGGCCACGCGCAAGCGGTACGATTTGGACGTGTTTTCCTCCGGAAAAAAGTTGAACTACGCGCTGAGTTTTCTGCTGGTGTGTTCGCCGGCGGCGATGGCAGGTGCGGCGCGGCGGGATGGCGCGCCTGCGAAACGCGCCGGACACGCCAAGTCAGCGGCGGTGGCGCATTCCGGCGCCAGTGCGACCACCAAGCAACTGGAACTGCTTGCGCGCGCGCTGAAAGGGAAGTCGCCGCAGCTCGCGTATGCAAGGCTGAGCGCAATGGCGGGCGCGAAAAGCTCGGGCGTCGAAGGCGCACGCGCTGCGCTCGCTCTAGGCTACTTCGATTATTCGCGGCAGCGCTATGGCGACGCTGCGAAGTGGCTCAACCGTGCCAAACGCGATTCGCTGCTGGCCGATTACGTTCTCTACTGGCAGGGGCAAAACGATCTGGCGCAAGGGCACAGCGCGCAGGCGCTCGCGGAGATGCAGCAGTTCCGCAAGCTGTATCCCGATTCGGTGATGACCGAGCAGGCGTTGCAGACGCTCGGCGAGGCGGCGATGGGCGCGAACCAGCCGGCTGCCGCCGTGGACGCGCTCGATGATTACACGATGACGCCGGAGCGGCCGTCGCTGCTTTTCCTGCGCGGCGAAGCGCACGAGGCGGCCCAGCAGCAGGTGCAGGCCGCGGCGGATTATCAGTCGATTTATACGCATTACCCGCTGAGCGATCAGGCCAAGGAAGCGTGGAACAAGTTCGATTTTCTGCGTAGCAGCATGCCCGATCAAATTCCGGAGATTCCGCTTGAGACGCGCCTTGCGCACGCAGAGACGATCTTTGCCGACCGGCAGTGGAGCGATGCGCGCAATGAATACATGGAAATTCTGCCGCAGCTCACCGGCGCGGAACGCGAGCGCGCGCAGATCCGCATCATGGAATGCGGCGTCGCGCTCGGCGCAGGAGTCACGGACTTGGCGGCGATGCAGGTGAACGATCCTGACGTCGATGCAGAGCGCGATTATGCCGTCGCAGACTATTATCGGGCGCAACAGCAGGATGATCAGTTGAATCAGGCGGTGAACGCAGCGGTTTCGCGGGCGCCTTCGAGCGTTTGGGCGGACGACGCGCTTTTCCTGGCGGGAAACTACTACTGGGTGAAACTCGACCGCGATCAGGCGTCGAGCTTTTATTGGCGTGACGAGCAGCAATTTCCCACTTCGTCGCATGCGGTGCCGGCGCAGTGGCGCGTGGCGTGGACCGCGGTGCTCAAGCGCGATCCGAAAGCCGTGGACCTGCTCACGGAACATTTGCGGCGGTTCCCGGGTTCTGCATTTACGCCGGACGCGCTGTATTGGCTGGGCCGGCTCGCCGAGGAAGCGAACAACGACGATTTGGCGCGGGCGTATTACGCGAAGTTGGCCGAGCGTTTTCCCGGAAGCTATTTCGATCTCGCCGCCGCGCAGCGCAAGCCACGGCTCGATCCTGGGCCAACGCCTGTAGTCGATGTCCTCGCGACGATTCCGGCGATCCCTGCAGCGGCGACTATGAGCGATACGATTCCTTCGGCTGCCGCGAATCGTCAGGCGCGCGCGGACGCGTTGCGGTCGATTGCGTTTGATTCGTCGGCTGATTTGGAATTGCGCGCGGCTTATGCCGTCACGGGCGAGCCGAAGCTTTTGATTGAAGCGGCGCAGGCCGATGTGGCGGCGCAGAAATATGGGGCGGCGATTGTCACGCTGCGGCAGGTGTATCCGCAGCTCGAATATCGGCCGTATAGTTCCGTGCCGTGGGCGGTCTGGGAAGCCGCGTACCCTTTGCCGGATCAGAATTCGATCCGGCGCTGGTCGCAGCACAATAATTTGGATCCAATGTTGATTGCCGGCCTTTCGCGGCAGGAATCGGCGTTCGATCCCGATGCGCGGTCCGTGGCGGACGCTTACGGCATCATGCAGCTATTGCCTGAAACGGGGCGCAAATGGGCCAGAGACCAGCGCGTGCACTATTCGCAGGCGCGGTTGCTTGACGCGGATTACAACATTCGCCTCGGCACCGCTTATTTCGCGTGGCTGAAGCAGCAATTCGGCAGCGTCGAGGCCGCGCTTGCCGGATACAACGCCGGCGAAGATCGCGTGGCTGAATGGACCGCGACGCCTTATCGCGATACGCCTGAGTTTGTGGATTCGATCCCGTTCACCGAGACGCGCGAGTACGTGGAAATCATCACCCGCAATGCGGCCATCTACCATCGCCTGTATGCGATTCCCGCCAGCGCCACTAGGCCCGCGCGGCCAATTCGCAAGTCGCCGCCAAAGACCGCCGAGCGTGCGGCCACAAAGTCCTCCGGCCGCAGAGCATCTTCGTAGAGCGGTTCCCTCCCTTTTGAATTAGAGCGCGAGTCCGAATCGGAATCCCGACGCGCCTGAGGGCCCCTGGTACAAGGACTTCGGGTCATTCAAGATATGCGCTGAAGGGAATTCTCCAAAGACCTTCCTGCTCAAAGGACAGGCAGCAGGGAATTGTGTCGTAAAGCCGACCCAAAGCACCGCGTCTACCTAAGAACCTCGTCTTACTGTCGTGCGCTATAATGGTGCGTTCAGCGGGGCGCGAAATGCGCGCTGCTGTGTATCCCACGGATTCAAAATGGCGAATTTCAAATTGGCGAGCGATTACGAGCCGCGCGGCGATCAGCCTGAGGCGATCGCGCAGCTGAGCCGTGGTGTGCAAGACGGCGAAAAGCACCAGACGCTGCTCGGCGTCACCGGTTCGGGCAAGACGTTCACGATGGCGAAAGTGATCGAAGCGGCCAACCGCCCCGCGATCGTCCTGGCGCACAACAAGACGCTGGCCGCGCAGCTTTTTCATGAATTCAAGTCGTTCTTTCCGCAGAACGCGGTCGAATATTTCGTCAGCTACTACGATTATTACCAGCCCGAGGCCTACGTTCCAGCGAGCGACACCTACATCGAAAAAGAGTCGACCATCAACGACGAACTGGACAAGCTGCGCATGAGCGCGACGCGTTCGCTTTTCGAGCGGCGTGACGTCGTGATCGTCGCGTCGGTTTCCTGCATTTACGGCATTGGCTCGCCCGAAGCGTATTACGGCATGGTCATGAGTCTCGATAAGGCGCAGTCGATTCCGCGCGAGGCGATGCTGCGCAGGCTGGTCGAAATCCAATACGATCGGGCCGAAGATCTGAAGCGCGGCACGTTCCGCGTGCGCGGCGACACGGTTGAGATTTACCCGCCGTACGACGATTTTGCCGTGCGCGTCGAGATGTGGGGCAGCCAGATCGAGGCGATCCGCAAGATCGATCCGCTCACCGGCGCCATCCTCCCGCAGAACGAAGAAATCTCGCGCCTCATGATCTATCCGAAATCGCACTACGTACTGCCGGCGGCGCAGCGCGAACGCGCGATTCAAGGCATCTACGAAGAGCTTGAGTGGTGGAAGCCCGAACTCGAGCGGCAGGGCAAAATCGTTGAGGCGCAGCGCGTAGTCCAGCGCACGCATTTCGATATCGAGATGATGCGCACCATCGGCTATTGCCACGGCATCGAGAATTACTCGCGCCACATGTCCGGTCGCTTGCCCGGAGAAGCGCCCCCCACGCTGCTCGACTACGTGCCGGAAGATTATTTGCTCTTTATCGATGAGTCGCATCAGACGGTGCCGCAACTCCGGGCGATGTATCACGGCGACCGTTCGCGCAAGCAGGTGCTTGTCGATTACGGATTCCGGATGCCCTCGGCTCTGGACAACCGGCCGCTCACGTTCGAGGAGTTCGAGCATCGCACCGGCCAAGTGATTTACGTTTCGGCCACGCCGGGGCCATATGAATTGACGAAATCCGGCGGCGTCGTGGTCGAGCAAGTGATCCGGCCGACGGGTCTTGTGGATCCGCAAGTGGAAGTGCGACCCGTGAAAGGGCAGGTCGACGATCTGCTCGAGCAAATTCGGATTCGCGCCGGGCGCAACGAGCGCGTGCTGGTCACGACGCTGACGAAGCGCATGTCCGAAGATCTTGCCGAATATTTCTCGGAAGCCGGCGTGCGTTGCCGCTACCTGCACTCGGAGATTGAGACGCTGGAACGGATCCGCATCCTGCGCGACCTGCGGCGAGGCGAATTCGACGCGCTGATCGGCATCAACCTGCTGCGCGAAGGGCTCGACTTGCCGGAGGTGTCGCTCGTCGCTGTGCTCGATGCCGATAAAGAGGGATTCTTGCGCAGCACGACGTCTCTGGTTCAGACCATCGGCCGTTGCGCGCGTCACATTGAAGGGCGCGCCATCCTTTATGCCGACGTCATGACGGATTCGATGCGCAACGCGATGGGCGAAACCAGCCGGCGCCGCGCGAAACAGGAAGCTTACAATCGCGAGAACAACATCACGCCGCAATCGATCGTCAAGTCCGTCGATATGCAGCTCGCGAAAATTGTCGAGGCCGATTACAT
The DNA here is from genome assembly GCA_035507075.1 of Candidatus Aquilonibacter sp. Lineage (GTDB taxonomy): Bacteria > Acidobacteriota > Terriglobia > Acidiferrales > UBA7541 > Palsa-295. Next base: position 505 of record DATJOL010000185.1, on the reverse strand, counting down.
TCCTGTTCTTGGCGACGATACCATCGGCGACATCACCAGCGAAGAAGATCTGCGCATGGCGATCGCGCAACTCGAAGGTCAGATGCGCGCCGCGGCCAAGGGCTTCGAGTTCGAGCGCGCCGCCGCCCTGCGCGACCGCATACGCGGGCTGAAGCAGCGCGATCTGGGCCTCATTGAAACTACGGAATTGACCGCGCCTTCATCCGACACGAAAACGGAAGAGGCGGCCGCCAGGCCGCCCAAAGCCTCGTCCGCCCGGAACCGTTAATTGCGTCTCGAAGCCGAAGTCTCTGTTCCTCGAGGCGATTTTATGCATTTCTAATCGCGTCGCTCGTTTACCCCCCTTCCTGACCGCGATTAGAAATTTTTTCGTCCTGTGTTTTCAGCGACTTAGGTCGATTTTTAATTTTATTCATTTGCGATTAGAATTTTGATCGTTTTATGCATTTCCCCTCGCCTACGCCAGGACCTCGCTGCTCGCGCGGCACGCGAGCGATGAGCGCCA